>NZOA01000045.1 GCA_002695115.1 Planctomycetota bacterium
ATTTCATCGGCGACTTCAGCAGGAGCTGCTCAATCCTGATCTGCGGCGGCGGCGGGATGGTGGACCAGGTCAGGAAATGGGACCACATCTACAATCTCGGGGAGGCGAGATCCCATTGGCTTGCCCTGCGCACGCTCTCCATCACCGCGCGGGTCGTCGAGAAGGCGGTGCCCGGACTGGAGCTCGCCGATTCGGTGGAATCCATCGAGCCCCTGTGGAAGGCGGGCAAGCTACCTGTCTTCGACCCCTACCAGTTCATCACCGAGCTCGACGAAGGAAGCATCGACTCCCTGCCGCGGCGCTGGAGGGTCACCAGCGACTCGATCGCCGCCCGCATGGCGAGGGTCTTCAGGGCCCGGGAGCTCATCCTGCTGAAATCGACCACCTTCCCTGAGCGCATGTCCATGACCGAAGCCGCGGAGCTCGGCATGGTTGACGAGTACTTCCCGACCGCGGCCAGGGACGTCCAACGGGTCGTAGCGGTCAACCTGCGGGCGGATAACCTTGAGGAAAGCATCCTCTACAGCCTCTCTACCCAGTCCTGAGGACTTCGCGAAGACAGCGGCGCAGCTTCCTGACCGCCCGCCGCTCGACGCTCGCGGTACGCGCGCCGGCTGTCGCTGCGCCGCGTACGGCAATGACATCGACGCCGGCGGCGGCCGCCGCCGGGAGCTGTTCGGCCGTGAGCTTGCCGGCGNCCACGAAACGGACANCTCNGCNCCTGGCCCTTCCTGCGAGNACAGCGATTTCACTCCAGCCGACATGGACCGGGAGAGCCCCCGCCTCCTTGTCCCANGTGTCGANGAGAAAATGAGAGAACCCTCTCTCGATGGCGTACTCCAGCAGGCTCTCCGGCTCAGGAGAAGAGGCCCGCTCCCAGTCAGCGTAGGCCACGGCCACGAGATCCGCCTCCTCCCCGCTCGCCGCGCGGACAAGACCGCGCGCCCGCTCGAGCATCCCTCTCCAGTCCTCTTCCCGGGTATGGCTGAGTCCCAGCTTGTAGAGCGAGATCCCGCGCTGATGCTCCAGCGTCCAGTCCCGGCCCCGGGTCCGCANNTCACCCAGGGCCGCGCTGATGGGCGCCGCGCCAGCCACCGAGCGAACCACGGCCTGCCGCGCATGCGCGTCCGCCTCACCGAGAGAGCCCGCTCCAGGCTCCTTGATATCGATGATGTCGGCGCCGCCCTCGAGCGCCTCGAGCGCCTCCTCTGCCGATCTCACGCTCACCAGCAGGCGGGGAACGCCATCAGCGCCCTTCCCGGTCTGTCGCGACGAATCGGTCCGGGCTCGCTTCAACAGGGGTCTCCTCTCCTATAAACCGCAGGAGAGATTGTCCTCGGTCGGATCCACCCCGGAAAGCGGGAAGGGCTCGGGCAGCGCAGGCCCGCCAAGGAAAAGATAATTGAGGATAAAGGTCGCATCGGTGAGGTTGACGTTCGAGTCGTCATCGGCATCCGCCGAGTCCAGGCAGNCCGGAGCCTCCTCTCCAAGGAACAGGTAGAGCAGGATCCCGACCGCATCGGAGAGATTGACGCTGGTGTCGCCATTGGTATCGCCACGGATGAACAGCGGCTCGTCACCCTCCGTTCCTGGTGAGCCTCCACGCCGCTGCGAAGCTCTCCAGCGCTCGCCGTGATCATTGTCGAGATCGGCCAGCACCTCGATCATCTCGATAGAATGGCCCGCCCTGACCTCGGGCCAGGAGCCTCCATCCCCGTATTTCACGTAATCTATCGTCGCGGGATAGCCGGGACCCGCATCCATGAGCCGAAGCTCATCGCCTCCGTTGTCGAGCGCACCCTGGTAATCACCGAAAACCTGGGCTGAGTTCAGGACACCCGGATACCGCTCGAGAAACGCATCCCTGTCCCGGACCACCACCACCATCCCATCCTGCGGCACCGTGGTTCCACGGGGGAAAACGAAGTTCACACCGCCGGTGATGACCCACTCGGAGATGTCGATCTCCCTGGCGCTGGTGTTCAGCAGCTCGATGTACTCCAGCTCGGAGCCGATGCTGTAGGGACGGTACATGATCTCGGTTATCTTCAACCGGTCGTGATTGCGGACGTCCGCATGCCAGCGCGAGATATACTGGCCGAGGTAATTCCTGTGCAATCGCAGCTGGGTCCTCACCTCGGCCGTATTACCGACCATGGTCTGCAGATTGGCGCACCTGGTCCCGCAATCGGCGGCGCAATTGACCGTGGAACGGCCCCATCGACCGAAATCGAGGCTCTGCTCCCGGGCAAGCAGCAACTCGAGGTCCTCGATAACCGAATCGTATTCTTCAGTGGTGTACTTCTCCTGCAGAAGGTCCCAAAGCCTGATGAGATAGGCACGCTGGTAATAGCCATCCGATGCGCTGAAAAAGAATTCCATGAAGTGGTGCAGGCGGGAATTGCCCCGAACCGAGGTCGAAAACCAGGGGTTCAGATCGCGGCCCGGACTGAGCATGCAATCGTTGANGGTTCCCACCGGGCGAACATCCGGATCAAAATTCTTTCCGAACACCAGNTCCATATCCCAGGTGAGAAGCGTCCACTTGTCGGACTCCCTGTTCCAGCACAGGAAGTGGTTCTTNGCGAAGCTGTCGATATTGTTGAGCACCGTCTGGNTCANCTGGTAGCCGATGAGCTGCTCCGGCATGCTGCGCTCCTGGAAGAACGNCGCCGAGGATCCCCCCACCCCGTCGAGATGCATGTCACCGACGAAATCGGCCAGGGCGGTGAAGTCCTCGTTTTCGCAGGTCTCCTGCTCCCAATAGGCCGCGTAATCGGAAACCCGGCTATGGGAAGCGACCCCGATCGGTGTCCCGCCATCGCGCGGCGGCTGCTTGGCCTTGTAGAGGCAGTCGTCTCCCTCGAAGCCGTTTCTCTCGAGGAACCTGCTGTCAGGATGCTCGAGCGAAAGGAAAAGCCCGTGATAGCGGCCATTGAAATGAACCCTGACATACTCTGTCTCGCAGTAGGGAATACCGAGCTGGCGAATGAAGTCCCAGGCGAGGTGTTCGCGGATCAACGACTTGTCGGTCCACAGACCCTGGAGATTGAGCTTTCTCAGGCCCTTGAAATACCGCCCCCTGTTGAACCGGAACTTGAGGTTTCTCTTATCGAGTATGCAGGCGGTATTGCCCCGGAATCGCATTCCCACCTCGGGATAGATGTCGCCGCGATAGACAAACGAACCCGGTCGCAGATTATCGCAATTCAGCACGGCGTTGATGGCCCGGGGATTGGCGGCATTCACCCCCGGTATCAGGATGTGATAGACCGGAAGACCGGTGTCAGGCTGCTCATCATTGACGTAGAACCCGTGCAACTCCCGCTTGACCATACGGGTTCCGCTATGGGAGCGGGGCCCGGCCCCGACACTTCCATCCGCGGCCCTGGCCACAACCCGGTAATAGACCTCGGTGTTGTGCTCAAAGAGGGAGGGAATCTCCACCCCGTAGACGCCGTCAAGGGCGAAACCATCGCCATGCTGTCCATCATCGAACATCTGCAGGGTGACTGGATCATTCTCGCCCGCCATGTAATTCAATTCGACCGACTCGAGGGCCAGATCGCCGGGGGTGCGCACCCTGGCGGAAATCCAGGTGTGATCCTCCGAGGTGGGCTCCCGGGGATACCTCCCGTGATTCGAGATGAAGGGAGGAAGCGTATCCACCCGGGCTGAATTAGCCACCCCGGGGCTCACGAGCTTCTCGTTGAGACAGATTTCCACTCCGCGCAGGAGCCTCAGAGACAGGTTGGAGTCACCCTCGATGTACTTGAAATCGAAGGAGAGCCTGTAATCCGCCTCGCGGTCCAGTTCGCTGTCCGGCCTGAAAGACTGGGCGACGGTGTCTCTCGAAGAACAGGAGAAGCATCCCTCGCCGCAGGAGGCCTGGGTCAACAGGCGAAGCCCGCGGCTGCCATCGACACCAAGTCCGTCCACCACGCTGGAGGCCTCCGCGTTGCCGCGAATATCCCACCCCTCGGCTCCGGCCTCGAAATCACCATTCACGATCAGGTCCAGGTCCGGATTCGCGATCGAACGCAGGCGGACATTGTCGATAACGAACTCTCCACCACCGTTAATCGCGATAAGAAGCCGCTGGATAACCAGCCTGCCAAGCGGGCCGACCATGGATACCGTGGTGAAATCACCAGGGCTGATCGCGCTGCTGGTCCAGCTGGCAGGATCCCCGCTGTCGGCGCCGGCCGTGAACTTCTCGAGACTGCGCCCCTCTCCATCGGCTTCCCAGGGCCACTCTCCACCGTCGGAGTAGCGTACCGCGTCCACGAACACGCCATCACCGTCCAGCAGCGAGATTCTCTCTCCGCTGTTGGAAAGTTGTCCGGCGAAGTCACCCAGGACGTTCGCCACGCCGTAGGCGTTGCTGATATGCTCAGCGTTACGGCAGACCACCACGTAATCTCCCGCTCCGAGAATCGTTCCCTGAGGAATAACGAATTCTATTCCGGTGAAGCTCCAACCTCCCAGGTCAACCGCCTGCTGGCCATGATTGTAGAGCTCGACGAACTCCTCGAGGTGCTCGGAGTCGCCCGCGGGATGGTAGTGAATCTCGTTGATGACGACATCCGCCACGGACACTGGAGTCGGAGGACATTCGAGCCTGGAATTGGCGGCCAGAGGCGTCGGGGTATTCGCCGTCGCGACGGACCAATTGGTGGGAAGATTCGACGCGGCCGACACACACACACGCTCGAGCGAGGCTCCTCCCCCATCGACCGAGCCCGATCCCGCCGGCCAGGGGAGCCTGTCATCGTACTTCAAGACATCGACGACGGCATTCATCCCATCGAGCAGCAGCACGTTGTCCCCGTCATTGTCGAGGGTCCCGTCAAAGTCACCGAGGAGATCGGATTCCTCCAGGTTGAAGCTGCCGGCGAAGTAATTCCTGTCACGGCAAATAACGACGAAGCCGGAGGCCTCGATGGCTGAACCGGCGGGGAATTCAAAATAGACACCCCCCTCGAGCTTCCAGCCCTCGAGCGAAACCGCCACGGGCCCGGAATTGTAAAGCTCGATGAACTCGAGATCTCTTCCATCCGGAGCCGGGGGATTGTAATGAACCTCGTTGATGACTACCGAGCAGTACCCCGCGGCCTGGGTCCACAGGCCCAGGAACAGGACCGTCAAGAAACCGAAAAAACGGCTTGAGCGGCCACTTCCGAGCTTACCTTCGCTTCTTTGACCAGCCAATTGAAACTCCGCGGTCATTCGCCAATGTGTGTATTGATTTGCCCCAATACAATAGTAAGGCCCCGACTCAATTTGGGCTACACTGAAAACGAACCGACAGGGTACCTGAAACAACGTGTTTANGCGGGTTTTCCTCGAGCAAAGGCCCGGTGTCGGTCGGAGAATTGACCTGCCGCCCCAACCATGATCGAGAACCATGTCGCTGCGCTACATCCTCCCACTGGCCCTATTCCTCCTCCAGCAGATCCCGGGCTCTGGAGCTGACCGGGATCGACCGGAATTCTCAGCCGCCGGACGCGATGGCCCTTTCATTCTTCACACGGTGAAGTCCGCCTACCAGGCGGGCACCACGAAGNTCAGGNTNCTCCTTCCATCGAAGNTCGAGAAAANCCGCCTCTACAGNGTCCTCTATGTTCTTCCGGTCGAGGCGCTCGACGGAGAGCGCTGGGGAAACGGCCTGGAGACCGTCCGCCGGGCAGGACTGCACGACCAGTACGGGCTGATCTGCGTTGCTCCGACCTTTTCGCATCTACCCTGGTACGCCGACCACCCGGACGATCCACGCATCCGCCAGGAATCCTATCTCACCAGGATCGTCCTGCCGTTTATTGAAAAAACCTACCCTGCGACGNAAGGAAAAAAANGCCGGCTGCTGGTTGGCTTCAGTAAATCCGGATGGGGCGCCTTCACGCTTCTGCTGAGAAACCCGGACCTGTTCGCCGCCGCCGCGGCCTTCGATGCTCCCCTGGCTCTCGACAAGCCCGGCCCCTTCGGAACGGGACCCATCTTCGGCGACCGGGAGAACTTCGAGAAATACCGGGTCGAGAAGCTATTGAAAAAAAATGGGGGGCGCCTGGGGAGAGGAAAACGCCTGGCGCTCCTGGGTTATTACGGTAATTTCCGCNGCCACCATCGAAAGGCCCACGGCTGGATGGACGCGCTGAAGATCGAGCACCACTGGCGCGATGGCCCCAGGCGGCAACACTCCTGGGGCAGCGGCTGGCTGCCCGAGGCCGTCGCCCTGCTCGCCGAGGCAGGTGGAGACCGGCCGGAAAAGAAATCTCCCGGGAAGTGATTCCGTCAACGGACCGCTCTCGGCCGTCCGCCGGCGGGAAATCAGCGCTTCCGCAGGTGGTANAAGATCTCTTCGTGATCGGGGAAGCGTGAGCAGGCGCGCTTTGAAAACACGACCCTCCCGTGAACGGAGACCTCGAAGACCCCATCACGAGATGGAAGCAGTTGCGCGGCCTCGCCCAGCTCGGCCTCGATGGCCTCCGCGAGGCTCACGGCGAGCCGCTGGTAATTGCCCGGCACGCAATATTCAATCGCTACCGAGGCAGCCGGGGCCTTCCTGTAGGAAAGACCCACGCGCGGGCTGGGGAAGAGAGCCCGTTTCAGCTCGAGGTTGCTCGTCAATTTCTGCATGGATCTTAACGCTCCCAGGCGCGGATGGATTGTAAGGTCAGGACTCCGGTGAACCAGCCTTTTTGACGCCNCCGGGGAAATTCTATTCAACCCGCCGGACAATAATTNGATCTTCCGACATGAAATCGACCAGTTTTTCAGCATCCTCGAGCCTGCCGACCAGNTTCACTTCACTGGCCGGAACAGGTTTATCGGTAGTGCTCATGGGGGTCCTGCCGAAAAAAATCGCCANCGCACGGCCCGGCGGCCAGTAGCCGATCGTGCCGACCTCCACATCGATGGTGGCGGTTTCATCCGCNTCGCAGATGACTGGAATCTCGAAATAAAACTCCTCCCCCCAGGTATTGAAGGACGTCTCCAGCGGAAGACTCTCGACAATCGCCCCGGCGCAACCGGTTGCCGCAAGCTCACCCTGCAGAATCAGCCCTCCAACCTCGATCTCGATGCTCACCGACATTAACCCGTCCCTCCCGGCCGCTGCNGGATTCCGCCTGCGGCTCTCAGCGACCCGCGGTCATTGTNAAAAAAAGGGCCGCGACTCTCTCGCCGCGGCCCTCGAAAGAATGGTGACCCCAAGGGGATTTGAACCCCTGTTACAAGGATGAGAACCTTGTGTCCTGGGCCAGGCTAGACGATGGGGCCCTACTCGCTTCCACCTTTCGATAAGAAGCGTCCTGCTATGATAGAAAGGTCATCGCAGTCGTCAAGCCATTAGCTCCGTTTTCTGGCNCCCGGGTTTATTCGTCACGCCCGGCGACCGCNGCCGGCGTTTCCCAGGCATGGTAGGAGCTCCTGACCAGCGGCCCGGAGACGACCTGCAGGAAGCCCATGCTCTCGGCCTCTCGCTGCAGCTCGGCGAATTCAGCGGGAGTCACGTAGCGGAAGACATCGAGCTGGCCGGCGGTGGGCTGCAGATACTGACCGAGGGTGAGAATATCGACGTCATGCCTGCGCAGGTCGGCGAATACCTCCAGCAGCTCCTCCCTCGTCTCTCCCAGGCCGAGCATGAGACCCGACTTGGTCAGCAGCGGACCCTCGCGGTTCTCGAGAACCGGGGGCTCCCGGGAAATTTCCCTGGCCGCGCTGAGAACCTCCAGCGAACGAACATAGCCGGCCCCGGGGCGGACCCTGTCATAGAGCCTCGGAACGGTCTCTATGTTGTGGGCGAAGACGTAGAGCGCCGTATCCACAACGCGGGCGATGCACTTGCGCGAGCCCTGGAAATCAGGCACCAGNGCCTCAACCCTGCAGGAAGGAAGGCGGCTGTGAATCGCATCGATGGTCGCGGCGAAGGCGACGGAACCCTGATCTGCCAGATCATCGCGATTCACGGAGGTGAGCACCGCGTAGTCGAGCCCGAGATCTTCGATGACCTCGGCAACCTTTGCCGGCTCGTTCTCATCCAGCGCTTCGGGTTTACCGCTGGTGACAGAACAGAAATTGCAGCCCCGGGTGCAGACATCGCCAAGCAACATGAAGGTGGCTGTGCCGTTGCCCCAGCACTCGCCGATATTGGGACATTCAGCCTCCTCGCAGACGGTGTGAAGCCCATGAGCCTTCAATCGTTCACCCAGGAACCTGTAGCGCTCATTGTAGGAAAATTTCGCCTTCACCCAGGCTGGATGCTTCGGACGCGCCGCGCTGGCTACNGCTCCCCCGGCGGACAGCACGGGCAGAGAGTGGAATCCTTCCANCTCCGGCTGGGTGTCANANCTGTCTNCGTGAACCATGGTCCTGGCGTTTCCTNATGTGGCCTCTCTGGCGNGNATTCTAACGCTTCAGGCCGGAGGGTTCCCGGCAAATAGTCCNCCGCAGCGNAACGCCTTCAGCGGAAAATGCCCAGGAAGATCTCGAGCACTCTCCTGAGACCCGGGCTCAGCCGCCTCTTCTGCCACTTACCACAGGCGCGGGAGATTACCTCGGAGCGGGTCGGGTAGGGACGGATGGCGCTTCCCAGCTTCCTCAGTCCCAGCCCGTGAGTTATCGCGAGGCTCANCTCCGAGATGAGCTCTCCAGCACGGCTCGAGACNACCGTGGCNCCNAGGATCCTGTCCGAGCCCCTGCGAAGATGCAGGCGCAGGAAGCCTGTCTCTTCACCATCGAGGACAGCCCTGTCGTTCTCCGCCATGGGCACGGTCAGGGTGTCGACCTCCATTCCCGCCAGCCTGGCACCATCGGGATCGAAACCGACATGAGCCAATTCCGGGCTGGTATAGGTGCAGCGGGGAACGACCAGCCCACGCACCTCCAGCCTCCTGAAGAAGAGGGCGTTCTGGACCGCTATGCGGGCCTGCGCATCGGCCGCATGGGTGAATCTCTCCCGCGAGCAGACGTCCCCGACCGCGTAGATCCTCGGGTTATCCGTCCTGAGCTGCCCATCGACACTGATCCCGGAATCGTCGACCCCCACCCCGGCGGAGGTGAGTCCCAGCCCCTCCACGTTGGGAATACGTCCGGCCGCCACCAGGATTTCGTCTCCCTCGACAGCTCCGGAGACCTGCCCCTGGCGATAGTGAATCCTGGCGCCCCCGTCCTCCTCCTTGACATCCAGGACCTCGACCGCCAGCAGGCAGCGCACCCCGTCGTCCTCGAGGGCCACCCGCACCAGGGCGGCGGCCTCGGGATCTTCGCGTGGAAGCACCTCGCCGGCCGCCTCCAGGAGGGTCACCTCGCTGCCGAAGCGCGCGAAACACTGCGCCATCTCGCAGCCCACCGGGCCGGCCCCGATAACTACCAATCTCGCGGGCGCCTCATCGAGATCGAAGAGGGTGGTATTGTCGAGACAGCCGGATTCGGCCAGGCCCTCGATCTCCGGCAGTGCCGGACGGGAGCCGGTCGCGATGACCGCACGCCTGAAATTCAGCTTCGCTCCATCGACCTCGACCCGGGCGGGCCCATCAAAACGAGCCGTGCCCAGGAATACGTCGACACCCATCCCTCTGAAACGCTCGACACTGTCGGAAGGGCTGATGGATGCCCTGAGGCGGCGCATCCGATCCATGGCCCGGCGAAAATCCCCCTTGCCCGCGGCCGCCGGGCCTCCAAAGAGCTCCTCGCTCCGCCGGGCGGCGTACCACGAACGAGCGGCAGCGATGAGCCCCTTGGAAGGTACGCAGCCCGTATTGAGACAATCGCCTCCCAGCCGGTTTTCCTCGACCAGGGCCACCCTGGCTCCGAGACCCGCCGCGATCGCGGAGCTGACCAGTCCACCGGCGCCGGCGCCGATCACGACCAGGTCATAGCGCTCCCGCGGCTCGGGGTTCTCGTGACCCTCGGGACGGACATTGGCCAACAGCACGCTGTCGGCGCCTGGCGGTGAGGCGGCTTGTGTTTCATCGATGAGAGGCTTGTCGGACATTTATCGGCACCCTGCGGGCAGGTTTAAAGGCACCCCCGGTTGAAAGTTCCAGCGGTTATACTCTGGCGACCATGTCACAGGCAGCATTAATCGTCGCCAGTTCGGAGCAAAGTGTCAACGCGGGCGCGGAAATCATACGAGCCGGCGGAAACGTCATCGATGCCGCCATCGCCGCCGCCTTCGCCACCTCCGCCGGCGAGCCTTCGATTACAAGCCTTGCCGGTGGCGGAGTGATGATCCATCGTGACGCTGAGCGCGGCTCGGTCGAGGTCTACGACCTCTTCTCCAACGCGCCGGGACTCGGGGAAACCCCTGGAGTGGTTGACTTCACGGGCATCGACATCTATTTTCCCGAGGGAGATGCGACCCAGACCTTCCACATCGGCCGCGGCGCCGCCGCGGTTCCCGGAACCCTGGGCGGACTCTGCTCCGTATTGCGCGCCAGGGGCCGGCTGGAGCTCGGCGACGTGCTCGCTCCCGCGATTCGCTGCCTGGAGGAAGGCATCGAGGTCCAGGACTACCAGGTCGTCTGCTTCAGATACCTCGAAGGGATTCTCAGGCTCTCACGACTCGGCAGAGAAAAGTTTTTCGACGAGCACGGGGACCTGCTGAAGGTCGGGGACACCTTCAGCAACCCCGTCCTGGCGGAGACCCTCAGATCTCTTGGCGCCCGCGGCGGCGAAGAAATCGACGCCTGGCTGGCTGAGAAAATCGACAGGCCGGTCCTCGATGAATTCGGCCCCGCCGCGGGCGGAAGAATCACTGCCCACGACATCGAGAGCTGGAAACCGGAATTTCGAGCTCCGCTGGAGTTCGGCTTCTCGCAGGCGAAGCTCTTCACCAACCCCGCCCCCTCCTTCGGCGGTCCCAGCATTCGGCACACCCTGGACCTGCTCGATGAGACCGGAGTTGCGGAGACCTCCGCCTCGAGCCCCGCAAGATACGAAAAGCTCGCGGCCGTCTTTCGCAGCGTTTCCGAGCTGCGCGCCGAAGACCCCGGCATCTTCGACCGCAGCGATGCGTGCGAGCTCTTCAGCGCCCGCCTGCGGCGTAATCTCGACAGCGCCGGCGCGGGAGAAGAGGGCCCGCCGGAGCCCCGGACGCCGGGCTCAACAGCGCACATCAGCGTCATCGACGCCGCCGGCAACGCCGCCGGCATCACCTTGAGCCATGGCGAGGGCAATGGCCGCGAGGTCCCCGGAACGGGAATCCTGATGAACAATTTCCTCGGCGAAGAGGACCTCTTCCCGGCCGGGCTCGGCAACTTCGTCCCCGGCGAGAGGCTCTCAACCATGATGGCCCCGACCATCATCGAACATCCCTGTGGAGCGGTGAGCGTGCTGGGCTCAGGCGGTGCCAACAGGATCCGCACCGCCATCTCCCAGGTCGCATGCGCCCTGGTCCTCGATGGACTCCAACCCCCGGAGGCCGTCGCACAGGGAAGGATCCACGTCGAAAACGGGGTCCTCAGCTCCGAGAGCTTCGCCATCGATGACTGCCCCGCGAAACTCTCAGGAGCCCTCCGGCACGCTCGCGAACTCGAAGAGTTCAACGAGCCCGGGCTCTTCTTCGGCGGAGTGCACGTCGCCCACAGGAAGGCTGACGGAACCCTCGCCGGCGGCGGAGATTTCCGCAGAAACGGGATCGTCGCGGTGGTTGATTGAATCCCCTTCGTCTTGAAGAGCCTCCGCCGAACAGGTATCCTGCCGNCTCGAAAAACTACATCGCCAGGAGATCGGCAAGGCCACACATATGCGCTGCTACAGCTGGAACGTCAACGGGATCCGCGCCGTCGCGCGCAAGGGCCTGCTGCCCTGGAAGCAGCTTCCCCGTGCGGATGTCTTCTGCCTCCAGGAGACCAAGGCCCACGTGGAGCAGCTCGACCCCGAGGTCAGCGAACCGAAGGGCTGGCACGCCTACTACTCCAGCAGCCAGCGCAAGGGCTACTCGGGCGTGGCGATCATCTCCCGGAAAGAACCCGACGAGGTCATCGAGGGGCTCGGAGTCAGGAAGCTGGACCAGGAAGGCAGGGTGCTGCGTGCCCGCTTCGGCGACCTGCTGGTGATCAGCGCCTACTTCCCCAAGAGCCAGCCCGAGGGTCCGCGCTTTGACTACAAGCTCGATTTCTGCAGGGGCCTGCGACGCTTCCTGAAAAAGCAGGTCGATGCCGGACTCGATGTACTCCTGATGGGAGACTACAACATCGCCCACGAGCCGATCGATCTCGCCCGCCCGAAACAGAACCTCAAGAACCCCGGCTTCCTCCCCGAGGAGCGCTCCTGGATGACACGCTTCCTCAAAAGCGGCTTCCACGACGTATTCCGGGAACGTAACCCGGACCTCGATGGCGCCTATTCGTGGTGGAGCTATCGTTTCGGTGTGAGAGAGAAAAACATCGGCTGGAGAATCGACTACGGCACCGTCAACACCGCCCTGCTCGGACGCGTCGCCGATGCGGCTATCCATCCGAACATCGCCGGCAGCGACCACTGCCCGGTCAGCGTCCGGTTGAAATGAGCGGGCTCTCCTAACCCAGCCGGTAGACCCGGATGGCGTTGTCGTGGAAGAGCTTTCTCCGACGCTCCTCGGATTCTCCCTTCATGACCTCCTTGAGCGCCCCGACCCAGCTCTTGTAGGAGGCGCTCAGGTTGCAGACCGGCCAGTCGCTACCGAAGACCACCCTGTCGGGACCGAAGGACTCGTAGCAATGCCGAATGACCGGCGCCAGGTCCGCCGTCGTCCACTCGCCCTTCTTCGCTGTGGCGACGAAACCGGAGATCTTGCAGACCACGTTTTTCTTCTCCGCCAGGGCGGATATGTCGCTGCGCCACTTTGAGCGATCGTCGGAATGCACCTCGGCATTTCCGCAATGGTCGAGAACCAGCCGGGTCTCGGGACAGGCATCGGCCAGCTTCGCCGCGTCGGCGATCTCGCCATGGCGCATGCAGAGGTCGAAGCTCATCCCGAGCTCGCCGACCAGGCGAACGCTCTCGATAAACTTCTCGCCGAGACAATGCCCGGGCGGGGTCTCGCCGGCCTGCAGAATTCGGCGCACGCCCTTGATCTCGGGGGTGTCTTTGAAGGCCATGATGTAGTCACGGAAACCATCGCTCGACGGCCGCCCGGAAATGACCGCTCCGCTCATGGGATTGTCATCGCGACGACACATCTCGATGACGTGCTCCGCCTCCTTGACCTGCTGCGATGGCGTCACATCAACCTCCATGTAGACCGTCTTGACGACGTTCAATCCACTGGATGCCTCGAGGTAATCGGACATAAGGAAGTTGCGGGCGAGGGGCTTTTCGTCTTTGGTCCAGGGCAACTCGAACTTGCCGAGGTCCCACATATGCTGGTGAGTGTCGACGATGGGTATCAAGTCCTTTGCTCCTCTCCGTGTCGCATCGCTCGGAGCGGGGGCGCAGCACCCCGATACGACTCCGCCGGCTCCCACGGCAACGGCTCTCTTGAGAAAATCACGGCGACTGGTCATATTCGGGCTCCCCCCGCTGGTTCCCACAGGCTGGTAATGAGCTACTCCGGACCACTAATCTGGGCTGATTCGACGGTCGCGTCAAGCCCCGCCTGCTCACATACGAATGTTCCGGGTTGCAACAGGCCCCCTCAACGATTAAAAAAGTTTCTCACAGCGGAACGCTCCGTCTCGTCGGCGCGCCGCTGCCTCGCTGAACAAGCGTTGCCGAATGGTGTAATTGGTAGCACGCCAGATTCTGATTCTGGAAGTCGGGGTTCAAGTCCCTGTTCGGCAACCATTTGAACAAGGACCGCACGCCGCCCCGGCGGCGCGGTCCCTTTTTCTCAGCGCCGGTGGAATCTACTTCAGGCCGTGGCGAGCCTTGAACTCTCCCCAGTCGCTCTTCAGCCGCAGGAATTCTTCCCGGGAGCCGGCGAGCAGAAAGGGATTGGTGGCGAGCTCCAGGTCGATGGTCGAAGAGGGACGGCAGCCGTAGTCGTGGCCGGGCCAGACCGTGGTCTCCGGCGGCAATTCCCGCAGGACTCTCTGGAGGCTCTCGTACTCCAGCAGCGCCAGCTCCTCGCTCGCGGTGCCGCCAATCTTACCGACGAAGAGCAGGTCGCCTGTGATCGCCGTGGACTGCCCGGGGAGGTGGATCACCAGGTGGTCAGGACAATGACCGGGCGTGTGGAGAAAGCGCATCGTGATCGAGCCGACCTTCAGCTCATCGCCATCATCGAGGGCGACCTCGGGATGGCTCTCGGCCTCCCTGTAGGCGGCAAGCCGGGCGCCGGTGAGCTCCAGGGCCCTCTCGTTTCCATTGACGTGATCCGGATGGCCGTGAGTGTTGATGACATGAGTGGTCGCGAGACCCTGCGCCCGGGAACGTTCGACCACCGCATCCGGATCGTAGGAAGGATCGATCAGGACGCCCTCCGCAGCGTCACGGTCGCCTACGAGATAGGCGAAGTTACGATCCCCGCCGGTGCGAATCTGTTCGAAGATAAAGCGCATGAAACCGTGTATAGATCCTGGGACCGTGATATGAAAGAAATTACGTACCCGGGGGACTCAATCCAGGGGTGAATCCAGCTCTAGGGCCCCGATATAGGGCAGGTTGCGGTAGAGCTGGCGGTAGTCGAGGCCGTAGCCCACGATGAATTCATCGGGAATCTCGAATCCGCGATAGGTGATCTCGACCTCGTGTTTTCTGCGCGAGGGTTTGTCCAGGAGCGCCACCACCTTCAGCGAGGCGGCTCCCCGGTCCGCCAGGAGGGTAAAAAGGTATTCCAGCGTCCGGCCCGTATCGACGATATCCTCCACGACAAGCACGTGGCGACCGCTGACGGATTCGCTCAGGTCGGTCCTGAGCTCGATCTTTCCCGCGCTCTCGGTAGCGTCACCGTAAGAGTTCACGCAGATGTAATCGAAGCTCAGGGGAGTGGTGATCTTCCGGGCCAGGTCGGCAAAGAAAACCATCGAGCCCTTGAGCACGCAGACCAGCACGAGGTCCTTGCCCTCGTAGTCCCGTGAGATTTCCTCCGCGAGCTCTCCCAGGCGCCGGGTGATCTCATCTTCAGGAATCAGGACTCGAACTGGACTGATCTCGCCGATACCGGACATGCGCTCTCCTGAATAACCAATGAACTCTGAACAGCTTAGTCGCAGAGAGCGGTTATTATCAACAGCCCTGCCGCTGGCTCTCATCGCCCCCGGCGGTTCATAATGCCGGCAGCGGCCGCTTCCGCAGAAGAAAACCATGCAGGTAAGAGAAATAACCGAAGCCCTGGTCCTCTCCGAGGACATCGAGTTCAAGCTGGCCTCCCTGCCCGATGATCTCGAGGACAGCGAGCCCGGGACGCCCCTGCGCATCGAGAATCCCGGCCGGCCCGGCCGCCTGCGCATCCGGCCGATCAGCGAGGCGGGGGTACCATCGGTCGAGGGATACCACGATCCCGACCAGAGGGGGAGGATCCTGCACTCCTTCGCCAACCACGAGCTGCAGGCTGTGGAGCTCTTCGCCTGGGCGCTGCTGGCCTTTCCCGACGCGCCCACCGACTATCGGCGCGGGCTCCTCAGGATTCTCCAGGAGGAGCAGCGCCATACGAAGATGTACATCGCCCGGCTCAGAAGCCTGGGCGGAGAATTAGGTGACTATCCCGTCAGCGGCTACTTCTGGAACAAGACTCCGCAGATTACCACCGCCCTGCGGTTTGTCTGCGCGATGTCGCTGACCTTCGAAAACGCCAACCTCGACCATACCACCGAATCGGCGGCCGAGATCCTGAAGACAGGAGACGAAAAAACCGCGGCGATCGTCGAGCAGGTGCATGACGACGAGGTGGGCCATGTGCGCTTCGGCTGGCAGTGGCTGGAAAAACTCAAGAAGCCGGAGCAGACCATGTGGGAGGCCTATTGCGAAAACGTCACCTGGCCGCTGCGCCCGGCGCTCGGGCGAGGCAGGGTATTTGATCCCGGCGGACGCGAGGCCGCGGGGATGGACCCCGAGTTCATCAACCTGCTCAGAGAGAGCCAGAGAGACGACCCACAGGGGGAGGAAACCGGTGACTGAGCGGCTCATCGTGGGCAATCTTGACTGTGAGACTGGATTTGCGGCCCACTCCTGGAGCTCCGTGGTCCCGGCGATCCTCCCGCGTCCTGTCCTTGAAAACATCTCCGCGGCCGCGACCCTGCTGCGGGTTTTCTGCGCCGAGGGAGACCGGCTGTGGACCCCGATCGCGGTGGACGCTGACCGCCTCTCGGGTCCGCCAGAGCTTGCACGGCCGGCCCTCACCGGTGGACCACTGCCGACGGAAAATACCGGCGGGGTGCTGGCCTGGGGCGAAACCGAATCGATCGCCGCGCTTCGAGCCGGCAGTCCTGCCACCCCGGCTTACCGGCAAGAGGCTCCGTTGGCCGAGACGGTCTGGAACCTTCCGGCCACGTGCGCCGCCGCCGCGGCCGGGGTGAATGACAAGCGCTTCTGCCAGCGACTGCGGGAGAAGCTCGACCTCGCCCTGCCGGCAAGCCGGGTCCTGAAAAGCCTCCGGGAGCTCGAAGATCATCTCGAAAATGAAAAGAACAACCCGGAGCTTTCCGGCGGCTGGGTCCTGAAGGCCCCCTTTTCCGCCGCCGGCAGGCTGCGGCTGATCGCAGAAGGTCCGGGNGCCGGCGAGCTCGAGTTGAAGAGAGCCCGGAACCTGTTCGATGCACACGGAGCGCTGGTCTTTGAACCCTGGCTTGAAAGAACCTCAGATTTCGGCTTCTGCACCCTGGTGCTTGAAGAAAGAACCGTGCTGCTGGGGCCCCACGGCCTTGAAACCGACACCCAGGGCCGGTTTCGCGGCCTTGCCTTCTCACCTTCCCCCACCGGCAACCTTCCCGGGCTGGAGACAGCCGCAGGCGCTGCTNCAGATGCAGCCAGGGAAGAAGGCTACCTCGGCCCGCTCGAGATCGATTGCTGGTCCTGGCGGGACAGCCGCGGCCGGGAACATTTTCACCCGCTCGGCGAGATCAATGCCCGGATCAGCTTCGGGCTCGTTGGCCGCGCCATCATCGAAACTCTCGGCGAAGCGACCGGCTGGAGCTCTCAAGAGCCGGCCCGGCTGCTCATCGGCCCGCAACAGCTGCGCGACGATTCAGCCGAATCCATCGAGCTGCTCCGCCCGGCGGAGCCGGATGGATGCGGGGCCTGGCTCGAGCGCAGCTCCTCCGCCTAGTCTGCCACCGGCAGGCCCAGAACGAGACGACGCACGAACCTCACCGGGGGCGATCCGTAGGAGATCACCTGATCGTGGTACTTCTTCAGGTTGAACGCGTCACCTTTCTTCTTCTCAACCTCGGCACGCAGATCGCGATGCTCCTGGTAGCCGACGAAATAGGTCGAGAGCTGGGTCGAGGTGAGCTGGGAACGGATCCACTTTCCGGCGGCCTCGCGCTCCTCCTGGAAGGTCGTCACCGTCATCAGGCGCATGGCCTCCTCCTCACTCATACCCTCAGCGTGGATCGCCTGGTCGATGATCGAGTTGGCGATTCCGCGCAGGTACCATTTCAGTGCAATCAGCTTCATCAGGGGATCTGCGTTCATGTAGCCCTCATCGGCGAGCATCTGTTCGGTGTAGACCGCCCAGCCCTCGATAAAGACGCCGGATGAAAGAACCGCCCGGAGGAGCGACGGATAGCGGTTCGAATGCGCCAGTTGCAGAAAGTGACCGGGAATCGCCTCGTGTACAGACAGGTTGTGAATCGAACGACGGTTGTACTCGCGCAGGAAGGAGTCCACCTGCTTGTCCGTCCAGTCATCCGGAAGCGGCGCCACCGCGTAGAAGGTTTTCTGGCCGACATCGAGCGCGCCTGGAGAATCGCAATATGCTACCGAGACCCCGCGCTCGAACTCCGGCATGATGATGATCTCGATCGGGTCATCGGGAATCGTGATGAGGTCGCGCTTACGGACAAATGCCTCGATATCGACAAGAGAGTCCCTGGCCGTCTTCACCACCGCGTCCCGCGCGGGCTTGTCGGCATAGGCGAGCTCGAGAGCCGCCTGGATGGTTTTCTGCCTGTGCGCCTCGTCGGGCTCAACGGGAAATTGATCTTCCGGATGGTTCTTGAGATGCACTCCCTTGCTGATCTGGTACATCTGCTCCCGGACACGTTTGAGCTCGCTCTCGGCACGCTTGCGGATTTCTGCGCGCGACAAGGGAGAGTTCAGGGTAAAGGCGAGCTTCTTGTCGAAGAGCTCCTTCCCGATCCGGAAATCCCCCGTCGCCTGGGGAAGAACCTCCTTCTCGAGCCACTCCTGGTGCTTATCGACAGCCGCCCTGCCCATCTTCATGGCGGCCTCGAGACGTCCACGCTCGGCCTTGCCAAGCTTGCCAAGGTGCGGAACCACCATATTGTCGAGAATGCTCAGNACNCCCTTGTTCTGCTTNACNGCGGTCTCNGCGTGAATCTTCGGNACCCGNNTNGNNACCAGGGTTCCGCGGACCTGTTCGAGCAGGCGCGGCAACTTCTCGAGACGATCCGCCACGCTCGAGAGGCGCTTTGCGATCGGGGCGAAGTCACGCGCCATGAGGCTGTAGATCGCGCGGCCGCAGAGATCTGTATACCCGAGTGGATTCCAGGCCCACTCCTGGAGGACCTCGAGGCGCCAGAGCGTATTGCGCAGCTCATGCTCCAGCAGCGCGGCATCTATCTGGTTGGCGGGCGACAGTTCCCCTCGCGGCACCTCCGCTAGGCGCTCGAGGTACTCGTTGCAGAAGGAGGCGGTGCGCGCCCGGGCCTCCTCGCCGACCTCGTCCAGCTCTCCATCGAAGCGATGGTCACCGAGATAGGTTGCGTAGACCGGTGAGAGCGCCGTCGAGCGGTCCAGGTAGCTCTTACCCAGCTCGCCAAACAGGTGATCGGGGGTCCAGTCTCTGGTGGACTGCATGGGTACCGCGCAGGAAGAACACAGGAGAAGAATTGAAACAGCTGAAATACGCCGCATGGAATGATAGCTCATTAGGAAAAAAATCGTTTGAACCGNNGCGCTCNCCNGCGCCGATGAAAAAAAGAGAATACCACAGCTCGCCCGGCAACAGGAAAGCCCGTCCNCACCCCGGGGACGGATTTGCTTGATCACGGATCACCTCTGNCCTAATGTCAACTACCTGATCCNTCCGGNAAATNGAGGAAAGCTCCATGATGAAACGAACTCTTCGCTGCACACTCGCGACCGCATGCCTTTTGACCCTCACGGCCTCGGCCTTCGCGGAAAACTGGACCCGGTTTCGCGGTCCGAACGGAACCGGCCTGAGCGAGGCCAAAGACATCCCGGTAAGCTGGAGCGACAAGGACTACAATTGGAAAACTNATTTCCCGGGCGTTGGACACTCCCAGCCGGTCGCATGGGGAGAGAAGCTCTTCCTCACCAGCGCGGAGAAGAAGGGCGCGGTGCGGCACGTGCTGTGTTTCTCCACCGGCGATGGTTCGATTCTCTGGAAAAAGACCTACGACAACCGGACCCACCGCAAGCATCGGCTCAACAGCTTCGCCTCGAGCACTCCCGCCCTGAGCAAAGATGCCCTCTACGTCATGTTCGGCAATCCTGGCGAGGTCAAGGTCCACGCCCTCGACCACTCCGGCCAGGAGCTCTGGAAGCACTCGCTCGGCAAGTTCACCAGCCTCCACGGCCATGGCGCCTCGCCGATCGTCTACGAGGGCATGATCCTGTTCGGCCACCACCAGGGACGCAATGCCGAAGACAGCCTCAAGAGCTACCTCGTCGCCCTCGATGCGAAGACCGGCAAGGTGCGCTGGAAGACGCCGCAGAAGACGCGTTATGTCTCCTATTCGACCCCCTGTGTCTACAAGCCAGCCGGGGGATCCGACCAGATAATTTTCAACAGCACCGGCAACGGCATCGGCGGCATCGATCCGAAAACCGGCAGGATCCTCTGGGAAAACGACTGCTTCACCATGCGCTCCTGCTCCTCGCCGGTCATCGCCGGTGATGTGATCATGGGCACCTGCGGCTCCGGCGGCGGCGGCAACTACCTCGTCGCGGTAACGCCCGAAAAAGGGAAGGTCAAAGAAGTCTACCGCCTCAAGAAGGCTGTAGCCTACGTGCCCACGCCACTCATCAAGAACGACCTGATGTTCATCTTCAGCGACAAGGTCGACGTCGCCAGCTGCTACCAGGCCTCGACCGGNAAAANNATGTGGCAGAANCGNGTCGACGCCATCTTCTGGGGNTCNCCGGTCTGCGTACAGGACNGGATCTACATCGTCTCGNGNGAGGGGACCGTCCTGGTGCTNGCCGTCAGCGATGANTACAAGGAGCTNGCCCGGATCGACCTNGGCGCTCCCAGCCGNTCGACGCCNTGCATCGCNGGNGNCNGGATGTACATCCGCACCTACGACTCGGCGAAG
>NZOA01000046.1 GCA_002695115.1 Planctomycetota bacterium
TTCCTCGGCGGGAGCTTCCTCAGCGGGAGCTTCCTCGGCGGGAGCTTCCTCAGCGGGAGCTTCCTCGGCAGCGGGGGCCTCGTCTACCTGGCCTTCAGCAACCTCGTTCTGGGTCTCGATCGCTTCCTCAACGGCCTCAGGAGCATCCTCCGCCTCAGCGGCGGGGGCTTCTTCCTTAGGCTCAGGGGGCGGCTGCTTGTTCAGAGCCTTCTGCTTTCTCTTTCTCTTACGCTCGAGCCGCTCATCACGGGCGGTCCGTTTCTCGGCGTTCAGGGTCCTTTTCGGACGACTCTTCGATTTCTTGGCCGGAACAAGTCCCGCGACCTCCGCCTTGCGAAGGAATTTCATGACCGTCTGCGAAGCCGTCGCCCCAACGCTGAGCCAGTATTCCGCCCGCTCCTTATCGAGATGGAACTTCTTCGCATCGTCCTCGATGAACGGATCGTAATAACCGATGCTCTCGATATATTTCGCATCGCGGGCACGACCCCGTTCTATAGCGCAAATCCTGTAAAAAGGCCGATGGGTTTTTCCCATTCGCCTCAGGCGAAGCCTGACCGACATCCAGCTACCTCCAATTACAATCATCCGCGCGACCACCTGGTCTGCGGATAAAAACTTAACTCATTCTAATTTAATATCTTAAGGTCCTTCCAAGAGTCTGCTGGAAGACGCAAAAGATGGGCAATTATCCCAAATTAAACCCTAAGGTCAAGTGATTTAGGAAGTTCCGATTCGAATGCGTTCGACCCGAAAAACCTGGCTCCCCAGATCGGTTTTTGGCCGGCGCCCCGCCAGANCTCAACGCCTCCGGCTCTTTCTCCGGTTCTTCCGCTCACGCTTTCGACGAGCCTTCAGCTCGGCCTTTGTCGTCTTGCGGGTCTTGGTGGTGCCGCCGCGGCTTTTTTTCTGCTGCGAGCCTTGTTCCGCCCCCATCTGTTGCGACATCTGATGCATCATCTGATGAGGATCGTTCATCATTTTCTTCGCCTGGGCCATCGCCTTCAGCTTCCCCAGCGGGCCCTTACTCGAAGACCCCGTCATCTGATCCATCATTTTCTTCATGCCGTTGAACTGCTTGAGCAGGTCATCCACATCCATTCTCGCACGCCCGCTACCGCGGGCGATGCGNTCACGACGCGACGAATTGAGAATCTCCGGCCGGCGGCGCTCCTTGGGCGTCATGGAGCGCACGACTCCCTCGATGTGGCCGAGGTCCTCATCACTGATGTCCATGTCNCCGAGNTGGGCTCCCATTCCCGGAACCATCTCCANCAGNTTGCGGATATTGCCGCCCGCCATCTTCTTTACCGACTGGAGCTGATCNAGAAAATGCTCCAGGGTGAAGGTTCCATCGAGCANCTCCTTCTGCATGCGGGCCGCGTCTTCGACATCGACCACCTCCTGGGCCTTGGCGACGATCCCCCGCACATCTCCAAAACCGAAGATGCGCTCCGCCATGCCCTCGGGACGAAATTCCTCGAGCGTCCCCTCGAGCTTCTCCCCCGTACCGACGAATTTNATGGGCTTGCCGGTAACCGTCTTCACCGACAGCGCCGCTCCACCTCGAGCATCTCCATCGAGCTTGGTCAGGATGACCCCGGTTAACTCGAGTCGTTCGTTGAATTCTCTCGCACTCTTGACCGCGTCCTGGCCGACCATGGCGTCACAAACGAGAAACACCTCGTGAGGACTGGTGACCCGGGAGATCTCGCAGACCTCCCCCATCATCTCCTCATCTATATGCAGACGTCCCGCGGTGTCGAGGATGACCGTATCGCAGCCCAGCCGGCCGGCCTCCTTGAGGCTCTCGGCGCAGATGGCCGGAGGCTTCTCTCCCGGCTGGGAAAAAACCGGCACCTTGATCTGTTCGCCCAGGGTCCGCAGCTGGTCCACGGCGGCCGGGCGCTGCATATCGGCGGCCACCAGGAGGGGGCGGCGCTTGTGCTGTTTGCGAAGCATGATCGCCAGCTTCCCNCAGGTTGTCGTTTTACCGCTGCCCTGCANGCCNGCCATCAGGATGACGGTCAGGCCCTTGGACTGGAAATTGATGGCGGNATCNACCGGGCCCATCANCGCCACNAGCTGCTCAAAAACAANCTGGATGAACTGCTGCCCGGGCTCGACTCCCTTGAGAACCTNCTCCCCCAGGGCNTCTGTTTCTATTTTCTGGAGGAATTGCTTGATGACCTCGAGCGCGACATCCGCNTCGAGCAGCGCCACACGNATCTCGCGGAGCGTCTCGCGAATATTCTTCTCGGTGATCTTTTTCCCGGCAAGATTGCCGAGGATCCCGGAAAACCGTTTTGTGATGCCTTCAAACAAGGTTTTGCGNCTCCGGCCCCGGCTCCCTGCCTCCAGCTAATCGCGCNTGGGGCCCGGCCTTGTGTCTGTGGCGATAAACGCCCGCCCTCGAGGACGGCACGCGAGTTCAGGGCGGTATGTTAACACCGCCGCAACGGCGCTGCCAGCAACCAAAACAACGACGGACCCGGNGCCGGACTATTGCCCTGCCCGGTCGGCAATGGTAAACCAGCACGACGATTCGGTCCGCGCAGCACCAATCGCTGCCGGCCACTTACCAGACCGACCGGGAGGCCGCGGCCTCTCCNGGCAAAGGCATCTTCGAGGGAAACGTATCGTGACCCGACCCAGGGCCATAATCTGCCTGACCGGCTCCGAGCTTACCCGTGGNGAGACCCGNGACGCCAACGGCNCCTTCCTCGCCACGGAGCTGACCATGCTNGGTGTNCACATAGAGGANCTCCGCCTGCTGCCCGATGACGGGGAGCGCCTCGAAGAGGCCTTCAGGGAGCTGGTCGCGCGGGCGGAGCTCGTCGTTATCAGCGGAGGCCTGGGACCCACCGCGGATGACCTCACCATCACCTCCCTCGCCCGCGCCCTCGGACGCGATGTGACGATCGATGAAACGGCGCGNGAGACCATGCGCCGCAAGGCGCTGGANCGGGTATCCTCCGAGAANGAGATCCCAGNCAACTTCTACAAACAGGCGGAGGTGGTCGAAGGCGCACGGGTGCTTCAGAACCCGGCCGGGCTGGCCCCGGCAAGCCTGGTGGAAACCGGGCGCGGCCTGGTCGCCGCTCTCCCGGGCGTTCCCCATGAGCTTCGCGCCATCTTCCACGAACACCTCGCCGGAGAAATCAACAGGCGCTTCGAACTTTCTCCGCCTCGCATACTCCGGGCAAAGCTCATGGGACAGCCCGAGAGCTGGGCGGAGGCCAGGATCCAGCGGCTCGGCATCGACACCGGNAAGATCGAGTACGGCATCAGCGCCCGNCCCGGNGANCTCCTTCTCAAGTTCATCTCCCACGCGGACGAGGAACACGTCCTCCTGGATGAAATCCGCCGGGCGCTCGAGGCCGAGTTCGGCAACGATCTCTTCTTCCCGCCCGAAGGTCTGAAGGAGCCCGCGGGAGAACCACTCGACATCTCCCTCATGCGCCGGGTTCACGAGCTGCTGGTGTCGAGCCGGGCGAGCATCNCCACTGCCGAGTCCTGCACCGGAGGATTGATCGCCAAGCGCCTGACGGANCGGGCAGGATCATCGCGGTATTTCCTGGGCTCGGTNGTCGCCTACCAGAACGACATCAAGGCCTCCATGCTGGCTGTCGATCCGCAGGTCCTCGAACGGGAAGGCGCCGTCTCGCGACCCGTGTGCGAAGCGATGGCGCGGGCGGTGAAAAAGAACTTTTCGGCGACCTACGGAATCTCCGTAACCGGCATCGCCGGGCCGGACGGGGGAAGCGAGGGGAAGCCCGTGGGCCTGGTCTATCTCGGCATCGCCGGACCCGGCGAAGATTCCATCTACGTTGAGAAAAAGGTCTTCGTCGGCAAACGCGACCTGGTTCGGGCCCAGGCGGCGACCCGGGCGCTCGACCTGCTGCGGCGGAACCTCGAGACCGAATCATCCGGAAACGACTGAGCGCCGGCGCCCGAGACAGGGTACCGGCGACAAACTGGATAGCCGACACCTCCACGCAGGCCTTATGATGAGGGCGTGGACAACCCAATCGCGACCGAATTCGACATCCCCTTTACCGTGGAAAACGTGCTGGCCGGCTACCGGCAGGGCATCTTCCCGATGGGCGACGACGAGGATGACCTGATCTACTGGTTCCGTCCGGACCCCAGGGCCATCCTGCCCCTTGAAGATTTCCATATTCCCCGCTCACTTCAGCGCGCCATGGACAACGGAGAATTCGAGGTGACCGCCAACAGGGCCTTTACCGATGTGATGATCGGCTGCGGAGAGGGACGACCTGTCTGGATCACCGACCGGATCCACGACCTCTACAACCAGCTGCACGAATTAAAGAAGGCTCACTCCGTGGAGATCTGGAGCGGCGAAAAACTCATCGGGGGCATCTACGGGGTGCAGTTGGGAGGAGTCTTCATGGCGGAATCAAAATTTCACCGTGTCACCAACGCATCGAAAATAGCCCTGACAAAACTCGTCGAGCGCCTGGGAGAACGCGGCTTCGCCGTTCTGGAGGTACAATATCTGACCGAGCATCTCCAGCAATTCGGAGCCCTGGAGATTTCCAATGAGGAGTATCTCCTGCGGCTCGACGAGGCCACCCGGCTTGAGTGCGAATTTTAAAGAGCTGCGTTCGCGCCAATCCTGCCAGCCAGCGGCGAAGGAAACTACCTTGTCGAGTTTCTGAACGCCCAGAGCCGATCTCTGCCCCTGATGTAGACCGTTCCATCGGCAAGCGCGGGGGTAGCAATAATCGGCCCGGGGACCTTACCCTTGCCGACTATTTTGAACTGATCCCCCGCCTCGAGCGTGATGGTGTCTCCCGACATAGCCGTGAAATAAATCCTACCGTCGGCCGCCACAGGAGAGGCCTTGACGTCGCCGCGGAAGATCCGTTCACGCCACTTCAACTCTCCAGTGACGGCATCGAGACAGGAGCCAACCCCGTTGTCCCGCACCAGGTAGAGCCGGCCCCGATAACATACCGGCGTGGGACAGTCAGGGGAATGCTGCTTGTAGAGCCAGCTGCGACGACTGGCCGTGATATCACCGCTGGCATCCTTGCCGGGCTTCAGGCCAATGACCTTTCCAAGGCCTCCGTACCCCGAGCTCGTGGCGAACACCATCCCCTGCGCGGCCGTCGGCGAAGCGATAGAGCGCCCCGCCTTATGCGGAATGTCGAGCCCTGAGGAGATCCAGAGCTGGCGGCCCGAGGCGGGATCGTAAGCATTCACATGATCCGCTCCGGAGACCACCACCGCCTTTTTCTCCTGCCAGTCAAACAGGATCGGAGAGGAATAGGAGTCCGTAGCCTCACCGATGCAGGGCAGCTTCCTGTCCGCCTTCCAGAGGTATTTCCCGGTCTTGATATCAACGCAGAGAACGTAAGAGGGGCCCCCGTTCATGCAGGCGATGAAGAGCCTGCCCGAATAGAGCAACGGGGAGGAGCCCATACCCCAGAGAATGCTGTATTCGCCGTGGTCTTTTACGAGATCTTTTTTCCAGAGCAGCTTGCCCTCGCTGTCGAGGCAGACGAGGTCGCCGGTGCCGAAGAGAGCGCAGACCCTGTCCATGGTCGCGACGCAGGTGGGTGAAGCCATATTGTGAAGTCGATGGTGTTTCGTCTTTCCCTCGCCAACCTTGCTCTTCCAGACAACCTGGCCTTTCACGCGGTCAACACTGAGCACGTGGAGGGTGTCATCCTTCTTCTGCGCGGTAAGGTAGATACGGTCGCCGACGATGCAGGGAGAAGAATTACCCCACTGCGCCACCTTGACACTCCACAGCAGGTTCTGATTTTCGTGCGACCATTCCAGGGGAAAGCCTGACTGGCCTGAAATACCGTTCCCGTCGTGGCCTCGCCAGCCGGGCCAATCCTCAGCCCCAAGCCCGAGCTGGACAAAGAAGGCACTGCCGAAACAAAACATTAACCGAACCCGCAACGACATCAGAACCTCCTTCAATACGGTGTTTTCCAGAATCCAGAAATCCTTATCTGAGCAAACCGATTCCAAGGTCGAGGGCCCTGCAAAGAACCGGATTATACCCCCCCAGGCGCCGCTGAATACGCAATAGAGCAAGATCGCGACAAGACTCCTCGAATGCCGGAAAAAAGGCATTGCATACCCAGCCGGATGCATGGAAACTCGAAGCTGGCTTCATTCAAGGTTCTCCAGCCTGAATGCGGCACCAGGTGCTATTATTCTATTCCTGGCGCTCACGCCCGGGTCGTTATCAACCAACTTAACATTTGCAGGCGATTTCCCATGCAGGAACACAGTTGCCGCCGGGGTTTATCCGTAAAAAAAACCTACGGCGTTTTTTCATCCTTCGTTGTCTTTACGGGTCTCTTTCTCTCAGCTGCCGTATATGGGCAGCCGGTTGAAGATGTCTGCTCGCCGGACTGCGTTCTCGGCGAGTTCAGCTGCACCGAGCCGGTCACCGCCGCTTTTCCCCAGGGAACCTGCACCCTCGAGCGCGGCTCACCTGTCGATTACTACACCCTGGAGGTGCCCGAGGGAAGCGAGCAGGTCACCATCAACCTGACCCCCGTCGCAGCCCCAGGTGCTGCAGGCTGGTACGACACCTACCTGGCGCTCTACGATGCGGATTGCGTCCTGATCCAGCTCGACGACGATGGAGGGGATGGCTTCAACTCGCGGATCAATACCCCGCTTGCCGCCGGCACCTACCACGTTGGCGCCAGCAGCTTCTCCGTCGCGGGCACCGGACAATTTACCCTGAGCGCCAGCTGCAGGGAGCCTTTTGACCAGGCCGCCCTCTGCAACGACTGCGTCATCTCCGAGGTCGAGTGCGGGATCGAAACGACGGGAACCTTCCCTGAGAGCGGGTGCCCGCGCGAGACGGGTGAGGACATCGACCTGTACCTCGTCGAGCTGCCGCCCGAAGGCGGCCGACTCACGGTGACCCTGCAGTCCACCGAATTTACGCCGTTTCTCCAGCTCTTTGATGGAGGCTGCCTTCCCGTCGGAATAGCCAATGGCATCGGCGACACCGCCCGCCTGAACGTTGAACACTTCGGTGGGCTCCACTTCATCGGAGTGAGCAGCAACGCGTTCCAGAGCGCCGGCGCCTTCACGCTCAACCTCGAGTGCAGGGAGGTCCTCGCCCCTGAGAGCGTCTGTCCCGACTGCCAGGTCGGCGAGATCGCCTGCGAGGGCTCGGCCGCCGGCGTCTTCCCTCAGAGCGCCTGCCTGCGCCCGGAGAGCAACGGACAGGAAGTCGACATCTACCAGGTCGAGGTCGAGGAAGCGCAGGAGCTGGTGATCGATCTCAACTCTCCCAGCTACGACACCTGGCTCGAGCTCTACGATGCCGACTGCAACCGTGTCACCTTCAATGACGATGGCGGCGCGGGCCTGAATTCACGGATCATGGAGAACGTCGAACCCGGCACCTATTACATCGGAGTCAGCTCCTTCGGCGTCGGCGTGGGGGGCGACTACGTGCTGGACGTCACCTGCAGGGATCCCTTTGTCCCCGCCGCCACCTGCGAAGACTGCATCGCCGGCGACGATCTTGACTGCGGCGGAGTAGAGGTCCAGGGCGTCTTCCCCCAGACCGGTTGCCGCAGGCCTGCCGCGACCAACAACCAGGAGGTCGACATCTACCAGCTCGAGATCGATGAAGACCAGGAGGTCGTGATCGATCTCAACTCGCCCGACTTCGATACCTGGATCGAGCTCTACGATGCCGACTGCAACCGTATCGCGTTCAACGACGACGGCGGCGCCGGGCTCAACTCGCTCCTGATCCAGAACCTGGCGGCCGGAACGTATTTCGTCGGCGTGAGCTCCTATTCAGGCGGCGTCGGCGGGACCTATTTCCTGGCCACGATCTGCCGGGAAGCGACTGACCTCTGTGGCGACTGCGAGGTAGGGCTCGTCAGCTGCGGCATTCCCGAAGAGGCAATCTTCCCGATGACCGAGTGCAGAAGAACTACCGGGCAGTTCCTCGACCTCTACAGCATCGTCATCGCCGGTGGAAACCTCACCATCAACCTCACGGGAGACTACGACACCTATTTGCAGCTCTACGACGAGAACTGCCAACTCATCGCGCAGGATGATGACGGCGGCAATGGGCTCAACTCGATGCTCACGATGATGGATCTGCCCGGCGGCATCTACCGCCTGGGCGTCAGCAGCTACGCCACCGGACAGGGCGGCGGCTTCACCCTCGCTACCGAATGCGAGAGCGGAGACAACTTCTGTGTCCAATGCCGAGTCAGCGCCATGGAGCCGGGGCAGAGCCTCACCGGGACACTCGGAATAAGCGAGTGCGCCCTCCCTCCCTTCGACCAGGCCATCGAGGTCTACTCGTTCACGGTCGATGAATTCTTCGAGGGCAGGATCTCGGTCTCCTCCGACAGCTTCGATCCGACCCTGGCTCTCTTCAACGACCTCTGCGACGAATTTGCCTTCAACGACAACTGCGGAGCAGGCACCGAGACTGCCTGCCTGAGCCGCAGCCTCGATGCCGGCACCTACTCCATCGTGGTGAGCAGCGAAGATCTCGATGCCGCTGGAGACTTCACTGTTTCGATCCTGAGCGCGGAGGAGAGCGGCCTGTTCTCGCGTGGAGACGGCAATGGCGACGGCTCCCTCGAGCTCACCGATGCGATCATCATCCTCAGCTATCTCTTCCTCGGTGACGATGACCCCGCCTGCATGGAGGCGGCCGATTCCGACAACGATGGCCAGATCAACCTGACCGATGGCATCCTGATCCTCGGCTACCTCTTCCAGGGCGGCGCCGCCCCGGCGCTTCCCGGTCCTCCGGGAATCAACACCGGCTGTGGACTGGACATCGATGCGCCCGGCAGCCCCGGAGATCTCGGCTGCGAGAACTATTCGGGCTGCGACTAGGCCGGCCNCGACCTGCCTTCCAGCAAGCTGGGGCCGCGAAAACGATCCTTGCAAGGACCGTTTTCGCGGCCTCTTTCTCATCCCGGATCCGAGCAGCAAGCACAGATTGGGTCGTCAAAAAGACTCCGGACAGCTATGATTCATCGACGGCGGGGCCCCGTGGCTCCGTCACCTCAAGCGCCTGCCCTGGAAGATAAGGAGCGGACATGGCGAAACCACCGGAGTTCTACCTCCAGCTGAAAGAAAAACATCCTGAGCTGATCGGCGCCTATGAAGCCCTGGGCAAGGCCGCCCGCGANGCCGGGCCGCTCGATGAACGAACACAGGCCCTGGTCAAGCTGGGCCTCAGTATCGGCGCGGAGATGGAGGGATCGACCCATTCCAGCGTTCGCAAGGCGCTCGCCGCCGGCTGCGATGGCGAAGAGATCCGCCACGCCGTATTCCTCGCCGTCACCACCCTCGGCTTTCCCTCGATGATGCGCGGTCGCGCCTGGGTCGAGGATGTGCTTGGCCGAGAGGCCTCCACGCAGAACGATGAAACCTGACCAACCCGCTCCTGCGCTACAGCAGATGGACATTCCATGACCTCCAGGGGAAAAACCGCCGCCAAGCTCGAGCAGCTCTCCGAGAGCTGGATCAGGGAGATGACCCGGATCGCGCTGGAATGCGGAGCGATCAACCTCTCCCAGGGATATCCCGACTTCGATCCTCCCCGCGAGGTCCGCGAGGCCGCGGCGAAGGCCGTGCTCGAGGGCCCCAATCAATACGCCATCACCTGGGGACTGGCTGAGCTCCGCGAGGCCATAGCCGGAGACCTGAAGAGCCGCTACGCCCCTCAATTCGACTGGCTCGACCCTGATCTGAACATCACCATCACCTGCGGCGTTACCGAGGGCATCGTGGCGGCGCTGATGGCGATCGCCGATCCCGGTGACGAGGTCATCATCATCGAGCCCGCCCACGAGAACTACACTCCCGCGGTACGATTCGCGGGGGCCAAGCCGGTCTACGTGCCGCTGCTCCCTCCGCACTACGCCCTCGATATCGAGCGCCTCGAGGCGGCCGTTACCACGCGCAGCAAGGCGGTTATCCTCAACACGCCGCACAATCCCAGCGGACGCGTCCTGGGGCGCGAAGAGCTGGATGGCGTCGCCCGGATCTGCATCGAGCATGACCTCGTAGCCGTCACCGACGAGATCTATGACCGAATTCTCTACGATGGCCGGGAACATATCCCGCTGGCGACGTTGCCGGAAATGGACAAGCGTACCATCACCGTGGGCGGCCTCTCAAAGACCTTCGCCATCACCGGCTGGCGCCTGGGTTTCTTCGTCGCTCGTGAGCCCTGGGCGACCGGGACCCGGACGGTGCACGACTTCACCACCATCTGCGCCCCGACCCCCCTGCAGGCGGCGGGCGCCGCCGCCTACTCCCTGGGCGAAGAGTTCTACGCCCGACAGCTGGACGACTATCACGCCAGGCGCGACCTGATGATGGAGATCCTCCCGGCGGCCGGCTTCACGCCGGCGGGCACCCCCGAGGGGGCCTACTACATCATGGCGGGCTACGAGGAATGGGGCCATCCCGGCGAGTCCAATGACTTCGCCCTCTGGCTCGCCAAGGAGGTCGGGGTGGCCGTCGTCGGCGGCTCCCACTTCTACCACACCCCGGGGCTGGGCGAGCGCGAGGTGCGCTTCGCCTTCGCCAAGAAGCTGGAGACCCTGGAGGAGGCTCGCGACCGCCTCCTGGAAGGAATCAAGGCGAAACCGCGCGGCAAGCCATAGCTTCCCCGCTGATGAACGCCTCGCCCGCCTCTACCTCGGACGCGACCTCCGCCTGAGCGCCATGGAGAAAGAGGCCGGCGCCGAAGCTAGCCCAGCTCAGCGCGAAGCTTCTCCAGCTCCGCCTGGAAATCAAGCCACTGGAGCTCGAGCTCGGCCAGCTCCACCTGGAGCTCCTTCTCCCTGGCCTGCAGCCCGGGGGAATACTCGAGAGGGTTTTCCTCGTATTGGTGATGGATCTCCCCGAGCTCCGCCTCGAACTCTTTCATCCTGGCCTCGATTTTACGGCACCTCGACTCGAGGCGGTTGAAGGTGGAGCGCAGCTCCTTGCGCCGCTTATAGTCCGTGGCGCTTCCTCCGGCCTTCCGGCGCGGCCTGGATTTCTTCCGCCGGGCCCGCTCCGCCTCCTCCCGTCCGGCCGCCTCTCGCTCCATCCTGTAGACGTAAGACTCGTAACCGTCGGGGTAAAGAACCACCCGGCCGCCGCCCACATCGACAATATTCGTGGCGACGAGACTGACGAAGGTGCGATCGTGGCTGACGAAGAAAACGGTACCCGCGTATTCACTGAGGGCCCGGGCCAGCGCCTCGACCGTCTCAAAGTCCAGGTGGTTGGTCGGTTCATCCAGCAGCAGGACCGGGCGGCGGCTCAACAGCATGCCGGCGAGGCAGACCCGCGCCCGCTCGCCCCCACTGAGGATCCCGATCTTCTTGTCAACGTCCTCCCCGCTGAAGAGAAAGCTCCCCGCCACCGTGAGGATCTCCTGGCGCTCCACTCCCACGGCCGCGGCCCGATCGAGATGGGTATAGATGTCAAGCCCCGGGTCAAGGGCGCCGTAGACATGCTGGGCGTAATAGGAGACCTCGAGACCGTGGCCCCAGGAGTACACCCCGCCGAGCGAGTCCAGGTCAGCGGCGATGGTGCGCAGGAAGGTGGTCTTGCCCTCGCCGTTGTCGCCAAGCACAGCGACCTTCTCACCGCGATCGATATCGAAACGAATCGAGGAGGCCACCTCGAGGGCCCCGTAGCCGATGGAGAGATCGTCACAGCGCAGGGCGAGCCCCTTGCGGGACTCTACAGCGGGTATCCTGATGCTCGCGGTTCGCATCGGATGCTCGATCTCAATCTTCTCAAGCTTGTCGAGCTGTTTCATCTTCGACTGGGCTCTCGAGGCCGTCGAGGCCCGCACCTTATTGCGGGCGATAAAATCCTGCATCTGCTTTCGCCTGGCACCGACGTTCCTGTTCTGGCGCTCCTTCTCAATCTGCCGCTCCGCCTTGAAGGCGAGAAAATCCTCGATACCGCCGGGAAAGACGGTGAGATCTCCACGCTCGATCTCGATCGTCGACCGGCAGGTCTTCTTCAGGAACTCGCGGTCATGAGAGACGATGAGAAAGCCGCCGCTGAAATCCGCGAGGAAAGNCTCGAGCAGGATCAGGGTCTTGAGATCAAGATAGTTTGTCGGCTCATCAAGCACCAGGAAGTTCGGCTCCTCCAGGAGCATGGCGGCCAGCTTCACCCGGGTCTGGTAGCCGCCGGGAAGGTCGCTGATCTTCTCCTCGAGGAGCTCGTTCTTGAGCTGGAAACGTCCAGCAATCTTCCCACACCGCCAGCTCTCCCTGCCACTGTCACGCTCGAGAAATTCGAGAACCCGTTCATCCGCTCCGAAGGAATCCTCCTGGCGCAGGTAGCCCAGCCGTAGCGCGGAGCTCTTCTTCAGCTTGCCGGCATCGAGCTCCTCGTCGCCGAGAATGAGCTTGCAGAGGGTGCTCTTTCCCGAGCCATTGCAGCCGATGAGACCCGCCTTGTGGGAGGTCGAGAGCTGAACGCTCACCCCGTCGAGGATCGGCTGCTTGCCGTAGGCCTTGCACGCCTCGCTGAACTGGATCAATGCCGCCATGGACTCGAACGCTTCCCTTCAACAAAAGGCACAGCCTAACGGCCAGACCGCCGCGTTCCAAGCCTTCCTCTGAAACCCGCCACGGCGCTGGTACGGCACGTGGGCCTGGGTTACTGTGGTCGCCATGAACAACCATCCCGCCGAGGTCCTGCTGGAGTTCTCCGCCGCGCTCATCGAGGCGATGGGAAGCCCACGCGAGAACGCGCTCATCGTCGGCAGGCACCTGGTCGAGGCCCAGCTTGCCGGACACGACTCGCACGGGCTCATCCGGCTTCCCCAATACCACGCACACGTCCTCGAGGGAAAGGTGAAGCCGGGGGCCCGGGTCGAGATCATCCGGGAGACGCCCACCACCGCCCTCCTCGACGGCCACTACACCTGGGGCCAGGTCACGGCCATGAAGGCCATCGAATTAGGCATCTCGAAGGCGGAAGAAAACGGGATCGCCGCGCTGAGCCTGCGCAATTGCTACCATGTCGGACGAGTCGGAGTCTATCCTCTGGCGGCGGCCGAGCGCGGCTTCATCGCCCAGGTCCACTGCAATGGCCATGGCGTCTGCCGGGTGGCCCCCTGGGGCGGCACCGAGCCGCGCCTGGCGACCAACCCCATCGCCATCGCCATCCCCACGAGGGCAGAGCCTCTCCTGGTGGACATAACCACCAGCGTCGTGGCCGAGGGCAAGGTCAGGGTCAGCCGGAACGCGGGACGGGAGATCCCCGAGGGCTGGGTCCTCGACAGCGATGGCCGGCCAACGACGAATCCCGCCGATCTCTACGAGGGCGGCAGCCTGCTGCCGCTGGGAGGCAGGGAGGGCCATAAGGGCTACGGTCTCTCTATTGTCGTCGACCTGCTCGGCGGAGCGCTCTCCGGGGCAGGCTGCGGCACGATGACCGAGAAGGTCGGCAACGGCCTCTTCATCCAGCTCACCGATCCCGGCTGTTTCTGCGAACGGGAGGAGTTCCTCGACCAGGTCGATCGTTTCACCGAGTACCTGAAGAGCTCTCCACTCAAGGAGGGCGTCGATGACATCCTCCTGCCCGGCGAGCCCGAGCAACGCACCGCGGCCCGGCGGCGTGAGCAGGGCATCGACATCGACGATGGAACCTGGGGCCAGCTCATCGAGTTGGCCGGCACGCTGGGTGTCGAGATGCCCGGCGGCGGTTGAGGCGCCCCGCTCAGGAGCCCGCGCCCGCGGGCTTGAGCTCCGCCCCCACCCCCGGCTTGACCTTCGGATCGTAGGCCGGAGCGGGCTTCTTTCCCGCCAGCGCATCGGGCAGCAGGGCGAGCAGCTCGGAGGTCTTGCCCCGGTAGGTGCGGCGCAGGTAGATCTCGCAGCACCTGAACGCGCAGACGGCGGCAGCGCGCCTGCCAGGCTCCTTCGAGGGCAGGCTCTTGGAGCCCATCGAGAACCAGGTTCCGTTGGTATAGCCGAGAAAGAAAAAATCGCCTCTCACCCTGGTACCGAAGATGACCACCGGGAGTCCATCCCGCACGCGCTTGAGAAGAAGCTCCGGATGCTCCTTCTTCGAGCTCACCTGGAGGTTGAGATTCAGCCTGGAGAAGGGAGAGGTCCCCTTCAGCTCGCGTACGAGCTCGACGACAAACCGTTTTTTCCGCGCATCGACGGCCTTGACCCTGGCCTCGAAAACGTATTGGGACTGCTTGAGGACCTCCTTCATCGGGTATTTACGCACGATCATCGCGTCGAGCGACATGGCGCCAACGAGCACCAGGCCGGTAGCCAGTATCGCGATACGCAGGCGGGCTCCCATCAAGGCTCCTCCTCTTCAGAGGNCCGGTCTCCGGTGAGCGCCCGGCGTACGACCTGGCCCAGGATGGCTCCCGGGACGGCGCCCGGGGCCGGGACCAGGGGCAGCGGGGTCAGCTTCGACCACATCCGCGAATCCGCCGGTTCCCGGCTCACCACAGCATCGTAGGGCAACGGCGCGAGGCCAAGAATCCTCACCTCATCGAGAAAATCCCCCATGGACTCCGCTCTTCGATCCCCGGCCGGCCAGCGCCGGGCCGGATCGGCAGGACGCAGCGGCCGGAAAAGAAGCAACCTCGCCAGCAGGACGGTGGCGTCCGGAGCGCTGTCATCGGGTTCTTCCGCCAGGGCCTGCAGGGTGTCCAGGGTGCTCTTGAAGGCGACCCCGGCTCCCCGGGAGCCGCCTCCTCTCGCCTGCTGGAAGTTCTGTTTCGCCTTCACCGGGTCGCCCATCCGGGTATGGGCAACAGCGAGACACAGGGCCACGCGGTAGCGAAGGGACCTGTTCCCCGCGATCGCCAGCAATCCACTCAGCCCCTCGAAAACCCGCAACGCCTCCGGTGTCTCCTCACAGGCAAGCAGGCAGACTCCATGGGCCAGGAGAGCTTCATTCTCCAGGACCTTGTCACGACTGTAGGAATAGGCATCCCCGGTGAGAGCCCGGGCCTGTTCCGCGCGACCCGACTCCAACCGCATCCCCGCCTCGTAAAGCAGGGACATCACCACTCGGCGATCATCATTGGGAAGCATCGAGCGGAGCTTGGCCATGAGGGGAGAGGCCCGCTCGAGCCTGGACCCGGCACCTGCTCCGGACACCCCCGGCGCGGCCTGCAGGCGGACAAGCTCGAGGAGCAAATCGGCGCGCAGCTCGGCGTCGAGCCGACTTCCGGGGGCGCTGAGCATCACGCCGACCTCCCGCCTGAGCTTCCGGGCGCGGTCCCCCGCCTTCTCCGAGGACTCCAGGCGCAACAACTCCAGGGCCGCCCGTGCGCGCAGCCGTGTTCCGTAGGGGCCGTGGTAGAGCGCCGCCAGGGCCAGCGTGGCCGCACCAATCTCTCCCTGCCGCGCCCTCAGGAGCGCCTCCTCCAGCAGGACCCTGAAGGACAGGTCCGGGTCCCGGCGAGTGCGCTCCCCGGCGATCTTCATCGTCTCTAGAGCCTCCGGGATCTTTCCGAGGGCGGCCTGCTGACGGGCCAGCTCCAGGAGCGCCTCACCAGCCGCCGCGGACTCCTTCCATGGAGACCGGTTCGCGAAGGCAGCCAGCCGACTGGCCGCCTGCGCCCCCCTGCCGCGCAGCACCTCCACCCTGGCGAGCTCGAGGCCCGCGCGCACCGCGAAACGCTTATATTCCATCCGGCGGGCGGTGATGGAGAGCAGGCCCCTGGCTTCCGCTAGGACCTTCTTCTGTTCAGCCGGATCCGCGAGGAGCCCGGCGCGAAGCCTGAGGCTGAGGCCCTGCGCGAACTCCGACCTTGCGCGCAGCTCAGATGGAGCCTCTGTATTCAACCGAAATTCTTCCAGGTATTTTTCAGCCTTTGCGAAATTCTCCACCGCCAACGCCGCGGAAAAGGCATCATCCCGGGCCTGTTCGCCTTCAAGAAGATAGAGCCGGCCGAGCAGCCCCGCCGCGAAGCACGTTCGCGAACGAACCTGTGAGTCAGTGGTCTGCGCCGCGGCCTTTGCCACCTTCTGCAGAATCCCACGGGCCTCCTGGAAGTTCCCAAGCAGGAGCAGGGCAACCCCCCTGCGGAACCGGACCGTCAGCCTCGCTGAAAGCCCGGCGCTGCCGAGCGCCTTTTCATAGGCTTCCCCGGCTGCAGCGAGACGCTCACGACGCAGCTCAGCGTCCTCCAACGAGAGCCCATCGACAAGCAGGGAATCTCCAAGACGGTGAAGGAGAGCTCCCCTATAGGCGCTGGAGGGATAAAGCTTCAGGATGTCGCGGGCAAGAGCAGCCGCGCGGGAGTGGTCCCCCCGGCCCTGCAGCGACACCAGCAGGCCCCAGGCCGCGGCGATTCCAGCCTCCCCGCCCTTGCCCTCCAGCTTCCGCCAGATGGCCTCCGCCTCGGCGGGACGGCCGAATTTCAGGAGCGCCTCGCCCAGCTCGAAAGCCAGGCGACGTTCCAGGGCGCCCCCCGGCCCCAGGAACAAGCCCCGGTCGAGGGAGTCGATGGCGGCCTCAGACAGTCGTTTGCGCATCCAGGAATCACCCTTCTCCCATCTCAGGACATTCGCGCGGCCGGTCCAGAACAACGCTCTCGCACGCAACTCCTTGTCGAGGGCGGCGCGCGATACGGTCACGAACTCGTTGCGGGCCAGGACCAGCTTTCCATCCTCGAGCAGGGCTGCTCCGCGCAGGAGGCGGGCGAAGAGCTCCCGCGCGGTCGGAGAGTCGTTTCCGGCGGGAGTCTTCAGCAGCTTCGCGGCCTCGCCCTCTTCCCCGAGCTCGATGAGAACGGCGCCGAGAGCGAGCTTCGCCGCCTCGGCATGCTCCGCTCCCTCCCCGGCCGCCCCATTGGTGACGAGCCGGTAGAAGGCCTCAGCCTCTCTCTTCTCCCCAAGATGATGATGGATCCTGCCCATCAGGTAGAGCATCCCGGCCCCTGAACGCTCCANGCTGAACGGCGCGAACCGCGCGAGCAGACGACCGGCCTCGAGCGGGCGGCCCTCTCTCAGGGCGATCCAGGAACGCAGGTAAACAAGACGCCCTTTCAGGGCGTCCCCGGCACCGCGCTCGAGGGCCAGGAGCTCCCGGGCGGCCTCCTCCAATTCGCCGGCGAGTATCCTGGCCACGGCGAGCTCGGCGTTGAGCCGGGCCCGGAGGGGTCCCGGCCCCGCCAGCCCGGCGGCAGCGGAAAGATCGCGGCGGGCGCTGGCCAGCAGGCGATTCGCCTCCAGGGCGAGGCCCTCCCGCCTGGCCGCCGCCGAGAGCGAGGCCTCTATCGAAAAATCACTCGAGGGCAGGGTGTAATTNTGAGCCTGGATGGTGAGCGTGTTCAGGCCTCCTCTCAGGGCCTCGGCCCCGACGATATAGTCTTCCCATTTGTCAGCCTCGTTCTGCCCGCTGGCGGTCAGGTCATGGGCGACCTCCTCCCCCCTGCGCCCCGGGAGATTCACCCGGGTAAGCTCAGACCCGTTGAGAAAGGCGACGAAGCCATCGTCGAATCTCACCCTCAGCCGGAGCGCATCCACTTTCTCGACAATCTTCGTCGGAATAAAAAATCCGCGCCGGAGAAAGACCGAGGGGTACTTGCCCTGCATGTCTGTCAGCTCGGTCGCATCATCTTCATCCCCGTAGCCGAAACCGGCCTTGCCCTCGAGCCAGCCCGAGGCGTCGAAACCGGGCTTCCTCCAGCCCCGCGGCGGCGCGGCCGTACCCTTGAAATACCGCCAGGTGGCGCCGGCCTTCACCAGCGGCCTCAGGTCGGACCCGCCGGAGGAACGCTCGGCGAGCTCCCGCGCGGCCAGGCGCTGGTAGATCAGCCCCCGGCAATAAAGGAGCTCGAAAGACCTCCCGAGGCTCGCATCCTCCTCCTCGATGGAGCGGCAGGTCCGAAGCGCCTGGTCAATGTCGGCGCCGGGCGTCTGCAGGACGAGCGCCAGGTCCGCCAGCCTCACCCTGCGCTCCACCCTCGGGGTCGGCCTCGTATTGAGAAACGTCTTGAGATGTTTGCGCGACGCCGCCGGGTCTCCCTGCCTCGCTGACTCGACAGCCCTTGACAAGAGGACCGGGATTGTCTTCTCGGCGGCCCACACAGGCAAAGGGACGAGCAGCGGCAGCCATGACATCCAATGCAACCAGCGCGAAAGAGCCTGTGGGTTCCTGGTCATTTTCCGTCCTCCGCGCCACCGCCCGGGAGCCGGACCGGCTCGATCAGGAGCCGGACCTTGCTGCCGATGGCCGGCAGGATGCCGGCGACCTCGAGGTTGAAGAGGGCCTCGGCATCCATTCCAAGGGTCGACTGGAAAACCGTTTCGTCCGTCACCGGAAAAATCGTCACCATCGTGCCGCTGAACTCAGCACCGTAGATTTCCTCCTCGCTCCGGGGGTCGGCCTTGATCAGGGCCGAGCCGGTGAACAGCCAGCGCACCCTCCGCCCCGCGGTCGAGGCGCCGCCATCGAGGGGCAGGCCGGTGCGGCGATCTACGACCGCGCTGGCGAGATCCACCTTCTTGCTCAAGCCGAAGCGGCCGGGATACTCGAGCCAGAGTCGTACCTCGGGACCCGAAGGGGGCCTCTTGTCGGCGATGCCCGGTCGCCCGGCCTCCAGGCCCAGCTCCTCGAGGGCGCGGTGGACCTGCAGGGGACTCACCTCGCTGATGAGCACGGTCTCATGGGCTTTCTTCCCCTCGGCGCCCGCCACCATCACCTCGATCGGATAGATCTGCTTGAGATGCGGCAGCTTGCGGGGAGCTATCTCGACATCGATGATGACCCGGGCTCTCTTCCTGTCCACCAGGATGCCCCGGCGTCCACCGCCGGCCTCTGCGCCGGCCCCGAGACAGATGATCGCCGTGGGCGCGCCGGTCTGCGGCCCCTCCAGGTTGTGGGTCGCCACGTAGAGCCGCCCGGCAACGCAAACCGGCGAGGCGAAGACCCTGCCGGGCAACGCCACCGAGGGATGCTTGGCGATGTCGAGGCTCCAGAGTGTTTTGCCGCTCTGCAGGGAGAGGGCCCGGACCCTGCCGTCAAGATCGACGCTGCATACCGTCATACCCGCGATCGCGACCCCGGCAAAGAGAGGCCCAGCCGGCGTGCTGCTCCAGATCAGCCGACCCGTGGATACATCGACTCCCCTCACCACCCCATCGGTAGCCGTGAAGACTCCAAAGGTCCCGGTGGGATCGATGGCGACCGGGGAGAGAACACCGCCGGGCACCTCGCGGCGCCAGGCCAGGCGCCCGGTATCGAGTTCGACCGCGACGACCTCTCCGCGGGCCCCCTCGAGGGTCTCCGGATCGAAGCGGATCGAGCTGCAGCCCACCAGGACCCGTGTTTTCCCCCCGGAAATCGCGATGCTCGGCGGGCCCCAGGGATTCCAGCGCAGGGGTACCTTCCAGGTCTCCTCTCCATCGGCTGCCGCGAGGCATACCAGGGCGCGCTCGCCGGTGGCTTCCTCATCGAGGTACGCCGAGCCCGCCACCACACAGGACTGCTTCACCCCATCTCCCAGGTCACGCTCCGCCAGGACGACCGAGGAGTCCACGTGCAGCTTGTCCTCCCCCACGCGCCAGACCACCTCGGGAGTTCCTCCCGTTCGCTTCAACACATCGCCGGGACCGGGCTCGACAGCGAATTCGTCCGTGGCCTTGATTTTTTCGTACTCGTCCCTGAGCCTCGCGAAGGCCCGGCGGGCCTCGCCCTCGGCGGCCGCCGAGGTGAGGACGCGTTCGCCCATCCTGATCCTGCCGGAATCGACACAGAGCACTCCGCCGCTGCCGCTGCCGAAATATATCCTGCCAGCGCCTCCGCGAGCCGCCGCGCCCTCGACGTGTCGAAGCTCGCCGGGGATCTCGAGTCGCCAGATTGGCAGCCCATCGGAGAGGCTGAAGGCCCCCAGCGCGCCGGCCACGTTCTGGTGCATGCCCTCACCGACCACCACCAGCCCATCGTGAACGGTCGGGGAGGCGGCGACCGGGAGGCCGAGCGTGGGTGGGCCGTTGCCCCAGAGGGTCCTGTCCTTCAGGCCATCCTCGACGCCGATGGCGACAACCTCCGGAGCGTTGAAAGCGCCCAGGGCCGGCAGCACCAGGCGGCCGCCCGAATACGCCGGCGCGGCGAGATAATGGCTGTTACCCGGAAGCGTCCACAGCACCTTCACCCTGCCTGGAAGAGGCCGCCCGTCGGGACAGCCTGAGCGCCGTGCATCTCCCTGGTAGGTCGGCCAGTCCTGGGCGGCGGCAAAACCGGAGACCAGCAGGAGAGTGAGAGCGAGGAGCGCCGGGCGCTTCAAGGCGTCACCTCCAGGAAGAGCTGGGAGCCGGCGACCTTGAAATCCTGCTTCTTTACGCTGCCGGAGCTATAGCGGACCTCGAGCCGGTAGAGCCCGTTCTCGAGCCCCAGGCGGGCCCTGTCGACGCCCTGGCAGCCGCGGCCCTGGGTCCCACCAAGCTCGCCACGGTACAGNGCGCCGGCTTCCGCCGGCCGGGANCCNTCGCTGAGGCTGTAGANGGCGAGNCTCGCCCCCNCCGTTCGCTGGCCGGCNGCGAAGACGACCTCGACGGGGAAACGCGGCCCCAGCGNNTTCGCGGCCGCNAAGAGCACACAGGGCTCCTGNCCCTCGTTGGCCAGCACCAGGTCGAGATCTCCNTCTCCGTCAATGTCCGCGGAGGCGATCGCCTGGCTGTTGAAGATTCTCCTATCGAGGCCCAGCTCCAGGGTCCGGTCCTCCAGGCGGCCTCCGCCCCGGTTCAGCAGAACCCGGTTGAAGCCGCCCCGCGTGGAGACCAGGAGGTCGAGGCTGCCGTCGCAGTCGAAATCGGCCCAATTGGCGCAGGTGGCCGTACCGCGCGCCTGCGGCAACACATCGGCAAGGCGTGTCGTCACATCGTGGAAGCGGCCATGGCCGTCATTCTCCAGCAGGCGGCCGAAGCTGCCCGCGGGAACAAAAAGGTCCGGGTCACCATCGGAGTCAAAGTCCCCGAAGGCCGGTCCGACTCCCCCGGGAAGAAAATCGATGCCGTTTTCGGTATCCACCTCGAAGCCCCCCTTGCGTCCCAGGAGCAGGATGCCCCGCCCGGCGCAATAGAGAACATCCTGCAGCCCATCGGAGTTGACGTCGGCCTGCACCAGGTGATCTCCCTTGCCCAGGCGAGGCCCGGCGGCATCGAGCAGCTCGAGCGGCACCTCGACCTTCCCTCCATCCGTGAGCCGGCGAACCCCGGGCGGTCCAGGCCGATTCAGCAGGAGCCGCAGACCATAGAAGCCGTTGGCGAGCAGGATGTCGGGCCAACCGTCCTGGTCCGCATCGATCCAGATCGCGCAGGTCAGGTTCCAGGCCGGCTGCTTCGGCAGGAAGAGACTGTCATCGCGGAAGCCTTCATCTTCACCCGTGCCCGCCAGGAGCCTGGGGCCGGCCGGGGTGGCTACCAGGAGGTCCTTGCGGCCGTCTCCATCGTAGTCGGCCCAGGCGGCAGAACGCCCGGGAACATCGATGGGAAGCTCCAGCTCACTGAAGGCCCGGCCCTCGTTGCGCAGGAGGCGGGTCTTGCGATCACCGAAGAGACAGATATCAATCTTTCCATCAGCGTCGTAATCACCGAGAGACACCCCCACCGCTCCCGGNTCGACGCGCGGAAGCGGCGCGATGTGGGTGAAGCCGACCATGGAGGGCAGGTCCTCGAGCTCTCCGGAACCCCAGCCGACGAAATCCCTCACCGGATCGTAGTCCAGCCTCTCGTAACCGACGCGTAGGCGCTGCAGGCGTGCCGTGCGCAGCTGGAGCTCTTCCTTGTCCGAATCGACCATGCAGGGAGCGACGCTCTCCTCCCCGGAATCGACGAGCTCGACGATCTTCCTGAGCCGCTCGGGCCGTCCCGCGAAGCTTCTCAGCAGGTAGGGTTCGGCGTGAGACATTCTCCAGTCTTCGCCGTAGCCGTAGCACTGGTACCAGTAGTTGTCGATACAGGTCTCNCTGGCGCGGCCATTGTGAAANAAGAGGGCCTTCCTGCCGGGCTTGGCCCAGGCCATGATCGTCTGCCATTCGCGGGGATGGAACCCCTTCTGGGCGATGTTCTGAACGACACGCTCGCTGGGATGGACCCCCTTCAGATCCTCGACCTTGTTGAAGTAGATGATGTTGGCCTGGTTGTCGACCTTCTCGACCTCCAGGACGGCGATATTCACCGACTGCTGGATGATGTAGCCGAGGCTCATTGGAACCTCGATATACCCCGAAGACGACCCGGGCCACACCAGCAGCGCCAGCGCCACCAGNGCGCCAAGGCCTGCAAACAAACGTCTCTTCACGCTCCGCAGGAACATGGATTCTCCCATCGACGGGATTTTTTNCTCGCGCGACCTTATAATTCCACCAGGCGACAGGCCGCTTACCCTGAAAAGTTAGATTATCCGGGCCCAAAGTTCCAGTAATCCTGTTAACAATGTAGGAGGGAGCGGGCGGACCGCCTGNAGAGCCGCGACACTGGTTACCTCTTTTCCGCTCGAGTCCGAACTGGATCCCAAGGTGAACCTCAGCCCAGATGGATACGGTCGATGAACGAAAAACNCCNCTCCGGCGAACAGGAAGCTGAGCTCCAGATAGACACCTCCGGGATGTCGGAGGGCAAGCGCCAGGCGCTCGAGATCGCCGAGGCGGCCCGCGAGCAGAGCTGGCAGCATCCGAGCTTCGTCGGAGAGCTCTTCCTCGGTAATTTCCGCAAGGACCTCATCATGCCCTACCCGCTGCAGGNGGANGAGGACCGGGCNANCGGGGATGAATACATCGCCCGGATGCGCGAGGTGCTCAAAGACAAGATCGACGCCGACAGGATCGACGAGGAAGGTGAGATCCCCGATGAGGCGCTCGAGGCGCTCGCCTCGCTCGGCGCCTTNGGCATCAAGATCCCGAAGGAGTACGGCGGCGTCGGGCTCTCCCAGATGAACTACAGCCGCACGATGATGTTCGTAGCGAGCCATTGCGGCAACACCGGGGCGCTGCTGTCGGCGCACCAGAGCATCGGCCTTCCCCAGCCGTTGAAGCTCTTCGGCACCGATGAACAGAAGGCGAAGTACTACCCCAGGCTGGCCGGCGGCGAGATCTCGGCCTTCGCGTTGACCGAGACCGAGGTGGGCTCCGACCCCGCCAATATGTCGACAANGGCCGAGCTGGACGAAGACGGCCAACACTTCATCCTCAACGGCGAGAAGCTCTGGTGCACCAACGGGACCAGGGCGGGCCTCTTCGTCGTCATGGCGCAGACGCCNNCGAAGATGGTGCGCGGCAAGGANCGCCGGCAGATCACCGCCTTCATCGTCGAGCGCGACATGCCGGGCGTCGAGGTCGTCTCCCGCTCCCACTTCATGGGCCTGCGGGCGCTCTACAACGGGGTGATCCGGTTTACGGACGTGAAAATTCCCGTCGAGAACATTCTCGGGAACGAGGGCAAGGGGCTGCGTCTCGCCCTGACCACGCTCAACACCGGCCGGCTCACCCTGCCGGCGGCCTGCACCGGCGCCTCCAAGCGCGCCCTGAAGATGGCGCGGGAGTTCAGCCGCGACCGTGAGCAATGGGGCAGCAACATCGGCAAACACGAGGCCATCGCCCAGAAGCTNGCCTTCATCGCNTCCCANNCCTTCGCCATGGANGCCATCAGCTTCTACCCCGCNNTGCTCGTNGACCTCGGTGGNGCCGACATCCGGCTCGAGGCCGCCATGTGCAAGNTGTTCTGCTCCGANGGNTTCTGGAAGATCATCGACGAGACCATGCAGATTCGNAGCGGCCGNGGCTACGAGNCCGCCNNCTCNCTGCGCGNGCGCGGNGAGCCGGGCGTNGCGGTCGAGCGCGCNATGCGCGACTCCCGGATCAANATGATCTTCGAGGGNACCAGCGAGATCATGCGGCTCTTCATCTCGCGCGAGGCGCTCGATCCGCACCTGCGCCGGGCGGGCTCCGTTCTGAATCCGCGCGCGCCGCTGGGCGACAAGATCGGCGATGGCCTGAAGGCAGGGCTGCACTACTTCGGCTGGTACCTGAAGCTGTTGAACCCGGTACCGAGAGGTTTTCACGTCCATCGTCGGCTCGCCGGTCACCTCGGGTTCGTCGACCTGCAGTCGAAGAAGCTCGCCCGCTCTCTCTTCCATGCTATGGGCCGGCATCAAGCCACCCTCGAACGCAAGCAGGCTCTCCTCAGCCGTTTTGTAGAGGTGGGCTCCGAGCTCTTCGCAATCGCCGCGGCTGTCTCCCGCGCCGACACCCTTCACGGCCTCGACCCCGAAAAACATTCGGGGGTCATCGACCTCGCCGACATCTTCTGCCGTCACTCCAGGCGACGGGTGAAGAATACCTTCCGGGCCATCTCCTCCAACGACGACGTGGCGACCTACAAATTCGCCCAGCGAGTCGTCGAGGGAGAGTACGAGTGGCTCGAGGAAGGCGCCGTCGACTTCCCCTTCGAGTAGCTCAGGAGCCCGGGGAGAAAGACTTCCAAGCTCATCCTGATTCGACGCCCTAGCGGGAATTATGACCGGGGACGATACGCTAGCGAAAGGCACCAAAGACCGCTGGTGATCACCGATCCGATAATCGCCGGCAGAACTACGCCTGGGTAGTGCTTCTCGAAAAACTGCCAGGCCGCGGCGATTCCGAGCCCTGTCAGGAAAAGACCTGCAAGAACGACCAGCACCGCCAGGAGCGGCCGCATGCGGTAGGCCGCCGGCAGTAATTTCCGCTCGGCATACACTCCCGCCAGGCACCAGAGGCCGCAGGTGATCACCGAACCGAAAATCGCCGCGGGTGTGATGATCTCCACCGGGTCGTAACCGGTCCACATGACGGCAAGCGCTCCCCCTCCGCAATAAAGGAGGATCCAGGGCCGGACCCCGCTGACCGGGACCTTGTGAAGACCGGGGATGAGCGCAGTGAAGGCCTCGTGGCCGGTGCGGGTGTAGATCTCGAAGGCGCCGTGAATGGTGCCGAAGAAAGCAATGAAGACACCGACCTGGTAGAGGTAGGTCAGGCTCGGGTGGATCTGGGAGAGAAAGTCTTTTTGCGCCG
>NZOA01000047.1 GCA_002695115.1 Planctomycetota bacterium
TCCCGCGTTTTTTCCCCGTACGGCAATCCTTCCCGAGGCCTCGGGTCGATGATATTGTCGAGCGTGTCCAGGCCGAGCTCGATCGTGTGATTCCGGCGGAGCGAACCTCCCAGGGAGCCCAGATTGGCATTACCGTGGGAAGCAGGGGAATAGCCAATATCGCCGAGATCACCAGGGCCGCGGTGGATTTTTTCAGATCACGCGGCGCCGAGCCCTTCATCATTCCCGCCATGGGCAGCCATGGCGGCGCGACAGCCGAGGGCCAGGCCCACCTGCTGGCTCATTACGGCGTCACCGAGGAAGGTGTCGGAGCGCCGGTACGCGCCGCGATGGAAACGGAACACCAGGGAACCACAGCCGAGGGAGTCGAGGTCTACCTCGCGAAGACGGCGGTCGAGGCCGACGGGGTGTTGCTCCTGAACCGAGTCAAGCCGCATACGGACTACAAGGGGCCGATCGAGAGCGGCCTGGCGAAGATCTGCGCCATCGGTCTCGGCAAGCTCGATGGCGCGACGGAATACCACAGCCGCGTCTTTGATATCGGTCTCGGCGATGCCATCCGCAGCGCCGCCGGCCTGATCGTTTCCGGCGGCAAGATCGCCGGTGGCCTGGCGATACTCGAGAACGCCTACCACGACACCGCTGACCTGATCGGGGTCAGCGTCGATGGCTTCTTTGAGCAGGAGGCCGAGATCCTCAAGACGGCCTTCAGCCTGATGGGTCGTCTGCCGCTGATGGAGCTCGACGTTCTCTACTGCCGCCGCCTGGGAAAGAATATTTCCGGGGCGGGGATGGACACCAACATCATCGGCCGCAGGGTCTACGGCTATATCCCCGGTACGCCGTGGATGGAGGGAATGCCGGCCATCACCAGGATCTGCCTCAGTGATATCTCCGATGAGAGCGATGGCAACGCCGTCGGCATGGGGCTCGCCGAGTACATCACGCAGCGTTTCCGCGACAAGATCGACCACGCGGTCACCAACCTCAACTGCATGACCGCCAACTCACCGGCCGGCGGCTGTATGCCCATCGTGGTCGAGGATGACCGTGAACTCCTCGAGGCCGGGATCAGGACCAGTCCGCGGCGTGAGGACGGCCCGCGAATAGCCCTCATCAGGGACACCCTGAGCCTGGAAAACGTCTACCTCTCCGAGGCGTGCCTGCCGCTCGTCGAGGGCCGGGAGGATCTCGAGGTCGTCGAGGAGCCCAGCGAGGTGACCTTTGACGATGCCGGCCATCTTCAGCTCTCCTTCTGAGCGTCCGCATCCCGGCGTTCGAAACCGTATTCGGTCTTGAGCATCCTGAAGTCGCCCAGGAGTTTCTCCTGTTCGACGCGTGGCAGGTACGACCTCCTGTCGTAGAGGCGTCTGTAGAGCGGGCCGAGGTCCGGGAACTCGCCCTCGAGCCAGGAGAGGAAGGGTTCGCGGATCTCCTCTCGCAGGTAGAGAGCGTTGGGCAGGACGTTTCGAGCTTCCTCCCGGCGGGCGGCCTCGAAGAGCGGCCTGAGGACATCGGCGCCCGAGTTGATGGCGGGCAGGATGGGCATACAGAAAATGGTCGTGTAGATACCCGCCCGGCTGAGCTTGCCGACCGTCCTCATGCGGGCCGCCGGGGCGGGAGCGTGTCCCTCGAGCCGGCGGGCGAGGGCCGCGTCGAGGCAGGTGATGCTGACGTTGACCCTGACGTCATGGCGTCGCCCCAACTCTGTGAGGAGCTCGAGGTCGCGAAGTATGATGGGAGACTTCGTCGTGATGGAGAATTGGAGTCCCTCGAAATAGAGCAATTCCTCCAGCAGGGAGCGCGTCACTCGCCAGTGATGTTCGGCCGGCTGGTAGGGATCGGTGGCCGTGCCGAAGGCGATCGGTTCTTCAGCGAGGGCAGCCCTCTGCAGCTTCCTGCGCAGTGACCGGGCGGCTCCGCGTTTGACGAAGATCTTCTCCTCGAAGTCCCGCCAGCGGGGGAGATCGAGGAAGGCATGGGTATAGCGGGCATAGCAATAGCTGCAGGCGAACTCACAGCCGCGGTAGGGGTTGATTGTCCAGACGAAGGGCAGCCGTCCGTTGGCCGAGCGGTTGAGGATCTCGCGGATGCGCAATTCGTGATACTCGACGCCAGGGCGGCAGCGCAGCGCCTCGGCGTCCGGATCGGGTCTTCCCACCGGCGCCAGGCTGGGCAGGAAGGAAAGCTGTCGGAATCTCTTCATGGCCTCTCCAATTCGAAGAGACCTCCCCAGGTGGTCCGGCGATCATCGCAGGAACGGTCCCCGAATGCAATAGGAGGCGCTCCCGACCCGTGACCGGTTATTATTGTCTTCTCGCTTCGGCAGGAACTAGAATGGAGCCGGGAGCATGGGTCGTCTCTGCGGTTTCCAGGCGGGAATTTCGTTTTAGAGAGAAGGTCGTGAGCTACAGGTTACTTATTTTCGTTTTCCTGGTAATGAGTTGTTTCCCGCTGCGGGCGGGAGAGGACGAGGGGGAGCCGGAGCTCCTGCGTGGTCCCTATCTGCAGGGGCTCAATGAAACCTCTGTCGAGGTCATCTGGCTTACCAGCGAGGCCATCGAGGGCCGGATTCGCTGCGTGGGCCCGGATGAACGAATCCTCGAGGTCACCGGTCCCTTGAGCTCCAACCACAGGCTGCGGCTCGATGGACTGAGTCCCGCCTCGCGGTATTCCTACTCGATTTATTCGGGAGAGGACATCCTGGCGCAGGGCGATCACCTGCGCTTTCGGACAGCCCCACCGGCGGGAGAGGGAACCCTCCGCGCCGTGGTGGTGGGAGACAGCGGCACCGGCTCAGTGGCGCAGGCCAGGGTCGGGGGGGTGATGGAAGGGCTCGAGCCCGATCTGTTCCTGCACACCGGGGATCTGATCTACAGCCGCAGCCTGGATTCCGCGGTCTTTTTGCCCTACAGGAACCTGCTCTCGGGGACCTGCTTCATTCCTTCGAGGGGGAATCACGATTTCAACCTGGCGCGCATGGATCTTGAGTGGAGAGACGTCTTCACTGTCCCCAACGATGACAACGAGAGAACCGGGGTCTATTATTCCTACGATTGGGGCCCCGCGCATTTCACCGTGCTCGACTACATTTTTATCCACTCCGATTTTTCCGCCCAGCTGGAATTTATCGAGCAGGATCTTGCCGCGGCGCGCCAGCGGGGAGTGCGCTGGCTGATCATCTACCAGCACCTGCCGATCTATACCGCGGGGTCCTACGCCAACTACAGCCACCCGATCCGGCAGCTCCTTCCCGAGCTCTGCGACCGCTACGGGGTGGACCTGGTCCTCTCCGGCCACGATCACAACTACCAGCGCTCCTACCCGGTGCGCGAGCGTGTGCTCCGCGATGGCTGGCAGGACCCGGTCTTCGAGAGACCCCGCGGGACGGTCTACATCGTCACCGGCGGCGGCGGCGGGGTTCTCTACGGCGAGCTGGACGGGGCCAGGGATCGTTCCTTCATCCACACCTTCCAGTCCGTTCATCATTGCGTCGTTCTCGACATATCGGCAGGAGAGCTTCGCACCCGGGCTCTCGACTCAGACGGCGAGCTCGTCGACGAGTTCAGGATCCGGAAGCAGGGTCTCCATCCTTCCCTGCCTTTTCTCAGGGGAGACGCGAACCTCGATGGAACGGTCGACATCGGCGATGCCATAATGACATTGGGGTTCCTCTTCCTGGGCGAGAGCCTGCCCTGCCCTGCCGCCGCCGACTCTACCGGGGAGGGGATTCACCTGGTCATCACCCGGCCCATCTACACCCTGCGGTTTCTCTTCATGGGAGGCCCACCCCCTCCGGATCCTTTTCCGTTCTGCGAACCCGCAGCCGGCGCGGATGACGCCTTCTGCTATGAGGTGGGCTGCTGAGGGGGCCTCTCGGCCGATTCAAATCAAGTACTGATGGCAATCCTCCAGGCCATGCCTTACCCTTGATGGTGGGCGGTTTTTAACCTGTTGGACNGGGAAAAAGAGGTTGTGATGAAATTGAAACGCACAGTCCTGCNGGCGACCTGTCGGGGTATTTTCGGGCTGCCGGGGTACCTGTTGCTTTGCTGCCTGTGGGCGGTTGTGTGCAGGGCGGANCTCGTNATCACCGAGATCAACTTCGACCCGGCCGATGGCGAAGGCGTCGTGCGCCCGGAGCTGGAATTCGTCGAGATCTTCAACGATGGTTCGGAACCGTACGATCTCTCGGGCTACCGTTTTACCCGTGGAATCAGCCTGGTCTTTCCCGAGAGAACCTTTATCCGCGACGGCGCCTACATGGTCGTGTGCCGCGACCAGGAGGCGGTGCAGGCCAGGTACGGGATATCCAATACGATCGGNGATTTCATCGGNACCCTGGACAATTCCGGCGAGACCNTCGAGCTGGCGAATCCCCAGGGGGTCGGTGTCAGCCGGGTGAGCTACAACGACCGNGGCCAGTGGCCCGGCGGCGCCAAGGGTACCGGGCACACCCTCTCCATCAAGAAGCCCTATTCCGACTGCGATGATCCCGACAGCTGGAAGCTGAGCGCGGAGATGGGGGGCACTCCCGGGCGGACGAACTTCAACACCGAGGTGAGCTTTGTCGACAGCGTGCTCATCCCGGACAATTCCACCTGGAGTTTTTTCAGGGGTCGGAGCAATCCCCCGGGGAGTTGGCGCGAGCTCGATTTCGATGATTCGGACTGGGAGAGCGGACCCACCGGCATCGGCTACGGTGATGGAGATGACCGCACCGAGCTNNATGATATGCGCAACAACTACGTGAGCGTCTTCTGCAGGAAGATCTTCGAGATAGACGACCCCTCGGAGTTTGACTCGGTTGTTCTCAGCGTGAGCTTCGATGATGGTTTCGTGGTCTACGTGAACTCCGAGGAGGTGGGCCGCGTCAACATGCCCGGCGGGAATGTAACCAACACCACGGAATCCGACGGGACGGTGGGGGACGCGCCCGACGAGGCGGACGCGGAGATCACCATTCCCACGGCNGCCCTGAACGCGGGCAGGAACATCCTGGCGGTCAGCGTCCACAATACCAGCGAGACNAGCTCCGACCTGTCCTTNATCCCGACGCTGGTGAGCAGGNGGCAGATCCTGCCCGAGGACATCGCGACCGTTCCGGTGGTGGTCAACGAGGGCCACTTCCTGGCCGCNGGNGGAGATCGCTTCATCGAGCTCTACAATAAGAGCTTCGCGTCCGTGGAGCTNGGCGGCTTCCACCTCAGTGATGATTTCAGCGACCTGCGGCGTTTCACGATCGCCGAGGGAACGCGCATTCCCGCGCGAGGCTTCGTCTCTTTCACCGAGGCGCAGCTTGGCCTNGATCTCTCCATCGTCGAGGACGTGCGTGAGCGCATCGGCATCGCGCTGGTGAACCCCGCGGGGAGCCGGGTTGTCGATGCCCGGATCTTCGAGCCGAAGGTCGAAGGCCGGAGCGAGGCGCGCTATCCCGATGGGCAGGAGTCCTTCGCCCGCGCCGCGATTCCAACGCCCGGCGAGGCGAACGACACGGGCGTCGTCCGCGACGTGATCTTCAACGAGATCATGTACCACCCGATCTCCGGCCTCGATTCAGATGAGTTCATCGAGTTCTACAATCGTGGCGACAGGGCCCACGACATCAGCGGCTGGAGTGTCGAGGGAGTNGGGGATTTCGAGTTTCCCCCGGGCACCGTGATCGCTCCAGNCAGCTACCTGGTGATCGCCACCAGCATCAGCAGGCTCGAGCGGGACTACGGCCTGAGGTCGGATGTCCTGGTGCAGACACCCTATAGCGGCAGCCTCGCCAATGGNGGGGAGCGNCTGCGCCTGCGGGANCTCGANGGCAANATCNNCGACAAGGTGCGCTANTACGATGGNGGGCAGTGGTCGCGCTGGGCTGACGGNNGCGGCTCATCGCTCGAGAAGATCGACCCNCAGAGCGATGGCTCGGTGGCNACCTCCTGGGATGCCAGNGATGATTCCGACGAGGCGACGGAAAACAGCTTCACCCACACGGCCCAGCACGGCGGCGGTGATTCGGACTTCGGCATGCTGCTGATGGCTGAGGGCATCGCGATCGTGGACAATGTCCAGCTGACTCGCTCCAACGGCGGCTCCAATATGGTCTCCAACGGCACCTTCAACAGCAATACCAGCGGCTGGAGGATCGAGGGAACCCATATCAGCTCGGGCCGCACGACCGATCGCGACGAGGTGATCGACGGCAACGGCAGCCTGAAGCTGATCGCCTGGAACGGCGGCGGCGACTACAAGGTCAACCGGATCGAGTGCAATACGAGCAGCCAGTCCAGCGGCACGACCTACAGGATTCGCTTCGATGCGAAGTGGAAGATCGGCAGCGCCACCCTGCTCTGCATCGGTGATTACAATGTCGGCAACGCCTCGAGCCCGGGCATCGCCGGCAGTCACTTTCTCGAGGTTCCAAGGACCCTGGGTTCTCCGGGCGGGATCAACTCGGTCACCCGGCGCCAGGTCGACCTCCGGGGCTCTTCGAATATGGGACCCGCCATCGACAAGGTCTCGCAGGACCCGGCCGTTCCCGGCAGCGGTCGGCCGGTCACCGTGACAGCCCGCGTCAGGGATCCCGATGGCGTCAGCGAGGTCGAGATCCGCTACCGCACGAATACGGTCTCGGGCTCTTTTTCCCGCGTGGCCATGCGGGAGGGGGACAAGCCAGGCGAGTATTCCGGCACCATCCCGGCGCAAGCCAACGGCACCCGGGTGATCTACTTCATCGAGGCGGAGGATTCCGCCGGCCGGGCCGAGCGCTATCCGAGGGATATACTCGGGCGCTCCCATCCCCCGGTGGTGAGTCCCGCCAGCGCCTCGGCCACCGAAGAGCTCTACAACATCTATCGCCACGACACCCGCAATCCGTCGACCAACCATCACAACTATCGATTCGTGATGCACGAGGAGCATGAGAACGAGCTGCGCAGCCGGCGCGTGCTGTCGAACAAGATGCTCGAGGGCTCGTTCATCTTCGGTGGTGATGACATCTACTATGGTTCCCGTATTCGTTTCGCGGGCAGCCCCTGGGGGAGGCCCGGCGGCAGCGGCTTCGACAAGAGCTTTTCCGTCAAGATACCCAAGGACGAACCCCTGCACGGCCGCAAGACGGCCTTCAATCTCGAGGACCACTCCACCGATGGCAAGGAGCGCCTGGCGCATTACCTGATGCGCCGCAACGCCGGCTCCACCCGCCTGCCGTATTTCGACTTCCAGTCGCTGGTTCGCTTCCAGCTCAACGACGTTCGCACCGGCACCTACGAAGCGCTCGACAAGCCCAACCGCCAGTACATGAATTTCTGGTTTCCCGAGAGCGATGGCCCCTCGGGCGCTCACTACGAGATGGATGACCGCTTCAGCTTCAACGACAGCGGCGCCCGCACCGGCAATGCCGAGGGCCGGGTGCTCTTCCCTCCCTACGGCGGCACAGGGGGCGGCAACAACAAGGAGAACTATCGCTGGTATTTCGCCCTCAGGAACCGGAAGACGGAGGATGACTTCGCCCCGCTCATCGCTTTCTGCCGCCTGATGGATCCCCGCGTAACCTCGAACTCGGCCTTCGATAACGCCGTGTTTTCGACCCTGGACGTGGAGGAGTTCCTGCGTGTCCTGGCGATCGAGACGAATATCGATCATTGGGATACCTGGGGCGGGCGTCGTGGAAAGAACTGCTATTTCTACAGGGTGCCTTCCGATGGCCTCTGGCGCCTGGTCCCCTGGGACCTGGAGCTGACCTTCGGCAACGCCGGGGGAGGGGAGTTTTCCACGATTCCTTCGACCCCGACGGGCACCATTCCCAACCATTTCAGCGAAGTCACCCGCATGCTGAACCGCCCTCGTCTGAAGAGAATGTACTACGGCATTCTCAAGGGGATGATCGACAACTTCTTCTACACCGGCGGCAACTCGCCGTTGAGCGCCTATATCTCGCAGATCTCAGGCGCGGGTGTCGGCAGCACCGGCAGCGTCTCGAATTTCGTCAACAGCCGCAACGGCTACCTTCGCAGCCGGGTCAACGCCGCCTGCTATCCCGCTGTGCGTCTGCGGATCACCACCAACAGCGGCAGGGACATCACCCATGAGGGCGCCCAGCCTTTCATCGATCTCGATGGAGAGTCGCCGGCTGATGTCTTCACGCTCACGGTGTCGCGTAACGGGGACTTCATCGAAGATGTCGATTTCCGGTTCTCGAACAGCGATCTCCGCGACTGGAGCATCGACGATATCCCGCTGGTGGCGGGGGCCAACGAGATCGAGATCCTGGGCTTCAGCGACAGTGGAGAGGTGGTAGATAGCGACACGATCACGGTGACCAGCACCGCCGGGTGGGAGCGTCCCATCATCTCCGGAGCGGAGCCCAACCCCATCGGCCTCGGGGAGGTCCTGGCCGTCACGGGCAGCGATTTTCATGAGGACCTCGTCGTGGTCTTCCGGATCGATAACGACGAGCTGGAGGTTCCTGTGAACTTCAACCGGAACAATCCCGACAGGTTTACGGTGGTTATTCCGGATGAGCTCGCTCCTGGTCTCGCAACGGTCGAGGCGCGCAATATCGATGGGCAGGTCTCCAACCAGTGGTCGGTGGCGATCCTGCCTCCGGCTCCCCAGTTCATCCGGGGTGACTCGAACCTCGATGGGGTCGTCAATATCAGCGATGGGGTCAGAATCGTTCGGCATCTCTTTGCGGGAGTGCCGATCGGCTGCCAGGATGCCCTCGATGCGAATGACGATGGGCGCCTCAACGTGACCGATGCCATCAGGGTCCTCGACTTCCTCTACCGTGGCGGGCGCGCTCCCTCAGCTCCCTATCCGGCACAGGGCAGAGATGCTTCGGATAACGACGAGCTTGGCTGCGAAGGCGGTTTGTAGGTTTTCGCCTCCACCACCCGTCCAGCGCTCTCAACTTCCGAATATCTTCCCAGGCCTCGAATACTTGATGCGGCCGGAGCGGATAGAGAGAATAGGGAAACCGGTACGCTCCTGATGGACGCTGTGCCGCCAGAGAGAAGTAGTGAGTCTGCGGGAGAGCTCCCGCGGCGAAGTTGAAGAGAAGAGAACCCAGGGGAGCAGCCTTCGGTGAAGAGTGAAAGCCCCGTGCAAGGACCCGCGCTGGTCCATCGCAGGGGAACCTTACGAGGCCAGCTCGTCGCTTTTGAGGGAAAGCGGCTGAGCATCGGGCGCGACCAGGGCGGCGATGTCGTGGTGAACAGCCCCGTCGTGTCCAGCCGGCACGCCCTCATCGTCTTCGACGAGGAGGGCGGCAGGGGCTGGCTGCTGAGAGACCTGGACTCGAAGAACGGAACCTATCTCAACGGCAAGAAGGTGCGTGAGCACAAGCTCGAGGATGGCGACGTGATCCGTATTTGCGGCAACGGCGCGGAGTTCGTTTTCGCGGCCACCGGCTCGATCGAATACATGGATGATTCCACCGTCTGTTTCGATCCGGTCGAATTCGCCGAGCCGGCGCAGCCGGCCGAGGATGTTTGCAGGCTTCTGGGCCGCGAGCTCGAGCGCTCATCGAGAAAATCGCGCCGGGCGATCCTTCTCAGCGCCGCCGCGGTGTGTGTCGCGCTGCTCCTGGGAGGCTGGTATCTCGCTGCCGGCCCGGTTCGAATGGCTGGCTCCCTGGCCGGCCGGCCCGCTCTCGAGCTGGAGCTCGGCCCGATCTACTCCAGCCTGTTCCACTCCTACCGGGAGAACGGCATCGGGCAGGTCAGGGTCAGGAATACGACCTCGAAGGCCCTCAGCGCGGCCTCCCTGGATTTTACCCTCGAGGGCGAAGGGGAGGGTCTTCTCGTGGAGGGGCTGAGGTTCGAGCTTCCACGGCTGGCGCCGGGAGAGACCTGGGTGAAGAGGCTCAACCCGCTGCTGTCGCGGAGGATCGTGACGGAGAGATCCCTGGAGGTGACCGCCGCTGCTCGCCTGGTGGTCCGAGAGGAGCTCCTGGCCACAGCGAACCGGGCCATCACGATCTATGACTATCACGTCTTCAATTGGAAGGATCCGCGCAAGGTGGCCGTATTCGTCGATTCGAACGATGCCGCGGTGAAGGCCTTCGTCGATTCGGCCTGGGAGCATCGCCCGGAGGTCTCGAGGCACGAGTTTCCCCCGAGCAGCATGGTCACCGCGGTTACCCTTCTCAGCGCCCTGAATGGGCATAAGATCGGCTACAAGCCCGATGCGCGCACGCCGGTTTCGGTTTCCAACGGGGCGGATACCAGTGACCGCGTCAATTTTCCCGGCGAGACCCTGCTGCGGCGCTCCGGGGACTGCGACGACATCGTCGTGCTCTGCTGTTCCCTGCTCGAGGCGGCGGACATCCCGACCGCGGTCGTTGTAGATCAGAAGCACGTCATCATGATGTTTGACAGCGGTCTATGTTCGATACCCGTCGGTCACGGGAACGCTCCGGGAGAGCCCGGCAGCCTCTTCTCCGAAGAATCCTGGGTGGCATATGACGGCAGGCTCTGGATCCCGGTGGAGGCGACCGAGCTCGTCCGCTCGGCCGGCGGGTTCGCCGCGGCCTGGGCCGCCGCCTGGCATTACAAGAAACGGATCGAGTCGGGAGAGGTCCAGGTAGTGAAAATTCGCGATGGCTGGAAGAGCTACAAGCCCCTGCACCCGCCCCCGACGGCTGATGTGCTGGCGAGGATCAGGGATGGAGCTCTCTGGCGGCAGGAGGGCCTCGCCGCTGAGGCGGCCGCCTCTGTCCGGAAGGTGAAGGAATACGCCAGCAAAAATCTCGAGGTCGCGATAGAGGAGCTGAAGAAGAGCTGCGATGGTCTGGACCTTGCCCAGAGAAGCTCCCTGCTCTATACCCAGGCGGGTTTCTACAGGGAGGCGGTCGAGCTTCTGCGAGAGGCCATCTTTGGTGGCCGGGCTCCCTCGACTCCCGCGGAGGTTCGTTCCTGGAAGGGCGAGGTGACCTTTGACCTCGCGATCCTGCTTACGGATCTCGCCCAGGCAGTTACGCTGTCCTCCTCCACCTCCGCCGAGCTGGAGTACGCGGTGGAGTACTACAGGCTGGCACTTGGCGGATTGCCGGATGCGCTGCCTGAAAAATCCGAATGCATGTTGTGCCTCGGGCTGGTCTACAAGATGCGGGGCGACCTGCGGGCCTACAGGAAATGGACCGGCCAGGCGATCGAGCGCCAGCCCCGACTGCGCAAGAAGCTTGACCGTATCGAGCAGGGTGACGGCCGGGTTGCCGCCAGCTCCCCCGGCAGGATCCTCCTGGACTACCTGCGCTCACGGATGGGCGCGGTCCGCCTCTGACGCCGGGTGGCTTCGTCCGGGGCGCAGGCGGCCTCTCAGGTCGGGATCCCGGGACAGGGGAAGCCGGAGCAGAACTCGCTGACCTGCTGGCGGATGGCCTCGAGCCTGGCGGGATCCTCGTGGGCCTGGAAAGACTGCTCGATCCATTCGGCGACCTGCCTCATGTGCTCCTCGTTCATGCCGCGGGAGGTTACCGAGGCGGAGCCCAGGCGGATTCCGCTCGGATCGAAGGGCTTACGCGGATCGAAGGGGATCGCGTTGCTGTTGGCCTCGAGACCGGCGAGGTGCATGGCCGAGGAGCCCTGCTTGCCGCTGAGTCCCTTGGCCGTGGCATCAAAGAGGATCAGGTGATTGTCGGTTCCCCCGGTCACCAGGCTGAAACCTTTCTCGAGCAGGGCATCGGCCAGGGCCCGGGCGTTCGCGACGATTCGCCGGGCGTAGTCCTTGAAATCCTCTGTAGAGGCTTCCTTCAGGGCTACGGCGATGGCCGCGGTCGTATGGTTGTGCGGTCCGCCCTGGAGTCCGGGGAAGATGGCCCGGTCGAGGTCACGCGCGAATTCTTCCTTGCTGAGGATCATGCCGCCGCGCGGGCCGCGCAGTGTCTTGTGCGTGGTCGTGGTGACGATGGATGCGTGGGGGAACGGATGCGGATGGACTCCTCCCACCACGAGCCCGGCGAAGTGGGCGATGTCCGCCACCAGCACCGCGTCTACCTCGGCGGCTATCGAGGCGAAGGCCTCGAAATCCCAGGTCCTGGGATAGGCGGAGGCTCCTGTCCAGATCAGACGCGGGCGGTGTTCGAGAGCCATCTCGCGCACCTGGTCAAGATCGATGAGATGGGTTTCGGGATGCAGCTCGTACTGTACGGACTTGTACTGGATTCCCGAGAAGTTGACCTTCCAGCCATGGGTCAGGTGGCCGCCGAAGGGCAGGCTCATGCCCATGATGCTGTCCCCGGGCTTGCACAGCGCCAGGTAGACGGCCTGGTTTGCGGGCGAGCCTGAGTAGGGCTGGACATTGGCGTGTTCGGCGCCGAAGAGCGTTTTGGCTCTCTCGATGGCGAGGCTCTCGACCTGGTCGACGTAGTCCTGGCCTTCGTAGTAGCGCTTGCCGGCGTAGCCCTCGGAGTATTTATTGGTCAGGACGGTTCCGGTGGCCTGCATGACCGCGGAGGAGGCGTAGTTTTCGGACGCGATCAGCCGGATGGAATGCAGCTGGCGTTGCTCTTCCTTCCGGATGAGCGCCTCGATATCCGGATCCGTCGTTTCTAGGGCTGAAAGATCTGACATGATTCTCCTGAGCCTGTATGGGAACTCGCGGAATGCGCGGGATTTGTGCGGACACTTTAGCTTACGGGGCGACTTCCGTCGAGTAGGAGCGTGGAGTGCTTTTCACCTTGGCGGTACAATACCTTCCACGATAATTCCGTGGAAGGGACAGTGAGAACCTATGATCGATCTGGACGGGCCATCGTCGGAGGAACATCCGCGCCCTTCCCATATTCCCGATATCGAGTACGAGGATGAGCCTCCGGGTTCTTACCTCGGTGAGTTTCGTATCGGCTGGTGGAAGATAGCCTGGTCCGCCATCAATGTCGTGCTGGCCGCGGCGATCGGAGCCGGAGGCGAGACGGGGGGGGCGCTGGAGGGAGCGACCCCGCTCTCGGTCGTCTGGGCCCTGCTCCCGGCCTCCTGCATCCTCTCGCTCTGCGTTACCCTCTGGCTGTCGATCGTCAGCCGCCTGGAGGGAGGCAAGCTTCCCGTGGCGGCCTGCTTCGTGCTGGATGCCGTTTCCCTGGTCCTGCGTTTTTGTCTTTGAGGAGAGGTCTCGTGANGTTTTTTCGCTCCGCAGTGACCGCCTTGCTGTTGGCATGCTTCTGTTCTTCCTGCGGGGAGGCAGGATCGCGCCNCTACGAGGTGGTCAACGTCGTCGATGGTGGGCGTCTTCGCGTGATGGTTTCCTATCGAGGTGAGCCGCTTCCCGAACGCCGGAGCCTCGAGGTGAACGTGAACGTTGAGCATTGCAGGGGGAAGGTGCTCAGCGAGGAGCTGGTTGTGGATCCCGCCACCAGGGGAATCCGGGATGTCGTCGTGCGTCTCGAGGGAATCGAGAGGGGAAAGGCCGCCGTGGACGCCCTGGTGATTACCAACAGGGACTGTGCGTTCCACCCGCACGTGAGCGCAGCGATGACCGGCTCGCTGCTGAAGACCTCCAACGAAGATCCNCTGACCCACTCGACCCACCCCTATTACGGGAACCGAACGTTTTTCAACTACCAGCTGTCGGGGCCGGGAGACAGCTATCCCGGTCGCAAGCTGCCCGGACCGGGGCTGGTCACGGTAAGGTGCGATGTCCACAATTGGATGCGGGCCTATGTCCTGGTTCACGACAATCCCTACCTGGGCGTGACCGATGCCGACGGGGCCCTGGTGATCGATGGTATTCCCCCCGGCAGCTATCCCTACGTCGCCTGGCATGAGTCGCTCGGGGAAGCCCGCGGTACGGTCGAGATCTCGGCGCGCGGCGAGTCCGGGCTTCGCCTCTACATGGGTCCGGAAAAATGAGGGCCCGCGAAGCCTCACATCACGATTCCAGCCGTCAATGGCTGTCCCGGGCCGGGTTTTCCCACGGAGCGCTCTGCGCGGCGCTCTTTTTTCTCGGCGCCTGTGAGGGCGGCCGCCGGGAGGAGCCGGCAGGTGACGGGACGCTGACCTGGAGGAACTTCAGCCTGGAGCGCCTGGACAAGCTGGGCTACGACAGGGCGATGGCCAGGATNCCCGGCGGGAATCCGTGGACCGCCCCGAAGGCGGAGCTTGGCCGCCACCTCTTCTTCGACCGCCGCCTGTCGAAGGACCGGACCCTGTCGTGTTCGAGCTGCCACGATCCCGGCAGGGGCTGGGCNGACAGGNNGNCCTTTTCTTCCGGCNTCAACGGCCAGCGTGGCAGACGCAACGCCCCCGCGGTGGTGAACCGCATCTTCAGCAGGGAGCAATTCTGGGACGGCCGGGCGGGGAGCCTGGAGGAGCAGGCNGAGATCCCGATGGTCTCCCCCCGGGAGCTGGGCGAGAGCCACAGAGCGATCGTAGAGAAGATCGCCGGGGTTCCGGGCTACCGGAGGCTCTTCGCTGAGGCCTATGGGGATGAGAAGGTGGAGCTCGGGAGGATCACTGCGGCGATCGCGAGCTTCGAGCGAACGATCCTCGTTTACGATACTCCCTGGCATCGCCACGAGGCGGGAGACCGCGGCGCGCTGAACGAATCAGCCCGCAGGGGCCTGGAGATCTTCAAGGACAATAATCGGGGGCGGTGTTCGGTCTGTCATTCGGGCCCCAATTTNACCGACGAGAAGTATCACAATACCGGTGTCGGNACCGGNCCGGGAGGCAGGGACGATCCCGGACGTTTCGAGGTGAGCGGGGCTGAAGAGGACCGNGGCCGTTTTAAGACCCCGGGTCTGATGAACGTCGCTCTCACCGCGCCCTATATGCACGACGGCAGCCTCCAGAGCCTCGAGGAGGTCGTCGAATTTTACAATCGCGGCGGAGCCCGGAAGCCGGCCTGGCCGCTGGATGCCGAGATGAAGAAGCTCGAGCTCAACTCCCGGGANNTCAAAGACCTCGTCGCCTTTCTCGAGGCGCTTACGGGCAAAACGACGCNGGTCGATNTTCCCGAGCCNCTCGAGTGAGAGGTNTTACGNCCCGGGGTCTTCGATCTCCAGNGGGACCTCGGTGTAGCGCTNCTCGGTNCCGGACCAGTCAAAGGCCTTNNGGTCNGCGACCTTGCCGTCGANNACCGAGTAGACCAGGTAGNCGACTCCNGGGAGGTTGGGTTCTCCGAAGGGAGCNGCGGCTTCACTGTCGGTTGCCGAAAAATANGATTTCTCTTCGGGATGGGAGTGGTAGATGGCCGCCAGGGCCATCCCCCCGGCCTGTTTCTCGTCGCGGATTCGCTCCAGTTCCCGCGCGTCCATATAGTAGGCGGTGCGGGCATCACGCTTGTAGGTCTCGGGGTTTTCCGCATGGAGCTGGTTCTGGAGATTGGGCATCGGCACGACCTCCGTGTCTTCCGGGCCGCTGAAGAGCAATCCGCAGCACTCTTCAGGGTGCTCGGCCTCCGCCGAGACGCTCATTTCATCGTGGTCTTTTTGCGAGATGCGCAAGGTGAACCGCTTCCTGTGGAGGTTTTCAATGGCCGGAGTATACAGTGAAAACACCCCGGGCTCCGGATGAAAGATTACGGGCCCCTGCGGGGCGTCGAGCGTCTCCCCCGCCGCGGTTCTTTCCTGCTGCCGCCATGATGGAACATGTTATACTAGCGGCTTGGCTTCAGCTTGAACGGAGGCAAAGCTCCTTCTCCGCCGGGGGAAGGTCGAGCAAACAACTTACGGTAAATTCATGGCGAATAAGGAAAATGAGCCCGCCCGGGGCGGCGAGCCGGAACTCGAGAGCCTGGAAGTGCCCGGCCTGCTCTCCCGCCCGAGGCGCAACAGGAAATCCGAGGCTGTGCGCAGCCTGGTGCGGGAGACGCATCTGAGGCGGGACCATCTCATCTGGCCGCTCTTCGTCGTCGATGGCTCCTCGCAGAAAATCCCGATCGACTCGATGCCCGATTGCTTCCGATACAGCCCCGATGTGCTTGTGGACGAGGCGAAGGAAGCCTTCAAGAGGGGGATCCCCGCCGTCGCGCTCTTTCCCGCCCTTGACGATTCGCTGAAGGACAAGGTGGGGACGGAGTCAACCAACCCCGATGGGCTGCTCCAGCGTACGGTCCGGGCGTTGAAGGACGCCCTGCCCGAGCTTGCCGTCATCACGGATGTCGCCCTCGATCCCTACTCCAGCGATGGCCACGATGGCATTGTTCACGATGGGGAGATACTCAATGATGAGACCCTCGAGGTGCTTGCGGCCATGTCGGTCTCCCAGGCCGAAGCCGGGGCTGATTTTGTCGCTCCTTCCGACATGATGGATGGAAGGGTCGGCCGGATCCGCGAGGCTCTCGATGATTGCGGCTTCAGCAACGTCAGCATCCTGAGCTATTCCGCGAAATACGCCTCGGCCTTCTATGGTCCTTTCCGGGACGCGCTCGATTCAGAGCCGCGCTCTGGCGACAAGAAGACCTACCAGATGGATCCGGCCAATTGCGAAGAGGCTGTTCGCGAGGTATTTCTCGACGAGGAGGAGGGCGCCGATATCGTCATGGTCAAGCCCGCGCTGGCCTATCTCGATGTCATTGCCAGGGTCAAGGCCGAGACCATGCTCCCTGTCGCTGCCTACAACGTCAGTGGTGAATACGCCATGCTGAAGGCCGCCGCCCGCCTTGGCTGGCTGGACGAGGAGTCCGCGGTGATGGAGACCCTCGTGGCGATCAGGAGGGCCGGCGCCGACATGATCCTGAGCTATTTCGCTCGGGACGTGGCCGAGAGGTTGTGAAGCCGGTCCCGTGAAGCTAGACAAGCGAGGCACACTTGCGATCCTTGCCAATGTCTGCATCTGGGGATCGACGCCCGTCCTGCTGAAGGAGCTCACCGGCTATCTTCCCGGCGATCCCTGGACGGCGAACGGGATCCGCTATCCGATAGCCGCCGTGCTCCTGTGGCCGGCATTGTTCCTGGCCCTGCGCCGCGGCGAGCTCGGGCGGCGGGTGCTTCTGCGGGCGCTGGTTCCGGCCGCGTTCGCTTTTGTCGGGCAGATCCTCTGGGCCGCCGCGCCTTATTACATCCAGGCCAACGCCATCGGGTTTTTCATCAAGGCCTCGACGATCTGGGCGGTGGCGGGAGCCATGATCCTCTTTCCGGGTGAGCGGGCCCTGCTCAGGAGCAGGCGCTTCGGTATCGGCCTGCTGCTCGCTTTCGGGGGGCTGCTGGGGCTGACCGCTTCCAGCGGTGCCTTCAGCCACGAGATGAGCGGCAAGGGCGTCCTGATCATCATGGCCTGTGGCCTGTTCTTCGGTCTCTACGGCGTGAGTGTGCGCTATTTCATGGAAGAGGTCAGGCCGATGGTCGCCTTCGGAATCGTCGCCCAGTACGTGTCGATCGGCACCATTATCCTCATGGGGATCTTCGGCTCCGAGGGATCCATCGAGAAGCTGTCCGAGGACTCTCATTGGGGCTGGGTCCTGGTCATCTCCACAGCTCTCCTCGGGGTCTGCGTTTCCCATATTTTCTTCTATGTCGCCCTGTTGCGGCTGGGGGCTTCGATCACCTCCTCCTTCCAGATGCTCAGTCCCTTCCTCACCTACCTGGTCGCCAGCTTCTACCTCGGCGAGAGAATGCAGGGCGGCCCCTGGGCGTGGGCGGCGGGTGTAGCCCTGGTTGCCGGGGGGCTCTTCCTGCTGTGGGCGCAGGAGAAGATCGAGCCGCATTCTCCGGATCGGCGGATCGGGGCAGGGTAGTGTCGGTGACGCGGAAGTTTCCAATTTGTATCAGGTCGCGCGCCGTCTCGAAACCTGTCCTCTCTGCGCTCGTGGGGTGCTATTATGAGGGGTGTAGGTTTGAGGCGGATCCGGCAAAGGTAGAGGGATAGATATTCGAGGGGTTGCTTGGATGAAAGTTCGAAAGCTGCTGGCCACAACGGTCCTGTCGGTAATCTGTGTGAGCGGAAATTTTGTCCGCGGCGGTGAGGGGGAGGCCCAGGAGGTTTCTTTCCGACGCGGAGATGTAAACCAGGACGGGAAGATGGATCTTTCCGATGCCGTCTATGTCGTCGAGAGGCTCTTCATCGTTCAGGACGCCATCCCCTGCGGCGATAGCGCCGACGCCACCGATGACGGACTCATCGACGTCACCGACGTGATCAAGATCACGGCCTACCTCTTCCTCGGTTTCGAGCCGCCGCCGCCGCCTTTTTCCGAGTGCGGCCCGGATCCCACCGAAGACGGGCTGGGCTGCGATTCTTTTTCCCTCTGTGAGTTCGTGGAGACGCCCTGTATCGATGAAGCCTTCGCGGAGGACCTGGTCGGGGAGATCGATTTCAAGGATGGCCTGATCATCTGCCTGCCGGCCGGAGGGGGCGCGGTCCCCGTCGAGGGCTTCGAGATCGAGATCTGTCCCGAAGACGAGGCTCCCGAGGAGTGCGGCGAGACCGGCGAGCCGGGCTGCCCCATCGAGATACTCGGCGCCACCGCTATCGCCGATTTAGAGGAGGGGATGATCGGGTTCAGGGTCGAGGGGCGCGTGGAGGATCTTCCGATCGCGATAGACGCGTTCATTCCGACCACCTGCACGCTTACCATGCATTCGTCCGAAGGTGAAGATGTCCCCTTCAATTTCGAGATTGTCATACCGCTGGAGATCGAGGAGAACGAGGAGGGGCGCAGGGAGATCGTCGGTATCGGCGAGGCGGTCATTGAGAACCCCGATATCGAGGTGACCGCCGGAGGCGGGCTTCTCTGTTCACTCTTCGGCGCTGCGGGGGGCGCGCTCACGGATTCGTTCCTGCAGCCGTTTGCCGATACNGTCAACCAGCTTGTCGACGACCTGCGTGACGATCTCATCGGTGTGGAGATCTGCGAGTGAGGCCTCCGGTCCGCTCCGGCTCATTGCGCCAGGCAGGCCTCCCGCTCACAGGTCAATGAGCCCCCGGCGGGGGATGTCGGATCGTAACCACAGGCAGGGTAGGGCTGGGGCGGGAGGGCCGCTCCGAGGAAGAGGGTGCCGAGGGAATAGACCGCGTCGGTGATGTTCATCTCCCCGTCATCGTTGGAGTCGCAGGCCGTCGGGCAGCCCGCCTCCTCGTCTCCGGCGAAGAAGAGGAGGTTCAGGGTGAAGATGGCATCGGTCAGGTCGAAGGCGGCGTCCGAATTGCAGTTTCCGCGGGTGAAGGCCTGGCCGAAATCACCGGCCTCCAGGGCGCAGGTGNTTGNCGGACCGCGAATGCCCCTGCGCAGACAGACTACGCTGATCTCGTAAGCTCCCGATTCNGTACCATTCATCCGNTANTCACTGGAGCCGACNTCGAGTGANCTGGAGGCCCTGGGGNNCCCACCATGAAGGACNGAGATTTCGAGGGNATCGATACCCGGNGGNTCGGNCCAGGTGANCACCAGGGNCTGGNTGGAGTCGATGAAGCAGGAGAGCCCGGTNACGGGGGGGACCTTNACCATCTCGACGGCGTCGAGGCAGTCAAGNCGCGGGAAGGTCAGTCCGGAGNTGTCGTCGAGAACCTCGATCCCCGTGGCCAGGAGTGTGTCGATGATTTGTTCAGAAGAAAGCNCGGGATTGGCCTCCAGCATGAGGCAGATGGTGCCTGAGATGTGCGGCGTGGCCTGGGAGGTTCCGGAGATTGTCGCGGCTTCCCCATGCAGACCGGCGCTGATGATGGTTTCTCCGGGGGCGAGGAGGTCGAGCAGCGGTGAGCGATTGCTGAAGGTGGAGATGGCGCCGGGGTTGGTGTCCTGGATGGAGCCTACGGATACCACGCTCTCCATGCAGGAGGGCAGGGCGAGGGAGCTCGAGCTNCCGTTGTTTCCCGAGGCCGCCAGCACCACCACGCCGAGCTCACGCGCCGCAGCGGTGGCCCCGGCAATGGCCTCGTGGGCGTCGTCGCAACTGCCGGTGTACAATGAATGGCTCGCGAGACTCATGTTGATGACATCGATTGAGATCCCGTTGTTTTGCTGGTGCAGTGATACGACATATTCAATTCCCGCGGCCCAGTCGGTAAACCAGCCCACGTTTCTGCGGTCGAGCACCTTCACGGGCAGGATGGAGGCGCCCGGGGCGATTCCAGCTGTGGTGACCCGGCCCCTGGAGGCGAGGATTCCGCTGACATGGGTCCCATGTCCGTTCTCNTCGTCGAATTCAGCNCCCAGNTCATCNCCCTGGTTGAGAAAATGTTGGCCGTATTCATCGAGTAATCCTTCCTCGAGGTCAGGGTGATCGCGGTCGACTCCACTGTCGAGCACCGCGACGATTCTTCCTTCNCCGCTGANCCCAAGAGCCTGGGCNTCGTTGGCGCGGACCANCTGGCGGCTCTCGATGAGCGCCGCNGCGCCCTGCTGGTCTATCCGCAGGCGTCTGACCGTTTCCAGCCGGTTGAGCTTGTCCAGGAGCGCCTCATCTGTAATTTCGAGCGCCAGGACGGGGGAGTACCGGTAGCGGTAACGCAGCGAGTAGCCGTTTCCGCCCAGCGCAGCCAGGCAGCGGTCCTGGGAGACCCGGTATCCCCGCATTCTCAACTCGAGCGTAGGCGCGACGGTCCGGCTACCCGGGCCCGGCTCGTCATCCAGGACCACGCAGATGACGGCGTGACCGTTTTTCTGGAGCTCTTTTCNTATCTGCGGGAGGNTGGAGGCTGCCCGCAGCGGGGATGGACTCAACGCCAGGNNAAAGAAAAGCGCCCCNANCAGTGAATACATCNNCCCTTGTTTTCTACCTGNCAAACTCACCCAGNTCTCCTGGNACCATNCCANCTGCTGATTTCAGCGCATCCGATCGAACCANTACAATATTATCAGCAAAGTAGGNTTGGCGCTTTCAGGATTCCCGCGGAAAAAACTCATTAAAGCGACGCCTGGGGGGCTTTGAGAGGCTGAATCGGTTTCTGCGGGAGGACTGATAAAACGGTTAAAAACCCTTATTTTTCCAATAAGTGATGCCTCCCGGGTCGATATGTATTATGCTAATGGTGATTTAAGTGTCGGGGAAAAGACGTTTCGAAAGAGCCGTATCTTAGCGGTTCAGGGCATTTCGGGCGTTTATCNNGGCNGGGGAGGCGGCTGTCGCGCCCTGCCGGGTGATTCGGCANAGAGGTNATCCTTGTGGGAGGGGATCGNCTCGGCATGCGTCGATCCAGGACGTCAATTGACGAACGGTCTACCTGGTCAACGCTTTGAAACGCGGGTTCCAGGCTATGAGGCCGCGTAATTATTAGAGACCTCGAAATCGGGATATTGAGAGCAAAAAAGTCTATTCAGCCAGGCAGGCCCGTTCCAGGGGCCGCGGTAGGGCCATGCAGGCCGCTGCCGCTGCGAAAAGTCCGCAGGTAGCGGGAAGCGAGAGAGTGTTAAGGGCCCGGATATTTCCTCTCCGGGTACCGGAAGGCGTCGGCCGCGGGGCTTCTTTAAGCCCCGGAGGAGCCGGAGAGCCGAAAGCGAAAAGAGAAATTGAGCGAAACTAATTTACCATCTACACCCGATCCGATTGGCGGTGACGCCTCTATGGAAATCGAGGGAACCGGCCACCACGGCGGCCTACAGGCGCCATTCGATGAGCCTTCGGNCTCCGATGTCCGAGCCGCTGATGANGATACGTCCCGCGGTCGTTCATCCTCCGCGAAGAAGAGCGGGGGGGTGAAGGCCTCGAAGAAAAAAGCAGCCAGCGACNCGGATGGAAGCGAATCCGACAAGGGNGCCGCGGCGAAACATCGTCGCCCCAGGCGTCCCAAGGGTCCTCGAAAGGGAGGAGGGTCTAAATCACATCGCCACGGAGGCAAGGGAGGCCGGCGTGCGGGCCATGGTCACGNAGCGAGAGGNTCGGGGGGAGGCCCCGGCAGAGCATCCAAGGGCAGGAGAGACAACAGGGGGCCTTCCTCCAATGGCNTCGCGCGCGAGGAGTCGAGGAACCTGCCCCTGGTTCCCGCGGGGGAGGAAGGCATCATCTATGTCGTTGGCGGGTTTGCTCCCCTGGCGGGTGAAGGTTACATCGAGATGTATGACCGCAAGCGGTCGGTCAGGTATTCCTACAATTACTTCACCGAGGAATATGAAGCATCTGAAGAGATCAACCTGGTTCCCGTATCGACTGACAGGGGGCTTGTAAACCGGTTGACGGACCCGCTGGACCGGCAGATCGCGGCAATCATAACCCGTCTGCCCAAGGCCAAGGTGCTTGCCGCGAATGCCGCCAGCAAGAAATCCAGGAAGGGTCGCTCGGGTCGCAAGGGGNCTCCGAATAACCANTACAGCAAGGCGGCCATGCTNCGCAGCGCTTCCTGNTATGTGAGTGAAGATGGCTGGAGGCGCCTGCTGCCCCTGCTGATGGATACTGGAAGGGTTTATGTCGAACNTGGCCTTGGCAGAGAGNCCATGCTCATGGAGCGAGAGACNCTGGNTCCTTTTGAATTCTATCTTTCGTTGGAGTTCGGCAGCCGCCAGGGTGATTATCACCTGACGGGNCGCTTTGTTCGGGATGGACGNCCCCTGCAATTTGATGCGCAGGNNCTCCTGGTGGCGGACGGAGAGACCGGCTACCTGCTCAGGAAATCAGGCCGGATCACGGAGGTCGATTTCAAGGACTCCGGNTCCTGGCTGCGGGCCTTGCGCCGCGGCAGGTTCCAGAGAGTGACCAAGCGCAACATGAGCAAGATCTACAAGGTCTTCGAGCGCTCAACGACCCTTCCGCCNCTGCTCACCCCGCTGAATCTCGATATTAACCTGGTGAAANATGCCAGGCCNCGTCCGGANCTCAAGCTTCTNGAGGGTTACCAGGAGGCGGTATGTGAGGTGTCCTTCCGTTATGGCGACGACGACAGCGTCAAGGCTTCCCGTCCGGGGCGCTGCTTCTTCGCATCAAGGACAAAGAACGTCGTTGTTCGTGATCGAGATGCTGAGACCGAAAAGGCCGTCCAGTTGATGCAGATGGGGTTTGCTTACAATAAAGAGAACCACCAGTTCACTCTTGAAGAAGAACGTCTGCCGTTTATTACCGGCGAGCTCTTCGAGCGCGGTTGGGCCATCACGGGCAAGGAGATGCCCTTCCGCCCGCCGACCGATATGGAGGTGAATGTCAAAACCGAGCCCGACCCGGACAACAAGCCCCACAATATGACAGTGCTTTCCGTGACGGTTCATTTTGAAGACCAGGAGGTCGGTTTGCCCGCTCTCCTCGGGGCTATTCATGGTGACGATCGGATGATTCCCCTGGGCAGGGGAGCTATCGGCGTGCTTCCCATGGAGTGGCTGGATAAGAACGCGGCCTGGATGGAGCTTGGGGAATTGCGCGGTGAAAGCCTGATTTTCCGTGAGAACCAGTCGCCGGTTGTTGACGCATTGCTGGCGGATAATGTGAAGGCCAAGCTCGATGATGAATTCAAGGCGGAACGTGTACGCCTGGAGGGTTTCAAGGGTGTCGAAGCTTGTGAGCCCACGGAGGAGTTCAAGGGAGAGCTGCGCGGCTACCAGAAGATCGGCCTCGGCTGGCTGCGTTTTCTCGACCAGATGGCGATGGGCGGCTGCCTGGCTGACGATATGGGTCTTGGAAAAACCGCCCAGGCCCTGGCCATCATCGATCTGCTCAAGAAGGAGGGGCGCGAGGGCCCCAGCCTCGTTGTCTGTCCAAAATCCCTGATTTTCAACTGGCTCCGCGAGATCAAAAAGTTCACGCCCCATCTCAAGGGTGTTGCCTATACCGGGCCGAAGCGTTCCGCCCTGTTTGAGAAGTTCGATGATTACGACATCATCCTGACGACCTACGGCACGCTGCGACGGGATATCGGCAAGCTTGTCGCCAAGCAGTTCTTCTATGTGATCCTTGACGAAGGCCAGGCGATCAAGAATCCTGATTCCCAGAACGCCAAGTCAGCGATGCTGCTGCAGGGTGAGCGTCGCCTGATTCTCAGCGGCACCCCGATCGAGAACCATCTCGGTGAGCTGTGGTCGCTGTATCAATTCCTCAACCCCAGGATGCTCGGCAGTGCATCNTCGTTCAAGACACGCTATGGCTCCGGTATAGATGCCGATTCCTCCAGTCTCAGCTTCCTTCGGAAGACCCTGCGGCCCTTTATCCTGCGGCGAAAGAAAGANGAGGTCGCNACCGATCTNCCGGAGAAAATCGAGGAGACCATCACCTGCGAGATGGAGGCNGAGCAGAAGAAGGTCTACAACAAGATCAAGCGGCGGGNGAAGAGCAATATTCTCGGGAANATCTCNCAGCANGGCATGGGCCGCACGAAGCTGCACATCCTCGAGGCCCTGCTGCGCCTCAGGCAGGCGGCCTGCCATCCTGCGCTTATCGATGATGAGTATGCCGATCACGGNTCGGGCAAGTTCAAGGTCCTCCTGTCGATGCTCAACGAGGTCGAAGACGAGGGTCACAAGGTGCTGATCTTCTCGCAGTTCACCTCCTTGCTGGCCTTATTGCGCAACCGGCTCGATGAGCAGGGCAAGGTTTACGAATACCTTGACGGAAAGACGACCAATCGGGAGGGCCGGGTCGACCGTTTCCAGAATGATCCGAACGTGAAGTTTTTCCTCATCAGCCTGAAGGCCGGAGGAGTCGGGCTGAACCTCACGGCGGCGGACTACGTTTTTATTCTCGACCCATGGTGGAACCCGGCGGTAGAGGCCCAGGCCATCGACAGGGCCCACCGCATCGGGCAGGATAAGAAGGTCTTCGCCTACAGGTTCGTTTCCGGAGAATCGATCGAGGAGAGAATCGCCGATCTCCAGGAGTCAAAGCGTAAGCTGGCGGACTCCATCGTTACGGGTTCCGACAGCGTGATCCGGGACCTGACCAAGGAAGACCTCGAATATCTCTTCAAGTAGCAGGGGGCGTGCAGAGCCCACCCGCGCCCGCGGGTCCAGGCTCCAGCGAAGGCGGACCGCCCTTTTGCCGTTTGAGGCCGTTTTTTCGACAATAACTTCAGGGTTATGGGAATATGCCTTTGACGCATCCGCGCNGGCTGTGTAAGATTTCGTCCAACCACAAGGGTGAGAAAGCGGAAAGAAACGAGTGAGGTGCCCGGAGGATCCGGCCTCTGCGTGATCCGGTTCGGCGGCCTGACTTTCTTTAAAGATTCAAGTGGTGGTACACCAGCGCTTCCCGTGGTTGGAGGTTTGAACTCCGACCGGCTTCGTTTGAAGCTATGCGCCGAAGGCATTCTCAACCAAGTGGACGCCCTGGCGGAAGGGGAGTGAAGAGACTGGTGGTAAAAAGAAAAGCCGAGGTCCCGAAGGGGTCTTGGCTTTTCTTGTATCCAGTCGAAATCCTCCGTGGTGACTCAAGCCGGCGCCAGGCTCTCTCGCAGCTCCTCACGGGTCACGTGGTGGGTACCTGTCCTGGCTATGACAATCGCGGCGGAGTGGCTGGCGGCCCAGGCGGCCGAATGGAGATCCCATCCTGAGAGCCTTCCGAGGAGGACCGTAGAAGAGACCGCGTCTCCGGCGCCGGTGACGTCCAGGATCTCGCGGGCCTCGGTGGGCAGAAGGACAGCGTCCTCCCGGTCCCTGTCCAGCGCCGCCATGCCATCGGGACCCAGGGTCAGCAGCACCTCGCCATGCGAGCCCTGCCGGCGCAGTTGCCTGGCGAGCTCGCCGGGGGAGAGCTCACCGGATGCCTTTCCCACGGCTTCGAGCGCTTCCTGGTCGTTGGGTATGACCAGGTCAAATTCATGGAATCCTTCGAGCCGCTCGCGAGAGCTCCCCTGCAGGAAGATGCCATGTCCAGCCGCCAGGGTTGGCAGCTTGTCGAGGATTCGCCTGGTAACCAGGTGTCCGACCTGGTCGAGGACGATGATACCGTCGAGTTNCCCGGCCCTCTCTTCGATGGCGGCCAGCACCCTGTCCTCGAGCCCGCTGTCGATGGGCTCATCCGGCAGCACGTCCATCCTGAGGANCTCCCTCGAGGGGGCGNTCTCGACCCGGGCGCGTATCTTGGTATAGGTCAGGGTCGGTTTGGACGGCAGCCGGATTACTCCGCCGGAATCGATGTTTTTTTCGGCCAGTTGCCGGAGCAGGTCGTCGCCGGCGGGATCCTCTCCGATGAGGCTGACGAGCGAGACGGCGGCTCCGAGGTTCTTCAGGGAACAGGCGAGGTTGCCGGCAGCGCCCGCCGTGCCAACGCGAGAATCGAGCCTCACCACCGGTATGGGCCCCTCTCTCGATATCTCGAACATCTCGCCTTCGAGGTATTCATCCAGGAAGAGGTCGCCGAGGACGAGGACCCGGAGACTGGAGAANTCATCCAGGGNGGNGNTCAGCTCATCGGGCGAGAGNGGAGGNCTCATTCAGNTCTCCTGGTATTCTTCCGGCGCGTCGCCGGTGCGGCTTANCTGCAGGAGGCTCAGCAGGGTGCTTGCCCAGTAGATCGCCCTCTGCACTCTGTCAGTCTCGTCCGCGGCTGGATCGTGGTCGGTAATCGAAACGATGGTGTCGTCTTCGGTTTCAGAGATGTTCCATTCGATACGGCTCAGGGAGCCATCCTGCCAGTGCCAGTCATGCACGAGTCGCCCCGGAGGTTCCAGGTCGAGCACCTCCCGGCTTGCCGGACCACCGCCTTCAGGGGGCGAGACGCCAGCCGCGGTCGGCGCGGCCAGGGGGCATTGAGGCCACCATCGCAGGACCGCNGCTGGGTCGAACAGCTTGCTCCAGATCAGCCAGGGGTAGGTGGGGATCGCGGCCTCGAAGCGCTGCGGCGAGTCGCCGCCCGCTTTTACGTAGTCGAGGCGGAGCTCGGGGGCGCCGTCCTCTATGAAGGTGCGCAGTGTCGGAAGGGCGGTCCACCACCAATTCGGCNGGCCATCGCTGGCGGGCCAGGCAGGGCAGCGTTCGGCGCTTTGGGTTACGGTCAGCTCCGTCTGTTCCAGGCTCGACTCCAGCTCGTAGAGGACCGTGGTCTCCATCTCGCCGATGAACCATCGGTACTCCAGGCGGACCAGNTCCTCGATGTCGAGGAGCTCGAAGTTGCCTTCCGGTTCCACTCCGGGCGCGGCGGGATAGACCGTCCTGCCACTGAAGGCGTAGCGACCGCCCGGGCGCAGGTCGAGCTCCGCCTTATCGCACCACCACTCCTCGAGCTGTCGCGCCTCGGTCAGGGCGCTCCAGACCCGCTCGGGAGGATAGAGGATCTTCTCNCGCCGCNGGGTTTCCCAGGCGCCCCGGGATTTCCGGGACAGGTTGGATACTTGGATCATCGCCATGGCATCAACGCACAGGTTTGTTTCCGGAGGAGGTATTCGACCGGCCGGGTGCNTTCCCGCCGGTTCCGCGCAGACCATCCTCTGTCCCGGCGGGGATCCTGTCGAGGATTTCTTTGCTCTGCCAGCTCGGCATCAGGATTGTCCGTTCTCATCCTGTGCCCCACCGATCTTCAGGGCGCGGGCCAGCGCGGCCATCAGGAGGGCCGCGGCCGCGAAACATGCGGCGGCGGTGAAAACGCCGGACAGTCCGCTGAAGGGGGTTGCGGCGTTGCGAAGAAAATCAGCGAGCCCGCCTTTCTCGATCCAGCCGCTGAGGGCGGTTCCGGAGCCCATGCCGAATCCGAAGGTCAGGACGAACTTCAGGCCGTAGATCCTCCCGCGCATCCCGGGCGCCGTATAGCGTGCCAGCAGGGTGTTCTCCACCGGCTGGACCGCGAACATGAAGAAGGCCATGGCGCTGGCGGCGATCAGCAGNCGCATGCCGTCAAGCGCTCCGGTCAGGTAGATCAGGGGAACGGTTCCCATCAGGANGACGACGTAGAGNCCNCGGCCCTCGCGGTTTTCCATCCAGTAGCCGGCCAGCACCTGNCCGAGGCCNCCGATGAAAAAGACCAGGAAGGGGAGATAGCCCTCACCGACGAATTCCNGGAGGAANGATGCCTTCGCGGCNCCNTCNCCGAGCCNCGNNGGNANCATGGTGATGATCAGGCTGTAGTAGATGCCNCCAAAGAGCATGGCGGCCAGNAGAAGNCCGATAANNGTTTTCGNGCCNCCNCCCGTCTTTNTGCTNTGNTCCCCGNCGCNGCGTCGCTGGTNNGTTTTCCCCCNGTGTCGGAGGNNCCCAGCAGGANCGCNAGGANGACCATNGGNATGGCGAGGCCGACGAAGGCCCAGCGCCAGTCGCCTGTCCAATGCGNCANCTGCCGGGCNGCCAGCGGNCTGAGGGCCGTNCCGAGGCTCCCGAAGAGTCCGTTGATGCCCATGGCCCTGGCCGGCAGCCTGATNCCCTTGGAGATCAGGGCCAGCCCGACGGGGTGGTAGATGCTGGTGCCCAGNCCGATCAGNGCNAAACCGGCTGCCAGCTGCCAGGTGTCGCTGGCGAATCCGGTGACCACACCGCCCGTGGCGGAGAGGAGGAAGAAGGCCACCAGCAGCGGCTTTTCCCCGTAGCGGTCGCTCAGCCAGCCGGCGGGTATCGCACCGACACCGAAAACAACGAGACTGATCGATGCCAGGAAGGTCAGTCTCTCGGGATCCAGGCCTTCGAAGGAGGCCCGGATCTCCGGCTGGATCGCCGTGAAGAGATGGATGTAGATATGTGTCATCGCGTGGGCGATGCACGTGAAGAAGAGAATATTGCGTTCGATCCTGTTTCCGCTGTTCATCTCTTCACTCAAAATTTTTCCAGGTAGGCGATGAGGTCGGCGATCGCCCGGGGCTCCAGGCCCGACAGCAATCCGGCGGGCATCAGCGACAGGGCACGTGTTCTCGATTCGATAATGGCCGAGGGATCAAGCCGCCGGTAGAGTCCCTGCCGCGTGATAGTCACCAGCGCGTTACGGGCGGAATAGATCTGGCGGCCCTGGATCACGTCGCCGTTGTGGAGGATATATTCCGTCAGGTAGTAGCGTTTTGCCACCAGCCTGTCGGGCAGGATGATCTCCGTGAGGAGGGCTTTCCTGCCCAGCCGCCGGGCGGCACCCCGGAGATCGGGACCGACCCGCTGCCCGCCGCCATCGAGGTGATGGCACCCCCCGCAGGAGCGGGAGTCGAAGATCTTTTTTCCTCGTTCAGCGTCGCCGGAGTCCCAGGGAGCGATTGCGAGGAGCTTCTCGACCAGCTTCCCGCCGGCGAGCTGGTTTTCAAGGTACTCATCGAGCTCACCTTTTCGCTGCGGAAGGGCCTTCTCGACCCACTCGCGCCAGCAATCGAGGGCGGCCCGCTGGCTCTTCTTCAAGCCGGGGCGGTACCCGCAGTCAACACCGGTGAGCTTTCCGATACGAAGCGCGAGCTTGTCGCGCAGGCCCAGGTGGGCGGGATCGGAGTCGGCAAGCTGGAGCCAGCGCACCAGCTCGAACACTTCGCCGCTCGGCTTGCCGGGCCGCTCCAGCCGTCCGAGCCCTTTCAGGACGGTGGCTACCAGCAGCAGGTCGTCGCCTGCGAGAGCGTCGAGAAAGAGCTCCCGGTCGCCGGGGGTGGGATTCCGCGCCAGGCCATCGAGCGCCCGGGCGCGCAGGTCACGTCGACCAGCGAGTTTTCTCAGCAGCTCCCGGACCGCCTCTCGATCTTTTCCCGTGGAGTTGGAGTTGAGGTAGTCGAGGACCTTGCCGATGGAGGAGGCGATCTTCGGCAGGGGCCTCTTCAGCAGGATGGCGGCTGCCTTGCGGCGGGTTTCTTTTCCGGCGCCGGAGATCAGGCCGAGGTGTTCCGGGTCGCCAAAGCGCGGATCGGCGACGATGGCGGCTCCAAGTTCCCCGTGACGGCGCAGTAGCCGCTCCCAGATAGCACGCGCATAGGTGTTCCACTTATTGTCCCGACCGATCTTCTGCGACCGGATCTTGGCGGGAAGGTCGAGGCCGATACCAGCGACTCTGTCCACCGTTTCTTTGGACCAGTCGCCCCTCAGCCTTGCCAGGCACCAGAGCAGGAACATATCGTCGGCCGCCGCCGAGGTGGCGGAGGCGTCAGCCGCGATGCGAGCCGCGAGCCGGGGCGAGGTAGAGCCCAGCTTGCCCGCCAGGCGGCGCGTCTCGATTGCGATGCGCCGATCGCTGGAGGAGGCCAGGGGCTCGATCGCGGCCAGGGTTCGCCCTGTAGCGGCCAGGTGGACTGAGAGGTCTACATGGTCCCATTGGGTGTCAAAGGTCGCGTAGCGCGGGTCCTCGCCTGCCTCGAGCCGGTCGAAGGCTGCGTTGATGAGCCGCAGCGCGTCGAGCCGATCATCCGTGTTCGTTCCTTTGCCTGTGAGCACACCGAGGGCGAGGTCGAGGCTTTCGGCGGGCAGCTTTCCCCGGGGCGTGCCCCGTGCAAGCACCCAGCCACGGACGATCTTTTCACCGGCTGATTTCGCCGCCGGCAGGCGGGCGGGGTCGAGATGCGAGAGCGAGGCGATGACGGCCTGCCGTAGCCGGCGGTCCTTGTTGTTGGAGAGGCCAAAGACCGGTTCGATCAAGGCTGCGGCATCCGGATTGCTCCAGAAGCGGGCCGCGCTCTCGATCGCGTTGCGTTTTACCAGGGCCGCGTTGTCCCTCAGCAGGGGCTCGAGATCGCCGGGCTTTCCATGAACACCGAGCCAGCGGGCCGCCTGCGCGCGGACGCTCGCGTGGCTGCAGGTCGCCGCCAGCCTGGCGGCGAGCGCGGCCGCTCCGTCAAAGAGCTCGAGGCAGACCTCGAGCGCGCGCAGGCAGTGCCTCGCATCGGAGCAGTTTGCGCTTCCCGGCGCGAGGCAGCCGAGGAATTCCAGGAAGGGCGCGGTGCCGAGCTTCCTGGCTTCGCGCTGCCAGCCGGCTCGCGACCAGGCGCTCAGGGGCTCCGGGGCGTCAAGCACCTCCAATAGGGAAGTGGGCGAGGGCCTGTTGTTCGCGCGAGGTTTCTTTTTCAGGCTGATCCTGTAGACCGACCCGGCGACGCTTCGTCCGCCGGATGAGACCAGCAAGGAGCCGTCGGGGGCCACCTCGATGTCGCTGGGGGCGAAGGAGACCCGGCCGTTGGTCCGCAGGAATATCTCGGGCTCGGCCCGGTAGCTCGCCCCGGCGGCCCCGGGCCTGAAGAGGTAGATTCGTCCCAGCGTCCAGTCGAGGGCGAAGATGCCGCCGCGGTAGGCGGGGTCGAAGAGTCCGTGATCGTAGACCTCCACGCCGGTCGGCGAGCCGCGGTGGACCTCGGCGGTTGGCCGCACGCTGTCGAGAGCGTAGGTCGGCACCTTGCCGGAGCCGATCGAGCGCCAGCCGCAGTCGGCGCCGGGGGTGAAGTGATAGATCCTGCAGGAGCGGTACCAGCTCATCCCCTCGTCGCGTTCGCCGTCGGAGTCCCAGCCGAAGACNGCGCCGGTGGGGGNGAAGTCGAANTCGTAGGCGTTGCGCATNCCNTCGCTCNANACNTCGATCGAGNCCGCCTCGCGGTCCATGCGGCAGAANATGCCGGCGTAATANTGTTTNACCGGNGAGAAGCCNTTCACNCGGGNGTGGGGGAGCCCGCAGTAGTTGCCGCCGAGNAAGTAGAGGCTNCCGTCNGGGCCGATCCGCAGGGCGTGGGAGCCGTGCTCGCCGCCGGTAGAGAGCGGCAGGAGCAGCGTCGGCGGTCCGTCAGCGACACCGTCGGCATCGATGTCGTCGTAGCGTTCGAGCCCGCGTCCGCCGGTGGTGTAGAGCGAGGCGCCGTGGAAGACCATTCCCTGGCAGCCGCGTGCCGGGCCCTTGTAGAAGTCGATCGCCCGATCGAGGATTCCATCGGAGTCGGTGTCCTCCAGCCGCCGGATGTAGCCCGGGCCGCTGACGTGGATTCGGCCACCGGAGTCGAGTGCCATCGAGTAGATGTTCGTCGCCAGGGCGTCGTCGCCGATCTTCTCTATTTTGAAAACGGNGGGGTCGTCAAAGAGAAAGCCGCTCTCTTCGGCCGGCGCGGGAACACCCTGCGTGAGGATCAACGTGAAGATGAAGATCGGTCCGCCTGTAGTTTTCATGCGCTCGGTTTCGCTTCGATTCGTAAGACAGGTGCTGCTCAGGTCACCAATGTAGCCGAGGGACGAGGCCCGGTCTACTCTACCGGTCGCTTCGGGATCCTTGACAGTCGGATGCGGGTTGCCTATTTTGATGGGCGCGATTCGGGCAATTTTCTTCCAGACGAGGTAAACGGGTGATGGGCAAATTAGAGAGCAGGGTAGAGGNGGAGCGCCAGGCGATCGTCGCCGCGCGCGAAAAAGGAACCGGGGCGACTCTGAAGACCTATACGAAGCTTTCCGGCCCCGGCTGGCTGCAGGGCGCCATCACCCTCGGCGGCGGTTCACTCGCCGGCAGTCTCTACGTCGGCGTCATCGGCGGCTACGAGATGCTCTGGCTGCAGCCGCTGATGATGATTTTCGGAATCATCATGCTCAGCGCCATCGCCTACGTCACCCTGTCGACCGGCGAGAGGCCTTTCCGCAGCATCAACCGGCACGTGAGCCCGGTGCTGGGCTGGAGCTGGGCGATCGCCACCCTGATGGCCAACATGGTCTGGGCGATGCCGCAATTTTCTCTCGGCAGCGCTGCGCTCGAGCAGAACCTCCTGCCCGAGGTCTTTGGGGGTGGTTCAGGAAAATACCTCGCTGCTGTGCTGCTCTTTGCCATCGCCGGCGGAATTCTCTGGCTCTACGATTCCGGCGGTAAGGGCGGGAAGTTCTTCGACATCCTGCTCAAGAGCATGGTGGCGGTGATNGTNCTCTCNTTCTTCGCGGTCGTGATCAAGATGAGCGCAAGCGANACCGGGCTGCCGTGGGCGGAGATCCTGGCGGGCTTCGTTCCTGATTTCAGCCTGCTGTCGCAGCCCGCGGCGAAGCTCCAGGCAGCCCTTGACGCCGTTGGCGAGGGAGGACGGGACTTCTGGCGGGAAAAAATTCTCAGCACCCAGAGTGACCGGATGCTCGCCGCTGCCGGGACAGCAGTCGGTATCAACATGACCTTCCTGCTGCCTTACTCGATGCTCAAGCGCGGCTGGAATAAGGATTTTCGCGGTCTGGCGAGCTTCGACCTGGCCACNGGGCTCTTCATACCCTTCCTGTTGGCGACCAGCTGCGTGGTGATCGCCTCGGCGACCCAATTCCATGGCCGGTATGACCCGGCCCTGCTGAGCGGGGTGGACATGACGCCGCGGGTTGAGAAATTGGTGGGTGGATACCACGCGCAGCTCGATNCCCGCATCACGAGTGGATATTCAACTGAAGAGAAGGCGTCCTGGGNCGCTCTCGACGATGATGGCCAGAAGGCCCGTCGTGCAACGGAACGGGCGAAGGTACCCGAGGCGGAAAGGAAAATCGCGGCGATGCTCGTTTCCCGTGATGCGGAGCAGCTGGCTGGTTCGCTGGAGAAGTTGACCGGGAAGAATTTTTCGCATGTCATCTTCGGCATAGGGGTTCTCGGTATGGCAATCTCGACGATCATCATCCTCATGCTCATCAACGGTTTCACCATCTGCGAGATGTTCAACCTGCCGATGAGCGGGACAGCCTACCGGGTCGGGAGCTTCCTGCCCGGCATTACCGGGGCGCTGGGATTCCTCTTCCTTTGGGGTGACAGCGGGGCGCGTTTCTGGCTGGCGGTCCCCACCAGCGTTTTCGGGTTCTGCCTGCTGCCGCTGGCCTATATCACCTTCATCCTGCTGATGAACAACAGGGAGGTGCTTGGCGACAATATGCTGCAGGGCGGTAAGCGCATGGCGATGAATATCGCCATGGGGATCGCCTTCCTTGCCGCCGCGGTGGGCGCCGGTTACGCGATCTGGAACAAGCTGCAGTGGTGGGGGGTCGCTATCGTCGCGGTCCTGGTCGTGCTGGCGCTCGTGATTCGTCCGATGCCTGGAGCTGGCGCTGGCGACGCGGTGGACGCTGCCGATGCGGGTGACCCGGAAGCAGGGGGCGGTGAGGATGCTCCTCCTGCGGAGCCAGGTGAAGAAGCGTAGGAGTTTTTGCGAAGCTGCCGCTCAGTCCGCCTGGCGGCTGCTGCCCGGCCCGTCGAGCAGGCCGCCGCGTTTACGGGCCTTGCCGCCGACGCCGCGGCGGATGTTCAGCTTGCGTCCGTCTCGGACCCCATCGGCGTAGCCCCGGCTGCGTGCGACCCCCGATCCCGAGACGCTCCGGATGCGTGGATTGAGATGACGCCAGTATTCGCTCAGCCGGGAGTCGCCGACCCAGATGAGTCCCTGCTCGCGCTCCAGTGTGTCCTTCTGGCGTTCGAGCTTCTGCTTGAGGCCCTGCAGCAGCCCGGCAAGGTATTGGAGCCTGGTGCCGCGAACCTTCTTTTTCGTTGCCGTGGCGTTCTTGTGAGCCTCCCAGAGAGGCCCTGCGGCGCCCGTTACGTAATCGTAGACATAGGAGGCGATCTCGAGGTTCTGTTTCGTGCCNCAGAGCTGCAGGCGTTTGCCCGGCTTGTCGCGGCGCGGGTTGTAGGAGTAGGTCCAGATCGCCTGTACGAAGAAGTACTCCTGCAGGATGTTCGACAGGACGTATTGGTANTCCTGGATCCTGGCGGCNCAGTCGCCGAGGTAAATAAAACCGTAGTCGCGTTCCGTCGCGAGATCTTCAAACTCAAGGTTGTATTTCAGCAGGTATTTCCGCGCCAGGCGCATGGCGGTGGCCGCCTCGTGTTCGTTGGGGCTGCCGGCTAGGGCCAGGAGCTCCTTGATGCGTCCGAGGCGGCGGTCTTTTTCGACCACGGAGTCTTCGAGTTTTCTCAGCGCNGCGGTGTCGGCCTTCGCCGCCGGATCGCAGCGCAGCAGGTCGCAGGCGTCCTTGAATTCCCTGCCGTGGGGAGCCGCGGCGCCGAGCCCGAGGCGCTCCTGCACGTATTGGTGCGCCATCTCGTGGCGCAGGGTATCGACCACGCTCTCCCAATCGTGGCTGAGGATGTGGTGGCGGCTGATCATCAGCACCCGCCGGTTCCCGTCCCAGCTGCCGAGCTTCTTCTTCGAGTCTCCCAGCAGGAAGACCGGGCGCTTCAGGGCGCAGTCGAGGTATTGGTAGTTGACGTGGTCAAAATGCCAGGCGAGGCGCCTCAGCCAGGCGCGCTCGAGAGCCTCGGGGAGCTGCTCCAGGCTTACCGCCGGCTCTGCTCTTTTTCTTTTTTCCGCCATCGACTCCTCGAAATGTTCCGCCCGGGCTTTGATGCCATGGAGAGCTTAACTCCGGCTGAGGGGTCGGGCAAGTTCCAGCCTGATGTCTGCTCGGCGGGTTGGAGTCGGTGCGTGAAACGATTCCCGATCCCGCCCGGATCGGGCGTCAGTGCGCCGTTGCTTAAGAGTCCTCCAGACGCTTCTTTTTTTTACGGAAGCCGACTATACTCGGGGCCAATTAGCGGAGCTGTTTACTCTATGGAACTCTACGTCTACGAAACTCCCGAAGGAAACGTCGCCGATTTCCGGCCCTACCTCGATGGGTTCGATCATTCCTTCGCGGATCATCCCGCCCTGGGATCTGAAGATCGGCGCCTGGAGAAGGTAAGCAACCTGAAGCACCCCGCCTACCAGTACGACCTTGCCGGCAAGCTTTGTTTCATCGGCCAGGCGGTGGTGAGGTGGCGTGAGTTGATGGTCTTCCCTATTGCCTGGGACGGAGAATACGTCCCCGTCGAATGGCGGGAGCCTGGCGGGGACGCAGGGTCCTGATTGCTCTTTTTTCCGTTTCACGCGTGACAGGTGGCGCTGGCTCCGACTCGACAGGCGCTGACGCGGGTTTCGTTACGGGGCCGGGCTTATCGTGAAGCTTTTGCCTCGNGGGGGGCGGGTCTTCCGATTCCGTGGCGGGGGAGGCCGGCGCCTGCGGGGGCANCTCGCGGCTTCCAGGCTCGCCGGGCTCTTCCAGCACNGCTTCCCCGGAGGGTTTTTCCAGGGGAACTCCAGGCGGCTTCTGAGGCTGGGGCTCCGGGGTCTCTCGTGGGGGGGCTTCCGCGGGCGCCTTGCCGGCCTCGGCCGGGCGCATCGCCCAGGCTTGCGGATGGGACGTCCTGCGAGCCTCGATGCCGGCGAGGATCGCCAGGCAGATGATGATGCTTGAAATGAGCGAACTGACGACCACGACATAATGGTTTTCGAGCCAATTATTTAAACGCCGGGTCATTCGACAATTACCTCTTTTCCAAATTTTTCGCCGAGGTATAGACTGGGGCCTGGCAGGGGTTCGGTTCTTACCATGAACCCCGTGAGAGCCTCGTTTTCCAGAAGCGGGGATTTTCTTTACCTGACGCGCAGGCGGCTGATCATGCCCCGGAAAAAACTCACCGGCAACTCCGGCAATCGTTATGTCGAGGATGCCTCTATGAAGGAACTCGACCAGATCCGGGCTCCTCTTTACAGGGAATTGGAAAAGCTCAGCAAAGATTCCAGCTATCAGCGCGGCAAGGAGTCACATCTGTGCTGTACCCGCAAATACAACCAGATGCGCATATCTCCTGTCGAGGCGAGATCGATCGCCCGAGCGTTCCGAAAGGACCCCCGGCTGCGCGGCAGATTACCAGCAGTTCTTGAGCGCCTCGAGAAGGCTCTCGAAGGGCTTTCCGATAACGGCGAGAGGCAGTCATTCGATTGTCCGCTCCTGGAGAACAGCAAATGCATGGTTCACGGGGTGGCGAAACCGATCGGTTGTCTGGCCTGGCATCCAAGGCAGTACAGCGATCCTGAGGGTGAGTACGGGTTTACTCCCAGGGGCTGGACAGCCTTTGCCGCCAGGGATCGCCTGAACGACAAATACCATGGGGGAGACTGGAAGTTGCGGGTGATCCCGTTGTGGCTGAAGAGGGTCTTTTCCCGGGAGCTCAAACACAGGCCGAAGTCCGCCGACAGTGCGAACCAGGGCGACGGGACGGGCCCGGGCGGGAGGCGGAGACGGCGTCGCTGAGCGGNCGGCAATCGCAGGAGTCTTGCGGAGGTTCGCGGAACCCTGTTGCGGGGTCGGCTACTTTTTACTCTTGGACTTCTTACCCCAGCGTTTTTCTTTTCCACGGGCGGGCAGGGAGCCGTGATTAGCCTTTTTGCTGCGCCAGCCGATTTTTCCGTTACGCTTGCGGTGTGCCATTGCTACTTCCTGTGCCACTCTGAATAAGGACACGAGGTTAACAGCGTTAATTCCCTGCCACAAGTACATTCTCTATTCCTGAACGCCCGATATACTTGACCTTTGGAATTCGCGCGTGCTTGCGCGGGAAGCTTGCTTGGAATTGACGCGTGATCGTGCAGAATTCCGGGCGAAAGCGGAGGCATCTCCATGGTTCTGCCCCCAGGGTCCTTCGCCGCGGCGAATCGGTCGCGCCGGGGGACGGAACATCACGAAGCGGGACAATCATGACGGAAGAATTTCGAGTTTCCGCGGTCCAGATGGATGTGCGCCTTGGCCGCAAGGCGGCCAACCTCGAGAGCATGGATGCCTTCGCCCGCGTGGCGGTAGCCGATGGCGCCCAGCTGGTCGTTTTTCCTGAATGTTCTCTCTCGGGTTATTGTCTCGATTCCCGCGAGGAGGGATTTGAGCATGCGGAGTCTCTCGACGGCCCCGCCGTCGAGAGCATGACGAGGCTCTGCCGGGAGCTGGATATTCACACGGTCTTCGGCCTGCTCGAGAGCGCTGGAGACAAGCTCTACAACGCCCTGGCGCTGGTGGGACCCGATGGGCTGCTCGGCAGCTACCGCAAGGCGCACCTGCCTCATCTGGGCATCGACCATTTTGTGGATCCCGGCGATAACCTCTCCACGATCCACGAGACCCCGCTCTGCAGGCTGGGGATGAATATCTGTTACGACGGCGCCTTTCCCGAGAGCGCCAGGCTTCTCGCCCTGGCGGGCGCCGAGCTGGTGGTCCTGCCGACGAACTGGCCGCCGGGGGCCGAAGAATTCGCCAGCTACGCGATCAATACCCGGGCCATGGAGAACGCCATGTATTATCTCGCGGCCGACAGGGTTGGAGAGGAGCGGGGCTTTCGCTTCATCGGTCTGTCGCGTATCTGCGATGTGCACGGAAGAAACCTCGCGGAGGCCGATGGAGAGTCCGAGACCGTGCTGACGGCGACTATCGATCCCGCCCAGGCGCGGCGCAAGCGGATCGACAGGGTGCCGGGCAAGCACTGGATCGACCGGCTCGCGGATCGCCGGCCGGACCTCTACGGTCCGCTCAGCCGGGAGAATCCCGTCCCGGAGGAATGAGACTTCTGCAACCCGGGCGTTGATAAAGGAGCTTCAAGGCTTCAAACTTTCCACATGAAGGATGCAGCCAGGAGAATTATCGATGCCATCGGAGAGGGTGGCAGGGTTACGGTGATGACCGGAGCCGGGATCAGCGCCGAGAGCGGTGTCAGGACTTTTCGCGACAGTGGAGGATTGTGGGAGGACTATTCTCTCGAGGAGGTGGCCACCCCGGAAGCCTTCGCCACGAACCCGTCACTGGTTCACGAATTCTATAATACGAGGCGCGCCCACCTCGCTACAGTCCAGCCAAACGATGGGCATAGGGCGTTGGTGCGTCTCGAGCGTCTCTTCGGCGACCGCTTCACCCTCATCACCCAGAATGTCGATGATCTTCATGAGCGGGCCGGTTCCCGGCGGGTCCTTCACATGCATGGAGAGATCTACAAGGCCAGGTGCGTCGAGTGTTCCGAGGTGGTCGAATGGATGGGAGACATCTCGTTCGATGATGGCTGCCGGTCCTGTTCGGGTTCGATGCGGCCTCACATCGTCTGGTTCGGCGAGGTTCCTTTCTTCATGGAGGAGGAAATTCCCGACATCTGCGATGGTTGCGCGGTGTTCTTCAGCATCGGGACCAGCGGGACGGTCTATCCGGCCGCGGGGCTGGCCTCGATGGTAAGCCTGGGCGGGGGACTCTGTGTCGAGATCAACCTCGAGACGACCCCGGGTTCCGGTATTTTCGAACTGCAGATCGAAGGCAAGGCGGGAGAGCGGTTACCGGCGCTCCTGGATGAGTTGGAAGCCCTTTTAAGACCTGAAGAGGCTGTTTGAGGCCGGAGGGTGTCCTGTCAGTTTTTGTCGGAATTGGCGTTGTGATCTGTGGTCCGGGGCTTCGGATGAATACAATACAATGAAGCTTCCGGGTAGCGGCCTCGGTGTCCGTTGACACCTGGAGCAATATACGCCGGGCTACCTGCCCGCACAGGACCAGGAAAGACATGAAACGCAAAATACTGACAGGTTTGGTTCTCGCCGTCGCGATAGTGGGGATCATCACCTTCTTTCTGCTGAGGGATTCCGACAGCGAAGATTACATCCTCGACGGGGCTCGACAGCAGGAAGTCGCCGCCGGGAGCGAAGCCGAAACCTCCGGCTCGAAAGCCGGCGCGGAGGCCGGGACGAAGGTCCCGGGGCAGGAGGGCGAAGAGAAGGGGGAGGAGGAAGAGGAGGCGCCTGCTGAACCTCTCCTGAGGGGGAGGGTCGTAGGCGAAGGCCAGGGAATCGCCGGCGCCACCGTCCGGCTCTATTCAACAGGCGAAATCGAAGTGCTCATGCGCCGGTTCGAACGCATTGTTCCCCAGGGGGGGCAGATGCCGAATATACCCGCGCTCATCGAGGCGGTCAGGGGTGAGCTGGAGCGTTTCAGGAAAATGGGGACGGTGCTCACCACCGATGATACGGGGACCTTCGAGCTGCTCGAGGGAGCTCCCGGCGGCTATTTCATGCTGACCATCGCCGATGGCTGGATCTTCAAATATGGAGATGTCGTCAGTCTCGACCCCGAGAGAATAGCGGATATTACCATCGAGCTGGAGCGCGGCAGCAGGATCAGCGGCCGGGTCGTCTCGACCTCCGGGTTGGCTGTGCCCGGGGCTACCGTCATCGCTGAGTATCGCCCTCCCGGCCTCCCCGGCATCGGCAAGATCGTTCGCCGTGTCCTGCGCATGATCAATGGTGAGTTTCTCAAGGGACCCTTTGAGGCCGTGACAGCCGAGGATGGGAGCTTCTCGCTCGATTCCCTGCCTCCGGGCCTCTACGATCTCGCCGCCAGCAGGATCGAGGGCGTCGAGAGTCGCCTCGAGCTGGTGCAGAGCGGCACAGATGGAGCCGTGGTGGTGCTTGGCGGCCCGGCCTCGTTGCGAGGTTTCCTCGTAGATGGCGATGATCTCCCGGTCGGAGGTGTCGTAATAGACCTCGAGCCCATCGAGGAGCGTATCACCCTTCCCCCGTTGGCGGCCGGCTTCGGCGACCTGGCCAATACCTTCAACCACTACCTGGGCTATACGCCCGCGAAGGCCGTCTCGAGCTCCGATGGCAGCTTTATCTATCGCCAGCTGGGCGCCGGCAAGTACCGCGTCAGTATCCAGCAGCCCGGGTTGCTGCCGACTGTTAAGGAGGCGGTGGTTGATTGGGAGCAGAACGTCTCCATCGGGCTCGTCAGGGTCAATCGGGGTAAGACTATCTCGGGCATCGTCAGGTCGGAGGATGGCTCTCCCCTCGAGGGCGCGACTATCATCGCCACTCCCGAGAGCTCGAACTTTCTGACCATGGGCACGATGATCAACGATTTCGCTACCGCGCGCCTGCAGGCGGATTCCGCGGCGGATGGGACCTTCTCGATCAAGGGCCTGCGCCGCAAGCGCTACAAGGTGAGCGTCACCAAGATGGGATTTGCCCCTGCCAGCGAAAAAAATATTCTCGGCGGTTCCGAGGAGCCTATCGAGTTTGCCCTCAAGCGGGGACTTACCGTCAAGGGCCGGGTGCTGCTTGCCGGTGAGGAGGACCAGCCGCTGGCCGGCGCCAGTGTCGAGGCGAGAGGAGTGAGAGGGAGCACCGACAAGGATGGCTATTTTCTCCTCGAGGGGATCGTTCAGAGAGATCCCGATGGAGGAGGAGGCAATCCCTTTTCCTTCGGGGGCGACGGTGAGCGGCGCGGCGGATCCCGTCGCCGGCCCCGGGGTGAAGATGAGGGAAATGAAGCCGGGGATGAAAACGGGCAGGAAGAAGAGGACCGTATCGACAGGGATTTCAGCGTCATGGCCAGCCACAAGGGCTACGCGGGGAGCCGGGTCGAGATTCTCTTCGATGATGTGCCTGACCTGGTTGAGCTAGAGCTTCGAAAGGCGCCCACGATAACCGGGGTCGTCTACGATCCGGAGGGAAAGCCGGCTCCGGCTTCCCTGGTGCGGCTGACCTTCCCCTTTCCCCCGGAGATGGAGAGCCTGGGCTTCTTCGATACCAGCATGATCTTCCTCGCGGTCTCCGTAACCGACCGCAACGGGCGCTTCAGCTTCAGCGATTTCAGCAATCCCTCCAGGGGTGGCGAGAGCGAGTTCCGGGTGATCGCCGACAACGTGTCCTACGCCCGAGGCCAGTCTGAGACCTTCACCTATACCGCCGATTTTGATCCCGACAATCTCATCGAGGTTACGCTGGAGGCGGGGGGAACGATCGAGGGTGTGGTCATCAGCGGCGGAGAGCCGGTGGTCGGTGCGACCCTTCGCCTTCGCCGCTTCAGCGCAAGGGAACAGTCCCCGCAGGAGAAGATGTTCATAGGCATGCTCGGCCTCCCCAAGGGCGGCGAGGAGGTCCGGACCAACTCCAGGGGCGAGTATGTCTACAGGAATGTCAGGATCGGGCAGTACACCATGACCGCCGAGGTCGCGGGCTTCAAGGAATCCTCCGAGGAGAACGTGGTGATAGAGGGCGGCGACAGCAAGGAGGTGGATTTTGATCTTGATCCGGGCGGCAGCATCGCCGGCATGGTGGTCGATGCCGCCGGCACAGCTGTCGCAGGCGCCCGGGTGCGCCTCCTGAAGATGGACAACCAGTCGGAAGATTTCAGGAACGCCCAGAAATACTTCGGAGGTTCCTACAAGTCGACGGCCACCGAGGATGACGGCAGCTTCAGCATCGATGGTCTTCCCGAGGGGGCCTATTCGGTTGTCGGGGAGAAGGGCGGCTATCGCAAGGAAGAGCTCGAGGGCGTGAGCCCGGGCGATGATGGAATCCGGATCGTTCTCGTTCTCTCCGCCGCGCTCATATGCAGGGTGACGGATCAGGCCACCGGCGCTCCGTTGACCAGCTACCGACTCTCCCTGAAGAACGAAGAAGATTCATCCAGCCGGTTCCCCTGGGGGGGGTCGCGGGAGATCAACGATCCCGATGGACGCTTCAAGCGCGAGGATCTCGACCCCGGTCGCTACGAGGTCAAGCTGCGGGCCGCGGGTTACGTCCCCTTTACCACCAGGCTCGACATCGCCCAGGGCGAACGTCTCGAGCAGAATTTTACCCTGGTTCGCGCCGGCCGCCT
>NZOA01000048.1 GCA_002695115.1 Planctomycetota bacterium
CAATTGGGAGCTCGGCTACGGTGACTTCCACATGGTCCCCGACCTCTCGACCCTCAGAAGAGTAACCTGGCTCGAAAAGACAGCCCTGGTCATCTGCGATCTCGAGGACGACAAGGCTCACGCCCCGGTGGCCGAGGCGCCGCGTTCGCTGCTGCGCCGCCAGCTCGAGGCCGCCTCCTCGGCGGGCTACGACATTTTTGCCGCCTCGGAGCTCGAATACTACATCTTCGAGGACACCTATCGCGAGGCGCATGAGAAGGCCTACGCGGATCTGCGCCCCGCCGGCTGGTACATAGAGGATTACCATATGCTGCAGGGCACCCGGGTCGAAAAGCTCAACCAGGCGGTCCGCAGAAACCTGAAGCACTCCGGGATCCCGGTCGAGAACTCCAAGGGAGAATGGGGACTCGGCCAGCACGAGCTCAACATCCGCTACGCCGAGGCTCTCGATATGGCGGACCGCCACGGCATCTACAAGCAGTGCTTCAAGGAGATCGCCGAGGAGCTCGAGATGAGCGTCACCTTCATGGCCAAGTACGACGATAACCAGGCCGGCTCGAGCTGCCATATCCATCTCAGCCTCTGGGAAAACAGCCGCAACGCCTTCGATGGAGAGAACGCGCTCGGACCGGTACGCTGCTCGGATATATTCAGGTGGTTCCTCGGCGGCTGGATCGCCCACGCCCCCGACATGATGGTCTTCTACGCCCCGACCACCAACTCCTACAGGCGCTACAAGGCGGGCTCCTGGGCCCCGACGCAGTTGGCCTGGAGTCACGACAACCGCACGGCCGGGTTCCGGGTCGTCGGCAGCGGCAAGAGCCTGCGCATCGAGTGCCGGCTTCCGGGAGCCGACTGCAACCCCTACCTGGTATACGCCGCGGCGCTGGCCTCGGGGCTCGACGGGATCTTCAACCAGATCGAGCCGCCGCCCCACTTCGAGGGTGATGTCTACCAGGCGAAAGAGCTACCCGCCGTACCCGCGAATCTCGCCGAGGCGACGGACCTCTTCGAAAAGAGCTCCTTCGCCAGGAAGGCATTCGGTGACGCGGTGGTGGATCACTACACGCGCTTCTTCCGCACCGAGGAGGCCGCCCACGATGAGTCGGAGAGCAATTGGGATCGAAAGCGCTACTTCGAACGCATCTGAGGACCGACCGGATACATGAAGCCCGCGCTGATCGCAATCACCACCTACGGCCGCAACGAGGACGGGCACTTCTTCCTGCCGTCGGAATACGTCGACTCCGTCCGCCGAAGCGGCGCCTGCCCCATCCTGCTGCCCCCGGGAGAGAAAGATCTCGACAGCTGGCTGGAACTTGTCGATGGGATCATCTTTCCCGGCGGCGGGGACATCGAGCCCTCTCGCTACGGCGGCGGCGAGCACGAGGCGATCTACATGGTCGATCCCGAGCGCGACACCACCGAGTTTGCCCTGCTGGAAAAAGTGCTCGACTCGGGGCTCCCGACCCTCGGGATCTGCCGCGGCACGCAGCTGCTGAACGTCGGGCTCGGTGGAACGCTCGTTGACCATCTTCCCGATCACGTGGGAGAAGAGATCGCCCACCGCCTGCCGCCACGCGAACCGACCCCGCACGCGATCCGGATCGAGGAAGACTCCGGCCTGGCGGCGATCCTCGGGAAAACCGAGTTCGATGCCGAGTCCTGGCATCACCAGGCGATCCGGGAGGTCGCTCCAGGGCTCACCGCGGTGGCTCAGGCTCCCGACGGCACGATCGAGGCGGTAGAAAAAAGGGACCATCCCTGGCTCTACGCTGTACAGTGGCATCCGGAATTGACCGCCGCCCGGGAGCCCCTCCAGCAGCGTCTCTTCAACGCGCTCACGGAGGCCGCCCTCGCGGCACGCCAAGGCGCAACAGGGACCGAAGGAGAATAGGTATGCGACTCGAAGGCAAAGTGGCTCTCATCACCGGCGGAGCCGGCGGCATCGGCCGGGAGACAGCCCTGGCCTTCGCCGCCGAGGGCGCCGGGATCCTCGTCGTAGACGTCAACTCCGAAGCCGGCGACGAGACCGTCTCCCTCGTCAAGGAGGCCGGCGGCGAGGCGCTCTACCAGGATGCGGACGTCTCCAAGGCATCCGACTGCGAGGCGATGGTCGCCGCCGCCGAGGAAAACTTCGGACGCCTCGATATCCTCTTCAACAACGCCGGGATCATGCACCCGGAGGACGGTAACGCCATGGCGACCGAGGAGGAGATCTGGGACCTCACCATGAACATCAACCTCAAGGGGGTCTTCCTCGGCTGCAAGTATGGAATCCCCGCCATCCTCCGCGCCGGCGGCGGCTCGGTGATCAACACCGCCTCCTTCGTCGCCGTGCTGGGGGCGGCGACCCCACAGCTGGCCTATACCGCCAGCAAGGGCGGAGTCCTGGCGATGACCCGGGAGCTGGCGGTCATCCATGCCCGCGAAGGAATCCGGGTCAACGCCCTCTGCCCCGGTCCGCTGAAGACGAAGATGCTGATGGACTTCCTCGACACCGAGGAGAAGAAGCAGCGCCGCCTGGTGCACGTTCCCATGGGACGCTTCGGCGAGGCGAAGGAGATGGCCCAGGCCGCCCTCTACCTCGCCTCCGAGGATTCATCCTACGTCACCGGCACGACCTTCATGGTGGACGGCGGCATCACCAGCGCCTACGTCACCCCGGAGTGATGAGATGCCGCTCGAGGTCCTGAACCCCTTTGACCAGAGCCTCGTCTGCAGCCTCGAATACGATGAAGGCTCGGCGCTCGAGGCCAGGATCGCCGGCGCTCACGAGGCCGCTGGGCGCTGGCGGGAGGTGCCTCTTGGCGAACGGCTCGAGCAGATTCGAGAGGGACTGGAGCGCTTCCGCGCTGGGTCGGAACGAATCGCGGCCAACGTCTCGCGACAGATGGGCAAGCCCATCGCCCAGGCTCGCGGCGAGGTCAATACCGTCTTCGCGCGGGCGGATCATATGCTGGAGATCGCCCCGGAGGCGCTCGCTCCCGACATCCTCCCCCCTCTCGACGGCTTCCATCGACGCATCGAACACACCCCGCTCGGGATAGTCTTCAACCTCGCGGCCTGGAACTACCCGCTGATCATCCCGATCAACGTGATCGTCCCGGCCCTCGCCGCCGGCAACACCGTTCTCCTGAAGCACAGCGCCAAGACACCCCTGTGCGGACAGGCCTTCGAGGAGGCCTTCGGATGCCTCGAGATACCCGGGCTCGTAACGAACCTCGTCCTGACCCACGAGGAGACCGCCCGGGTGATCTCCGACCCCAGGGTAAACCACCTCTCCTTCACCGGCTCGGTGGAGGGAGGACGCGCGGTCTACCGCCAGGCGGCCGAACGCTTTATCGACGCCGGACTCGAGCTCGGCGGCAAGGACCCCGCCTACATCGCCGAGGACGCCGACCTCGAATTCTCCATCGCCAATACCGTCGACGGCGCCTGCTACAACGCCGGCCAGTCCTGCTGCGCCGTCGAGAGAGTCTACGTGCATGAATCCCTTCTCGACGACTACCTCGCCGGGGCCCGCGCGGCCCTCGAGGCCTACCAGGCAGGCGATCCGCTCGATGACGAGACCACCCTCGGGCCGCTTGCCAGCCGCGGGGCTCTCAACTTTCTCGAGGAGCAGGTCCAGGACGCGCTCAACCGCGGGGCCAGCCTCCTGAGCGGCGGCGCAAGGACCCCGGACTGCCAGGGAAACTTCTTTCAGCCAACCCTGCTGGCGGGTGTACCGAACGACGCCGCCGCGATGCAGGAAGAGAGCTTCGGCCCACTCCTTCCGGTTCTCGGCGTCTCGGGCGACGAGGAGGCTCTCGCTCACATGCGCGACACCCGTTTCGGACTTACAGCGTCGATCTGGACCAGCGACCAGGAGAGAGCCGAGCGCTTCGCCCGCTCACTCGATGCCGGGACCATCTTCCAGAACCGCTGCGACTTTCTCGACCCGGAGCTTCCCTGGACAGGCTACCTGGACAGCGGCAAGGGCTCAACCCTCTCGCGCTACGGCTACCTTCACCTCACGCGGCGAAAGAGCATCCACTTTCGCACAAAGACCTGAAGGCCCTCACCTCAGCGACTGCAGGTAGGCGACGAGGTCGGCGAGCTGTTCAGGAGTGAGGCTGTTGACCAGGCCCACCGGCATCACCGAGCCCGGTGATTTCCTTCGCACTCCAACCTCGCTCTTTTTGATCGTGGCGGAGATGCCGTTTATCTGCCTGAGCTCGACCTCCCCGGCGCTCTCGCTGGTCACGAAGCCCGTCATCGCCTTGCCGTTCTTCAGAACGAAGACGTAGGTGTCGAAGCCCTGGGCGATCTTGGCGCTCGGCTGGAGGATCGATTCGATCAGCTCGGCCTTCTTGTACCTCTTGCCGATGTCNACGAGGTGCGGACCCTTGGGAGGCTGGCCATTGGCCGTCGTATGGCAGGTAGCGCAGGTCTGGANCTTGAAGAGGGCCTCGCCCCGCTTCACATCGCCGGTGGCCTCCAGGGCACGGCTGGCCGCNGCCNCGGGTTTGATGTTCGCCACCAGGTTCGGATTNTTCGGATCGGCCCTGGGAACCGCGATCGGCGCCTGGGGTTCCCTGGCGCGAGCGGCAACGGTCGCCGCGTTCGGCAGGCCCGCGATCTTCACCTTGTGACGCGCCAGCTGCGCGGACGTCGCCTCGAGTGTTTGCGTCCCGGCCCCGGCAAGGAAGGTCTTCAGGATCGCGGCGATCCGTTCGCTCTGCGACCAGGTCTTCCGATCGTAATAGGGCCCGGTGCGATCAGGGCGGGTACCCCACCAGCCGCCCTTGTAGTCTCCCTCGCGGTGGTAGAGACGAACGAGTGTCGTGAGAATTTCACGGCGGGTAGCCGCGCTCCGGGCCCGGCTCAGACCGGCCGCCAGCCCGGAGACGGCCTCCTCGTTGTGCATGTACTTCAGTGCCCAGAAGGCACCCTCTGAATAGGGTCCATCGATGGCCTCGAGGCAGACCTCGACCGCGTTGCAGCTCTCCAGGGCCCGTACCGCCAGGTGCGGGATGACGCGACCGGGATCGGCCTGCTTGTAGAGCGGCTTCGCGGACGGCTTCGGCTGCCCGGACGATCGCAGGGTAAAGGGAAGAATGGCCTTGCCGGCCTCCCTGCGGCCAAGCCGTCCGAGACTGATCAAAGCCTGGGCACGTACCCGCGGATTCTCATCTTTCAGCGCCTGCAGGAAGGGTTCCAGCGGCAGCTTGTCGAGCCCGGCCTTGTCATCGGTCAGGGCTCGCAGGGCGGCCTCCCGGATGGAAGCGTCATCAAGCAGCTTGAGCAAGGAAGCGTTCGCCTCTTCGCCAAGGAGCTGCTTGAGGGTATAGATCGCGGCGATCCGGCCGTAGAGCGGCGCCTTGCTATCCGCAGAGAGACCGGTGAGGCCTGCGATCCGTTCCTTTCCCCCGCCGCGGCGCAGGAGCTCACGCTGGGAATGGAGCCTGTGAACCGCCGAGGAAGACGAGAGATAGCCCACCAGGGAAGCTTCGCTGGCGCGGTTCAAATCCGGGAAAGGCTTCGGCGTGAACCCGGCTGGGGTCACCTGGGTTACGAAGCCGACGTTCGGACCGCTGAAGTTGAACTTACCGTTCTTCCAGCTCGAGACGTAGAGCCGGCCGCTGCCATCGACATCCATATCGGTCGGCCGGGGAAGCTTGAGGAAGACCTCCTGGTGGGCGTCAAAGGTCGCGCCGTTGGCCGGCAGGTTGTGGCGGTAGACCGTGCTGGTGCCCCAATCACAGGTGTAGAGAGCGTCGGCGTAGGGCTTTGGCCAGCGCAGGTCCTGGAAATACATCGCGCCGCAACCTGAGCCGCCTCCGTAATCCTTCAGCGGGGGCAGGCTCTCCTCGGTAAAGTTCAGGTAGAGCGAGGGGTAACCGTAGAGACCCGACTGGATGACGTGGCTGAGGCGAATATCCCAGCCGCCCCCGTCATTGGTGTTGTCCCGGGTATAGAGATTCAGATAGGGATCGACGCAGATGTCGACGATGTTGCGCTGGCCCCAGCTGAAAATCTCCATGCCGGTTCCGTCAAGCCGGACCCGCACGACCCCTCCCCCGCGCCGCGCGAGAACGGTGCCGTCCCTGCCCTTCGCCTGGGTGAAACCGAAATCACCGACGGCGATGTAGAGCCAGCCGTCGATACCCATACGAATTCCATTGGTCGTATGGTCCGCACCGCGGCGCCTGGTCTCCTCCGAGCTGATACCTGTGATGAGCGTCTCGTGGCGATCAGCGACACCGTCACGATCATCATCGTGATAGACGGTGAATAAAGGCGGATGCAGGACCCAGAGGGAACCATTGTCGTAAAAGAGTCCGCGCGGATGGTCCATCTTCGCGAAGACGTTGATCTTGTCGGCCTCGCCATCTCCATCGGTGTCGATGCAACGAAGCACCTTTCCGCCGCCCGGCTTCTTACCGAGAGATCCCTGCTCATCGACCCCGACAAAGACCTCGCCGGTGACCGCCGCGGCTATGCAGACCGGGTAGTTCACCTCGGGCGGAGCGCCGAAGAGCGTCGCGTTGAAACCCTCGGGCACCTTGACGTCGGCGACGCTCGATGCGCCGGTGGTGGCGACAGGAGCCGCCTTCCTGATCGCCTTGTTGAGCTTCGGCAACTGGGCGCTGGTATAGGCCTCGAACTCCCAGAAGCTGCCCCAATAGGACCCACTGGAGCCGAGGAACCTGACCCGAAGATGGCGGGTGCCGGGCGAATCGACCGTGTGCGGGGCAACCTGGCCTTTTTTCCTGTTTTTCGACTGGTCGACGATCGTCTTCCACTTCCTGCCGTCCCCCGAGGCATCCACCTGATAGCGATAGGCCGCGCCGGCCTTCTCCCAGTGAATGCGAAGAGAGCGAACGTGCCTGGCCGTGCCGAGATCTACCTGCCAGGTCTCGCCGGGGTCGCTGCCGTTGGCGCACCAGCGGGTGCTGAGATTTCCATCGTTGCCGTGCCTGGTGAGGTTGCCCTTGGCCGACTCCTGGCTGCTGGAGGAGGCCTTGCCGGCCATGGACAGGTTGCCCTTCTTGCGAAGCTTGCCCGTGACCCTCGGTTTCCCTCCTCCCCCGGCCGCCTTGGACGTCGGCACCAGGTTGATCGCGACAAGGGCTCGAATCGCCTCATCTGTTTTTTCCGTGCTGGGGGTGAAGCCTGCCTCGATGTCCTCGCCGCAGGCCCAGAGAAGTCCCCTGGCAACCATGTCGAGGTACTTCGGCTCGGCCATCGTCTCGTTGTAGTGGCCGATGGTGGTCGCGAAGACCTTTCCATCGCCGTAGCTGTTGGTCCAGACGCAGACCTGCGGCTTGTTGTCGCCCCGGCGCCTGGCCTGGCCGAGCACCGTCGCGGTATCAAAGAGCCTGATCGAATGGTAGAGCTCTCCCCTGGGAGCGACGAATTTCGAGCCGAAGCCCTTCATGATGGGATGGGCGGGCTTGACGTTGTCGACGGTAAAGGAATAGTGCGGCCCGTGCCCGGGCGACTGCATGCCGACGAACTCGAACCACTGGTCGTCGCCTGTGCGATAGCAGTGCATGGCGCAGTGGATCAGCAGCGCCGGCAGGCCATCGCGGTGCGGCCGGAGGATGTTGGCGACGAACTCCTTGTCGTTGACGCCGGCGAAGCACTCATTGTGAACCACGACGTCAAAGCCCTCGGACCAGTCGCGATCCTGGTAGAGAGGTATCTTCGTATTGGTGGTGCTGCCGCCCTGGCGGGCGACGGTCCAGACGACGTTCGCCCGGGCCGAGATGCCGCGTGTGAGGATCAGCTTCTGGCGGTCGTAGTCATGGCAGCAGCCGCCTGTGACCAGCAGGGCCTGGAGCGGCCGGCTCTTCTTCGCGGCGGCCTTCCCGGCATCCTGGGCGGAGCCCGGAACAGCGATGCCGGCAGCGAGCATCAACGGGAGCAGAAAACGTTTCATCACTTCAAGAACCTCCGGAAAGGGAAGGCGTCCGGAGCCTGGCCACAGGCACAGACAAGGGCCGCTTCCCGTAAGCTTGATCTCAATGCAGCAAAGAACCGGAATCTTAAGTCCTTCGTGGGCGTTTTCATAGCGCCGGGAGCTCGACGGAACAGCCGGGGCGGCTCAATCCCGCTCCTCATCCTTGCGCCAGATCTTGCGTACCTTGCCATCGGAACCCATGTCGATCACGCAATCGGAATCATCGCGCGGCGGCGCGGAGGGCGTCTCCTCCACCGGAGTTCCTGTGGGCGGCGCGGCGCCAAACGGAAACCCCCGGCTCCGGGCGTTTCCGTTCCCGGGCGCCCCGCCACCGAAGAGCCCGCCAAAGAAACGCCCGAGGGCGGGCCCCTGCTTCAGGGCTTCCTCCGCCCGCACCCGCAGCAGCTCGACCTGGGCGAGGAATAAGACCATCAGGCCAATCAAGGCGGAAAGGACACCGCCCCAGACACCCAGGACAGCCAATACGACGAGACCTATCCCGACGAGTTGTCCAACCCGAACGGCGATATGGGTGGCCCTCAGGTAAGGCAGCTTCAGGGCGAGAAACGCGCGCAGTATCCTGCCTCCATCCATTGGAAAACCAGGCAGCAGGTTGAAAACCCCAAGAACCAGGTTCGCCCACATGAGAGCCTGCAGGAACAGGTTCTTTTCCGGTAAAACCTGTGGAAACAGAAACCACAGGCAGAAGGCCAGGCCGGCGATGACGAAATTAACCAGCGGCCCGGCGGCGGTGATAAGGAGCTCCTGGCGCGGCACCCGCGGACTGCGCTCGAACATTGCCATCCCGCCAAGCATGGTCAGCTTGATCTCCCGGGTGTTGATGCCATAGCGACGCGCAGTCAGGCAGTGACCCAGCTCATGCAGCAGCAGGCAGCCATAAACACAGACCGTAAAAAACAGGGCCGCGAAAAAAGACCCATCAAAAACCGTCACCTGAAATTCAGTGGCCAACACGAACATAACCAGCCAGAAACTCCAATGCGCCCTGACCGGAATACCGAAAGCCTTGAAAAGCTGAGTAGAGGCCACGAGTGAAGCCTTCCTAATCAATGGGTAGATTGCCTTAGCCACCTGAGTCTAACGCAATCCATTTGCCAGAAGAGTTTTTTCGAATCTTTAATTCAGCGGGGTTCACCGAAGTGATTGTTTTTAAATGACTTGTATTCCCGGGAATGGAAAGGAGTCCGTTCTGTACCGCTGCGCATTACTGCCAGCATGGCAGGTGGAAGACCTGAAAAGGCAGCCAGGGCCGCTGGGGGCTGGATTCAGCTGCCGGAAGAGGCCGACCGCTTGTGGAAATACTTACGCACCAGGTCCTCCGGGGGAGGCGGGCCCAGGCGCGTTACCACGTAACCGGCCACGAAGCTGACCAGCAGACCGACGATGATCGGATCGAAATCCATGAGGCGGTAGGGTCTGAAGAAGCTCCCGTTGGCCCAGATCCCCCCGACGTACATCGACAGGTGGGCTGCAAAACCCCCCAGCATGCCGGCCATGCAGCCCTCGACGTTTGAGCGCGGCCAGTAGATGGCGTAGACCACCGGGGCGAGGAAACAGGCCGCCAGCCCGCTGCCGGTGTAGACGATGATATCCTGCAGGAACTGCGGCGGGTTGACCGCCCCCAGGAGCGCCGCGGCCCCCACCACCAGGGTAAAGAGATAGCTCAGCCACTTGAGGCGACGCTCCGAAGCGCCAGGGTTCATGTTGCGCTGGTAGATGTCACGCACCAGGCCCGATGAGATCATCAGCAGGAAGCTGTCGACCGTCGACATCACCGCCGCGAAGGGGGCGGCGATGAGCAGACCGGCCAGCCAGCCGGCGCCGACGTTCTCGGTCAGGAAGACCGCCATGGCCGGCATGATGCGGTCGCTCTCGGCATCCATGCCGGGCATCAGCACCCGGGCGCAACAGAAGATGATCACCAGCGGGAAGTAGATCAGCGAATAGTAGATCGCCACGGTGAAGATCGAACGCCGCAGGGTCACGGTATTGTTGAACGCCATGAGCCGCACCATGCTGGCCGGCTGGCCGGAGCCCGAGATCGCCCACATGAAGAAGAAAGAGATCACCAGGCTCAGGGGAAGAAACCCGGCATCACTGCTCGGGCTTGGACCGGGACCGGTGACGTAGACTCCCTTGCGCCCTTCCTCGGCTCCGTAGGCATAGTCTTCGAGCGCGAGCTCGCTGAAAATAAGATCGCGCCGGACCCGGTCGCCTTCGTTTTTGAGAACCTGCTCGCGGTCCCCGACAGTGGTGATCTCGAGAACGTTTACCCCGGGCCACCTGGTCCCGGCGGCGACCCCTCCACTGTCATCGATGATACGGAAGAGGCGCGCCTCCGCGCCCTCAGCCGTCCCCGACGCCAGGACCCAGGCTCCTTTGCCCAGCGAGGCACCTTCCTCCAGGGGCGCAGGGCTCAGAAATGTCACGGTGCCCTTGCGCGGCGGACTCATTTCAGCCATCCGCAAGGTGGCGTGCTCCAGCGGCCCGACCCCCTCCGGCGCCTGCTGGCCGACGAGGTAGAGCGCCAGCGGCAGCATGACGATGACCCCGCAGACCATGACGATGCCCTGCATGACATCGGTCCAGACCACGGCCTGGAAGCCGCCGTAGGTCGTATAGGCGACCACGGCGAGACCGAAGCCCAGCAGGCAGAGCAGGTAGGCGGGATCCACGCCTTCAAAGAAGGAGAGCCCGCCGAGAGAGGCCCCCAGGTAATCGGTGGCCGACTCGAAAACCGCGACGCCATCCAGGAGCGTCTTCAGCATCAGGCTGCCGGCCTTGAACTGGGCGATGAGATTGAAGGACATGAAGAAGACGATCAGCGCAACGGCCAGCAGCCCGAAGCTCGCGCTCCGGAAGCGGTCCCGGATCACGTCGGGAACCGTGATGGCCCCCGATCTGCGGGCCACCTGGTTCAGGCGCTTGCCGATGAAACCCATCGTGCAGATCGGGAAGATGATGTAGCTGCCGATCCACAGGCCCAGGATCCAGCCGTGGCTGTAGATCTTCGATGGGAAGCCGGTGAAGCTCCCTCCCGACGCGCTGGTGGCCGCGAAGGTCAGGGCGAAGGCCCACACTCCGAGCCCCCGATTGCCGAGAAAGTACTCGTTGAGAAAACTGCCGCCCCTGCGCAGGTGGTTGGAGATGATCGCCAGCGAGAAGACAGCCATGGTGTAGAGCAGGAAGGTAACCAGCGCAGGGGTAAATCCACCGGCGGCGGCGACAATCGGGCTGGAAAAAAGAGGCCCGCCGCTCATGGGCTCACCTCCCCGGCGACGGTTTCCGCCTCAGGGGGAGCGTCCTCCCCGAGATCGCCATCCTTCATGTAGAAGAAGCAGAACCACAAGGTAAAGACGTCGGCGAGGAGCCAGGGCACGGCGATTCCCCAGAAGAGCCAGGACGGGATGCCCCAGACCGTGCTGAATTCTTTCTCATCGAAGGTGTCCGGGAAACCGTTCAGGTAGCAATAGGGCACGGCCCACAGGAGCGCCGCGACCCACAGCATCAGGATGATGAAAGCTTCCCGCCGGGAGTCGAGGAAGACCGGATCCCAGGGGGTGTTCTCAGGTTCCAGGTTGTTCTCTGGCTCGTTCATCTGTCCCCGCCGGATCAAATTCAGTACTTAAGCTGACACTCTCCACCTGAGCGAATTATTCTACGGCTACCGGCTGAGCTTGCATAGACAGGGCAGGAGGATAGCCGGCTAAGAACCATCTCGATAATTCCTCTGGCGGCAGAAGTGTTTTCCCCTAAGCTTGGGCCACACCTGCTGAACAGGCCCATCGAAACGAATTTCCCCACAGGCTGAAGTCCTATGCCCTCCCTCGCTACCCCCCGCCCGCTGCTGCGGGCGATCAAGAAACAGGTCGGCAAGGTCAGGGTCTCCCTTCGCTCCCAGGGCGAGGCGCTCGAGGAGCTCTTCCAGCTCTTCACCAGCGAGCGACGGCACCTCAAGCGCTTCAGCTACATGAACGACCCGCGCCTGCGCCTGGCCTACCTGCGCTACCATCTTCCGCTCAACACCGTGCGATCTATCTGCGTCCTCAAGGACCTGCTGGTGCGCTATCCGGCGATCGCGGAGACCGAGTGGATAACCGATATCGGTGCCGGGCCGGGCAGCTCGACCATCGCGAGCCTGCTGACCCTGCCACCGGACCGTACGAGACGCTACCTGCTTACAGACCAGAGCCGCAGCGCCCTGCGGGTCGCCCGGGAGATCTTCGAAGAGTGCGCCCCGCCTGAAAAGGACGGGATCAAGGCCTCCATCACCACCGTGCAGCAGAAGCTCCCGCTGCTGCCGCGCTTCCAGGGGCCGACCCTGGTGTGGATGTCCATGGTCATCAACGAATTCGACCACCCCGACCGGCGGGGAATCGACATCAAGAGTCTCTTCGCCAGGCTCGCCGAGAAGCTGCCCGCCGGCAGCACCGTCGTCATCATCGAACCGGGACTCAGGCAGCAGGGTCGCCGGCTCCTCGCCCTGCACGACGCCCTTCTTGAATCACAACGCTGGGAAGTGCTCGCTCCCTGCACCCACCAGAAAGCCTGCCCCCTCCTTGAGGAGAGCAACAGGCCCTGGTGCCATTTTCACTTCAGGTGGCAGCCGGGAGACATCGTCAAGCAGATCGCCGTGCCGCTGGGCCTGGTCTCCGGCAAAGGATCGATGAGCTACCTCGTGATCCAGCCGGCAAAGAAGGGCGGCCTGCCGGGCAACCAGGACCCCGAGCTCGCCCGGGTCATCGGAGACCCGATGGAGGTCAGGCGTACCGGGGCGGGCATCTACCTCTGCCAGGACGGCAAGAGACGCGTCTTCCGCGACCCGCCGGATGAAACGACCCGCGGCGCCCTGCTCAAGAGGGGCCGCCAGAACCGGGATGCCCGGCTCNTAGCACCCTGGCCGGGAGGCTCACCCGAGGCGAAGCACCCGCGCCGCCCGCGGAAGGACCGCCGTCCACCACCGGAGACACCACCGAAAAAACCCGGCAAGGATTGAGCCCGGCCTCACTCCGCCGTGACAGGGTTGGTCAGCTTGCCGATGTTCTCTACCTCGACAGTGACCTCGTCGCCATCCTTGAGGAAGACCGGGGGATTGCGCGCGGCGCCGACACCCTGGGGTGTCCCCGTCATAATGACCGTGCCGGGCAGCAGGGTGGTGCCCTGGCTGAGGAACTCGATGAGCGTTGGAACGTTGAAGATCATGTCCGAGGTGGTCCAGTCCTGCATCACCTCGCCGTTGAGGGTCGTGCTGAGCTTCAGGGCGTTGGGATCGGGGATCTCATCGGGGGTGACCAGGCAGGGGCCCAGCGGCAGGAAGGTGTCGAAGGACTTGCCGCGACACCACTGGCTGCCGCCCTTCTCGCTCTGCCAGGTGCGGCCGCTGACATCATTGGCGCAGGTATAGCCGAGCACGTAGTCGAGGGCATCGGCCTTCGATACGTTCTTCGCTTCGCGGCCGATGACCACCGCCAGCTCGCATTCGTAGTCGACCGTCACCGGCTCGATGGCTGGAACGACGATGGGATCGCCCGGGTTATTGAGGGTATTGGCCGCCTTGATGAAAAGCACCGGGTACTCGGGAATGTCATTGCCTCCCTCCTCGGCGTGCTGCCTGTAATTCAGGCCGATACAGAGGGCCGTACGCGGGGTGACCGGGGCGAGGAGCTTCGCGATCTCCACCGTTTCTTCCGTGACGCTGTACTCACCGAAGAGATCCCCCTCGATCACGCGCGCCGTATCTTCGCTGACCCATTCACCGCAGCGCTCCCGTGAGGAGCCATCCAGAAAACGAACGATCTTCATCGAATTGATTCCTTGTTCCTGTGGTCCCAGGGACCGTTGCGGTCCCGAAAAGAGCCCCCATTAAAACAAAAGGGGGCGCGGCTTGCCAGAAGCCGCGCNCCCTTGTTCATATCTTATGAGCTGCCGGAAGANCGTCTCTACTTGAGAAGCTTTCTCAGGAGACGGTTGATCTCCTCGATCGCCCCCTCGATTCTCCCGAGCCGTTCCTTCACTTCCTCGAGATCCTCTTCGATGTTGTTTTCATCGTCGTCGTCCTCTTCGTCATCATCGTCATCATCGTCTTCGTCCTCTTCATCCTCTTCGTCTTCGTCCTCTTCATCCTCTTCGTCTTCTTCGTCGATCTTCTCCAGTTCAGCCTCAAGTCGCTCGGCTCGTTCAAAATACTCCTCTGCCTCCTCATCCCTGCCGGCCTCTTCAGCCTCTTCGCCCTGACGGCGAAGCTCTTCTATCTTCCTGAGCAACTCGAGCTCTTCGAGCTCTCTCGATACCTCCTCGCGCTCCTCCTCCAGCTCCTCGAGAGCTTCCTTGTCGCCCTCGCGGCGAGCCCCCGCGAGCTCTTCCTCCAGCTCAGCCAGCTCTTCCTTCAACTCCTCTATCTTTCCATCCAGATCCCTGTCTTCATCGTCTTCGTCCTCCTCCCGCCTTTGCCGCTCCAGCTCTTGCCCGAGTTCCTCCACCTCGCGCTCCAACCGCTCGGCCTCCTCAAAATATTCTTCCGCGGCTTCTTCCTTACCGGCCTCCTCGGCCTCTTCTCCCAGGCGATGGAGCCGGAGTCCCTTTCTTGCCTTCTCGAGAATCTCGAGCTCCAGGAACCCCTGTTCATGTTCCCTCTCCAGCTCACGCAGCTCCTCCTCGATCTCCTCAAGGCGCTCTTTTACAGATTCTATTTCTTCCTCGATATTTGCCTCTTCGTCTTCTTCGTCATCTTCTTCTTCGTCATCCTTATCCTGGCTGGATGTTTCAGCCCTCAAAGTCGAGAGGCCGGCTCCTCCACGTATTTGCGCGCCGGTATCCACGGCGAGATTGCCCAGGAAGATGGTAATTGCGATAACGAGAATCCAGATGAAGGTTTGAAGATCGGAAAGCATGGTGATCATTCCTTTGATGGGGGTTGCTCGCACGAATGGAAAAGAAGGCCAACACCCGGCCAGTGGATCCTCCGCGCTTATTTCGCCGCTATTTTACGTCCGGGGATCGGTGGCCCCATCAGAAAAATGAGGCGCCAGGACAGGAGTAACCCGAACTCAACTCAGAGCGGGCACTCGCAGATGCCGCCGAGGAAGTCGTCGATCTCATCGGGGCCACAGGCCTGCTTCATACCGATCGGCTCAATCTCCCCAAGGAAGACATAGCCGATGATCGTGATCGCATCGGAGAGGTTGGTCCTGCCATCATCATTGGCATCACAGGCGTCATCGCAATACCAGCGCTGACGCCCGAGATAGAGGTGGTTCAGCTCGAAGATCGCATCGCTGATACTGACCGTGCCGTCTGAGTTGCAATCCCCCCGGCGGAAGAGCGCCGAGCGAAGGGCGCAGACCGGAACGATCCGGTCGGAATAATAGCCCTCGGCGTTCANGAAATAGATCGCGAACTCCGGCACCTCCGACCCGACCCCCTCTACGGTGATCGAGTCAGCGCCCTCGGCGATCTCAATACTCTCTCCATCGCCGATCACCAGCATGCCCGAGGACCANNTGTCCGCTCCCGGGCTCCAGGTCACCTCGATGGTTCCGCCGCCGCTTGGAAAGTAGCTGCAGGAAACACCGGCCACGGGCTCGCTGAGGGGCGTCGACGGCATAACGGTGAAGGCAACCGTCACCAGATCCGAGACGAGATCTCCGGATTGACCTCGCAGGCCGAATACGCGCTCACCGACGGCGACGCCCTCGGCCCTGTATTCACTCATCTCCCCATCGAGCTCCGCCTCCTTGCGCCCGTCGATAAAAAGCTCGAGGACGGTGTAGCGGGTGCCGTTGGTCCAGCTCAGCAATACCAGGCCGTTACTCTCGCCATAGGTCTTCTGCTCAACCGTCATATTCGAAATAGTCGAGAGAACCTCGTCCACGACATCCTGGGCCCCGGCGGGGGCCGGCAGGAAAACGAGCGATGCCAGCAGGACGGCAAACGTCAGGGAGGTCATCTGCGCCCCTGGAGCGGCCGCAATATCATTCGCGGTATGGAAACTGTTCATCTTCTTCCCCCCCAGAATACTGTCATTTCATCGCCGGAGCGATTAGCGACAACGAAATCTTTTTCTCCATCGCCATCGAGATCCGCATACGCCATGGCCGCCGGCAGAAAGACCCCCGCGGCGGTCTGCACGGCCGCCCCGGAAAGCGCCTGGGAGCTGGCAAACCCTTCACCATTGCGGGCTGAAAAGATCTCGATGCCTCCCGGCGGCAGGGCGTTGGAAAGAACCAGGTCAACCCTCCCGTTGCCGTCAAAATCAGATGCCAGCAGCGCTGTGGGCGAATACTCCTCATCAGAAACAACGACCTCGCGACGGGAAAAACCCGCCGCCACCTGCTCGAAGATATCCACGCCACCGAGGGAGGCCACCGCGATATCCGGCAGCCCATCCCCGAGGAGGTCCGCGCAGGCGATCGCCACTGGGGCGATGCCATCGCTCAGGGGCATATTGTAGAGAAAGAAGGCGCCTCGGTTAGCGCCGTCCTGGATAAAGGCCACGACATTGTCGGACTCGTTACCCACGGCGAGCAGGTCGGTCATTCCATCGCTGTTGACGTCTTCGGCGATAAGCTGGAGAGGATCCTCCAGGATACCTCCCGTGTCGATCACCCGCGCGGGAGAGAAGACTCCTCCGGCAGCCTGGGGGAACCACATGACATCATCCGAGAAGCTCCCCCCGGTGATGATGTCCAGCCGGCCATCTCCATCTATATCGGCCGCGGCCAGGGTGCGAGGGCCATCCAGCGCGCCATCCCGGGACAGCACCGAGAGTCTCCTGTCGAACCTGCCCTGGGAATCCTGGAGCAATACGAGAATATTGTCCGTCTCGACGTTGGCCGTGGCCAGGTCCACGCGCCCGTCCCCATCGAGATCCGCGCTGATCACCTGGGATGCTCCACGGGTATCCGACCCGGACCCGAAGAGATTATGACCCTGTGCGGCAAAAGAAGAATCGCCGCGCTGCAGGAGCAGGTTCAGACGGTTTGACAAGGGGCTGACGACCGCCAGGTCGAGGTCCCCATCCGCATCCAGGTCGGCCACGGTAAAAGAGGAAGGCCGCGCGCCATCCGCCAGGGAGGCAAGCGTCTGCGCGGGATTCTCCAGGGCGGTCTGGGCATCCTGCTGGTAGATGGCCACATCCCTCGAGCCCTCGTCGACAGACGCGACATCGCGACGTCCATCTCCATCGAAGTCGCCTACGGCGACATGCTGTGGACTCGCGATCTGATCCGTACGCCGGAGAATCTCGCAGCCGGAAAGCCCCGCGGCATCAGCCAGGCAGACAAGCACCCGGCCTCCAGGGCCACCGGGGAGGCCGGCATCGGCTATGAGGAGGTCATTCGATCCGTTGAGGGTCAGATCGGCCAGCAGCATGGAAACGGGCCTCTCCAGGCCTTCCGGGGCGAACCGTCCGGTCTCAAAAGCCCCTCCCTCCAATTGCCAGGCGACAACGATATTGTCCTGCTCCGTGTCAATCGCCAGGATATCGAGGCGTCCATCGTGATCGAGGTCGAGAGTCCCGACGGATCGAATCCGTGAGCCCGCGAGCTGGACCGCGTCCCGCGCCGCGAAGCCGGCCGCTCCCAGGTTCTCGAAAACGACCAGCCCGGCGAGATACGAGCCGATGATGTCCATATCACCATCACCGTCGATATCACCG
>NZOA01000049.1 GCA_002695115.1 Planctomycetota bacterium
CGATTCGCATCAGGGTAAAGGGCCCGCCCAGCAGGGGCAGAGAGAGGAGCACAGCGTCGGCCCCGATCTCCGGCGTCGCAACGAGAAAGGCCAGCGCCGCGGTCGCCGGCACACCGCGTTCCACAAGCGCCCGGTACAGCGGCACCACGCCGCAGGAACAGACCGGCAGCGGAAGCCCGATGGCGACACCGCGAAGGGCCTGGCTGGCGGAGGAACCTCCACCGAGCCAGCGCACCGAGGAGACGGGAAGAAAAACCGCCACCAGGCCGGCAAGGAAGTAGCCCAGCAGCAACATCGGCGCGCTCTGCAGGGCCAGGTTGAGGAATGACTCCCGGAAACCTCCAGGCTCCCCGAGGTGGGCATCCCCCGAGAGCAGAAAAACCAGCAGCCCCAGGCCCAGGAACCCTCCGACCCCGGAAGCACTGAGCGGCAATTTCCCCGCCGGCGCTGAACCGTCTTCGGGGAACGCCCCGTGCGAACGATGCAGGACCACGTGAAAGAGCGAACCCGCCACCAGGGACTGGAACCAGGCCAGGCCCCTGCCCTCCAGCCCATCGAGAAACCCGGAGCCGGCGAAATAGCCCAGGGCCGTCAGGGCCCCCAGGGCGGCCAGCAGGAGCAGAGCCGTACCCCTTCCCCGCGACCAGCGAACCAGCCACCAGACGGTGAGACCGACAGGCAGCCGGTGGAGAATGACCGCCAGGGGCAACAGACCGGGATCGTTCCCGGAGCTGCCGAGGTAGGCACCGTCTAGCATCGAATGAATGAGGAGGCCCAGCAGCCCTAGATAGAGGGCGGCGCGATGAAAATGCTCACCGGCTTTATGCCCCCGCCTCTCGATCACGGTCGGCAACCCGACTCCGACAACGGCGAATAGTACACAAAGCCAGCCCCCTGTCTCGATGGCGTGCGGCAAGAAATCGAGCAGGATAATGCCGCCCATCGAGACGAATACAAACCCGTCGAGAGCGGTGAGCGCCTGCGAACGACCCCGGCACAGCCGATAGATCACCGGCACGGCAGCCAGGATCAGCACGCTGCAGCAGAGGTAGAGAAGCTGTGGATTACCTGCCATAGACTCGAATCCTATCCGGACAATCAACCTGCACCGTCAGAGCATACCCTGAAAGGGCTGATCATACACTGCCTGTCAAGCTGCCCCGCCGGGTCGACTGTCAGCGCGAAGGCACAAAGGCCATCGAGCCCTGGACCGCGTAATTGCAGGTGCAGCCGGAGCTGCCCTCGGGAATGAGCAGGAGCCCGCCGGCGGGAATCATGTTGATCCAGCAACCAGGCCTGCTGATATTCGTCACCTTATCGTGTACCCCGCGCGAGAGGTCGAAGAAGGAAGCCGACCCATCTCTGAAAAAGAGGTTCGAGAGAGAAGCTGAGACGTTCCCGCAGCCCCCACGCTTGCCCTTGTTCCACTTCCAGCCGCTCAAGGGTTTCCCGCTGCGCAGTTCGTAGGCGAAAGGCTCTGCGTAGAGCACATTGCCGATCACGGCATGGCGATGGTCCTGCTCGCCGTGAGTGCCGCCCGTCTTGTCCCCGGTATTCTGGCTGCGCGACCAGAGCCGCTTTCCATCGGCCGCGTTGAAGGCCGCGAGATCGTAGCGCACCGTGTTTCCCTCATTGCGCGATCCCGAGAGCACCACGGTCCCCTTCGCCGAACTCAGGAACAGGCAATGCCTCGCCTTCAGCTCGGCCAGGCCCCTTCGCCAGCGGACCTTTCCATCGTCGATGCCCAGGCAGACGAGCTCCGCTCCGCCCGAGAGCAGCTTATCGAGGGTATAGCGATCGACGGGACCCTCGAGGGTGGCGGGGTTGGCGCTCTCTATGAACCAGGCCCGGCCGGAGGAAACGGCCAGGGTCGTGTTGATGATTGCTCCCCGGCGGGGCCGGTAGTCCCAGGAACGCTTGCCGGAGTCCGCCTCCAGGCAGAAGAGCGCTCCGCTGCAGACGATGCTCTTGGCATCATCGTAAACATCCACAATCGCCTCCCTGCCCACCTCTGTGCGCAAGGATCCCGGACGGGCCGAGGAGCCGATCAGTTTCCCGGCCGCGCTGCAGATGTACGCCCAGTGGCGCACCTTCCCATCCGGCGCGGGCGGGACCGGGTAGCTTCGCAGCCGCTTGCCCGTATCGAGCCCGAGAGCGAGGCACTCCGCGCCGGCGGCGATGTAGAGAGCCTCCTCTGAAACCACCATATTGCCGCTGTCCCTGACCGCGCCGATTCGCCGGGTTCCCGTGATTACCTCATCCCACAGGGGTGTGCCGTTGTAGGAATCCGTGGCGATGATCCTGTCATCGCCCGAGAGGAACATGCGCCCATCCTTCACCAGCGGCGCCACGGTGCGGTGATGCCTGTCCACCAGGTTCCGCGGCCCGGGCCGGCCGAACCACTGCAGGTCGAACGGCCCCTTGACCAGCTCATCCCCGCTGCAGATCGTATTGCCCGAGTCACCGTACATATGGGTCCACTCCCCGGCCCCCTTCAAGGCCGGGGTACGAAGCATCCCCCACGCCCCGGTACTTCTACCTAGGCGATTCCAGCGACGGCCGGCGGAAGAGTAGAACCTGTTGACGACGCCCTGGATGCTGCGGCCCAGGTTATAATCCGCCCCCAGGATGGCGATCCCGCTCCCGGGCTTGAGCAACCGCTTGACGGCGGCCANCTCCTTCGTCGGGCTCCTGCCGTAGAGCACCCCCTCGAANNCGACGAGGTTCGCCAGGTAGTCGGCGTAGCCCAGCTCTCCGAGCTTACCCACGTGCACGACCGCGCGGCCATAGACGCCGGCCGAATCAAGCGTCTTCCGTACCCTCACNGCGCTGNTANCATCCGGGCAGACGGCAACGACCTGCAGCTTCGTACGGCGTACGAGCTCGAGGGCGAGCTCTCCGCTGACACAATCAAGAACGAAGCAATAGCCCTTTTCCAGGCCGGCGATATCAAGAATAGTCCCTGCCGAGGGCNCCTTGGAGGGCACACCCTTTCCCTCTGCCGGCTCGGCGGCGGCAACCTCTTCCCTGGCTGCAGACGAAGTCCCGGCCGGCCTGAAGCAATGTACTGTCCCGGTGTCGGTGCTGACAAAGAGTCCCCCCACCGCCACCGCCAGCGAATAGGCCGCTCCCTCCACCGGCGCCTCCCAGAGCTTGCTTCCATCGGTGGCTGAAAAAGCGGCGACCCGACCCTGGCCGCCCGCGAAGCGAACCGCGCCGGCGCCGATGATCGAAAGGCTGAAGTCCTGGGAGATTGACCCGAGGCCCTCTTTCGTCCCCTTCCCTTTTCGCTTCAGGGAGGCGACAAAGGCGTCCGGTGAGCGTCCCTGGGAAATCGAGATCTTCTCGCCCTGCCGGGTGAGATAACCCTGCGGCGAAACCGACACCTCCCTGCGGGAGATGAGCTTGCCGGTGCGCGCATCGAGGGCGCAATAGAAAACCCCCTGCCTGGGGAAGAGGCCCCCACAGCAGAAGACCCTGCCCTCATCGACCATCACGCTCGAGCGCACCGGCCAGACGGAGATGATCCTGCCGTTGCCGGGAACACGCCTCTGCCGGGGAGACAGCCGCCGCTTCCATTGGAGCTCGCCGCTTCGAGCATCCAGGCAGTAGACGTTTCCATCGTCCGACCCGAAATAGAGCCTTCCCTCGGACCAGGTCGGCGCCAGGCGCACGGGCCCCTCGGTAAAGAAGCTCCAGCNCTCACGCCCGCTCGCGGCGTCGATGCAATAGACCTTGTCATCCGCGGAGGAGCCGAAATAGACGTTCCCTCCACCGGCGACCACGTGAAAGGCCCGGTCGTAGGTAACCCTCGCCTTCAGGTTCGCCTTATTGTTCCAGATGTCCCGCTTCGCCGGGGGCGGCCAGGCCGGCCGGGGACCGCCGCGGGTCTTGAATCTCCAGGACTCCGTAAGCGGCAGCCGCAACGTCTCGGGGGTGATCCCGCTGCGCTCATTGTCGTGCAGGTAGGTTGGCCAGCCCGGGGTGGCCTCGGAGAGATCCGTGGAACCCGGAAAGAGCTCGCGGGTCTCTTCAAAACGTTTTCGCACCTCGCCCCCGTCGAGCGCGCGTGACCACATGGAGACCTCCTGCAGGCTGCCGGCAAGGGNATAGAACTCATCCTTGTCCTGGTAGGCCCCGAGCACGAAGAAACCCTCGGCGGGATAGTTGATGGCGCCGGACTGCTCAAGCCCCGAGGCNACCATCTTCCCATCCACATAGAGCTTCTGGACCTTGCCNTTGTAGGTNCCGACNACNTGGTACCAATAGCCNGTGAGATAGTCGGCCGGGGCCTTNAGATAGGTCAGCTTGCCATCNCCNTCATCGCTGCCGGCGCTCGAGAGACAGAAAAAGAACCTGCCGCCGTTGGCGCCGAGGCACCANCCCTTCTCAAAGGGGCCGTTGTCCTGGATGACGGAGATGATACCGGACCACTCGCGNACCTCGCGNACCCTGACCCAGGCCTCCACNCTGAGNGACTNNCCGGGNAGCGACNTTCCTGTCGANNCCCTNGCNGAGCAANACCCTGCTCTTNTNTCCGCTNAGCNCCAGGNNCTGGGGCTTCTGGCTNGAGACAGCNGCCTTGCCGTAGATCCTGCCGGTGAGCTTCCCCTCGCTGGGACGAACCCGNGCGCCCCGGACATGCTTGCGATCCAGCGTCCAGCGGGCCACGGGAGGCTCTTCGTCCGCCCCTGCGCGCCAGGTGACGCAGGTAGCTATGGCCAGGATGCACGCCGCTGGTATCATCGAGTTAAAACGCATATTCGCTTCTCCGCCTCCAAAATAGCCCTGCGGCAGCGCTTTGGCGACATACATTTCACCCCTTTTGGGCCGTCGGCAGGACAGGCCGATAGAGACAGACAACCCGGCAGCCGACAAAGGCAGGACCGGAGACTATTCCTTGCCGGCTATGCGAACGCCGTTCTTTCCCGCGCGCTTGACATCGAGGCACATCTGGTCGGCCAGGGCCAGCATCTCCTCCGCCTCATCACAGCTGTCGGGGAAGGTCGCCCCGCCTATGCTGAGCATGACGTTGTCGAGGTCATTTTCACCCGGGATGGAGATCCCGGCAGCCGCGAGCCGAATTCGTTCAGCCGTCATCCCGGCATCTTCAGGCCCGGTCTCCGGCAGGAGGATCGCGAACTCATCACCCCCGAACCGGCAGACCACGTCAGCCTGCCGGGTCGTGTCCATCAGCATCCGGCCAACCTGCCGAAGGACCGAATCTCCCTCGATGTGGCCACAGAGATCATTCACCTGCTTGAAATTGTCCAGATCGATGATGAGCATGCTCAGGGAATGGGAGTACCGGCGCGCCCTGCCCAATTCCTCCGCGAGCCGTTCGTTGAAATAACGCCTGCTGTGAACACCCGTCACCTCGTCGACGTTGACGTAGCTCAGGATGCTCTCGAACTCAGGCCGGGCCACCAGCCGGACTCCCTGCAGCACCTTCTCTATAGAAAACAGGTAGTCGAGAGCGGCCACGCGAAAGCCCACCTCCCGCCCTAGCGCCGCCTCGAGTACCTTCTTGTGATCTCTTATGCCGCCCCAGATCCGAACGGCCTCATCGAGAGGAAAGCGCCTCCAGGTAAGCTGGTAGAGGAGCTCTACATAGAGGTTGTCATCCGAACAGGACAGAGTGGAAATGATCTTCTGGAGCGACTCCGGAGACTCGAGGTGCTGATCCTTTCCCAGGATCTCCAGCAGGTCGATTCCCTGCGCCTCCAGTTCCTTGAGTTCCTTTGAGAGTGACATGGTGGACATGATAAGCCCACGATGCCCGCTTTTGAAGCACTCCGATCAGCCAACCCAAACAGAAGGCTAACCTTCAAAACAAAAAAACAGCCGGCGTTGAACGCCGGCTGTTTAACCCAATTCCCTTCCGGGACACTCACCCCATTTTACGAGTCCGTCAGCATCTGGTTCATAGATCTGCCAGGTAATCCAGCACATCCGCCACAGGGTATGGCTTTTCGAAACAGGCGACGGTGCCCTCGTAGTCTATCTTCTCGCTGCAGTTATCCGCATCCTCACCAAGAACCATGAGGGGAAGGGAGATTCCCCGGCCGGTGAGGTAGGAGAAGAACTCGGTACTCTCTTCGTTTATCGTTTCGGTATGCATGACGATCAGGTTCATCATGCGGCTCGACAAGACCGTCTTCCCGATCTCCTTATTGAGAGCTATCTCCAGCTCAAAACGGTGATTGTCGAATAAGTTTCTCAATTCGAAGCTGCTCTCCTTGGAATCTCCAAGAATTAAAATCCTGCCGCGATCCATCTGACACCTCGGGAATAAATGACTGCCTGAACATCGCGGGGGCGAAAAACTGCTTTCAAGATCCCGCTGGGCCCATCTGTCCGTTACAAACAGGTCCCCATGTATCGACGGGATGCCTGAGGATCTTCACAGCTTCCGCGTAGAGACGGATCCAGGCGTCTGGAGACGACATCATGGGCAGATATCAGGACCTTGTAATTCCCGGATTGGGTATTCAGGCGGCCTGGTCACAGCCGAGCAATCGCATGACCTGCACCATGAGAGCCCGCAGCTCTCCCCGGTTGACAATCCGGTCGACAAAGCCATGTTCGAGCTGGAATTCCGAGCTCTGGAAACCATCGGGGATATCGGATTTGATGGTCTCCTTGATAACCGTCGGACCCGCAAACCCGATAAGCGCCCCGGGCTCGGCAAAGATGACGTCGCCGAGCGCCGCGAAGCTCGCCATGCAGCCACCCATGGTCGGGTTCGTGAGCACGGAGAGGAAGAGACCCCCGGTACGGTTCAGCTCAGCCAACGCCACGCTGGTCTTGGCCATCTGCATCAACGAAAGGATTCCCTCGTCCATGCGGGCACCCCCGCCTGAGCCGCTCACGAAGATGAAGGGGCGGGACAGCTCCCTGGCGAGATCGATCCCCCGGCGGATTTTCTCACCCACCACAGAGCCCATGCTGCCGCGCAGGAACCGGGAATCGCTCACACCGAAGACCACCTCGATGGTGTCCATTTTCCCGATTCCGACAACACAGGCATCGGAGAGCTTGGTGCGATCCTGGGCGCTGCGCAGCCTCTCTTCATAGGAGCGTACCGCGACGAACTCGAGCGGATCGAGAGGGTAGAGGTCGGTGAATTTTTCTTCAAAACTGCCCTTGTCCAGCAGGGAGTCGATCCGCTCGATGCTCGATATCTCGAAGTGATGATTACACTCGGGGCAGACGTTCTGCATCTCCTCTAACTTGGGCTTGTAGACCAGCTTGTTGCAGGAAGAGCACTGCATCCAGAGATCCGGCATCTCCTTGCGTTTGCGCCTGCCGCCTGGTTTTTTTCCGGCTTCTCCGGGGTTCATGCTCAGCTACCTGCCAGAGTGATAAGTTCACGGGTGGCCTCTGCCGGGTCTTCAGCCGAGAAGATGGCGCTGCCGGCGACAAAAACATCGGCTCCTGCGTCTCTGCACTCCACGATGGTGCCCCGGTCCACCCCGCCATCAACCTCTATCTTTATTTTCTTTGGATCCTCGGCGCCTTCCATCTCCCGACGGATTTTACGCACCTTCTCCAGATTGTCGCTGAGGAAGGCCTGCCCCCCGAAGCCCGGGTTCACTGTCATTACGACCACCATATCGAGCCGCGGGAGAAACTCGAAGATCTCCTCTACCGCAGTCTCCGGGTTTACCGCGATCCCCTTGCCNACGCCTCTCTCCTCCNACTGATCNNGCAGCGCTCCCNCATCGCCATTCGCCTCGACGTGGAAGCTGNTATGATCCGCCCCAGCGGCGGCAAATGCCTCGAGGTACTCCCCCGGATCGGTGATCATCAGGTGAACGTCGAGCGGGAGTTCGGTGATGGCGCGAAGCGCCTGGACGACAACGGGGCCCATGGTCAGGTTGGGAACAAAATGCCCGTCCATCACATCGATATGAACCTGGCCGGCGCCGGCGGCCTCGACCGTTCGAACCAGCTCACCGAGCCTGGCAAAGTCAGCCGAAAGTATGGAGGGAGCGATGCTGAGCGTCATAACGAGGGAGTTTAGGTCCACCGGGAAACACACGCAAGCTCTGACGAAAAAAAACGAGGCGACCCTGGCGGGTCGCCTCGAGACGACTGAGAGATTGGACGAGTCTGGGCTCCTCCCGAGCCCATGGAAACGGGTTAACTCATCAACCTGGTAGCGGACGCGATTAGCGCCTGCGGCCGCCGCCGGAACTCGCACCGGAGTCGATAGGACTGCTCGTGGAGTTCGCCGTCGCGGTGGCGTTAAAACGGATAATGCCTGACTGGTCGACAAAGAAGTGCCGATCGCCGTCATTACCTTCACTCACGGGGTCCGCGGCACAGGACCAGGTACTACCGGTCTTGGTGTAGTTAAAGGCGTAGCCCGATTTCTCGCCGCCACCAAGGACACTGTCAATGTAGCCGGCCGTATTCAGGCCATCCAGATCGTCGGAATAGTTCTGGAAACGAGTGCGGTACTGCTCGTTAACCGTCGTGAGCGTTCTCAGCGAGCTGATAGCCGAGGCCTCGTTCCCCGCCTTGCGGGCATTCAGAAGGCTCGGGATGGCGATCGCGGCGATAATCGCGATGATCGCAACAACAATCATGAGCTCGATAAGCGTAAATCCCTGTTCTCTGCGCATACTCTTCATTCTACTTCTCCTCTAAAGACTCTTGTGACCCGTCGAACCAATCTCGACGAACTTTCAAACCAAACTCTCTCACGCCCTTCCCCCAGGACGTTGCCAGACCATCTGGCCTCTCCTATCGAGAGTGGCAAGGAGGGTGCCCAACCGGCAAAGAAAGTTCAAGTTGTTCGCAAGTGACGCTCCGGCAAACGACTAGAGAATCCGTCCGTTATCCCGCGGTGAGCGGAACGCCAATTTTTGTCACTGTGAAACGCCAAATAGCGACGCAGGCGCCACTCTTCGCCACCAGGGAACGAACCCACAGCCATATTGACCCCCCGCCCCCGCTCCCCTACACTCAGAACCTTCATCCTCTTGCTGAAAACAGTCGCGCTCTGCGGGTCCGCGGAGCCGGACGGCGGGTAATACAGGTTGGTCATGGTCGTCGCAAAAAAGAAAATCTGGAGTTCTGCTGAAATAGACGAGGACCTCTGCTCCGACCTCTCACGTGAGATCTCCTGTTCGCCCCGGATCGCCTCGCTCCTTCTCAGCAGGGGAATCGATGACGGCGAAAAGGCCAGGCGTTTTCTCCATCCGAAGCTTACCGATCTCCTCGATCCCGAGATACTTCCTGAAATCGACAAGGCGGCCGGAAGAATCAACAGAGCCATCGCGCAGAAAGAGAGCATCTGCGTCTTCGGAGATTACGACGTTGACGGGGTCACCTCCACCTGCCTGCTGCACAATTTCTTCCAGCAGGTGGGGAAAAAAGATGTGCTCTATCGCCTGCCGGACAGGCTCAAGGGCGGCTACGGACTCAATTGCGACGTCATCAGAGAATTGGCCGAGCAGGGAATCAACCTGCTGGTAACCGTCGACAACGGCTCCTCCTCGATAAAAGAAATCGCGCTGGCAGCCGAGTTGGGAATGGATGTCGTCGTATGCGACCACCACCAGCCCTCCAGTAAGTTGCCTGAGCCCTTCGCCCATATCAATCCATGGCTAGGCGATAACGAGGAGATCTTCAAGGAGCTTGCCGGGGTAGGCGTAACCTACAAGCTCGTCTGGGAGCTCTGCCGGCATTTCACCAGGGCGAAAAAACTCTCGAAGGAATTCAGTGATTTCATGCGCGAGTCCCTTGCCCTCGCCGCGCTCGGCACAATAGCCGATGTTGTCCCACTCCATGGCGAGAACCGGATCCTCGCCAAGTTCGGACTCCACAAGCTGAAGGACTCCAAGCGTCCCGGAGTCAGGAAGCTCGTAGACGCAGCCCTGTCGCAGGCGGGCTCCCGCGATTATCTCACCAGCGACGATGTCGGCTTCAGCATCGGCCCCAAGATCAACGCTCCCGGGAGGCTGGGCAATGCGGACTACGCCCTGCGGCTTCTCATGGCCGAGGACAACAACGAGGCGGAGAAGCTGGTCCGGATCCTCGAGGGAGAGAACGACAAGCGCAAACTACTCGGCGCCGAGATATTCGAAGACGCCTGCCGGCGCATCGAGACTGAATACGATCTCGAGCGGGCGAAGATCATCGTCCTCGGTGACGAATCCTGGCATCCCGGCATCGTTGGAATTGTCGCATCGAGGATCGTGGACAAATACTACAGGCCGGCCTTTCTCTTCTCGATCGAGAACGATATCGCGAGAGGGTCAGCAAGGTCGATCGCGGGGGTCGACCTCCACAAGGCGCTCACCCGCTGCGAGGGCCTCTTTGAACGCTTCGGCGGGCATGCGATGGCCGCCGGGGGCACGATCCGAGCCGAGCGACTCGGCGAATTGCGCGCCGCCCTCAACGACAACATCGAGCTCAAGGCAGGGAAGATGACCCCCCGGATAGAATTCGACTGCAGGCTCGACCTCGAAGATCTCGATAATTCTTTCCTCGCTGAGCTCTCCCAATTCGAGCCATTTGGAAACGGCAACTCAAAGCCCCTCTTCGCCACCATGGGGCTGGAGGTGATCGGAAGCCCGAAATTAATGGGCAAGGATGGGCGTCACCTCTCCTTCCACGTACGCCAGGGAGAAGGCCGGAGGGCGTTGAGGGCTGTGGCTTTTTTCATGGGAGAAAGGTGCGGGGAGATCACCCGGGGAACATCCATCTCGCTTCTCTATCGCCCCCAGGTGAACGTATGGCAGAACAAGGAGAGCATCGAACTCATCGTCGAGGACCTGCGCATCGAAGACGATTAGAACGCGGGATTCCGCGAAGCTCTCCACCGTAAAGTGAGTAAAAAAAAAGGGGGGACGCCCGAACAGGCGTCCCCCCTTTCTACGTCGATCATTTCAACTTCTCTTCAATGATCGTCTGGAAATCAGCCGGGATGATATCCTTCTTCCGGGCGTAAACATCGCGGGCGGTATCGATATTGCCCTCCTCCGCGTGAGACCAGGCGATGTAGAACCAGGCGAGTCCTTCGGGAACATCTCCACCCTTGGCGAGCGCTCTCTCGAACTCAAGCCTCGCATCACCCGCATCACCTTTGAAAAGAAGCGCCAAGGCGAGGTTGAAGCGCGCCTGGCCGGTATCTTCCTGCTCCAGCGCCTTCTCGAGAACGCTCTGCGCCCGATCCAGATCATTCCTCTGGATAAGGATGGCACCGAGATTAAGCTGGGCTGACATGTTCTCGGGATCCTCCTTCAGGCACGCCTCCAGCAGGCTGAGAATATCATCCGAGTGGGTCTCAGGATTGACATCATTGAGCAGCATCGAGAGCCGAAAGGCCGCCTCGGAATTCTTCGCATCGAGTTCAACCGCCTTTCGATAATCACGGACCGCGGCCTGCGCCAATCCCGTCAACTCCTCCTGGGCGCTTGCATCTACAGGCCCCCCTGCCGGGATGATCTCGATATAGCGATCCCTCCAGGCCCGTTCCTTCTCTTTCGCGGAATCCATGATGATCATGGATTCCTTGAGGCTCTTGGCAAGCCCCTCGATCCGGAAGCTGCCCGAGATGTCCTCACCGATCAAATCGGCGCCCCTGTAGAGGCTGACCCTGATGGAAAAATCAACGTCGGTCGCGTCCGGCAGCACCCACTCATAGCTCGACTGTTCCGGAGCGGGAGCATCTTCATGCAGAAGCTCCCATGCCCCGGATTCACCGACTCGATATTCGAGCTTCAGCAAGAGGTCCTTGCCGGACTGGAAAACCGCCTCCGGCAGGGTCCAGGAGATCTCCTGCTTGTCAAAGGCCTGGAAGACTCCGCCGCGCGGCAGGGTGTCCAGCCTTACAGGGTTCTTGAGGCGGCGGGGCGCGAGCGCTCCGTAGCCGATGTTGCCCTGGGCATCCCTGGTCGAGACACGCACCTCCATCTCGTTCCAGCCGGGGGGGACATTGAAGTTGATGCCATCCTCGACAAAGGCGGGATCATCAACACTGGCAAGCTCGATCCACTCCTCGGCACCNTCCGCCGCGCGCCCCTCNANAACCAGGGGNCCCTCNCAGTCCGAAGCATCGATCTGGATCTGCAGCGAAGCCGGCAGACCGCCTACCCACTCCGCCCCGGGCTCTCCGATCGCCACCAATGGAGCCGTATTGTCCAATTGGAACGCGCCGATACTTTCACTCGNNACGCCGGGCGCGGCCGCCACATTGCCCAGGCTGTCGGTGGCNACGAGATACAGATCGTACTTCTTCTCGGCATTNTCCATCAGGTCCAGTTTGATGGTNAAGGACTCCGCGGAAGCCTCCGTGCTGAGTTTGTCCGCGGCAATGGCATTCCAGAACTCCTCACCTTCCGCCCGCAGGAAGACCTGGACGCCCTCCGGCGTCGCGCAGCCTTCGTCGGTAAGGTTGATCTCGAAGCTGAAAAGGCCACCGGCGATCTCGGGCAGGTTCTCGCAGGCGATCGCCGGAGCGCTGGCATCTACCCCAAAGGGGCGACTCTCAAAGCTCAAGGCCTCCGGATCTGTCCCATCGTCGGGATTGACAGGTTCCTTCACCAGGAGCCGAATCCTGCAGTCTCCCATGGTCATCTCGGGAACCGTCCACATGATGACNCCTGTCTCTATCAGCGCATCGCCAACNGNATTCCACTTGTCGTCGGCCGACGAATAGAACTCCAATACGACCGTCGCCTGGGAATCGAGTGCCTCTTCAGCCGGCTCATCGCGAACCTTCCAGGCCACCTCGACCTCCACCCCCGCGAGCAGGCATTCCGCTTCCGGAGAGATAAACTCGAGGGCGGGCGGCAACTCGACCACCACCTCGGGCTCCTCGGGTATGCCCGGCTCCGCCNCCGACTCTTCAGCAGGAGCCGNCGNCNCGGCNACCGCCACCTCCTCGNCCGGGGCCGTCTCGACGGCGGGTTCATCCAGAGAGGAAACCACGTTGCCACCCTCATTGCGAAGCATGATGGTGTCGGAGCCGATGAGCCCCGCCAGGTCCTTCACCGTGGCGCGCACCTGGATCTCACTCTCCACCCCCTGCGGAAAGAACCAGGAGAAGCTCTGCTCTCCATGCTGNGCGATTCGCGTGGTCACCGGANACCATTTCNCTCCANCGTCCATGCTCCATTCCACCTCGAGGGGACTCTTGCCGAGCTGCTGCTCGGAAANTTCCAGGTCCAGGCTGATTCTCGATTTGCCGCTGAAGAAGAAGGTCTTCCCTGCGCCTGTCCACTTGACGGCAGGCGGGGTCTTGTCGACACAGAACCAGAGCTGGGGAGCCTCCGTGCCCTGTGGAGTGAGAAATTCNCGCTCACCCTCGAGTACGACCGATATNCTGACCCCGTAGACACCCTCACCGGCCGCCTCGTATTGAATCGGGATGGTCTCGGAATCAACAACCTGCGACCAGGTCCCGNCCACGGGATCTTTGAGCCACAATTTGTAATTCGTTACCGCCTCGAGATTGATCATCCCCGGGTCAAAGGATGGCTGGATCGCCACCTTCTCAGTCGTGGAATAGAAATGGTCCGCAACCGGAGAGATCCTGCTGATGATCAACGGCAGCACCTCACCCGCTTTTCGTGCCCGCGCTCCACTCCGGGTCGCGACCTTGGAACTGACCTGACAAGACGAAACCGTGACGATTACAAGCATCAAGACCATGCCTGTAAGGGTCCTTAACGAACGAGCTTTCATTACAAAGCCCTCCTCTTGATAACAGTGGTCCTGAAGACCGGATCTCTTCACTTCCGGGCTTCTAATTCTCTTCTTCACTTCCGAGNCCTGGTGGANAGGGGCGCCGCCAGACCTACCACAAACAGCGCGCGCCGCCCGTGGATACATAAATACTCTTGGTGCCTTAATACCGACGAAAAACCGGATTCGGGGCTTCAACCCCCTAAAGGCGCAGGGATTTTAACGAATTTTATCGGCCCTGTCGTTAACAAAACCTACCGCNCCGGAGAANATTGAAAAACCATCTCCCGCACTCGAGAGGGNCTCTAAAGCGCTCTCAGAGGCCCCNGGAGGATTCCTGGTCCAGGACGGCCCCTGCAACCNATGAACAAAACGCTCCGGATGAGGCATGAGACCGAGGACATTTCCCTTCTCGTTGCAGATGCCGGCAATATCGANCACCGAACCGTTCGGATTGGCGGGGTAGGCGCCGCCGGCCGCCGCCGGNTCCGGGTCATCATCCCCACTGCCCTGGCGATAGGTCAACGCGATCTGGCCATTGTCGCGCAGTCTCTCAACCAGGTCGGGATCGCGCAGGAAGAAACGCCCCTCCCGATGCGCCACGGGCGCNCGCAGGTACCGCGGACAGGGAGCGCCATNCTCGCCCTTGCAATCGAGGAAAGGACACTGGTCGGTCTCCACCCGGAGATCGATCCAGCGGTCTTCAAACTTACCCGAGACGTTTTCGATCAATGATGCCNCCTTGTCCCCCTCCCAGCCCGGGAGGATCCCAAGGCGCACCAGCACCTGGAATCCGTTGCAGATGCCGATGACGAGCTTCCCCTCATCGACAAAGTCATGCAGGTCCCCTGCCAGGCGNGTCCGCAGCTGGTTCGCGAGGACCGTTCCNGCCCCCAGGTCGTCTCCATAGGAGAAGCCNCCGGGGATGGCGAGAACATCGAACTCTTCAAGACGCTCCTCNCCTCGAAGCAGGCTGCCGACATGCAGGACGCTGACCACGCCGCCGGCAAGCCTGAAGGCGTGGGCGGTTTCTTCATCGCAGTTAACCCCCGCGGTTCGCAATACGAGGACTTTAGCCATCGCGTTCAACTCCCGAATATCGTTCTCAAAAAATCACACTGCATCGAAAATCAGCGGTTCCTTCCAGCTCGTCCTCAACCCTTCAAGCGACTCGGAGAGCACCACCTCGGCTCCATCCTGGCCGACCACATCGAGGGTCTCACCCTCGCAGGTCTGGCCGATCGACGCAGCCGGAAGACCCGCGAAGATCGAGAGGAAGACATCCTTGTTCTCCTCTGAAACCTCGACAAGGTAGCGACAATTGGATTCGGAGAAGAGCAGTCCCGGATCATCGAGGCCATCCTCTCCCCCGGGCCGGGGTACATCCGCAAGTCGAAGCCGCGCACCCACCCCGCCGCTGAAAGACATCTCCGCAGCGGCAACCGCGAGCCCTCCCTCCGACAGATCGTGGCAGCTTCGAACCAGCCTCTGCCGGATCGCCTCGTGCATCGCCTGGTGAATCTGAAACGCCTCCGGCGGCAGGTGGGGAACATCTCCCCCGCCACCGGAGAATTTCGCATAGTGGCTGCCGCCGAGCTCCTTGAGGGTGGCACCCACGAGCAGGAGGCAATTACCCGGGGCCTTGAGATCCATGGTCACCGAACAGGAGATGTCCTCGACCATCGCCACCGACGAGATCAGCAGGCTCGGCGGAATAGAGAGCGTTCCAGCCCCGGTACGAAATTCGTTGTTCAGGCTGTCCTTGCCGGAAACAAAGGGTGTACCGAGCGCCATGGCGGCATCGTAGCAGCCCCTCGCAGCCTCGACGAGGGAGCCGAGGGTCTCGGGACGATCCGTATTGCCCCAACAGAAATTATCCAGGATCGCGGTCCTGGCTGGATTCCCGCCACAGGCGACAATGTTCCTGATCGCCTCATCGACAGCGGAAACGGCCATACGATAGGGATCGATATCTCCATAGCATGGATTCATGCCACAGCCGACCGCGATCCCGCGCAGGGAATCATAGCGTGGCGTGAAGACCACCCCATCCCCGGGGCCATCGGCGTCCTTTCCCTGCAGGGGCTTGATGATGCTGCGCCCCTGGACCTCGTGGTCATACTGACGAATTACCCATTCCTTCGAGGCGACGTTGGGAGAGGCGAGTATGGCGCGCAGCAGCGCCCCGGCATCGAGATCGCAGCCCTCCCCGGGCTCCTCCGCCACCGGCTTACGAAACACGGAAGCGCGAGAGGCCGGCGGGCGACCGTCGTGAAGAAATTTCATGCCGAGGTCACAGACCTGGTTGCCTTCGTAGAAGAGCTCGAGCTTTCCGTTGCCGGTGAACTCGCCGATATCGGTGCACTCCACTCCCTCGGACTCGGCCAGGGCTTCAAATTCCGCGTACTTCTCAGGCGCCACGGCGAAGACCATGCGCTCCTGGGCCTCCGAGATCCAGATCTCCCAATAGCTCAGGCCCTCGTATTTCAACGGGACCTTCTCGAGATCGACCCGCGCTCCGGTATCTTCTCCCATCTCGCCTACCGCGCTCGAAAATCCGCCCGCCCCGCAATCGGTCACCGACCGGTAGAGCTCCCGGTCCCTGGCCTTGATCAGGACGTCGAGAAATTTCTTCTCCGTGATGGCGTTGCCTATCTGAACGGCGCCGCTGGAGACGGTCTCGGACTCCTCGGTAAGCTCGACGGAAGAAAACGTCGCGCCGTGAATTCCATCACGGCCGGTACGCCCACCGAGGGCCACCACGCGGTCCCCTGGGTTGACCACCTTCTCGACCATGCTCCTTGGAATCAGACCGACGGAGCCGCAATAGACCAGGGGGTTGCCGATGTACCTGTCGTCAAAATAGAGCGCGCCGCTGGCGGTCGGTATGCCCATCCGGTTGCCGTAATCACGCACGCCGGAGACCACCCCCCGCAAGACCCGGAGGGGGTGCAGCGCACCGGCGGGCAGATCCTCCATGGCGAGATCCGGCGGTCCGAAACAAAAGACGTCCGTATTGACGATCGGCTTGGCCCCGAGCCCCGTACCCAGGGTGTCCCTGAGCACTCCCCCGATACCTGTACCCGCTCCTCCGTAGGGTTCGATAGCGGAAGGATGGTTGTGGGTCTCCACCTTGAAGGAGATGCCGTACTCATCATCGAAGGCCACGACTCCGGCATTATCCTTGAAAACCGACAGGCAGAAGGGTGTCTCCTCCTTCGCCATGAGCTCCTCGGTGGCCCGAACGATGGTCTCCTTGAGAAGATTCTCATAGACGAACTTCTCCCCATCGGGACCCTCGTGCTCGATCCGGGCCGTCAGGGTCTTATGGCAGCAATGCTCACTCCAGGTCTGGGCGATGGTCTCCAGCTCGATGTCGGTGGCGGGTCTTCCCAGGCTCTCAAAATGAGCCCGGATGGTGCGCATCTCGTCCAGGTTCAGGGACAGCTGTCCCTCGATACTGAGGGCGACCAGGCCATCATCGTCGACCCCGGAGAGCTCGACCTTGCCAAGTGAAAACTCATAGGGAGCCGCCGCGGAAAAAGGCGACGGGATCTCCTCCTGGTCCCAGAAGACGTCCTCGATGGCCGGATTGGAAAGAACCTTCTCTCCAACCAGCTCCCGCTGCTCAGCCGTCATGGAGCGGGAGAGACGGACCCGCAGCGCCAGGCGAACCATGAGCCCCCCCATGCCCAGGTCATCGAGCCCCTTCAGCAGGGACTCCTCCACGGCTCCATCACACCGGTCTTTTTCCGCACGGTGGCCACATGGCCCCCGTCCCCACCAGCCATGGGATCTGACAGCTTTTCGCCATCGCCGAGGTCCCTCAGCTCGCATTCCTGGGTAACCGGGTCGCTGAGAAGATGCTCGGTCGCCAGGGAAACCTGTTCCTCCTCCAGGGCTTCTCCCCTCAGGTAGAACAGCGAGCTGACCCTGATCCCGCAGTCACGGCAATCCAGCCAGTCAGCCAACTGCCCCCGCAGCTCTACAGCACGGGGGTCATCACCACAGGCTTCCCGCCAATGGACCTCGACCTCCCAGGTTCGCAGGCTCGTCATCAAGATCTCCTCTGGAATAATACGGCGGGATTATAACCTTGCCCGACTGCCAATAAAACCCCTGTCGAGCGGCATATTCAAAGACTGCCAATCTGCTTGCTTTTCCATCCGGGCATACTAGAATGCCGTTTCAGGGGAAAAAGTAAGTGAGGTGGCCCGGCTGGAACCACTTGGGGAGCAGCTGAGCAGCCGGAGAACTGAGCCACTGAGGAACCGCAGCCAAATGGCTAGATCATCAAACAGCCACCGACTCGATTTCGAAGCGCCCATCATCGAGCTGGAGAAGAAAATCGAAGAGCTTCGTACCTTCGCCGAATCGACCGAGGTCGATCTCTCCGGCCAGATCGAAAAGCTTGTCACGAAATGCGATGAGAAGAAGCGGGCCATCTTCAACAACCTGACTCCCTGGCAGAAGATCCTGCTGGCACGGCATCCCCAACGGCCGCTGACCTCTGATATCGTCAAGGCCATCGTCGCTGATTTCATCGAGCTCCACGGAGACAAATCGTTTCGTGACGGCCCTGCGATGCTCTGCGGACTCGGCAGAATCGATGAACAACGTGTCCTCCTGGTGGGCCATCGAAAAGGAAAAGACACCGCCGAAAAGGTCTCCTGCCACTTCGGCAGCCCGCATCCCGAAGGCTACAGAAAGGCTATGCTCAAGATGAAGATGGCCGACAAGTTCGGGCTCCCCATCGTCACCTTCATCAATACGCCTGGAGCCTATCCCGGGATCGGCGCTGAAGAGCGGGGGCAGGCCTTCGTCATCGCCCGCAACCTGATGGGCATGGCAACCCTGAGGGTGCCCGTGATCTGCGTAGTGATCGGAGAAGGCGGCAGCGGCGGAGCGCTCGGGATCGGCATCGGCAACCGGATCCTGATGCTCGAGCACTCCTATTACTCGGTAATTTCTCCCGAAGGATGCGCCGCGATACTCTGGAAGAGCGCTGAACATAAGGAGCAGGCCGCCAATATTCTCAAGCTCACAGCGGAGGACCTCGACTCCTTTGGAATCATCGATGAGATCATTCCCGAGCCCCTGGGCGGCGCCCACAGGGATCCACCCCTGATCTTCGACAGGCTGAAGGAGTCTATCCTCCGGCACATCGGGGAGCTGTCCAAGCTCAGCGGCGAAGAACTGATCCGGGACCGTTACGATAAGTTCTGCAAGATGGGCGAGTTTGAGGAACGCCTGAAAGAGTCCGTAAGCAACTGAACCTGCCGCGCTCCCGACATTTCCCGCTCCTGCTTTATCACGATAGTTGAAAAGGGCGCGAGCATGGTTTTAACTTGAGCCTGAGCAGGTGAGAAAAACCTGTTTTCTCCACGCGAGAACTCACGAAGAGTTCGTCTCATCACCCAGGGTGCTGAAGAATAACTTCAGAATCAAACAGCTTTATCGAGGGCTAAAAAATGGACTTCATTCGTCCAAATGAAACCTGCGAACCAACGCCGTCGGCTGTCCGATCGGCCGGTATCGGCGTTCGCTCCTTCCTCTCTCTGCTCACATTGATTCTCTTCGCCCTCCTGGCTGCGCTCCCCCTCACAGGCTGCGGAGGCGGCTCATCGGATGAAGGTGAAGAGGTGAGCTCCAGCGACAAGAAGAAGAAAAAGAGCCGGAAGCCCAGAGAAGAAGAAGAAGAAGAAGAGGAGGAGGAAGAAGAGGAGGAAGAGGAAAAAGAAACGAAACGGGCCGGCGGCGGCGGACCGACGGCGCAGGCGCGGGAAGAAGCTCTCGCATTACAGCGGGAGTGTGAAGAAAAGGGGCTCGACAAGAAGTACAAGGAAGATTTCGACCGGGCCATGGGCCGGGCAAAAAAAGCCCGTGCCTATTTCCTCGACGCCGACACAAGGAGCAAGGCGAAGAACTACTACAAACGCGCCAGCAATGAGTTCAAGACTCTCCTTGCCAACGCCGAAGAGGCCGCCGGCAAGACCGCTGCGGTGGAGAAGGCCAAAAAACTCGCGACGACCGCGAAGGCAAAGGCTGACAAGGCCGAGGCCAAGGTCAACGCCCCGGATTATTACGAACCGGCTGTAGAGGCCTACGAAGAAGCCCTGGCCCAGCTGGAGGAGGCCTCCGCCTCGAGCCTCAGCGATGCGAAGCGGAACTTCACCGATGCGCGGGAGGGCTTCGAAGACGCCGCTCTCATCGCCAAGGAGAACAAACAATATCGAATCCTCGCGGAACAGCTGAAGGAGAAGATGGAGAGCTACAAGGCCAGGGCCATGGAGAAAGGCGCCGATGCCAAGGCGCTCGGCCGCTGGCAGCAGGCCGAGAGCATGGAGCTCACCGCCAACGCCGCCATGGCGAGCGGTGAATTCCAGCAGGCGGGAGGACAATACACCCAGGCGGCCCAGACCTACACCGAGGCGCTCAAGTCGGTACTCGACGAGGCGGCCTTCCAGGCCGAGCTGGCGAAGATCAAGGAAGAGCAGAAGGCCGCCGATGTCGAATCCGCCCGCCGGCGCAAAGAAGAGCTGGAGCTCGCAGCCCGCACCGGACCAGGAAGATTACCGCCTCCGCCCCCGCCGGGAACGGCGCCGCCGCCGCCGGGGACAGCCCCGCGCCCGCCCGGAACCGGGCTGCCTCCAACGGGGGGCATTGTGGCCACCACCCTCAGCCCCACGTGCGTCGCGGGGATCGACCCCGCCCTCTTCCCCCAGGAGCTTGATGACGAGGATGAGGCCTTCCTGATCGAGAACCTTCACGAGCTCTCCAGCAAAGCCAATTACGACCCTGACACCGGCGGCGTCATACTCGACTACACCAATGGGCAGGAGCTCGGAAAAGAAATCAACAAGCTGAGGACCTCCAAGGCTCACGTCTCCTTCGTTGATCCGCAGATGCTCCTGGGCGGCACCGACATCCCGGATGAAGCGCAGATCTCCATGGATGGAAACACTCTCGGGATGGTTCTCTTCCCGTTGCCCTTCAAGTACAAGGTCCGAATGTCATGGACCTTCAATATCCTGACCATGACGGGCAAGGGAGACTGGGGAGCGATCGTCTGCTCCAAGAAGAAATCCCGCTACCGCACCAACTTCCTGGATATCGGCAGCATCAAGGGCTCCTCCCCGCCCAATTGGAAAAAGATGCAGGGCAAGCCGGGCAGCACCGCGAACTACTGGCACACCAAGACCCGCCCGGTGAACTGGGTCGTCGAGCTCGACATGGACAAGGCCGAGGGTGGCGGAGAGCTTCGAGCCACCTACGATGTGGGCGGGTCCGACGAGCTTGCCAACAGGATCAAGGCGAAGAAGCTCAACCAGAGCGGCTTTGTCGGCTTCCAGTGGAAAGACGTCAAATTCAGGATTCGCAAATTGAAGATCTGCGGTTTCCTTGACAAGCAGGAAGCCGTCCGTATGCTCCGCGACAAGCTGGGCGTCAAGAAAGAGGAAGGCTCGAAAAAGGAAGCTGGAGAAGAACCCGAGCCGGATCCAACCGCCCCTGCCGACGAAGGTGAAAGCGAAGACGAAGGTGAAGACAAGAAGAAGGTCGACAAGAAAAAGGTTGAAGACGACGACTTCGACTTTTGAGGCAGCTCCCGCTCGGCCCAGGGCAGCGACAACTGCCTGGCTGAGGCATCAGGAACCTGGGGTACCGTGAGTGACAAACGAACCTGAACGTACGGTTCTATACGAAGAACACAAGCGTCTCGGAGCCATGTTGATTGACTTTCATGGCTGGGAGATGCCGGTGCGTTATACCTCCATCCCCCAGGAGCACCAGCAGGTGCGCGAGAGCGCGGGGCTCTTCGACCTCTGCCACATGGGACGCCTGGCGATCAGTGGGCCGCAGGCCGAGGAATGGCTCCAGGCCCTCATCACCAACGATACAGCTGCCATCGAGACCGGGAATGCCCGCTACACCCTGTTCTGCCAGGAGGACGGCACGATCCTCGATGATGCGATTGTCTACAGGCTCGAGGAGTCGTTCCTGCTGGTCGTAAACGCCTCGAATACCACGAAGATTATCGACTGGATGACGAGCCACCGCGATGGGCGGGAGGCGGAGCTTGAAGACCTGACGCGAAGCGAGGCGATGATCTCCATCCAGGGGCCCGACGCCCTTGCCTGCACCATTCCCCTGCTGGAGGCCCCCGAAAACGCCTGGGACAGCCTGGGCTACTACCAGATCATCTCCGCGCAATACGAATCGGAGCCCGTCCTCGCCGCCCGAACCGGGTATACCGGGGAAGATGGCCTCGAGCTCTACCTCGCAGGGGACCCCGGAGTGCGGCTCTGGCGGCAGTTGCTCGAAACCGGCGGCAATCGAACCGCTCCCATAGGCCTCGGCGCCAGGGACACTCTCCGGCTCGAGGCAGGAATGCCCCTCTACGGAAACGACATCGACGAGACCACGAACCCCTATTGCGCCGGGCTCGGCTTCGCCGTCAAGCTCGACAAGGAGACTCCCTTCCCCGGACAGCAGAAGCTGCGGGAGATCGAGGAGACGGGGCCGAGTGAGAAGCTCTGCGGATTCATCGTCGAGAGCCGCCGCATCGCCCGCACTGGAATGGAGATCTACGCCGGGGATGAGAAGGTGGGAAGGATCACCAGCGGCGCCCCCTCCCCGACCATCCAGGAGCCGATCGCCATGGGCTATCTCGACTGCGATTACCTTGACAGGCTCGCCGGCGGCCAGGCCCCGGAGCCGGAGGTCGACCTGAGAGGAAAACGCGAGAAACTGCGACTCGAACACTTGCCTTTTTTCTCAAGAAAAAGGAAAAAGACAGTCTGAAAATACGGTGCCGCCCCGGCTTAGAGGCCAGGCGGCCGTCCTGCGCACCTTGACGCGAACCGGGAAGAAGTGACCAGCTGAAGGGACTGTTGAGAAGCTCCACTTCAGATCCAGATCCGGAGGTATAGCAAATGACTCGACCGGCAGATCTCAAATATTCTCCAAGCCATGAATGGGCCCGCATCGAAGACGGCACCGTCACTGTCGGCATCACAGATCACGCGGTGGAACAGCTTGGAGACCTCGTCTTTGTCGACCTCCCCCAATGCGGAGCCACGCTCGGCAGGGGAGACGCGTTCGGAGAGATTGAATCAACCAAGAGCGCCAGCGAGCTCTTTGCTCCACTCAGCGGCGAAGTTGTCGAGGTCAACGCGGAGCTCGCCGACGATCTCCAACCACTGGCAGCTGACCCGTTCGGGGCCGGCTGGATGATCAGGATCAGCATCTCCAATCCGGATGAGGCTTCGGAACTTATCGACCTCGAACAATACGAGGCGCTGCTCGCAAAAGAAGAGGAACACTGAATCCGTGGAGGATTCTTCTCCACGAACGCGTATTCACAAGACCAGCTGATGGCCTATTACCCACATACAGCCCGGGATCGCGAGAACATGCTCGAGGTGCTCGGCCTCGCAAGCATCGAAGAGCTCTTCAGCTCCATACCCGAAGAGATCCGGCTCGGGCGAGAACTCGAACTGCCGGAGCGCGCAAGCGAACCCGAGATCATCAGAGAGCTGGGCGCCATGGCGGACCGCAACGCCCGCATGGACAACAGGCCATCGTTCCTGGGGGCAGGAACCTACCAGCGTTTTATCCCGGCCGCCATCGACGCCCTCTCCAGCAGGGGTGAATTCAACACGGCCTACACTCCCTACCAGGCGGAGGTGAGCCAGGGCACCCTGCAGGCCATCATGGAATACCAGACCATGCTCTGCCAGTTGACGGGAATGGAGATCTCTAACGCATCGATGTACGACGCCGGTACGGCCCTTGCCGAGGCCGTCTTCATGGCCTACGCNGTCCGCCGCAAGGGCAATAAGGTCCTCGTGTCCGATGCCGTACACCCCGAATACCGGCGAGTGCTGGACACCTACCTGGCGGACCATCCGGTGGAGGCCAGAACGATAGGGCTCGATGATGACCTGACCGCCATGGACTCGATCGCCCGCACCCTNGAGGAGGATGGCGACGATGTGCTGGCCGTGGTCCTCCAGAACCCNAATTTTTTCGGCCTCATCGAGCCGATGGAAAACGCCGGCAAGCTGCTGGGCTGTGGGCAGGAAGGCGCTGAAAAGCAGCCGGACCGCCCACTGCTCATCTCCATCGTCGACCCGATCTCGCTGGGAGTCCTGAAGGACCCCGGAGCCTACGGAGCGGACATCGCCATCGGTGACGGGCAGCAGCTGGGCAATTCTCCGAACCTCGGCGGCCCGACCTTCGGGTTCTTCACCACCTTGCAGAAACACGTTCGAAAGGTGCCCGGAAGAATCGTTGGCGAGACGGTCGACAGCGATGGCAAGCGCGGCTACGTGCTGACCTTCCAGACCCGGGAGCAGCACATTCGCCGAGAGAGAGCGACCAGCAATATCTGCACCAACCAGGGACTGTGCTCACTCAGGGGGGCCATGTACCTGGCCTTCTTAGGATCTCACGGCATCCGCAAGGTGGCCGAGGCCAGCACCCGCCTGGCCCATTACGCCCACGGCGTCCTGACCGGGCTCGAGGGCGTGGAGGCGGTCTCGAGCGCGACGTTTTTCCAGGAGTTCGCCCTGAAGCTTCCCGTGGATGCGGACACTGTCTACAGGGCCCTTGCCAAGCGGAACATCGGCGGCGGGCTGCCCCTGGCACGCTTCTTCCCCGGCCGCAACCAGGAGATGCTTTTCGCCTTTACCGAGCTGGTCACGAAGAAAGATATCGACCACCTCGGCGACGAGCTCGGCAGGGTGCTCAGCGAAGAGCTGCGGGAGGCAAAAGCATGACACCGGAATCAATTCCCATCCCCGCCGCCGAAGCGACCCTCTTCGAGTTGAGCCGCCCGGGACGTCGCGGCGTCGAACCACCGGAGCCCGGCAACGGCATCCCGGAGNTGGCCGAGTGCCTGGGGGAAAACGAGCTGCGCAGGGAGACGCCCGCTCTTCCAGAGCTTGCGGAAGCCTCGGCTGTACGGCATTACACCAGGCTCTCATCCCTGAACATGTCGATCGACACGAATTTCTACCCTCTCGGCTCCTGCACGATGAAATACAACCCCAGGATCAACGAGGTCGTGGCGGGCAACCCGGGCTTCAGCCAGGCGCATCCCCTCTACGATGCCCGGGAAATCCAGGGATACCTCGAGNTGTTTTCCCGGCTGGAGGAAATGCTCGCGGAGATCAGCGGCCTGCCCCACATCAGCCTGCAGCCGGCGGCCGGAGCTCACGGCGAGCTCACCGCCCTGATGATGATCAAGGCCCGTTGCAGGGAGCGCGACGAGCTCGAGCGCGACGTGGTCCTGATCCCCGACAGCGCGCACGGCACCAACCCCTCGAGCTGCACCATCGCCGGCTTCAAGACCCGCAACATCGACTCCGGAGAGGATGGAACAATCGACATCGAGAGTCTACGCGAGGCGCTCGGACCAGATGTGGCGGCGATGATGATCACCAACCCGAACACCCTGGGAATCTTTGAAAGCGGCATCGAAGAGATCAGCTCCCTGCTGCACGAGGCCGGCGCCCTGCTCTATATGGACGGCGCCAATATGAACGCTATCCTGGGCATCACGCGACCCGGCGACTTCGGGGTCGACGTGATGCACTACAACCTTCACAAGACCATGTCCACCCCCCACGGCGGCGGTGGACCCGGAGCCGGGCCGATCGCCGTAACCGACGAGCTCGAGCCCTACCTCCCCGTACCGAGAATCGTTCATTCCGAAGGCGGCTTCGAGCTCTGCGCGGACCGCCCCCTGAGTATCGGCAAGGTGCGCACCTTCTTCGGCAACAGCGGGATCCTCGTCAGGGCCTATGCCTACCTGCGCGCGCATGGTCCCGAGGAGCTCCGGGGCGTGAGCGAACACGCCGTACTGAATGCGAACTACATCCGCCGACGGCTGGAGAAGGCCTACCATCTCCCCTACGAGACTCCCTGCATGCACGAGGTCGTCTTCACCGCCAGGAACCAGAAGGCAACGGGCATCCGCGCTCTCGATATCGCCAAGCGACTGATCGACATGGGCTACCATCCCCCAACGATCTACTTCCCCCTCGTCGTGCACGAGGCGCTGATGATCGAGCCGACGGAGACCGAGACGCAGGAGACCCTGGCTCGTTTCTGCGATGCCATGCTCCAGATCGCCCGGGAGGCGGGAGAAAACCCGGAGCTCTTGAAGGCGGCGCCGGTAAACCAGCCGGTGAAACGTCTCGACGAGGTCAACGCCGTCAAGACCCCGATCCTCACCTGCCCCTGTGATGAACCTGTGGGCGATTAGCCCAGGCGCGCCTCGACGTCGCTGCGGATCTGGGCCGTGAGTTCCTCCACGCTCGAGAATTTCTTCTCTCCCCGGTGCATGGAAAGAACAAAAACCTCCAGGCACTGGCCATAGAGATCTCCCTCGTAGTCGAGCAGGTGCACCTCAACGGTATCGACCCTGGGATCATAGATCGAGCCGATCGAGGCCTCCTTGCCATCTGTAAGCGTCGGCCGGCGTCCGATATTCATGACACCCCGGAAGAAACCCTCCGGGCGTTCAGGAGCCGCGAGAGCCGGCCAGGAGTGACGACCGTGCGGCCGCTCCCCCAGGCAGAGCACGTCACAGAAATAGACCCCGGGAGGAGGCACGGAGACTCCCGGGAGGGCCAGATTGGCGGTGGGGAATCCAAGCTGCCGGCCCCGGCCATCCCCCTCGACCACCGTACCCATGATCGAGAAGGGATGCCCCAGGAGGTTTTCCAGTTCGGCAAAGTTCCAATTCGAGACGGCCTCCCGCACCCGGGTGCTCGAGACGGCGACGCCCTCGAGAATCTCAGCCCGGGAGCTCCTGATCTCCAGGCCCAGCTCGTCCCTCATCTCATCGAGGTATTCAAAGGTTCCCAGGCGCCTGTTGCCGAAGGCGCTGTCAAACCCCATCTGCAGCCCCCGAGTTCCAAGACCCTCAACCAGGACAGACCTGACGAAATCCTCCGGAGTCAGTGCCCGAACCCGCTCATCAAAATCGAGCACCAGGGCCGCATCGATCCCCTCACGCTCCAGCAGGAGGAGGCGATGCTCGAGCGACACGACCGGCACGGGAGGATGGGCGCCGAGCACGGCCTGCGGATGCTCGCCAAAGGTGACCACCACGGACTCCCCGCCAACCTCGACGGCCCAGTCCTTCAGGTCACCCAGCAGCACCTGGTGCCCCCGGTGGACCCCATCGAAAAACCCGATCGTCGCCACTCTCCCGATGCCGGAAGCGAGCCCCCGGGCCGCAGACTCTAGGTTGTCGTAGCGATCCATCTTGTTTCAAGAATCCCCGGAGCGGCCTGGAGGCCCACTCCCGGCGGTCTCCCCACGCTCGCTGTATTCCTTCTCCAGTTCACGCAGCATCTTCTTCGCGACGAGCTTCTCCGTGGTATTGAGATGGCGCAGGAACAGCACTCCATTCAGGTGGTCAAATTCATGCTGGAAGACACGGGACTCGATATCGCACAACTCCTCCCTGCGCATTTCCCCGGAGAGATCCTGGAACTCGGCAAGGATCTCATCCGGACGACTCACCTTCCCCTTGACCTCGGGAATCGAGAGGCAGCCCTCCTCTTCAACAAGGTAATCCTCCCCCCTGCCGAGAATGCGGGGATTGATGAAAACCCTCTCACCGGAGCGGTCCTCTTCTCCCAGGCAATTGAAGATGAACAGCCTCACGCCCCAGCCCACCTGGGGGGCGGCCAATCCCACCCCGCTCTCGCAGTACATCAGCTCGAACATCTCCGCGGTCTTCTCCCTCAGCCCTCCGTCGATCCGCTCCAGGGGCCTGGCGGTCTTGAGGAGAATGGGATCCGGATAGTAAACGAGCTGCATCAGGTAACCTCCCGGCCCGGGAAAAACGCCTTCATCGGACGACTCCGAAGCGAAAGACGCGCTCTCCCGCCAGGAATTCCGCAGGAAAAGAAGTCTGTCCATCGTCGGTAAGATGGTTCTAATCAGGTCGTTAGTATATCCATGATCGTCGCCTCGCAAGGTTAAATCTTTACCACCCAGTTCCTTGAAAAGCTGCCCGTCGCCTGCTTATTCTAAGTCCTGGCGGTAAAAACCCTGGAGAACAACTTGAGACCCCCATTCACAATCATCACCGAGTACGGCAGGCCGGTGGGAAGAGTCCCTGGCGGACGCCTGAGGCGAAGCCGAGCCCTGCCTCTTCTCATGGGCCTCTTCGCGGTTGCCCTCACACTGGCCGGCTGCCGGCAGCCGCGGCAGGCCACCACCCTTCCAGGGGCCAGGGCGGAAATCGTGGTGCGGCCGGAAAAGGTATTCCACGGCAGCGAGGTCCAGCTCGAGGCTGTGCTCGCCCTACCGCGCAGGGCCTCCTACACCTGGAAGGCCTCCTCAGGAAAGCTGCTCTCCAACGGATCGAGGCTGGTCTACTGGGAGGCCCCGGGCGCGGGGAGAGATTGCGAGCTTACCGTCACGGTCAGGCTGGAGGATTCCAGCGCCGAGCCCATCAGCACCAGGAAGACCATCTCCATCAGAACGCCGGCCACCGGGGGCATGGTCTTCATTCCGGGCGGCTCCTTCATGATGGGCGACAACCTGACCGACATCGAACGCGCTGATTTCATCCGGACCGGCCAGAACATGGCCGACAAGCCTGCCCACAAGGTTCGCCTGGCCCCCTACTGGATCGATCTGCAGAGGGTGACGAATATCCAATACGTCCGCTTTCTCCAGGCGGCCCTCGCCGAGGGAATCCTGACCGTCACCAGGGCGGCTGTGATGGGGCAACAGCGCGGCGGCGGCCTCGTCCCCTTCCTGAGATTCTCCTATGAAGATCTCGCAGGTCTTGATTTTACCGAGCCCAGGCTCGCCCGGATGATCTCCTGGAATGGGGAACGATTCCAGGTAGCGAAAGAGCACGAGCTCCTGCCGGNCGTAGATGTCACCTGGGCCGGCGCGAAGGCCTACGCTCTCTTCCACGGCAAGACGCTGCCGACGGAGGCCCAGTGGGAATTCGCCGCNCGTGGAAACGACTCCCGGCGCTACCCCTGGGGCAACGACCTNCCCACCCCCCGCCACGCCAACCTGAACCACCTCTGGGGCAAGAAGCTCTTTCCCGTGGGCACCTTCAGCCCCCTCGGCGACAGCCCCTTCGGCGTCCAGGAGATGATCGGAGGCGTATTCGAGTGGGTCAACGACTGGTACAACCCCAGCTACTACNNGGACAACTANTCCCCCGGCGTNATCGCCGATCCTCGCGGACCGCATTGGGGACNTGACAGGTCCATCCGCGGAATCCCCTCCTCGTATTTCATCACCGGCGCCGACTTTGAGGCCATCCCCACGACCTTTCGCTATTCCTGGTTCCTGGAGCTGCCCATCGGAGACGGCTTCGCCAATGCGAAGACCGGCTTCCGTACCGTCCTGAACCGTGGGAACAGTAAAACCGGGAGTGGACAAAGGTAGCCTCATGCATCGAACCTTGCTCTTCACCCTCGCCTGCCTTTGGCTCCTTGCCCCCGTGGAGTTACGCTCGGAGGAGACCCCCCAAAAAGCTCCCNCNCCGGCACCNCGATGGAAGAAGGGGGACTTCCAGCCCGCCGAGAACTGCAAGACCTGCCACCCGCGGCATTACGAAGAGTGGCGAGGTTCCATGCACGCCTATGCCATCACCGATCCCGTCTTNCACGCGATGCACAGCCTCGCGCAGANGGAAACAGGAGGCGAGCTCGGCGATTTCTGNATCAGCTGCCACGCCCCGGTCGGCACGGGCATCGGCGAGGTAACCGCCGCCACGAAAGATCCCGGAGGGCTATCGAAAATATCGCTGGCCGCCGTCTCATGCGAGGTCTGCCATCGAAGCGTTCGCCTGGATGAGGGGCATCCCGCCAATGCGCGCTTTAAAATCCAGCCGGGCGCCCCGCTCGTCGGCGGCCTCCCGGATCCCCAGCAGACACCCGCCCACGCCTCCACAACGAACGACAGCCTGAAGAANCCCGACTTCTGCGGCAGCTGCCACAACGTGGTGAANCGCCGCGGCGTAAAGNTCGAAAAACCCCATGAGGAGTTTATCGCCAGCCCCTACCCCGCGCGCGACANCAGCTGTCTCAACTGCCATATGCAGACCTACACCGGCAGGGCCACTCCCGGCGGTCCCCTGCGCAACCGCCTCCACCGCCACGACTTCATCGGGGTCGATGTAGCCGTGACTCCATTCCCCCGGCTTGGCTACCAGCGCCGCGAGGTCGAGGAGTTCCTGCGCACCGCCGCCAGGCTGAGCGTCGATGCGCCGGGAAGAGCCGTAGCCGGAAGCATCCTGGAATTCACCGTGAACGTAAAAAACGTCGGCGCGGGNCACAACCTGCCCACCGGGCCATCGACGGAGCGGGAGATGTGGCTCGAGGTCATCGCGACCGGCGAGGATGGGAAGATCCTGTTCGAATCAGGGACCCTCGACAAANAGGGAGACCTCCGCGGCGGACACGGCGACGACCGCCGGAGCGACCCCCAGCTCGCCCTTTTCACGGACCGCTTTGTCGATAAAGAAGGCGAGACCGTCTTCTTCATGTGGCAGGCACACGCCCTCGAGGAGCACACCATCCCTCCCCTCGAGACCCGCTCGGCGAGCTATAAGATCGAGCTCCCCGAGCGACTGGCCGGCCAGGACATCCGCCTCAGCGTCCGCCTGCGGTTCCGGGCCTTCCCGCCCCACCAGCTCAGGCGCCTGGGAATAGGCGCGTTAACGACGAGGTTCCCGGTATTCGACCTCGCCGAGTATGAGAACAACTCTCTTGCCATCGTAAAAAGCCTCGGGCGCAAGGGGGTTATCCGGGTACCTGAAGATGAAGCTCACATCGCCGCCGCCCTGGAGCGCGCNGGTAGNGGGACCGTGATCTCCGTAGCCCCGGGGACCTACACCATCGAAGAGCCGCTGGACTTTTCGGGCAGGGACATCATCCTCGAGTCCCGCGAGGGCCCAGTAGCGACGGTACTCACCGGGCCCGNAGCGCTGCCGGAGGAAAAAGAAGGCGCCCTGGCGCTCTTTACCGGTGGAGAATCCGCAGCCGCGACCGTGCGAGGCTTCACCATCAGGAACGGCTCCGGCATGCTNCTCGATGGACAGCGCGTCGCGGGCGCCATCCTCTGCATCGACAGCAAGCCCACCATCAGCGGAAACATCTTCACCGGCAACGAAGCTGCCGGGGGCGCCGGCGGGGCNCTCTACCTCATGGGATCNGACGCGACCCTCATCGACAACCAGTTCANNTCCAACCGCGCCCGCATCGGCGGGGCCATCCATATCTCGAAAGGATCCCGCCCCNTCATCAGGGGNAACTCCTTCACCGGCAATCGNGGGCTGCAGGGTGGAGCCCTCTCCATCGACTCCGCCGAGCCCACGATCACCGCCAACCGCCTGGTGGCCAACCGCGCCTTCAGCGGGGGTGGAATCCTCATCACCGCCGCGAACCCGAGAGCCCCCGGCAGGCAATGGCTTACGACCATGGCAGGAAACCGGATCTACGGCAATACCGCCAGGACGGGAGGNACGGTGTTCGCGACGGGAGCCTGCGAGTTGCTCTCCGGNCGNGACCTGGTTGCCGGCAATATCGGCGGCGCCTTCACCCTCNCCGATGGCGCCCGGGCAAAGCTCACTCATGCGACCATCGTCGACAACCGCATGGGCGCCGGAGCCCTGGCGGCNACGGANGACTCCAGCCTGGCGATCACCAATTCGATCCTCTGGGGCAACCGCCCCCTTGANCTGGCAGGANAGATCTCGTGGTCCCTGGTCGAAAACGAGGCCTTTTCCGGAGGCACCAACCTGCGCGCGCTGCCCCTGTTTCGGCCCCCTTATTCCGAATGGGAGAGATGCGGCAAACCCGGGGAGCTCTGCGTACCGATTCTGCGGGCCGATGCCGAGACACTCGAACCCGCCAATACAGGNCTCTACCGGAGGTACAAGCCGGGNCTCCTGGAGCTCTTCGCCGANTCCCCGGCCGTCGATGCGGGCAACCCCGCCGNACCGCCCGATGAAGACGGCACCAGGACGGACCTCGGAACGGTGCCCAAATTGAAATCGAGGCACCTNTTCCTGCGAGGAGATCTCGACGGCAACGGNACAATCGATGTCCTCGATGCGCGCTCGATCTTCACCCTTGTCGAAACAGGCGGTCGCATCGAGTGCATGGAGAGCGCCGACGTAGACGGAAACGGGATCATCGACCGCGAAGATGGAGTCCGCCTGATGAACTTCATCATGTCCGGGCAAAACCCTCCGATCGCGCCCTGGCCGGACTGCGGCCCGAAGCCCCAGCCCGGCGGCTCCCTGGGCTGCTTCGAGGNCCGCTGCGAACCGTAAAAAGNAGCCCCCAGCCGTCTCCGCCAATGATCCTAAGGTCCAAAGACAGAATTGGTTGCGTAAAGAAGCCGCTTTTCCGCGGAAAAAACCGGAAATTCCTGCACGGTTTTGCCGCTTGCCGTCGTCTTGGTCAGTAGGTAGTATTAATCCTCATTCTGACGTAAGTTAACTCTTTACGGTCGCTTGCGTTTTTTTTGGGGCTGTCCTTCGGGGCGGCGGNAACANGGGAATTGACCGTATCAATGGAGGTTCTCTTTAATGAAAATGTCTCTCAAACTTCTCTTCTGCTGCGCCACCTTGGGCTTCTGCGTCGATNCCATGGCCCAGNATGTCGGCAGTGTCGGCACCAAGGAAAATCTCGACCTGCCCGTGGANGCGGTCGGTGAAAATATCACCGAAGAGGACGCGCCCGAGGTTGTCATCTTCTACGGTCAGCAACTCGAAGGCGACGGCTTCTTTTACGCGGTAGACCGTTCCGGAAGTATGNNGGACCGCGGCGAGCTCGCCCGCGCCAAGCAGGANATTTCAAGGAACATCCAGGAGTTCTCGGACCGTACCGAGTTCGGCATCGTCTTCTTCGATTCCGGCGTGCTCAGGTACCCCTCGACCGGCCGTCCNATCGAGGCCACTGCNGGNATGAAATCGGCCGNGCTCAGCTGGATCGCCGCCGTNGGCGGCGGCAGNGGAAGCTGCTGCCAGCAGGGGCTTCTCGCCNCCCTGCAGTTCGCGAACTTCTCTTCCTCCCAGCGCAAGGTCNTCTGCTATGTCGGTGACGGCGGCGGGACCGGCCCCTGTGGCGGAACCGGCGGAGAATCCGGCTACCTCAACCAGACCCTGCAGCGGATCGCCCAGCAGAACTATCAGCGTGTCACGATCAACACGATCGGAGTCATGATGAGCGGCCGGGGCATGCAGGAGACGTTCCTCAGGAACCTGGCGCGCGCCAATGGCGGCACCTACAAGCGGATCAACTGATACGCTCACCANGAATTGAAATTACAACGNGAACCCNCTAAGCGGGTTCNCGTTTTTTCATGCCATCAGCTCAGAGCGNGAAGCTCAGGCGGAGCATCCGGGATCATCTCCCGCCTCGGGATGGGAACGCGCATGCAGAGGCGCGATGAGCAGCAGCAGGCCCGCCACCAGAAGCGGAGAGCAACTCTCGAGACCCGGGAGGGCGTCCAGCAGCGGAAAGCGATGCTTGAGCAAATACCATGAAAGCACCACNGCCAGGCAACAGACCAGCGGAGCGAATCGCCTCAGACGAGCGCGGCAACTTCCCCTCCCCGACTCGTAGCTGATCATGCACAGGGGCATCAGAAGGACGGGGGCGCCCGATCCATCGAATGGAGCCGCCAGCAGCGCCAGGAAGCAGAGCCCCGCCATCTCCCTGGGCTGCAATGCCTTCGATGGCCCGGGCGACAATCGCCTGGCGGCGGCGAGAAGCACCACAGCCAGGATGACCAGCAGGGCGATAAAAACAGCCCAGCGAACCACCTCGCCTGGAGCTTCGCCCATCAACGCGAACACCTGCCGCTTCAAGGTCCAGCTGTCGACGCCATGAGCATCTACAAGGGGCTGCCTCCCGAGGTAGAAAGCTCCTGCCAGCAGACCGAGCCCGACGACCAGGTGGCCTGTCTTGCCCTGCCTTCTGCGAAGCGAGAGGCGCGAGATCCAGATCCACAGAGGAAATACGATAAGCTCGAGCCGACAGGCGGCCGCCAGCGCGAAGACAACCGCTGAGAGGCCCGCGTGCCCCCTGCGATCAAGCAGCAACGCCCCGCCCACAGCCATCAACGCGAAACATTCGAGGCCGGGAATCGGCGCCGTGAAGTCCGCCAGCACGATGGGGACTACCACCAGGGCGCCAAGGAGGCGTCCTTCAGCGGAAACGGGAAGTCCCACGATCTGGTCGGCAAAACGCAGGAAACAGGCCAGGCTGCCAATACCCGCCACCACCAGGAACAGGCGCTGAAATCCGAGGACACCTCCCCAGCAGTCCAGGCAGCCATCCACCCCCGCCTGGCCCGCCTGGATGAGCAGAGCCACCGCCAGGAGGAGGAGAACCAATGTATAGCAGTAAACAATCCGGCGTCTTTCCATAAGCTTCAGTACAACATGAGGTAGACGATGACTCCCGTCACCGAGACATACATCCAGATCGGAAACGTCCGGCGTCCCCACCAGCGGTGTTTCTCCCAGCGCCGCTTCCAGGCCAGGTAGATAGTCCTCAGGGCCATGGGAACCACGGCCGCCGCGAGAATGATGTGGCTGATGAGGATAACGAAGTAGACCGCTCGCAGGACACCCTCGCCCTCGTAGGACTTGTGTCCGGCTTTGTAGTGATAGGTCAGATAGCAGCCGAGGAAGATGCTCGAAACGCCGAAAGCCGCGACCATCAGCCGCGCATGGGCTTTCTTATTCCCCATGCGAATACAGACGTACCCGGCGAGCAGCAGGACTCCGCTGAGCGCGTTCAGGCTGGCGTTGACCATCGGCAGATCGGCTACTTCCATGAATCCTAACCCTCTCGATCCTCTTCCAACAGAAGCCTGGCCGCATCGATGAGCTTCTCGAGATCACCTGCAACCGCGCTCGGACGATAATAACCCCGTATCTGCCCGCGCCCATCCACGAGCACGAACCTGTCGCTGTGCGGCACCCCGAGCGCGGGCCCCGCCGGTTCACGGCCGCCGCCCGCGCTCAGCCCGAACCCCTCCTCGCAGAGCCGGGCGATGTCCTGACGCTCACCCCTGAGAAAGCTCCAGAGACGGGAATCGATGCCCTGCTGTTTTGAATACTCAGCCAGCCGTCGCTGCGTATCATTGCCGGGGTCGAGAGTAAAAGAGACCAGGCGCAAGCTCTCCTCGAGGGCACCCTCATTGCGAATGGTTTTCTGGATCCTCAACAGCTCAGCCGCCATGGCGGGACAGGCGTTGCGGCAGGTGGTGAACATGAAGGTTCCTACCCAGATCTTTCCCCTGAGAGTATCGAGGCTGACTTTTGCTCCATCCTGGTCATTCAACTCAAATGGCGGAATCTTCCGCCGAACGGGCAGGTCGCCAGCCGGCTCCCACACGAACGCGCCGGCCACCACAGCGATGATCCCAACAGCCAGCAGAGACCAGCTGAGCCACCCCAGAATGCCCTCTGAGACTCTTTCAGACTTACCTGCGACACCATTGGCCATCCGATACTCCGTCGATTAGGGACACTCTCAGAGGAGGTAGAGGATAACGAAGAAAAACATCCAGACCACCACAACGAGCAGCCAGTAATAGAGAGCGAGATCAATCCCGATCCTCTGATACTGGTGATATTTTCCACGCACGGCCCGGACAATGACGTAGCTGAGCAGAAGCACCCCGCCGACGACATGCAGGGCATGCAGGCCCGCCATTGTATAAAAAACGGTGCCGAAGATATTCTGTATCGGGAGCTCCTCCGCGAGCAGGCGCACGAATTCGAAGTACTGGACCGCGGCAAACAAAACCCCGCAAAAAAGAGTCAGGTAGAGCCAGGAAACGAGCCCGACAGGATCCTCCCGCCGGATCGCCCTAGAGGCAAGGATGATGAAGACACCGCTGAGCACCAGGACCGCCGTATTGCTGAGGGGGATCCCCAACGCCAGCTCGGGAAAACCCGGCGGCTTCCAGGTGCTGGCTCCAAGGCGCAGGACGATATACATCCCCACCAGCGCGCCGAAGAACATGATCTCCGCGACCACGAAGAGAACGATACCGAAGCGAGCGTTTTCAGCCTCGCCCGCTACCGCCGGCGCTCTACCTGGTACTACCGATTCGCTTGCCATATTTCACCCTCTCAGGCGCCCAGGACCAGGGCGATGAACAGCGCCGGCAGGTAGATCACCGAGGCAATGACCAGCCGCCGAGCCCTCTCACTGGTCCGCTTGATTGCGAAACTCACAGCGAAGGCCAGGAAGAGGGAGCTGGTGCCCAGGGCCATCCAGAAGTAGAAGCCGGCCGCGAAGCCGAAGACGGCGGCCGGCATCAGGCTGGCGGGCACGAGCGCGAGGCTCCAGCCGACGACCTGCAGGGCGGTCGCCTTTCCTTCCCGGTCGACAACGGTGAGCATTGGGAAACCCGCGCGCGCGTAATCCTCCCGGTAGATCCACGCGATCGCCAGAAAATGCGGAATCTGCCAGATAAACTGTATCGTGAAGATCGACCAGCCGGCCGGGAGCAGTTCGCCGGTGGCCGCCGTCAGGCCGATGACCGGTGGCAGGGCGCCGGCAAAAGCCCCGACCAGCAGTGAAAAAGAGGTGATCCGCTTCAGCGGCGTATAGAAAAACACGTACACCCCGGCCGTCACCGCGCTCACGGCGGCGCAGACCGGGTTCACCAGCACGAAGAGATAGGCCAGGCCCAGGAGAGAGAGGAGGATTCCCAGCGTCCTTGCCAGCGCGGCCGGGAACCGCCCGGCGGCAAGAGGCCGCGCCGCGGTTCGCTCCATGAGGGCATCCGGCGCCCGCTCCATGTATTGATTCAACATGCTGGCGGCGGCGGCAAGAACAAAAGAACCGACCAGGACATGCAGCAACAGCCAGCCGTTCTGTGACGACAGGAGGCTCGCCAGGGAACCACCTGTCGATGTTCTCAGGCCGAGCGCGAAGCCCGCGAACACAGTAACCAGGGCAAGGAGATTGACCCGCATCTTGCTCAACTCGAGCAGGTCTCCCGCGAGGCTCCCGGCACCGGGAGCCGCCGACGAGGAGATCTCCACCGCGCCGGGGGGTGCCGGCACAACGCCGGCAGAGGCGGTCTGCGTCTCCGCCGCCGGGTGATCCGCCAGGGCTGCCTTGTTCACGCTCATGTCGCCATCTCCGACTCATCCAGACTCAGGGTGCGAATTCTGTAGGCGCGCGCGCAGACCAGCAGCGACAGCATCAGGATCAGGACGCCAAGAGCCTGGTGCGAGCTGGCCAGGAGCTCGAAGGTCCCGGTGGCGACCAGGCCCTGCGCCTCATCGACCACCAACGAGGGAGGAGTCTGGTAGATAAAGGTCGCGAAGCCCAGGAATACCTGCAGAAAGAGCAGCAGCAACAGGCCGAGAGCCGGATGAAGAAGCCTCTCGGCTTTCGAAAGCCCGAGCACCTTGCCAGCGAGAAGAACGAGCACGGTAAATACGACAAAGGCCCAGACAATATGCACCATGTCACCGACAGCCTGCAGGGTTTTCCCTCCCCCGCCGGGATCGAGCGTAGCGTGACGGGGCACGGCGCCCAGGAGGATCTGCACATACACGCTGATCACCGCGAAGAGCGCCAGAGAACAGATGGGAGCTATCCTGGAAGCCTCCAAGCGGGTCTTCTCCCCGATCCAGCCCGGGGCCGTAACGATCGCCAGGAGAGTGACAGCGCAGAGGAATATCATTGCCAGGCCAACATGCAGGATTGAGAGCAGAGGAGGCAGCTTATAGAGAACGGTCAGCCCCCCGAGAACCGCGGGAGGAATGACCAGTAGAACCACTCCGCAGGAGAGCGCCAGCACCCGCGGACGCTTCTCCTTCAGCAGGGCGGCTATGCAGACCAGGAGCGCCAGGATCCCGACGCTTCCCATCATCAATCGATGGCCGTGCTCTACCAGCAAACCGGGATTATCAAGCATGGCGTCCGGCGAGGGCAGAAAATTCCCGCCGAAACTCGGCCAGTTCCTGTCGACCCGTCCGCTCTCGGTGCTGGTGACGACACCACCGGTCACGATACCCAGGTAGGCGACGCAGAGAGTCGCCAGGGCAAGCCTGTGAACCAGCTTCGAAGCGCCCGCGGAAGGCGTTCCAGGCTCGTTAGCAGGCGGAGTCCCTGCAAAGCCGCCGCCGGCCGGATCTTCGCTCGTCACGCCTGGAGCAGGCACGGTTCACGCCGTCCCTTCTCCCGAAGAGCCCTCAACCTCCCCAGCGCTGCCGGCATCGGCAGTCTCGAGGTTGCGATCCTGCGGGAGATAGTCCTCCTCGACAAGATCGGAATTGTACTCGTAGGGGCCGCGGTAAACCGTCGGAATGTCCGGATGGAAATTTCCGTGCGGGGGAGGCGAATCGAGTGTCCATTCGAGGGTGTTCGCCTTCCAGGGATTGCGCCCGGCCTTCTCGCCCCAGATCGCGCTGTAGATCACCGCGATCAGGAACAACACCTGGGCCAGGCCCAGCACGATGGCCGAATACGTCATGAACTCCTGGTAGGGCTGAAGATGTGCCCACGTAGTGGAGGCACCATCTCCGATATAGGCCGCATAACGACGCGGCAGTCCGGCCGCTCCGACGACGTGCATCGGGAAGAAGGTGCAGTTGAACGCCACGAAGGTCAGGATGAAATGAATCTTGCCGAGGGTCTCGCTGAACATGCGGCCGAACATCTTCGGGAACCAGTAGGTAATCCCGGCAAAGACCCCGAAGAGACTGCCGCCGAAGAGAACATAGTGAATGTGGGCGACGATAAAGTAGGTATCGTGGATCATCAGATCCACTGTCGTAGCCGCCATAAAGATGCCGCTGAGACCGCCGATGATGAACATCGAGACGAAGCCCAGGGCGTTGAGCATCGGCGTGGTGAAGTGGATATTGCCGCGCCAGAGCGTTCCCAGCCAGTTGAAGCTTTTCACCGCCGAGGGAAGAGCGATAAACATCGTGGCAATCATGAAGTAGGTCCCGAGGTAGGGATTCATACCGCTCTGGAACATGTGATGCCCCCAGACGATGAAACCGAGTCCCGCGATTCCGGCCATCGCCGCAGCCATGGCCTTGTAGCCGAAGATGGGCTTGCGGGCGAAGACGGAGATAACGTCGGAGGCCATTCCCATGGCGGGCAGGATCATGATGTAGACCGCCGGATGGGAATAGAACCAGAAGAGATGCTGGTAGAGAAGCGGCTGCCCGTCATTGGTGAAGAAGGTCGTCCCCGCGTGCCGGTCGAGGATCAGCATGATGAGAACGGAGGTCAGTACCGGGGTCCCGAAGAGAACCAGGATCGCGGTGACGAAGACCGACCAGACCGTCAGCGACATGCGCCCGAAGGTCATTCCCGGCGCGCGCATCTTGATGATGGTGGTCACGTAATTCACCGCCCCCATGATGCTGGATGTTCCCACTATGATCAGGCTGACGCACCACAGGGTCTGTCCGTACCCTGCAATTTGACTCAACGGTGGATACGACGTCCAGCCGCCTGAGGCGAAGGCGCCCGACTTGAGACCCGCATCGACACCCTCCAGGAGGACCCCCCCGAACATCACGATTCCGGCCAACGGCATGATCCAATAGCTCAGGCCGTTGAGGAAAGGAAAGGCCATGTCGCGGGCGCCGATATGAAGCGGCACGACGAAATTTCCGAAGGCGCCGACGAGGAAGGGAATGATCACGAAGAAGATCATCACCGTAGCGTGCATGCTGAAGAGAACATTGTAGGTCTCTCCGCCGAATTGTTTCATGTCCATGCCCATGAATTCACCGCTCTCACCCGCGGCCAGGCGCATCCTCAGGGTGAGCGCCAGTCCGCCGCCGATGAAGAGCATGAAGAGGGCTGTCATCATGAACTGCATACCGATCGCCTTATGGTCACGGGAGAACACGTACTTCCCCCAGAAGCCCATCTCATGGTGATCGGCGTGCTCTTCAGTTCCGACGTTTTCCTTGGTTTCCGTACTCATGANTCTCTCGNAGGCTCCTTGGTGGGCCTATTCCNCTTCCTTNTCTTCCTGGTAATAGTGNACNACNTCCGGGAANTTCTCAGGCACAGCAGTCCTCCAGTCATAGCCGAGTTCNTTCGCCAGNCCCGCTTCGTCCAGGACCAGGAAATCAGCGCGCATACCGGAATGTCCCTCGCCGCAAAGCTCGGCGCAGACGATTTCGAACTTTTCCCCGGCATTGCCGGGCTTGACCCTGAACCAGAGCTGATTGGGATGGTAGGGAACCAGGTCCTGCTTCAGCCGCAGGTGGGGCGAGAAAAAGCTGTGCAGCACCGGGTGGGTATAACTCCGCGGTTCATAGATGTATTTGCCAATCGAGGTCAACTGGAGGAGAACGTTCACGCCTTCCGGGACAACCAGGCGTGACAACACCTTATCGTCCGTCCCATCTGTAACGACAGGAGGCTTGGCACCGGGGCTCCCCTTCAACAGTCCAACGGGATTGGTGCCCTTCTCAATCTCGGAATGCCGCTGGTCTCCGAACTTCCCATCCTTGCCCGGATAGTTGAAATACCAGGCGAACTGCTCAGCGTAGACCCTGACGACGAAGGTCTCCTTACCCTTGCCCATCTCGGGATAACCGTCCTTGATCGTGNGCCAGCCGCTTTCACCCCACAATTGGANAANACCGATGAAGACCAGTATGGCGACGGTAGCCAATGTCCAACTCACCTCCAGCCTGTTGTTGCCGTGGGTGTAGTGGGCCTTCTCACGGCCCTCCCGGTGGCGGTAGCGGATGAGNAAGTAGAGCATCAGCCCCTCGACGACCACAAAGGCGATCCCGGTGATCCAGAAAATGAGCCAGAACAACCAGTCGACGCCATCGCCATAGGTTGAGATGGCCTCGGGCATCCAGAGCAGCGGCAGGTCGGCCTCCTGCGTGACCTCGACCGCCGTCTCCGCGGGCGCCACCGGCTTCTCCTCCTGTGACCAGGCGGGCGCGGCAAGGACCAGCACAGCCAGCGTCACGACAACCATGGACATGCCGGAGCGAAACCCGCTCGAATATCCAGCGACGCTCTTCTCTCTTGTCAGAATCATCAGTCTTTTCAGCTTCCTAAAAATCCCTGGTTGAGTGGAACCAGATACTAACCCTTATAGGTAAATTCGAAAACGATGTTCCCCTCCGTCACGGCGCCATCTTTCACTGTTATTTTCTGCGCCGCGGGGGCCTTCAGCTTGCGGTCCCGCTCATGCCAGACCTCGACGGTATAGGTTCCATCCGCNTCAGGCAGCTTGGCGATCGTGAACTTGCCATCGATACCTGTCTGAGAAAAGAACGGGTTCTTGACCACGAAAGCGTACGCCCCCATCCAGGGATGCACTGAGCACTGGCAGGCAGTGGNCCCGGTTTTCTTGAAGAACTTGGGTTTTCTCTCTTCTCCCACATCGGGCATCGAGAGGTTNAAGGACAGCGCCGGGATGCTGACGTTGTGAAGATACGGATCGCTGTTCTTGATCACGACCTCCTGGTTCTGCATCACCGCGAAGACATGCGGAANGTACTGGCAGCCCTTCTGGTCAATCACNACCTCGGCNGGATGNCCNTAGGTCNCCATGTCCTTGAGATTGTAGCGGCCGAGCCCCTTGCTGATGAAGACGATGCAGTCCTTGANGCCGCCCTCAGNTCCAACCACGATCTTTTCCCCCATGAGNTCTCCCANCCCGAGAGCCTGGCGCTGCTTGCCGCACTCGGGCTTGGCGGAGGTGTCGAGCTTCACCGGGGCTGGCGGAGTCCCGGTGACCTTGACCAGNCCGCTGAGAGAGACGGTGCCGAATTTCTCCTTGGGTTCCGCGCCCGGAGAATCGCCGGCCGCCGCCGTGGGATCGGAACTCGCAGCCGCGTCGGAGCCCTTCTTGCCATGCTCTGAGCCGCCGGCAAGCTTTGCCTGCTTCTTGGTCTCGCATCCAGCCGACAAGACCGACAGGCCTGCCGTCAAAATTACCGCGACCACCACGCCCGGTGGTGAAAAGCGAGTCACCTTCATTCGATTTACCAGCTCCTATTCCTCAGGTCCCGAGTAGTTATAGCTTCATTTTCTCTTCGCAAGTGCCATGAATTTAGAGGGTTGAAAAGTCTTTTCAAGATAATTTCTATGNCTCATCCGGAGGAGGCGGAGGAGNAGGCGGCGCAGGATCCGGAGTCTCTTTTTCCAGGTAGCCTGAGACCTCCTTTGCTGTCTTCCTGCCCTCCCGGATGCAGTCGTTGACCGAGACTCCCCGGTAGGAGTTCCCAGTCAGGAAAAGCCCTGGAANAGCCCCCAGGCTCTTGTCGATGATGCCGAGCCGTGCCTGGTGCCCGACCTCGTATTGCGGGATGGCCTGTTCGTACCGATAAATTCTCTGCGCCACCGGGNGGCCCTGGATGCCCAGTACATCCCCGGCCTCCCGCTCTACAATGTCGATCAATTCTTCGTCCGTCTTGGCGACCACCTCGGGTGAGCGGACACCGCCGAGCATCGCGCGAATACTGACGTGACCCTCCGGCGCGTGATCCGGAAAGAGGCTGGAGGTCCAGATCATGCCGAGNGTTCGGAGTCCCTCGCCCGCGGGAACCAGGAAGCCGTAACCATCGAGGTCCGACTCCACGTCCTCCNCCCGGTAGCCGAGGCAGACCACGGCGACTGCCGAATACGAGATCGACGCGAGCTCCTTCCCCAGGGCGGAGTGCGGACCGGAAAACAGGNTCGCGGCCCGCCAGGCCGGCAGGGAGAGGACCAGCGACCTGGCTGTCTCTTCCCTCCCATCTGCGAAACCGACCCTCCATCCTTCATCAGAGGGCCTGGCGCTCTCGACACTACNGCCGGTCTCGATCCTGTCGCCGATCGCATCGCTGAGAGCTCCTGAGAGGGTCTGGAGGCCTCCCTCGAAGCTCTGCAGGACAGCGGAGAAAGGCGACGAGCTCCCGGCCCCCNGGGCTTTCTTTTTCCGGCTTCCGAGCATCCCCCTGACCAGGCTGCCATGCTCTTGCTCCAGGCGGGCCATACGGGGAAAGCAGCTCTTCATACTCAGGGCCTGCACGTCGCCCGCGTAGATCCCGGTGACCATCGGATCGAGCAGCGCGTCCACGACCTCCTGCCCGAGACGCCTGCGGCCGAACTCGGCGACCGACTCGTCCGCCGCGCCCCTGGCCCGCCGCCGAAACGGCTCGAGAAACAGCCCCAGCTTTCCTTTCAGAGAGAGCGCCCGGGTGTTGATGAAGGCTCCCAGGCTGCGGGGAAGAGGCTGCAGATCTCCCTGCCTCACGAGGTAGCGATTCGCCGAGCGCGGTGAAGCCGGCAGCAATTTCTTCTCGATCCCAAGGGCCCGGATCAGGTCAAGCGTGTCCGGAGCATTGTCGAGCAGGCCATTGGGGCCTCGCTCAAAGAGAAACCCATCGACCATCTCCGTTCCAAGCGAGCCNCCGATACGAGGAGCAGCCTCGACGACCTTCACCCTCGGACCGGGCCCCTCCCCCGGCTGCGCGGCGCGCAGATGCTGCAGGAGNAAATGTGCGGTGGACAGCCCGGAAATACCACCCCCGACTACAANCGCGTCAAAAGACATTGCTGAGCAGCGGTCCTAACTGCGNCACGGGTTCACAACCTCTGGAGGCCGCTCTCCAATCGCCCCTATTGGCCGCCTCCTGCCTCCTCCTCGGACTCCCCACGGGGAGCAGTCGCCATCTTGTCGTTATTCATGTGACGCAGGTACTGCAGGAGAGCGTTTACATCCGCGAGATCTTTAGCGTCGATTTCAGAAGCCGGGTTGCCTGTATACTTCTTTCGCTCCTGGAAATAGTTCGGCATCTTCGTTCCCGGCATGAAGTCCGGGGGGAAATAGAGCCAGTCACGCATCCACTTGACCCGCAGCCGTCCGGCGGCCTTGCCCAGGTCGGGTCCCCAGGAGCTCTTATCCCACGGTTTTCCNGCGGCCCAGGCGGTGGCCTTATTGCCGAGCTTGCCGCCTGCCGCCTGGGCGGCGGCGATACTTGCATAACCCCCATCGAGGAGCACCTTGCCGGCGGAGTCCTTCCAGACAAGGAAGTGACTGTCGCCGGGAGCACTCAGGGGAACCTCCGCTTCGCTGATCGTACCGGCTCCCTGGGTCAGGCCCGGCAGGGTCGGCAAATCGGAGCCCCGGGGATGGCACTGGCTGCACTGCTTGCCTTTTTCCGTTGCCGTTCCCTTCCCGAAGAGCAGCTGTCCCTTGAGAGCATGGTCCATATCGAAGTTGTCCTCTGTAAAGATCTCATCACCATAGGGCACCTCGCTGACAGCCTTGAACCACTGGACGATGAGNCGAGCCTCNTCCTGCTTGAGATTNAAGGANGGCATGCGAATCTTNAGCCAGGGTCGAATCGGCTGTACGTCCTGCAGGAAGTGGAAGAACCAGTCNCTCTTGACNCTCTCTCCCTGGCGCAACANCGGCGGCGGAGCCTTGAACCTGTCGGTCAGCTCCGTCCCGAAATAGAAGCGCACTCCACCCTCGCCATAGCCCTTCACCGCGAGCCGCCGCTCGCTCTCCGGCGCCTCGGCAAGCACGCCTCCCCTGGGAGAGTAATATTGCCTGGCAAGATTATCGAGCTCCGCCTTGCTTACCCCTAGCTCGGCGGGCAACGCATCGAGGTCCTGGTCATAGGGAGCCTCGAGCATGGAGACGAGGAATTGTCCGAGCTCACTGGCATCATCATCGTAGGCCTTACGCAGACGCGAGACAAGCCCACCGGANTCCGCCAGCCTGGACTTGACGAAGTCGTAGATCNCCCTATTGGCGANAGTNTCGGCCGCATCTTCCTCGTTGAAGATGGAATCNATCGCCCGGGCGACATCCTGGACGAAGCCGGGAAGAGGATAGAAATGCCTGCGGGCCGCGTTCACAACGCTCATCCCATCCTCGTTCTGGCTGAAGACCTGCGACAGGGCGGCATCCTGCCTGGCATCGCCGGTGATGNGCTGCCCGATCTGCTGGCCCAGCGGGAATCCGGCNGGGAGGTTGATCCCCAGGTTGCCTCCAGGGGGCCCGGCGGGACGCGCGACCAGGCGATAGTCCCTGGCCAGCCAGGTCTCCGCCTGCATCACGTTGGTTCGGCTGGCCTCATCGCCGCTGGCATCGCGATTGGGAAGATCTTCGAGAGCCACATAGCTGGTGGTCGCACCGATCCGATGGCAACCGGAACAGTTGAGCTTCTGGACCAGCCGACTGCCTCCCTCGAGGATGCGCTCTCTCTCCGAGAGCTGTTTCTTCATGGTGGGATCGACAGGATCGTCCACCAGGCTGATGACGTAGGCGACAACAGCCTCGACCTGCTCCTCGTTGTCATGGAAGGGGAAGAGGGGCATCTTCAGGAGCTCATCGGCCCCCTTGTGGACCAGCTTGGAAGTNGGGAGATAATGGTAGACCTTCTCCCCGAAGCGGTTCTCGCCCTGCGACACCCTGCGAGGAAGAACGTCAAAGCGCCTGCTGTCACTCAGCTTGGCCAGGGCCCAATCGTACCGCCTGTGCGGAATCGCCTCGGAGCCATCCTCCTGGTGTCCCCACTGGCCGAAATCGAGCCGGTCAGAGCCCTTGTTTCCCCATTTGTTGAGCTCCGCTCCGATAGGCTGCGCGCCGTCAAAGTAGGAGATCCTTCCGGTGTCCGGCGCCCCGGGATCAGGATCTAAGTCCTGGATCCCGTTATGGCACCCGAAACAGCCGTAGCGTCGAATGAGACGATGTCCCACCAGATCGAGCTTCTTCCCGGTTCCCATATTGGAGAGCAGTTCACCGGACTTTTTCGTTCCATGCTTGGCGCGCAGGTAAAAGACCGCGATGTCATCGAGAAGCTTCTTCTTCAGAGGATCTCCGTCAATCTCAGCCTCGGAGACCGCCACCAGGCCATTCCTCCAGGCCTCATCCCTGTCCGTTTTATCGCTATCACCAAGGCTGCGCGGAGAGGCGCCCGGGTTGGCTGCAAGATCCACATCGTTGAAGTCCAGGGTCAGCAGGTAGCTGACCATGTCCGCCACCTTCTGCTCACCGGTGGCGTCTTCGCCCGGGGAGAGACGGAACCGGGGCATGACCGTCTCAGGATCNTGCTGCTGGGGATTGAGGATCCAGCCGGTCAGCCAGCTGACGGCTTTCTTGCGGCCGGCAGCGGAGGCCAGGTCAAACTTGCGAGCTATCGGGCTGAGATCCGGACCAAAGGTATTATGTACCCAGCGATTGTAGGCCGCATCAGCGAGCAGCCCGGCGCTTCTCACCGCGCTCTCATCGACCTCGAGACGCTCCTCGATCCGGAGGGAATCCTCGATCGCCCTCCTGGATTTCCGGTAGAGCTCCTCGATATCCACTCCCACGTCGAGGCCCTCGAGCCAGTCGTAGAGGTCCACCAGCTTCTCGCTGGTCTCGCCATAGGCAGCCGCCAGCACTGACCCGTCCCCGGCCGTCACGGCCTTCTGCTTCAGCGCCGCCAGCACGGAATCGAGAGAAGGGAGCGGCTCCTCGTATTCGCCCTCGGACTCCACCTTGACACTGTGGCAGCCCATGCAGCCCAGGGTCTTGACCAGCTCACGGCCGCGCGCAGGATCTCCGCCCGGGGAGGAAGCCTCGCCGCCGGATCGTTTTTCTCCGGGGGTCCTGTTGAGCAGGTAGGTCGCGAGCCCCAGGACCTCGACACTGTTTCGAAGGTCGAAGTCGATCTCTTCAGCGCCCTGGGAATCCGCGGCCACGGCAGGCCCGTAATCTTCTTCCCTGGTTCCCTGCCCGAAGCCGGATTCCGGATCCAGGGGACGCAGCATCTTGCCCCNGGAATTCGTCAGGTCGAAGAACCGCGGCATGCGGGCGGATTCCCTGAAGTGGGAAGGCTGCCGAATCCAGCGGGTGAGGAAATCCAGCGAGACCTTGTCCCGAAGATGCTTGAGGTTGGGGCCGACCTTGTTGAGCTTCCAGATCCGGTCATCGGAAGCGCCCGCGGCCACCTCGAAGCCTTCAACCTTATGGCAACCGAAGCAGCCGTAGGTGCGAACGAGCTTCTTGCCCAGGTTCAGCTTCCCGGCTCCCTCGACCTCCCACTGATCGTTGTGACACTTGGTGCAACTGGAGCTGGTGAAATAAGAGGGAAGCATCGGGTAATCATCATGATGCTTCTCGTGCCAGTGATACCTGCCTTCCCAATGTTTCTTCTGCTCCTCATCCACAGGCGTGTGGGCGGCGATGGAGAAATCGACGGCATGCCCATCACCGTAGTGGCAGGTGGTGCAGCCGATGTCGAGGTAGTTGTGCGGGCTGGCCGCGGCGAGGAACAGATCGAGACGGGGATGGCTGGCGTAGACCGAGCCCCATTTCTCATCCTGGTGTCCGACAAAGCGGGGCGCCGGATCGTCGATGTTGATGTGGCAGGTCTTGCAGCGATGGACCCGCTCGACATCCATGAAGTTCAGCGGCTCCTTGAGCTTGGGGGTGACCACCTTGTCAATCTTGTAGCTCGGCGCCATGAAGTCGAGCAGGGGCGCGTTGCGAATCGCGTTTCTCATCGACGCATCGATCAGCCCGTATTGCTGAAGCGCCGTATTGACGACCAGGAGGCTCCCCTTCAGCCGGGCCTCCAGGGCGGCGAAATCAGTCGCCCCCTTTCCAGCGGGGTCGGTGGTCATCACTTTCAGCTTTTCGGCGTAAGCGGAAGCGGCAACCTCGGAAAGATTCTTTGTCGTCTCCAGTATCCGGGTCTTGATATTGAGCGTCTTGACCGAGGTCCTGTTGAACTCCTCCGAGAGCTTCCTTACCTCTTCGAGCGCTTTTTCTGTCGGGCCGCCCGCGAGCGCGTGCTTTTTCGCCTCCTCAAAGATGAACTTGGCCGCCTGGAAATCCCCGCGGTAGGCGCGCAGAGCACGATCGGCTTTATCGAAATTAAAGGATGCCTTGTCCCTGGCTTCGCCCAGGCCACTGAGTTCCGCATCAATCCCCAGCAGCTCCTCCACCTCCGCCCGCAACCCTTCAACCCTGTCGGCCAGCTGTCCATAGTCCGTCTCGTCATTTTTCTCGCCGGCGGGCTCCGATCCCGAAAGCTGTGCCTTGATTCGATCAAACCCGGTCGCGATCTCGCCAAGGGTTCCCAGCTCGCCTTTCCTGGCCGCCTCCAATCCCGCCTCGGACTCCTCGATCTGGACATCCCTCCAGTGAGCCTGGATATGCTTCCACTGGCGATCGTAATCCTGCCAGAAGACCACCAGGGTGATCACCAGGAGCGCCGCGCTCGAAATCGCGAAGGCTACATTCAGGGCGGAAACGCTGTAGAGGGTCGTCTCGCTGTCAGGCTCGGTGAAGACACTTTTCGAAAACTCTCCGAAGGCGCTCCCCTCGACAAGCGAATCTACCGTCGTTATCGATTCCCGGAGGGGATCGGCCTCGGGGAGCTCCGGCAGGTCGGGAGCATCGGGCTCCTCGGCGGGGACTTCCTCTTCGGGCGCCTCCTTGGTGGCCGTAACAGGCTCCGCCGGAGCCTCGGCGGCAACCGGCGCCGGCTCAGGAGCCTCGGACTCGGCAGCGACCGGCGCCGGCGCGCCACCGCCTGAACCCAGGTAGCCGCGTACCGGGGTCCAGTACTGGTCNCCTCCGCCGCCGGCGCTCGGAGCCGGAGCTGCGGCCGCGGGAGCTTCCTGGGCCGGAGCCTCGGCGGCGCCGGCATCTTCGGGAGCAGGGGCCGGCTGGCCGCCGCTGTCACCNAGGTAACCTCTTGTAGGACACCAGGGTCCTCTGTCATTCGGCATCGATTATCGCCTGTGTTTCTACTTCAAATATTAAAAAAGTATTCGGGAATCGCGACGATGTATTTCAGGTTGACCGTCCAGCGAAGAACCATCTTCAGTGGCAGCGCCGCCATGCAGAGCAGGAAGAAGACCATCGTCTGGTAGCGGATAAAGCCCAGGTCCTTGTAAAAATTTCGGAAGACCAGGTTCGCCAGCAGGGGCGGCAGCACGGCGAAATAAGCAATGACCACGAGGAAGCCCGGCAGCTCACGCAGCAGGATGTTCACCGGCAAGGCCCTGCCGAGCCACACCAGGTAAAAATACTCCGACAGGTTGACGTTGTTGAGAGACTCGACCTTGTGAGGATCCCAATAGGCGTAGGGACCGAAGAAGTTCCAATTCGGTCCGCGCAGGAATGTGCCCAGGATGATCAGGGTCACCCAGAGCACGACGAACCCGAAGAGAAAGGTCGAGATAGCGAAGCGCCGCTCCTTGAAGGTGTAGTAGCCGCTCCCCTTGGGGTTCATGTCGATATAGGGTATCGCCATGAGGCCGTTGATGATGAAAGTGGGGAAGACCACTCCGGCCAGCCAGGGATCGTAGTAGACGAGCATCTCCTGCAATCCCAGGAAGTACCAGGGCGCCTTGGAGGGATTGGGGGTCTTGACCAGGCTGGCCGGCTCCTCGAGCGGAGCCTTCAGGTAATAGCCCCAGACCAGCAGCAGCACGGTGCAGAGAATGAGAATGAGAAACTCGGTGTAGACCAGGTCGGGCCAGCAATAGACCCGGCGATGGGACTCGCGGTGCTCAAAGGTCGGCAGCCCCTTGTCGAGCAGACGGTCGTTGATGACCATCCGGCGGAAAGCGACCCACAGGAAAAAAGCCAGGGAGAAGAAGAGGATGGAGATCGGAACATTGTCCGGCTTGCCGACGATGAGCTTGAAATTCTCATCGGTCAGGCTCCAGAAATAGAAGACCACGGCGAATCCGAAGGCGGAGCCTATGAACCAACCCCGTGTCCAAACCGCCCGGAACTGGATCATCGCCCAGAAACCTACGACCGAGAGGATGAAATACTTCGTCGGCTCGAGCAGGCCATCGATGAAGTCCTTAATGAACTCCGGCAGGTTTGGAACGTAAAACGCCAACATGTTCAGAACTCTTCTTTACAGAAACTGCTACATGGGGCCTGAAATGCCGCCATCCTTGCGCACTCTCCAGAAGTGCACAGCTATCAGCAGACCCGCTCCGAGCGGGATCGCTATGCAATGGAGGACGTAAAAACGCAGGAGAGTGGCAGCGCCAACCGTCTTGGAACCGAGCAGTCCGAAGCGGACATCACTCCCCGCGGTAACCAGTGAAACATCGCCAAGCTGTATGAAGGCAGCCCCGGGGCCCTCGTGTCCCATCAGCGGGGTGGCGCGCGCCATGTTGGTGCCGACCGTGATCGCCCAGATCGCCAGCTGGTCCCAGGGCAGGAGATAGCCCGTAAAGCTCAGCATCAAGGTCAGCACCAGCAGGATGACTCCCACGTTCCAGTTGAACTCGCGCGGAGGCTTGTAGGACCCGGTCAGGAACACCCGCAGCATATGGAGCCAGACCGTGATGACCATGAGGTGGGCGCCCCACCTGTGCAGCTCACGCATGATGCCGATCGGCACGTGATCCCGCAACGCCTTGATATCGTTGTAGGCGTATTCGACCACCGGCCTGTAGTAGAACATGAGCAGCACGCCGGTGATGGTCTCCACCAGGAAGAGGAAGAACGTCAGCCCTCCCATGCACCAGGTAAAGCTCATCCGGACGCCTGACTTGCGAACCTTGATTGGATGCAGATGCAGGAAGACGTTGGACAATACAGCCAGCGCCTGGTCCCTGGAATTGTCGGGATATTTGTGCCGGAAGATCGACTTCCAGATCTGGCTGTCCGTGATGAACTTCATGAGGCTCAAGGCGCTGTTCTCCAATTCACCTGATACTCAGAAGAGAGGCCCGCTCCGGAGTAGCCGGCTCCGACCCTGCAGAGTTCTCGGTTCGGAAGGCTGGGGGTGATCATGCGGTGTACTCCATGGTCAGATACGAATCAGGATCTTCCCATTGTCCCTTTTCCTGCTGGTATTTTTTCCCCTTGTCGACCTGGAGCTGTCCATCGGGCGCGAGGCTGACCTTGAATCTCTCCAGGGGCCGAGGGGCGGGGCCCTCGAAATTGATCCCCGTGGAGTAGAATCCGCTTCCATGACAGGGGCATTTGAACTTGCGCTCAGCCTCCAACCAATTCGGCGTACAGCCCAGATGCGTACAGACCGTGGACAGGATGTAGAACCCATCCAGGTTCCTCACGATCCAGACCCCCCGCGTCTTGTAGCGCTTGTCGACAACACCATCCGGCGAGGCGGCAAAGTCCGCCGGATAGCCAACCTTGAACTTCGTGGCCGGCTCGAAGGTGTCGTTGGGAAACAGGAAGCGGACACACATGCCGAGGCCGGCGACACTGGCGGCGGTGAAGAGCGCCCAGCCCGTCCCCACCCTGGCGAGAAAAGAACGCCTGCTGTTTTCCGTGGTGTCACTCATGTCTCTTTATCCAATCGCTCCAGCAGCCTCAGGGCCTTTCCCCGCACCGCCAGACTGCGATCCGTTTGTTTCTCGACAAGTACATTTCTCAATTCGGCGCCACGGAGCCTATGCAAACCCTCCAGGGCCTGACACATCCATAATTCTTTCTCCTGTACAGTCAAGCCNCTATTGTTGTCTCCGCGCTGCTTATCAAGAAAATCCCAGCTGAGTATATTTTCAAGAATCGCCTCACCNGAATCNTCTCCAAAGTGNTTTGCGAGCCGGAANGCCGTGGTCCATGAAATTTCACGGCGCGGATCGTTCACCATGGATTTCCATTTTTCGACAACCACCCGGGCCTGGGGATCACGCTTGAAAGACTGTTCCTCCCCGGGATTTTCCCGAAGCAATATGTTCACCACGCCGGCGACAGCCTCCCACCTGCTCTGCCAGTTAGTAGAAACGTCCGTGCGATCCACATCTCCAAGCAACGCGAGAACCGCCCGGCGATCACCTGACAGGCCCAGGCCGCGAACCGTCGCCTGCCTGAGCTCCCTAGGGAGATTCTTGCGCGACAGCAGTTCCAGCAAGAAGGGGACCGCCAACTGAGGCTGCCCGCAGCGGCCCAGGGCCACGACCAGGAAGACCTTCAGTTGACCCTCGCCGGAGGGGGTGTTTTCGGCAAGCTGGAGCAGCCGCCGGGTCTCGGCGGCACCCAGATACGGGTCCTCGCCGACGACCTGTTTCGCGACCAGCAGGTCGGCCAACGCCTTGGCATCCTGCATCCGGGAATGGCCGCCACCGGCCTGGATATCCCTGATGAGCTCCGTAACGCCGCGGTTGTCCTGGGCGATCGCTCCGAAGAAAACCCAGACCAGCACCATGACGATCACGATAAGGAGGGGAAAGAGAAAGAGCTGGGGAAAGAGTTCGAGAAACGTCTTTCCACCCTTCCTCGGCGGCACGGAGACAGCATCGGCAAGCGCTCCTCCTGAACCGCCCTGGCGATCAGTGGAAGGCTCGTTCTCCCCCTTGTCGGGGTCCGTCCCTCCGCGGCTGGAGGTAAGTCCAGAATCTCCGTCGACCCCCGTCACGAACGTCACTCCATCGGCTCTCAAATAGAAACGGAAAATCTTGCACTTAAAGGGGTTGCAAAACCTCATGAACTGTTTCACGAAGCT
>NZOA01000050.1 GCA_002695115.1 Planctomycetota bacterium
CGTAGCCCGCCTTCTTGAAGAGAGAAAAGGTCGATTCCTGCAGGCTTCCCTTGGGAAGCCCCAGCTTGAGAATTTGATCAGACATTGGTAACTCCAAAAAAAAACCCGTAACCACGGTTACGGGGGCTTTCAGCTCATGCTATGCACAATATCAGCAGACCTGCGAACCCCCCCTGGGCGAATGCCGCAAATGATGATGAACCGGGTGATGAAAAACGTGGAGAGTCTTGGTCATGCTTAACCTCTATGGTAAGCGGACGATTGTAGCACCTCGCGCCCCGGTGTCAAACAACTGATCCCCGCCACTCGATGAGAAGCGCCTCCAGGGCTATAATGCCGCCTTATTTTCCACCAGGAGGAAGCAAACCATGGCCCCCAGGCTGTATCTCGGGCTCAATCTCAATTTCGCCAAGTATGTCTTCGGACGCCGACATACGATCGATCTGGCCCGTGATCAGCTTGGCCTCAGGCACCTCGAGATGGTGGCCGATAATGATTATGGTCCCGTGCTCTACAGCAGGTCTCCTGAAGCTTTCAGAGATTATCACCACCGGGTGGCTGAGCACGCAGCCGCCCGGGAGGTCAAGCTCGTCAGCGCTTTTACGGTATACCGCGATGCCGGAGCGATCACCCACGCCAATAAAGAGATCCGCGAAAGCGCCTATATCTCGGGGCTTTCCATCATCGAACAGGCCGCCTGCTATGGCGCCGAATTTGCTGGCCTCTCTCTCTTCACCATGAACCGGGAGGATTCTGAGGACCCCGAGCTCTACTCCAGGCTCTTTGATGAGGGAATGGAGATTTGGAAACGCTGGATGGAAGATGCCAGCCGGCTGGGAGTGCCCCGCCTCGTCGTTGAGATGGCCGCCTCCCACCGCGAGGGCTGCTCCAGCATATCCGAGACCCGCCGTACACTCGACCTGCTGGGAAAACATCACGCGGAAAACCCCTCGAGCACGGCTCCCGTATGCCTCTGCTACGACACCGGGCACGGCATCAGCCCACAGGAGAGCCCCGACGACGGCGACCGGGATTACAACGCCTGGTTCGAGGCGTTCCCCGCCGAGACCTATGAGCTGCACCTCAAGCAGACCGACCCCGAATTCCTCGCTACCGGCCACTTCGAGGAGGGAACCGGGTTCATCGACCCCCTCGAGGTGCTGCGGACGCTGAGCGACAAGATCACCGTCCCCGAGGTCTACATGTTCCTCGAGATACCCGGCAAGCGGGGCCGTACGCTCGGTGAGGATCGCAATATCGAAGAACACAAGGCCTCCATCGCGGTCATCGAGACCGCGCTGGAGAAGCTGGGATATGAAAAAGACGAGACCGACGGTGGCTGGGACCTGCGGGAAGAAGCGCCGCGAGGTACTGGAAGCTGAGCATCACCTTCGCCTCCACCACTGGGCGGCCCGGACCCGGTCGAAAAACATACTGTAAAAAACAGCAACACCCCTGGAGAAACCAATGGCACCCATCGACCCCGAGATCCTGGAAAAGCTGCGACAATACGACACCCCCACCGTGCTCAACGTCATCGAGCTTTTCGAGGTCCGCCCCCGGCACGAAGGTTTCCTCAACGGCGAGATCAAGGCCTGCTTCCCCGAGATGGGACCCATCGTCGGCTACGCGAGCACTGCGACCTTCCAGAGCGCCACCGAACCGGCAGAAGGCGATGCCTACTCCAATCTCGCCGACCAGGTAGGCGCCTTCGAAAAAGACCTGCCGGCCCCGCGCATCGTGGTATTCCAGGACATCGACCCCGAGCCCTGCGGCGCCACCTTCGGAGAGGTCATGTGCACGGTCTACCAGAACTTCGGCTGCGTGGGGCTCATCACCTCGGGCGGAGCCAGGGACCTTGACCAGGTGCGAGAGCTTGGATTCCCCTGCTGGTCGTCCTCCGTCATCTCCTCCCATGCCTGGTGCAGAATTGTCGACACCCACGTCCCGGTGAAGGTCGGCGGTTGCGACATCCAGACTGGAGATCTCCTTCACGCCGACTGTAACGGCGTGGCGATCGTTCCTGTTGAGCTGGCCGCGGAAATAGCGCTCGGCTGCGAGCTCCTGGCGGAAGCCGAAGAAGGCGTCATGGGCTACGCCCGCTCGGAGAATCCCGATGCCGAGGGCCTGAAACAGGCCTACGAGGCGACAAAGGAGGCGTTTGAGGCGATTCCCGGCGAGGTGAAGCGCCGCCTCAGCGACTGAGCCCGCCCGAAAACTGGGCGTAAAAAAAGAGACCGGGAAGGAGAAGTCTCCATCCCGGTCTCCACTGGTCGATTCAGCTTTGAATCACCCCCTGGGGGTCATTAGAAGCTGGTGACCAGGTTCAGGTTGAGCGAGCTCTGGTTGTCTTCGTCAGCATCACCGCCAAGCCCTTCATCACTGTCACGGTCCCAGCGATACTCGATCCTCATGAGAAGGTTGTCGGAAGCCTGGTAGCCGAGAGTCGAGGTGACTCCCCACTCGTTACCATTGTTACTTCCGGCATCGTAATTCCCATAGCGGACGGCGAGATACCAGTTCTTGGTCGAGCCGTCGTCACCGAGAAGGGGAAGACCGAAGTCATAGCGCGCACCGGTGGAGAAACCGAACTCATCGTCCTCACCCCATACGAGGTGACCGGCGATGGTGGTGTCGCCGAGGAGACTGACCACATCGGCCAGGGCACCGGGGACATCCATGCTGACGCCAAGATCGAAGGTGGTGTCATCATTCGCACCAGCATCGTGAAGAACGTTGAGGCCGAGGTCGATACCGGCAAGACCGGCGTAGTCGATACCGACGAGCCATGAGGGACTATTGCCATCGGCGTTGACCAGGCCCAGACGGCCAGAGGCGACAGCGCCATCAGCGCCGGAAACGATAGCTCTCTCGACCATGACACCCGTGTGGGCGACCGGGTCGGTGTTCTGGCTAACGTGACCGCGCGTGACGTGGTCGTTGCCGTTACCGTAGATGGACTCGCCGCCGAGAGGACTCTCGAAACGACCGAGGGTCAGCTTGCCACCGGAGAGACCGGGGATGCCGGCGGGAAGAACCCACTGGACATTGGCGTTGGTGAAAGCGAAATCATCGCTACCACCAAGGGCAGCGGATTCATCTCCGTAAACGAAAGTCACGCGATGGCCGACACTCTTGTCGCCGCCAGCGCCGCTGTTCAGATCGAGACCGATCTGGTTGACGCCGAACGTGTTGTTGTCATTGCCGCCCCTGCGATCACCAGCCTGTATACCATCAAAGTCATGGCCCCAGCCGGCTTCGGCCCAACCAGTTACCGGGGTGCCCGTGAGCTGGCCCAGCATGGACGAGTTCAGCAGTGAACTCTCATCCGCGACAACACTCGAAGTACTGAACGCCATGGCGATCAGAAGTCCCAATCCCGTAAGTCCTATACGATTCATATTCGTATCCTTCCTTTAAACTTAAAACCGAGGCCGTCACTTGAAGACCTCATCACACGTTTACAAAATTGCGGTCCCGCCCCTGTAGCGAAACCTTTCCTGGCATACTAAGTTCTTTTTGTTCTTTAGCCTCCCTGACTATCCGGCCCTCCTGTGTACCTGTTTTTTGTTTTTATTACTCTTTAATTACCCCTGGCGGGCTTTGCGGCTTATTTGCATCAGGCAAATCTCCCTGATTCACGCAAGCCGCCCCCAGCCTAGGGCGAAATTCCAAATCTATCTGATCAAGAGCTGAAATCTACTCTCAATTGTCTCTCTCTGGTTCGTTCGAAGCCTCAGTACGAAATACGCACCGAGAACTGACTCTTCCACCTGGAAGCCGGGCCGCATGCCCGTCCAAAGTCTGCGGCGATTCAAACTGTCTACAGTTTCACTCGCTCTTGGAGTCTCTCTCCTCGAACCTGACCTCCCCGGCTGTTCAGCCGTCTGGAGATCACTCTGTCACACGCTCCCTCGAGCACTCTGCTTGCCCGAGACGCTCAGCCGGAGTCCTTCTTTCGACCAGGGCGAAAAACCGCCCTTTTCTCTACTCCTGCTGAATTAGCTTCGCATCCTGCCTGCAGAACAGACCTGTTGCAAGCCTCAAAATCAGTTTTCTTAATTTTCCGTATAGAGGCTTTATCGTCACTTAAATGCTTTAGAATTAAGCATTTTGGGAATTTCACCCGCCTGAATACCTGAAACCAGCATATCTTCGGTGTTTTGAGCCGGAAAGTCGTTATTCTGATAATAGAAGCCGGTTTGAGACCTTATAGGATAATTGGGACAAGCTGGCCGGACTTGAAGGGCAGGAACCTGCATCCAGGGTAAAAACTACTGATACTGTGAGATCAAAAACCTCTGAATTACCGGAACAAAACTGCTGGCGACTACCGAAAGCGACGAAAATCAGCAGAAAACCCGAACCTTACCGCGTCTGAAAGGAGGATACGGCGGCTTTCAGCCGGCGAATCCTTTTTATATAATGAGGTTCCCTAGGTGGGGCAACAGAATCGGATATCGAGGAATAACGATGAAATCAGCACCTTATCAGTGCTTCTGCGTCCTGACACTCTCCCTGACGATTTTCTGCCAGAGCGGTCTGTGCCTGGATGGAGAGAAACCGACAAAGAAGAAAGAGGCCTCCTCCCCCGCGGCAAAGACGGCCGGATGGGAAATACCCTGGCTGCAGGGTACGAGCTTGAGCAAGGGCACTATTGTCATCAAACGTTTCGGGCGGCTGCAGCGAAACGAGATCTGGGATCCCCCGCCCGGTTACGACATCGGCGGAATCGACTACCTCGCCAACACGGTCCTGGCCCTCGACGAGAAATCCTACGAGGGATCTCCAGCCGTCCAGAAAGACATCCGGGAGATGAAGAGCTACGCCTACTTTTACAGGGCCCGCTCGCGTGGAAGAAAGATCGACGCTGAGAATCCATCCAGGGAGAAACTCGAGGGCGTAAAGGACGACCTGAGAAAAGCTGTCGCGCTCGGCTACACCAACCACCTCGAGATCCTCGGCTCGAAGAAAGAGCTCCACCTCATCTTCGACCACGCCGACTTCAAGGAGCTCATCAGGGACCTTGCGGAGAAAGCCTTCAAGCGAATCCGCGACGGCTATGCAAAGCAGGTCACCGACGGCTTCGCCCTCTTCGCCAGGGCCGGGGAGAAGAGCTGGAAGCCTGATCTCAAGACGGCCGGCGGCGATGCCTTCTGGCCCGCGGAGTCACCAGCCATCGTCGTCCTCTCCCGCATCCATCACGATGGCTACAATAAGTTCATCGGACGTATCGAGAAGCTCGCCGAGACCAAGGGCGCCAAGCCGGCGCTGCGCACAGCCTTCTACCAGATGAAGGCTGACAATAAGGCGCGCCTCGCGCAGACCGCCAGCTACGTCACAACGCTCGGCACCACATCGCCTTATTGCGTGATCGATCGAGGCCAGTACAGGACTCTTCGTGAGACTCTCAAGGACCGCTACGAGGAGGGCTCGGCTAAGGATGGAAAGAAAGCCGTGTTCGACATCTTCCAGCCGGTCGTGATCTTCTTCGACTCCGCCGGCATCCCTATCTACCAGACCAACGGGGTGCTCGAGGACTGGCAGATTGAAGCCGTCCTCGATGGCTTCACCGCCGCGACCGCCTCAGCACCGGTGAAAGAATCCGAAAAAGCCACGCCGCCGGCCAAGGAACCCGGGAAGCCGGCAGAAGCGGAAAAGCCCGCTGAAGCTGAGCCCCCTGCCGAAGCCGAGAAAGCAAAAACTCCCGAGTCTTCAGACAACTGAAGAATCCCGGGTTTTTCCAGTATTCAACCGGACCTGCGGATAGCCGGTTGGTGGACGTCTTCGACCTCAGGAGGACTTGGGGAAGAACTCATCCCAGTAGACCGCGCGATCTTCGCGCATGGCGATATTGGCCATGAGGGCCGCGACGGCGCTGTTCATGCCCACGATCGCATCAGCCCGAAGCTCCCCGGCAAAAGAGTTCTTATCGCGAGCGAGCCGGACACATTTGTGGAAGCTCTCGACCGCCAGCAGCGTCTCGATCTTGTCGTAGGCGCCCTCGATCGGCTCGATGAAATGAGACCAGTGCTTATCGCCTCGCTCGAGGGGCTTCTCTTCGATCTCATCTCCAGGCGTACCGCCCAGCTTGGCCATGGTGGCTCCGCTCTTGAGAATCTTTTTCTGGCTGGAACGCCTGGGGTTGGTTCCCTCCGCGATCCGGTTGGGATCCTTCCGGGCCTTCTTCTCCTTCCAGAACTCGCCGCCGGCCAGGGAGACCTGGATGGTTCCATAGCGCCCGAGCATCATCTCCGAGGGGCCGAGATGAGCGTTCGCCATGGTGCACATATAATCAAAGGTCACCTCGCGCAGGCGAATGCCTCCGGAAGCATCCTTCTCGTAGACGGTCTTACCCGCGCCATCTTTCTTCACACGGCCATACGCATCGCGCTGAACAGCCGGCACCTTGTAGGTGAAGATGAGATGGATATTGTCATGGGTGTCCCGGGAATCCTGGTAATACCAGTCAACCCCGCCGTAGCCGCGCACCGAGTGCGGATGAATTCCCACATGGGATCCTTCTTCGCCGAAGAACCAATTCGCCACATCTATCTGGTGGGTGGCAAACTCCGTCGTCAGGCCGCCTGAATATTCAGAATAGAGCCGCCAATTGATAATCCGCTCGAGCTCGAGCGATGGAGCGGGCCTGCTGATCTTATCGTTCTGATTCCACTGCGCGCGAATGGTGGCGACCTCGCCAATCCTGTCGCCGTGAATCATATCCGCGACCTTCTGGTACAGCGGTGAATAGTGGCGCTGATGACCGACCTGGAAAACGATATCTTCGCCACCCGGCGTCTTCGCCCCGCTGGCGATGAGATCGACGATGTCCTGGTTCTCACCAATGGTGAAGGCCATCGCCTTCTCGCAATAGACATGCTTACCGGCCTCTACCGCGTCGATGGCCATCGGACCGTGGAGATAATGCGGGGTAGCTATAAAGACCGCCTCGACATCCTTATTGTCGAGTATGCGACGGTAATCATCGGATGTCTGGATGGTGGGCTTGTTCTCATCGCCATCTCTCCTGCTGATGACGTCCTCGATGCTCTTCTTGAAATCCTTGATCTTCGATGGCTGCTTGTCGCAGACGGCGATCGGCATGCTCCCGGGCACCTGCAGGGCCGTGCGAAGAAGGGATCCGCCCCGGTTGCCAACGCCGATGTGGCCTGTTTTTACGTGATTACTCTCACCAAAATCCTCACGCCATCCTTTTACCTGGTCAAGGTAGGGATGCTCGCCGTATTTGTGAAACAGGAATGAAATGCCCGAGGCGGCGCCTCCAACTCCCAATGCCGCCGCGCCGATGAAATCCCGGCGAGGCAGGTCGCCGGCTCCGTTACCGTCGGTGATTTCCCCAGCTGGTTCACTCGCCGAGTTTTTCTCTTCGGACATGTAGGCTCTCCTGCTTGTTCACTCTAGGGCGGTACATGATACGAACCGGCGGATACCTCTGCCACTGCGAAATGAGCCTCCCGGCATCCCCGGCACGCGGACAAACCGGTGAAAGCCACGAGGGTGGATGCTTGCAGACTGTGGGCGCATTGCTACAATATCGCAAGCCAGCACGGCAGGCCGTCTGCAAGACAGCCGCGCATAGTGAATCATGTCACCGAGCTTCCCCTACGGAGGGTTCATGGTCTCGAGAAAAGAGCGTTTCTGGATCACCTTTATGCTGAGGATGTCCTTCGGGTTCCTCTTCCTCATCGTTTCCCTGGGCCAGTTCGATGCCGGCACTGGTGTGTTCGCTGACAAGGTCTCCAGCCCTTACTCGGGAACCTGGCTGGCCGGCGCGTTCGAAAACCTGTTCGGCTTTGACGATGGCACCGCGCCCCTCAGATTCTTCCTCCATTGCATCCCCTTCATCTTCGCGGCGATCTCGGTTCCGATCCTCACCGGGCTCTTCCTTCGCCCCGCGCTGAGGCTTGGAGCGATCCTCCTCATCATGCTGGGACTGGGAAAATACATCACCTCGGGCAACGACGTCGCCCCGACAGCGATGAACTTCTTCCTCGCCTTCCTGATCTGCTGCGGACTTTACTTCCTGGGCCAGGAAGACGAGGCGAAAACCGAGTAAGGATTCCGATCCCGGCTTGCCGGCCGACACCATGAGGCGATTCTTCCGATGGACAAGAACCCGCCATCCCCCGAGCCTGGCAGCCGCGGCTGGCGGTCCTCCGAGGATCAACCCGGAACGGGCCCTCTCATCGAATCCTACTCCCAGCCCGATTCGGGACTCTCGCGCTACGAGGGCTGGGCCCTCGGGACCCTCAACGTGCTCCTGCTCCAGGGAGACGAGCAGGCAGCCCAGGCCGCCTTTGACTGTCTCAACGCCATCGAGCAGCGCCTGTCGAAATTCCTGCCCGAGAGCGACGTCTCTCTCCTGAACTCCCTCGGCTCCAGCCGCCCTGTCACAGTGGGCGGGGAGCTCCTGGAGCTCATCCGCAGATCCAGGGAGGCCTGGGAGCTCACCGGCGGGGTCTTCGACCCGACCATAGGGTCCCTGATGCGAGCCTGGGGACTGGTCGATATGGTTGCAAGGACCCCCGACTCAAATGAACTTTCCAGGCTCCTGGAGAGCCGTGGTATGGATCTCGTCGAGATTGACCCCGAGACCCAGGCTGTCAGCTTCTCGCGCCCGGAGGTGAGCCTGGACCTCGGCGCCATCGGCAAGGGATACGCCGCTGACCGGATCTCCTCGCTCCTGGAGGAAAAAGGAGTCGAGACGGGAGCCATGCTGTCGGGACGATCCACCGTGCTGACCTGGGGCCTGCCGCCGGGAGAGAAGACCTGGCAGGTCGAGGTCTGCCATCCGGGCAATAGAGACGAGGCTCTCTGCCGGCTCTCGATGCAGCCTGGAGCCCTGAGCTCATCGAGCGCGGCAGAACGATTTCTACGGGCGAAAGGAAAGACCTACGGGCACATACTCGATCCCAGGGATGGCCTCCCCACCGAGACCATCGAGGGCGCCACGATCTGGACCCGCCAGGCGGCCCTTGGCGACATTCTCTCAACAACCCTCTTCATCCTGGGACGTGACGCCCTCGGCGAAGGAGGCTGCGTCGAGCAGTTGGTCAAGGCCTGGACACCGCCGGGCGAGGAACCGCGCGCCTCGATCATCCTGGCTGAGAAAGATTCCCGAAGCTGGGGCGGAATCGGCTGGGAAACTTTCTACATCGGTGAGCCGGGTTTTGTGCACTCGGGCTGAAAGACATAGTTATTCGGCCCTACCCAATTGGGCTCTTTTCCTTTTGCCACCCCCCGGCTTTTCGATAGAATTCCCGTTTCCCAGCGGTTGCTGCTGACGTATTCTTTTGCAGCCGGGTCTGAATTGCCGGTGCCGGCTGGGANACAGCGGGAGGNTTCCCCCTCCCCGCTGAGCGATTCGAAAAATAGAAACGGCCCGGCGCGAGGGTATCGCCCGGNCAGANACGAGAACTTACAGAACCCGGAAGGACGGGCCGGAGACTGCAATGGTCTGGAGTCATGACGACTTCATCCGCGAGCTGAGCCGACAACTCGTCGAGCTGGAGACTCTGCGTAAAAAACTCGAGGGTCCCGGTGATCCAGGAGAGATCCTCGAGCGCATCGAGGAATCCAACCGCCATCTTCTGAAGAAGATGCACGAGTTCTTCAATTGCCACATCGAGGTGAAGATCTGCGGGGCCTTCACGGGTGAGCCCCAGGATGAATTCCCCAGCGATGCCCAGCCCGAATACCTGATGGCCTGCCTGCAATCGATGCTGCAGCAGCCCGGCGTTCTCAAGCACCTGACCAGCTTCAGCGTCGAGCCTCACGTCGAGCAGGTTACCGACTGGAACTCCCTCGCCCTGGCGGAGGGACTCATCGACCCCGGTCACAACGACTCGCTCCTGCAGGCCAGGTGCGGAACCTGTGAGAAGCTCATGGTGTCCACCGTGATGGGCGGGGGACAGATCGTCAAGGTNGGCGCCTACTGGCATCACAAGGACTGTCTGCAGGCGACGGAAGACAGCTCGGAGTNGNTCTGGCAGCCGAGCGTCCTGAATTGAGGATCGACCTCGACGAGGTCTGCTCCCTCCCCCCCGCGAGCCTCGGCGAAAACAGCCCCCTGCGGGAAATCGGCAGGTCGCGCGAGGGACGCCCGCTGCCGGGAGCGACGCTCGGCGATGGCCCCCTCAGGNTTTCCCTCATCGCCGGAGCGCACGCCGACGAGCCGGTCGGCCCGCGCNCCCTCGAGCGGCTCATCACCTGGCTGGCNGCCGGAACGGGGACAGGCGACCTGCTCAACGAGGCGACCTTTACCATCTGTCCCGGCATCAACCCGGACGGCCGGGAGCGNAACTCGGCCTGGGCGAACGACCCTTCCCCTCNCCTGGAGAGCTACCTTCTCCACCNCGNGAGAGAGCTCCCCGGTGACGATATCGAGTTCGGCTTCCCCCGCGAGAACGGCAGGCCCGCCCGTCCCGAGAACATCGCCGTGGCGAATCTCCTGAGGGAAAACGGCCCCTTCGACTTTCATGCTTCCCTCCACGGCATGGCCTTCGCCGAGGGAGCCTGGTACCTGCTCAATCGCAGGGAGCCCGCCGACACCTCCGGGCTCCGCGAAGGCCTCAGCTCCTTCACGGCTTCCCTCGGCATGGGACTCCACGATTGGGACCGGAAAGGAGAAAAAGGATTCTTCCGAATCGCCCCGGGCTTCTGCACAACACCGACCTCCACCGCCATGAAGCAGCACTTCGAGAACCTCTCTGAGCCGCGGGAGGCCGANAAATTCCTGCCCTCGTCGATGGAATTCGTCTCTTCCCTCGGCGNCGCCCCACTCTGCATGGTCAGCGAGATTCCCCTCTTCCTCGTCGCTCCCACTCCAGCCGCCAACCCCATACGGGGGGCCCATTTCATCGANGTAATGAAGCGCCTCCCGGAGGCCNGCTCGAGCTTTGAAGACGGNCGGCAAGAANAGCTCGAAGCCATCAAAGACGACTTCGGACTCACGCCGGTAAACGAGCTGGCGGCGATGAAGCTGCAATTGGCGATGATCTTCCTCGGCAGCGGGCTCCTCAANGTGGAAGAGCTCGGCTGAGCGCNCNCGGCGGGGTTTCCCCCTACCGCTGCGATAGGGCTCAAACTATCATGTGCCCATGCGCAGAATCGCCAGCACCCTCGCCATCCTCACCGCCGCGCTGCTCTCCTGGGGCTGCGACCGCGGAGGAGCCTATCCCAACNGGCCCGTGANGATCATCTGCCCCTGGTCNGCCGGAGGAGGAACCGATGGGCTGTCGCGACAGATGGCTNTCTTCCTGGAACAGGANCTCGGCGCNCCCTTCAACGTGATCAACGANACCGGCGGGGAGGGCGTGACCGGCCATTCAACCGGGGCTCTCGCCACCCCCGATGGCTACACGCTCACCATGATGACCGCGGAGCTGAACATGCTCCACCATCGCAAGATGACCCCCATCGACTGCTCTCATTTCAGGACCCTGATGGTTCTCAACTGCGAGCCGGCGGCCATTATCGTNCCCGCGGATTCGCAGTGGAAAACCGTAGGCGACCTGGAGAAAAGCATNCGCGAAAACCCNGGNAAGCTGAAGGCTTCCGGTACCGCCAAGGGCGGCACCTGGCATCTCGCCTTCGCCGGCTGGCTGGCGNAGGCCGGGCTGCCGATCTCNGCNGTAAAGTGGATCCCGACCNGTGGNGCGAGCCCNTCCCTGCAGGANCTCATGGCGNAGAATCTCGACCTGGTCTGCTGCAGTCTCCCCGAGGCCCAGGCTCTCATCCGNGGNGGGAACCTGANNGGGCTCGGGGTCATGTCNGATGAGCGAATCAAGGGGTTCGATGATGTCAAAACCTTCAGGGAGCAGGGCAGCGACTGGACCCTGGTGGGCTGGAGGGCCCTCGGAGTTCCAAGCGACACGCCGGCCGAGATCGTCAACACCCTCATGAACACCCTGCGCGGCATCGTCGGGAGCGAGGAGTTCACCTCCTTCATGAAGACCGGCAATTACAACGTCTCGATCCGGGAAGGGGACGAGGCCCGGACGACCCTCGATAAAATGGATGCCGAGATGGGCAAGCTGCTGGGCATGCCGGAGTTTTCCGACATCGAGAAATCCGGCTACAGCAAGGATACCTATCCCGCCATCCTCGGATGCGCCCTCCTGGCCCTGCTGGCAACCCTGGCCCTGCGCGGCGGGAAGAAGGTAAAAGCGGCTGCCGATTCACCCGGCCCGCAATCCTGGAAGGGACCGGCCACCGTCTGCCTGGCTGTCCTCGGCTTCATCGCGCTGGCGCCGACAGTGGGCTTCATCCCGGCCGCGGGCCTGCTTCTCTTCGCCCTCTTTCTTTTCCTGGGCAATCGCGCCGCAAAGAGCCTGGCGCTCGCCTGCGCGCTCGCCTGCCTGGTCTACCTGGTCTTCGCCATCTGGCTGCGGGTAGACCTCCCACGGCAATTCCTGGAGTGGTAGGGGAAACTTATGGAAACCGCCTTTACCAACGTCTTCCTGAACTGGGAGGTGCTGCTGGTCATCTTCGCCGCGGCGGCCTATGGGATCTTCATGGGAGCGGTGCCGGGCCTGACAGCGACGATGGCGGTGGCCCTGCTCATCCCTCTCACCTACTTCATGGACACCACCTCGGCGCTCGCGGCGGTGGTTGCCCTCGTAGCGAGCGCCATCTTCGCCGGTGACATCCCCAACACCCTGCTTCGCATACCCGGCACTCCCTCCTCGGCGGCCTATACCGACGACGCCTACGCCCTCACCCGCCAGGGGCGCCACCAGGCGGCCCTCGGGGTCTCGCTGGTATTCAGCGTCGCGGGAGGAATCTTCGGCACCCTGGTGCTGATCTTCCTGGCCCGGCCGCTGGCAACGCTTGCGACCAGCTTCTCCTCCTTCGAATACTTCTGGCTCTACCTGCTCGGCCTCAGCTGCGCCGCGCTGGTCTCGAGGGGCTCGTCGCTCAAGGGAGCGCTGGCCCTGGTCATCGGCCTCTTGATCTCCACCATCGGCCTCAGCGCCGTCCACAGCGAGCCCCGCTTCACCTTCGGGGTCCCCCAGCTGCTCAAGGGAATCGAGTTCATCCCCGCCATGATCGGTCTCTTTGGCATCTCCGAGGTCCTGCGCAACATGAGCGGTCCCACCGGCCTCAAGACCACCCCTGCGCGGCAAATGACGGAAACCGAGAGGGGAGGGGCGATCAAGGATACCTTCGGGCCCGCCTTCCAGACTCTCACCGGCCGAATCCTCCATTTCCTCCGCTCGAGCAGTATCGGCTCGTTGATCGGCATGCTGCCAGGCGCCGGGGCGGACATCGCCGCCTGGGTCTCGAAGGCCATCTCGAAAAGATTCTCAAAGAACCCCGGGGAGTACGGAAAGGGCTCGCTGGAGGCGATCGCGGACTCCACCGCGGCGAACAACTCGGCCCTGGCCGGGGCCTGGGTGCCGGCCCTCGTCTTCGGCATCCCGGGAGACTCCGTCACCGCTCTCGTCATCGGGGTGCTCACCATGCACCACGTCACCCCGGGGCCGGGGATCTTCGAGAACCAGGGCGAGCTGGTCTACTCGATCTACGCCATGTTCCTCGTCGCCAACCTCTTCCTGCTGCCGCTGGGCTTCCTGGCGATCCGCGCCGGAGGAATGCTCATCAGGATCCCGCGCCGGGTCCTGCTGCCCTGCATCCTGCTCTTCTGCATCGTCGGCTCCTACGCGATCCGCAACAGCTACCTCGATATCGGGGTGATGCTGGTGATGGGGCTGCTCGGTTTCCTGCTCGAGCGCAAGCAGGTACCGCTGGGGCCTGTCGTTCTCGGCATCATCCTCGGCGGTCCGCTGGAGGAAAAATTCATCCAGAGCCTGACGAGTTCCGATGGTAATATCGCCGCCTTCTTCAGCAGGCCGGCGGCGGCCGTGCTGGGCATCATCTGCCTGGCGCTCTGGGTCTCGCCACTGCTCCTGCGAAAAAAAACACGGCCAAAGGAAACGGAGAGATGAACGAAAACGGAAATATCCGAGTAAGGGTACTGATCTCGGGAAATGTTCAAACTGTAGGTTTCAGGTTCTTCACAAAAGATAATGCGAATAAACTCAAGCTCACCGGCTGGGTACAAAACCTCGATGGCATAAATGAAGCTGACGAAGAAATCAGCCTTGTCGAGGCTGTATTCCAAGGGACTCTCGCGAACGTGGATGAAATGCGGGACCGATGCAAAAAAGGGAACGGCTATTCCGGGGGAACAAAAGTCAAAGAACTTCACAGGTATCCTCTAAAGGACGACGAAAATTCCTTCAAGATCATCAGTGAGGAAAAGGAAATAAAGGGCGATTGAGTTCTCTGATGAATCCCGAATCGAAGGGTACGACAACACCCACCCAGGACATCGTCATTATCGGCGGCGGCCCCGTCGGCCTTGCCTGCGCCATCGCCGCGCGCAGGGCGTCGATTCCTCACCTGGTGATCGAGAAGGGCTGCCTGGTCAACTCCATCTTCAACTTCCCCGCCGGAATGATCTTCTTCACCACGCCGGAGCTGATGGAGATCGGGGGGCACCCCCTGATCTGCTCCCAGGAGAAGCCTACCAGGGCGGAGGCGCTGGCCTACTACAGGGCGGTAAGCCGGGTCGAGGAGCTCAGGATCAACCTCTTCGAGAAGGTCGCCGGCGTCCGCGGCGAGAAGGACTCTTTCGAGATCCTTACCGAGAACCGGGAGGGCGCGGGGAGCTACCCCTGCCGCCGGATCATCCTCGCCACCGGCTATTACGACAACCCCAACCGCATGGACATTCCCGGCGAGGATCTTCNCCACGTCAGCCACTATTACTCCGAGGCGCATCCCTTCCTGGGGCGGCGGGTCCTGGTGGTCGGCGGCAAGAACTCGGCCTGCGAGGCCGCGCTCGATCTCTTCCGCCAGGGCGCGGAGGTCACCATCGCCCATCGCGGCGCGGAGCTCGGAGACGGAGTCAAGTACTGGGTGCGCCCCGACGTGGAGAACCGGATCGAGGCCGGAGAAATCCGCGCCCTGTTCAACACCAGGGTAACCACGATCGAAGACAGGAAGGTCACCCTGGAGACCGATGGCCGGGAAGCGCCTCTGGAAGAAGAATACGACCAGGTGTTCCTGCTGACGGGCTACCACCCTGACTCGGCGCTCATGGAGAGCTGCGGTCTGCGGCCCGACCCCGAGACCCTGAAGCCCGCCCTGGGCCCGGAGACTCTCGAGTCAGTGGACGTGCCGGGTCTCTACCTCGCCGGCAGCGTCAGCGCCGGCTACGAGACAGGCAACGTGTTTATCGAGAACGGCCGCTTCGACTGCGAGAAGATATTCGCCAACCTCGAGCGCGAGCTTGGATAAGGAAACCGGACCTCCGGGAGCGGAGACTCAGCCCAGCAGGGTCTTCCCGCCCGAGTCGAGATCGTCGATGGCCTCCATGACGCGCTGTGACATGGCCTCTTCAGCCGCCTTGAGGTAGCTGCGAGGGTCGTACTTCTTCTTATTGCCGACCTCGCCGTCAACCTTGAGCACCTCATCGTAGTTGGTCATCATATGGGCGGCAATCGGACGGGTAAAGGCGTACTGGGTGTCAGTGTCGACGTTCATCTTGATGACACCGTACTCGAGGGTCTCCTTGATCTGGGCCTTCACGCTGCCTGAGCCGCCATGGAAGACGAGGTGGAAGAGCGCGTCGTCGCCGAACTCCGCCTTGATGGCATCCTGCCCCTGCTTGAGGATCTCAGGGCGCAGTTTGACGGCGCCGGGCTTGTAGGCCCCGTGGACGTTGCCGAAGGTCGCGGCGAACATATAGGTTCCATCGACCTCCTTCATGCGCCGGAAGACCTCCACCATGTCCTCGGGGGTGGTGTAGAGTTTTTCAGCGGGAGTATCCGCGGTGCCGGCGGACCCATCCTCTTCCCCACCGACGATCCCCGCCTCGATCTCGATCATCTGGCCGATCTTCGCCATGCGTTCGTAGAGCGGAACCGACAGGTCGAGGTTTTCATCGAGCGGAAGGTTCGACGCATCGAGCATATGGCTCGAGTACAGCGGCAGCTTGCCCTCGGCCACACGCCCCTCGGACACCTCGATGAGAGGGACCATGAAGCTGTCTACCTTGTCGGGAGGACAATGGTCGGTGTGGAGGGCGACAAGAACATCGTATCTCTCGGCCATGCGATGGATGTGCTCGGCGATGGAGATCGCCCCGAGGACCAGGTCATTCACCCCGAGGCCGGAAGCGAAGGCGCCACCACCGGTCGAGACCTGGATCATTCCATCGGATTTTTTCTCGGCGAAGCCATTCAGCGCGGCGTTCGCCGTCACCATGCTGCTTACGTTGATGGCGGGATAGGCGTAGTCACCGGCCTGCGCGGCATCGAGCATTTCCCGGTACTGCTGGGGAGTTGCGATAGGCATCTGTTTGTCGTTCCTCTATAAGTTATTCAGGTTTATGAAATCTTTGCGGTATCCCGGAAGGTTTCCTCTGACGCCTTCAAGGGCGTACGCGCCGACCTCCTGAAACACCAGCCCTCCACAGCCTAGTCGACGGAGGGTGCTCACCATACCTTGAGCGAGGCTCAAAACTGAAAATGGCAAGTCCGAGAGTGTAAATGAAGGATCCGGAGAACACAAGCCCGGAGAGAAAAGAGCCTGGAGAGACCCCCCAGGACCCTGCGGGGTTGACCGGGGATCTCCGTAAACTCCTTCTCGAAAACGGTTTCGACAGGGTTGGATTCGCCGACGCCGGGAGCACTCCAGGCGCCGACCATTTCAGAGAGTGGCTCGATCGGGGCTACGCGGGAAACATGGACTACCTCGCTCGAAACACCGAGCGCCGCCAGGATGTACAGAAAGTGCTTGAGGGCGCCCGCGGCGTCATCGTGACCGCGATGCACTACGGAGACGGCGGCTCCGTCGGGATCCGGCTCGGGGAAGACCGACTGCTCCTTGCGCCCGGAATAGTAGAACCAGAGCTCGTCTCCCCGTACCAGCGGACACGATGGGGGCAGATTCTTGCTCAAGTCGTAAGCACCCGAATTGCCCCTAGACCAGGGAATGAAAGCCTTGCGGTTTGCCACCCGTTCCCACTGGA
>NZOA01000051.1 GCA_002695115.1 Planctomycetota bacterium
CTGAGCCTGAGGCGCCCGCCGAGCCCGCTCCCGAAGAGCCTGAGGCGCCCGCCGAGCCCGCTCCCGAAGAGCCTGAGGCACCCGCCGAGCCCGCTCCCGAAGAGCCTGAGGNNCCCGCCGAGCCCGCTCCCGAAGAGCCTGAGGAGCCCGCCGAGCCCGCTCCCGAAGAGCCTGAGGCGCCCGCCGAGCCCGCTCCCGCTGAACCTGAGGCGCCCGCCGAGCCCGAAGCTGCCAAGCCCGTGCCCGGCAAGCTCTCGGCCAAGGATGTGCTCGAAGAGCTTCGCAAGTCTCGAGATGGCCAGATGGCCGCTGCCAAGTACTACCTCAAGCGCGGGGATGAGGCGATGCAGCGCGGTCGTTATGTAGAGGCCGCTGAGTATTACAGCCAGGCTCTCAAGAGCCATGCCACCCCCGAGAATCAGAAGAAGCTCGACAAGGCGCGCTTCATGCTGAATGAGCGGCCTGGTGAAGCCGGCTCACTGGCCGAGGATCTCTTTGAGAGAGAAAAAGTCCGCAAGGAGCAGTACCTCGCCGAGATCAACCTGAGCATGGACAACGCCCGCAAGGCCCTTGCCGAGCAAAGGGTAGAGGATGCGCTCAGGTATGCCAGCCTCGCGGCTGACAATATAGCGCTCGATCCCGAGTACGCGGGAGAGGATCTTCGTAAGGAGGTTCGCACCCTGCTCGATACCATTCGCAGAAACAAACGCGAGGCAGAGCGTGCGAGGCAGGATGCTCAGGTGAACCAGGCGGGCGCGATTGCCAGCCGGGAACTCGATGAAGAGCGCGCCCGTCGCAAAGAGCAGATCCAGGACCTTCTGCGCAAGGCTCTCCAGGCTATCCGCCAGGGCGAGTACCGCAAGGTCGTCGATATCTGCGAGACGGTTCTCAAGCAGGAGCCGGAGAACAAGGTAGCCTCCTTCTGGCTGAGAAGCGCCAACGAGCGTCTTCTCAAGGAGCGCGAGTTGAAGATGATCCAGGACCGTATCGAGGCCCGCAAGGTTCTCGAAGAGAATTTTGCCGAGGGAACGACTCCCTACGACGAGATCTTCGTCTTCCCCGAGGACGAGTATTGGCAGAGGGTTCGCCTGCGCCAGAAGCGGATGGAACCGCATATCATCGAGGATCCTGAGCCGATCAAGAAGATCAAGACTGCCCTGGAAACGACCAAGATCGACGTCAGCTTCGAGGATTCTCCCCTTCGCGATGTGATCGATCACTTTCGTTCGGTGGTTGGCATCAACATCCTGATCGATCCCCAGGTAGATCCCGACGATGAGGCCCTCCAGGTCTCTCAGACGATCAACCAGCTGACCGCGATGAGCGCTCTGAAGCTCATCCTGTCATCCATGGAGCTTGGGCTCACCTTCCAGGAGAACACGCTGGTTATCACGAGCGCCGATGAGGCCGTCGAGCCGACGGAGTTCGAGGTCTACAACGTCTCCGACCTTCTCATGAAGATCAGGGATTTCGCCGCTCCGGAGATTCGCCTCAGGAGCTCAACGGATGATCAGGATTCTCCGATCGAATTTACCGATGACAGCTTCGAGGAAGAGGAAGAACTCGACCCCGAGGGCCTCATCGAGCTCATCATGGAGAGCACGGGCGGAGATGACGTATGGGATGGCGAGGTTAACAGCATTGAGCATCAGCGCGGTCAGCTCCTGGTCAACGCGACCAGGGACCTGCATGGTAAGGTGCTCGATGTTCTCGGAAACCTGCGTGAAGACTCTGACCTCTACGTTGTTATCGAGGCGCGTTTCATCGATATCCACGATGATTTTCTAGAAGATATCGGTGTCGATTCCCGCAGCCTCGCCGCTACCCAGCTTGCTACTGTGCATGCGGGGGTTCTCAACGATTCGTCTACAGGTGGAAATGACATCGGCATCATCGAGGGACCGAATCCTAACGGTCCTCCCGCCGATGTCTTTCTCGTCCAGGGTCTCGAGCGTTGGGCCGGCCGAGTTCAGCATATCGTGGATGGTTTCACCGGGGTGATCTCCGGTGAGAGGATCAACGCCGGCGGCGGTATCGGCGGAGGTACTTTCCAGGCGACCTGGCTCGAGCCCTTCCAGGTAAACGTCATCATTCGCGCTGTCCAGGAGAAGCAGAACATTCGCGAGCTCACGGCTCCGATCGTCACGGCCCACAATAATGAGCGGGTATACGTTTCGGTCGTCACCCAGCGCGCCTATATCTCCGACTATGAGCTNGTCAGTGGTGGAACGGGTTTCGCGATCATCGAGGTCGCCGACCCTGTCGTGCAGACTTTTCAGGAAGGCGTCATTCTCGATGTCGATCCCACGATCTCTCACGACAAGAAGTACATCACCCTGGATGTGCGTCCGACCCTGGCTACGCTGATTGGCGGAGTCATCTCGACGATTCAGATCAGCCTCGGTAGCTTCACGAACGTCGCTACCCAGGTGCCGATCGGTATTCCGGAGATTTCCCTGCAGCAGTCCTTCACCTCGGTGACAGTACCCAATGGAGGTACCGTATTGCTCGGCGGTTTCAGGAGCCTCAACGAGGGCAAGTTTGAGTCCTATCTGCCGATCCTGGGCAAGATACCGCTCCTGAAGAACCTCGCCCGCAGGAAGGCGACGATCGATGAACGTCGTAGTCTCGTGATTCTTCTTACCGCGCGGATCGTCGATCTCCGTGGCGCCGAAGAAAAGAAGTTCAATCCCCAGTAAGCCGTTCATTCAGCTTTCGGGGTGGCCCGTTGATCGAGGAATGCCTCCTCGATCAACGGGCTTTTTTTGTGCCGTCCTCCCGGCTTCTGTCCTGGTTTAAACTCGACATTTGCCGTTACCAGGCGAGGGGTCTAGGGTAATACCTCCCGTCTTCCGCTATATTGGTGAAAATCAGGAACCCATATTCATGCCCAAGCTCCAGGCTATTTTTTTCGACATCGATGATACGCTCTACTCAACGAGCGAATTCTCCGAGCTGGCACGCTCGGCGGCAATCGATTCGATGATCGATGCGGGCCTGGACCTGGGACGGGAAGAGATCCGGGAAGAGCTCGACGAGGTGATCCACGAGTTCAGCTCGAACTATGAGCATCACTTTGATCGCCTGCTGCTGAGAACCCCCAAGCGACACTACAAGGGCATCAACCCGGCGGTCATAGTTGCTGCGGGGGTGATGGCCTATCACGAGACCAAGTCGCGGCGGCTGGCGCCTTACGAAGATGCCATTGAGGTGCTTCGGTTGCTCTCCTCAAAGACCGAACTCCTGCTCGGAGTGATCAGTGAGGGCCTCGAGGTCAAGCAGGCTGAAAAACTCGTCAGGATGCGGGTCACACAATTTCTTTCGCCCAACGCGATCTTCATCAGCAACCAGCTGGGAATTTCGAAGCCGAACCCCAAGCTATACCAGCGTGCCTGCAGTGATTTGAATCTCAAGCCGGCCGAGAGCATGTACGTTGGCGACAATCCGCAGCACGACATCGACCCGCCGAACTCCATCGGCATGATAGCGGTCCGGATGAGGCGCGGCGGGAAGTATTACCACGCGGAGAGTAATTCCAAGCCGGCCAGGGTAGTCCAGAATTTCTGGGATTTCCTCGACTATCTCGGGCAGGAATTCGATATCAAGGTTTGAGGCCGGCCGCAGCAGGAACCGACCAGCGATGAAACAAAACCACCCCCCGGCATCGGCCGGCGACGTCGGCCTCGAGCTCAGCGTCGTCATACCCGTCCTCGATGAAGGTGAGACGGTGAGGAAGGTCTACGAGAGCCTTCGAGATACCTGTGGGGGCGAATGCGAGATCGTTTTTGTCGATGACGGCAGCAGGGACTCCACCCGGGATGTACTTCTGGAGTTGCTTGGAGAAGATCCCTTTCTTCGCCTGATCGCCTTTCACCGTAACCATGGAAAGTCCGAAGCCCTCGGGGCCGGCTTCCGGCGTGCCCGCGGGCGTCTCGTAGCGACGCTTGATGGAGATCTCCAGGATGATCCCGCTGAGCTTCCCCGCCTGGTGGCGAAGCTCGACCAGGGCTACGACCTCGTGGTCGGCTGGCGCCGCCGCAGAAAAGACGACATCTTCAAGATCTTGGCCTCCCGGCTTTTCAACATCTTTGCGGGGCTTCTTGGCGGGGTGCGCCTGCACGATATGAACTGCGGCATGAAGGTATTTCGCCGCAAGGTTCTCGAGGATCTCCTTCTGACGGGAGGATTTCACCGGTTTCTTCCGCTGCAGGCCTATTGGAAGGGCTACCGGGTATCCGAGCAGGAAATCGAGCACAAGCCCAGGCAGCATGGGAAGTCAAAGTACACGCGGACCAAGGGCTTCAGGGGACTCCTGGATCTCTTCGTCATACTCTTCCTGATGCGTTTCGAGGGGCGCCCGGGCCGCTTTTTTGTCGGGCTCGGAGCTGTCTGTTCGGTGGCAGGCTTCGGCATCTCCGCCTACATCGCCGCCATTCGTTTGCTGGAGGGAAACATCCAGTCAAAGTATCCACTCATGGCCCTGGGACTGGGGCTTCTGGTGTTCGGATTCCAGATATTCACTCTCGGTCTCTTCGGTGAACTGCTCTCCTATCATTTCCGTAGCGTCAGGGCGGTCGAACCAGTGGTTGTCGAGTACGGCGAAGATACCGGTGACGGTCGGGCGGGGCAGGAGGAGGCGGAGGGAACCGGGGAGCCTGGTGCGAAATGAAGCTGCGTTTCCTCGTGCTCTCAGCGGCCTATCCCAGCGCCCGTGAACCTGGCCGGGCGGTCTTCATTGAAAATCTCAACCGAGCCCTGGTGGAGGAGGCCGGTCCCGGGCTCTCGCTCACGGTGGTGGCTCCCCGGGTTCATCCCCTCGATCCCCTACGGGAGACGCGGGCAGGGGTCGAGGTGCGCCGTTTTGCATACCCATCGGGAGGGAAGCGGTTGAAGGAGACCGCCGCCCCTGGGCTGCTGACCCTGGGCTGCTATATAATCTCCGGGCTCAGGACGGTCCTGTGGGAGGCCCGCCGTGGCGACTACGATGCCATACTTTGCCACTGGGTTCTTCCCGCCGGCCCGATCGCATGGTTGTCCTCCTTTCTTCTCGAGAAACCGGTACAGCTCTTTGCCCATGGCTCCGATCTGAACCAATACGCCGCCGGTTCTGCCTGGCTGCGCCTGGCTTCACGCCTGGCCCTGGGGAAGGCGAAGGGTGTGGTCGCCGTAAGCGAGGAACTCTCCGGCAGGCTCACGTCGGACTACGGGCTTCACGCCGGGAAGGTGGATGTGATCTCGATGGGGGTCGGCGAGGAGTTTCAGCCTGGAGACCGTGAGGAAGACCGTGTGGATCTTTCCCTGCCGGCGGGAGCCGATGTTCTCTTCGCCGGGGACCTGGTCGAGGCAAAGGGGGTTCGCGACCTGCTGGCGGCCCGCGAATTACTTGCCGCGCGTGGCGTTGATTTTCGGCTGCATTTCGCCGGGAGAGGNCCGCTCGAGGATGAAATATCCGGGCTGGAAGGCTGCCGGTTGCTGGGGGCTCTCTCCCAGGAGGAGCTTGCCCGCTGGTATCGCTCCGCGGACCTGCTGGTCCTGCCATCTCATTCCGAGGGTACCCCCCTGGTGGTCATGGAGGCGCTCTCCTGTGGAACGCCCGTGCTGGCTGCCAGGGTCGGGGGTATCCCGGAGCTTATCGAGCCGGGCAGGAACGGGGACCTGATCGAGCCCGGGCAGCCGGAAATGCTGGCCGAAAAACTCGGGGAGCTGCTGGAGGCGCCCGCCATCCTCGAGGGAATGCGCGCGGCCATCCTGAAGAAGAGGATAGATTTCAGCGCCCGCAGCTGTGCTCGCAAGGTCTACGCGGCTGTCCGAAAATCTCTCGGTAGCGCGGGGGAGGCGGCCTGATGGACACGGCAAGCCGTTACGACAGCTACTGGAGAAACCGGGATGAGGGTCGGACGAGGGCCAGGAGCCGCAGCAGAGCGTTTCTCGCCCTGCGGTTGCTCGAAGAGGCCGGTCCTGACAAGACGGGATCCTCGCCAGCTCGCCTTTACGAGATCGGTTGCGGCCCCGGGTGGGCCCTCGAGGTCTTTCGGGAGGCCGGTTTCGAGGTGGGGGGGTGCGATGTGTCCCCGGCGGCCGTCGACCGTGCCAGGGAGCTCGGTCTCGAGGTCAGCTGCCGGGATGTCGAGAATGGCCCGGTTGCCGATGCCGGCCAGGACGTCATCGTCGCCCTCGAGGTTCTCGAGCATCTCGAGGAGCCNTTGCCGGTGCTGAGGGAAATGTGTGAGGCGACCCCGGACGGGGGGCGCCTTGTCGTTTCCCTGCCGAATGAATATCATCTCGTGAGCCGGCTCGCGAAGCTGGTCGGTCGCTCGGAACCGGGCGATGAGGATGATCCGCATCTGCACCATTTTAGGAGGTCTTCCGCCCAGCGGCTTTTCGAAGCTGCGGGCCTGGAGGTGCTGGGTCGGCTGGATGATTCCATCGTTCCTCCAAGGATGCCTGTGCTTCGCTGGCTTTTTCGTCCCCTGCTGGCTGTCCTGCCGGGGTTCTTTTCATTGGCCCACGTCTTNCTGCTGTCGGCGAGGGTGGAGGTGNAAACCNCATGATGGAAAACCAGGGTGAAAACAGGGCGAGGGTGGAGCTGGNCNAACCCGGTNTCGCTGGAGGCGCTNGGGNGTTTCGCGTTCTNCTGCCCATTGTCGGATTGCTGGCTGTTCTGCCTTACCTTGGAGTCCTGGATTCCCCCTACGTCTTCGACGACATCAAGCTCGTCAGGGACAATGAGGGGCTGGGTGGAGGAGGNCCCGGCGCTCTCGGCGGGCTTGCCGCCAGCTTCGATGTCACCTCACGGGAATGGTCNGGAGATGAGNTGCGGGCCAACTACCGGCCGCTGCGTTTNCTGTCCTACCGCCTGGACTANTACCTCTCGACGGTTTTTATCAGTGACTTCAATCCCGNCGAAGATCCGCCCCCTGTATTGTTTTTTCANCTCCAGAACCTCTTCTGGCACGCGCTCAACGCNATGCTGGTCTTTCTGCTTGGCAGACATCTGCTGGGAAGCGATGCCGGAGGCTTCCTGGCGGCTCTTCTGTTCGCGCTGCACCCGGTACAGACCGAAGCGGTCACCTATATCTCATCGAGAAGGGACGTGCTCTCGACCTTCTTCTTTCTGGCCTGCCTGGTGGTCTACCTGCGGGTGCCGCGTGAAGAGGGCCCGGGCTGGGGGACCTTGTTGTTGGGCCCGGTTCTCTTTTCGCTGGGGCTCCTCACCAAGGAGATGGTGATCACCCTGCCGGCGGTATTGCTGCTGGTTGACCTGGCACGGCAGCCGGCGCTCATGCCCCGCCGGCTGGCATTTCACGCTCTCCTCTGGGTGGTGGCGATCGTGTCCGCCGTGATCACCCTGAAAACACCGGGGCTCGTCGCCTCNGTAGGCGAACCGCGGGGGCTCTCGATGATCTACGATGCGGGCCGCTACGCTGCCCGNTACCTCGGGCTGCTGCTGCTNCCCTTATCNCAGAGTNTCGATTANTCCTACGCNGCGATTNCCGAATCGAAGGGAATCCTCGATCCGCTGACCTCGTTGCTCTCCCTGCTGCTGGTGCTGGCGCTGGTGCTGGTGTCGATTCGTTCTTACAGGAAGGGCAGCGGTCTCGCGGGCCTGGCGATCCTCTGGTTCCTGGGGACCCTGGTTCCCGTTCTCCAGTTCGTTCCCATCGCCGAGCGGTTCGCCGAGCATTTTGCNTACCTGCCGTCCATCGGTATGGCCCTGCTGGTGGGCAGCCTGCTGCCGGGCGTGCTGAGGCGCAGCGACAAGCTGGGCTGGGTGATTGGAGCCACNCTGGTTGTCGCCTGCCTGGCATCGACGCTCTACCGAAACGAGGATTGGGCCAGCCGTGAGTCACTCTACGCGGCGGCGGTCAGGGAGCAGCCGCTGTGTGCCAGGGCTCGCTTCGAATACGGTAACGCCCTCATGGAGAGGGGAGGCAGCGGGCCGCNGGAGGCCCTGGTCCAGTTCGACAGGGCTCTGGATATCTGGAAGGCTCAGCCCCTGGAGAGCTACCTTGGCTACAAGCTGGTCATCCATGCCCAGCGGGGGATGATCCATTCAGCCATGGGGAAGAAAAAGCCCGGCAGCCTCAGGAAGGCGATCGGTGAGCTCAGATTCCTCCTTTCACAGAAGGACAGNGATGAGAGTGAGCTTGCCACCTCCACCAAGNCCATCCTGCTGACCCTGCGCCTCGANCTCGCTTCCTGTCTCGAGCGCGGGGGAGATGAAGACGAGGCGGTCAGCGAATACAGAAAGATCATCGNGCTCGACAGCGTTTCAACTATGGCGCTCCGGGCGCGTTTCCAGATTTACCAGATCCTGCTGAACGGGAAGGATATCGATGGCGCCGTATCGGTTCTCGAGGAGATCCCGGCTCTCGTTGAGCAGGGAAGTTCCGACTGGCTGAATGCGAAGCTGCTTCTCTTTACCGTCCTCCTCGAGCATAAGAAGGACTTTGATTCCGCCGAGGCTCTCATCGAGGGCATGCTTCGCTCGGCGGTCGACAACGGGCAGAAGGTGGGCTTCCTCTTGAAGTGGGCAATGGTCTTTGACCGCCAGGGGAACCTTGCGGCCTGCGTCGAGAAACTCGAAGAGGCGCTGCAGATCGATCCTCACTCGGTAGCCGTACTCGAGACCCTTGGGCCTATCGAAAGCATGAGGAACCGAACGGAACGAGCGGATGGATATTTCGGCCGACTGCTGAAAATCAATCCGCGTAATTCCATCGCCTTGCAGGGTCTGAGGGAACTCAAGCTGCGAAAAGATGCAGGGCCCGCCCGGGGAGCGAAGGAACTCGCGGCGCAGAAGCTGCTGGAGAGCATGGAGGAAACTGCTCGCGCGCACGAGGCGAAGAAGCAATGGCCCGCTGCCCGCCAGAGTTGGGGCCAGATTGTACAGAAGGCCTCTGAGGCTGGAGCTACGGATATGCTGGCGGAAGGCTACCGCGGGATGGCCCGGGGCGAGGCGCAATTGCGGCGCCTGGAAGAAGCGTTGAAGTATCTCGAGAAGGCCCTCGAGACCGGGGCGACCCGGGACAGGACCTACCGGGCCCTGGCCGATCTTCATCTGAGGTACCTGGGCAAGCCGAAGCAGGCCTCGGAATATTACAGGCGCCACCTTGCCGCCCTCAGCCCTGGCTCCAGGCCGGACCCCGCGGTCTATCTGAACCTCGCCCGGCTCCTGTCGACTGAAGAGAAGGAAGAGTCGATCGGCTTCTACGAGAAGGCGATCGACCTGGGGATTCTGGATATACTCGGCGAGGATTCCGCGAAAGTTAAAAAAGACATGGGGCTGCTCTATGCGCGGCTCGGGCGCTGGCAGCGAGCCTTCGACTCACTTTCTGAGTACCATGAGGGTCTCGGCGATAAGCAGGCGCAGGAGCGCCTGCTTATCGAGGAGCTTCTTAACGAGCAGGTTCTGCCGAACCTGGTCGGGGACAAAAAGAAAAAGGATGGCGGAAAATAGAAATTTCCGCTCGCGGATACGATGAGGCTTCACAGAATCTGGCTGCCTGGCGCCCGCGGTGGGCGCAGCTATCCTCTCGATGAGCAGGAATCGCATCATCTTGTCACGGTGATGCGAAGAGGCGAGGGAGATGAGGTGGTCGTGGTCGCGGGAGAGGACAGGATCTACCACGGGGTGATCGAATCGATTCAAGGGCAGGGAGATGCCCCGCGGGTGATGATAGCGGTGGGCGAGGATTTTCCCGCCGTTTCGCCTCCGTTGAGACCCTGGGTGGTGGGGGTGTCGGTGGTGAAGGAACGCAACCTGGATCTCGCCATCCGTATGCTTTCGGAGCTGGGGATCGAAGGGGTCGTGCCGCTGGTGAGCGAACGCGGCCAGGTCGCCCTCGATGCCGGTTCCGGTAAGATAGAGCGTTGGCGGCGTATCGCGCTCGAGTCAGCCAAACAGTGCGGGCGCGGCAGTTTGCTGGATATTAGGGAGCCGGCTTCCATCGGGGAACTGCTTGAGGCAGAGAAAGGCCGGGACGTCTGGATCGCCCATCCAGACGGTTCAGAGCCCTCCTGTGACGATTTCCTGGGGCCGGATGGCCTCTGCGCCGCCCTCTTTCTTGTAGGCCCTGAGGGGGGCTTCAGCGCCTCTGAAATAGCTCTTTGCCAGGAGAGTGGAGGCCGGCTGATCTCCTTCCCGATTCCCGTGATGAGGACACCTGTCGCTGTTATGATGATCGGGGCTCTCGGGGCTCTCGTCGAGATGTCGGCGGGTCCCGGGCGGGCGGATTCCGATGACGTAAATTCCTGTTGATTCATTCTTTGTGGGCATGTAATATTCGGCCTTTTGACCCGGAATTAGAAGGATTTCAAACCACTTCCCATGTCGAAGACCTTTCTTTTACGCAAGGAAGACGTCGTGCGTCGGTGGCTTCATATCGATGCCCGTGACGTGATACTCGGGAAGCTCGCGGTCCACGCGGCCGTCGCGCTCATGGGCAAGGACTGTCCTACCTATACTCCGGGAGTCGACTCCGGAGGCTTCATCGTGGTCACCAATGCTGAACTGGTGAAGGTTACGGGTAAGAAAGAAGCGAACAAGAAATATCGCTGGTATACGGGCTACATAGGCGGTCTGAAGGAAAAGTCTCTCGATGAGATGAGATCGACCAAGCCTGAGAAGGTGATCCAACTGGCGGTCAGAAGAATGTTGCCCAAGAACAAGCTGGGCAGGAATATGCTGAAGCGCCTGAAAGTTTACGCAGGGGCCGAACATCCTCATGAGGCCCAGGCCCCGCAGACGGTTACAGTTGGCTGATGGCTAAGAAAAAAGAAGTTAATTACATTTGGGGTACAGGTCGGCGGAAGACCTCCGTCGCCAGGGTGCGTCTTCTCGATGGCAGCGGAAGCATCCAGGTCAACAAGGTTGACGTCGATACCTTCTTTGGTACACGGACTCAACGGCAGCGTGTCAGGGCCGCCCTGAAGGCGGTTGGAGGCGAGAAGTCCTTTGACATATTCGTCCGGGTACACGGTGGCGGGTATAGTGGGCAGGCGGATGCCATCTCGCTTGGAATCGCCAGGGCCCTTCTCAAGCAGAATCCGGAAAACGAAGCTATTCTGCGCGAAGGCAAATTCCTCACTCGTGATTCGAGGGAGGTCGAGCGCAAGAAGCCTGGACAGAAGGGCGCCCGCAAGAGCTTCCAGTTCTCCAAGCGCTGATCCTGCCGTCACGGAATCGCGTCGATCTGCGTGTGAAGGAGGCGCTCTCCGGAGCGGGTGGATGCCTGCTGTGCAAGGAGGCTCTCCTTGCCTGCCTGAGCGGTCCTACGCTTAGAGGGGAATCAAGCCCATGCCAGTACAGTTGAAAAAGCTTCTTGAAACGCTCGAGGGGATAGCTCCTCTCGAGCTTGCCGAGGAGTGGGACAACGTCGGGCTGCTGCTTTGTCCGAGCCGGAAAAGAACATCCCGGAAGATCCTGCTGACGATCGATCTTACGGAGCCGGTGCTCGAGGAGGCGCTCAGGGTGGGGGCCGACACCATCGTGGCCTACCATCCGCCGATATTCGATCCGCTCAGCGAGATCACTCCTTCAAAGGCAAGGGAGCGGGTCATCCTGCGCCTNGTGGAGTCGCGGATCGCGGTCTATTCTCCCCACACTGCGCTTGATTCCGTCAGCGGCGGAGTCAATGACTGGCTGGCCGGAGGACTGGGCGAGGGCGAGGTCGAACCACTCGCCTCGTTTATCGAAGCCGGGGTAGAGCCTGGCGAGTCCATCCCGGGGCAGGGGCGTCTCCTGAGGCTACGGAAACCCGTCAAGTTGAGTACGCTCGTTCGCAGGGTCAAGTCCCACCTCGGCCTCAAGAAGGTGAGGGTTTCCTTCGGCAGGCGAGGTGACCCGGTGATCTCCACTGTGGCGCTCTGTGCCGGGGCGGGAGGAGCGGTGCTGGGCGGAGTCGAGGCGGACGTTTACCTCACCGGCGAGATGCGTCATCACGATGTTCTCGATGCAAAGGCCCAGGGTACGAGCGTGATCCTGTGTGAACACACCAACACAGAGCGCGGCTATCTGCCGATACTCAGGGCAAAACTGGTCCGGCTCCTCGGCCGCGGTGCCGAGGTCAGGGTTTCCCGTACTGACAGGGAGCCACTGGAGTCCGCCTGAGCTGTTGCGGCAGCAGGAGCCTCAGAATGATACCTGCAGCCCGACCATCAGGCTCCAGTCGCTTTTCATCTGGGGGCCATCGAGGTCCTGGTGGACAGGGAATCCAATCTCAATCGCCAGCCGAGTCTCTTTGTCCATCGAGTTTTCCTGTGGCTTTGCTTGAAGCANCTGCCCGTTGTCCTTATCGATAAACAATCTGTCCCATTTGTCCCATCTGTCCGTATCGAGAAAGATGTTGAGGCCGAACAGGATATCGACGCGCTCTCCGCCGCGAAGATCCGCGCGCGCATTGGGGCTCATGCTCATCGTCTCGATCATCGCGGCATCCTGTCCATCGATATTACCCCAGGTGGCTCCCTCGATCCTTGCCGAGACGCTCAGCATGTCGTTGAGCTTGCGCGAGTACCACGTCGTCGCCTGGAAGCGATTGCCGAGCGAGTAGCCCTCTCCATTCTCGCCAAGGCGGATGACGCTGGCTACCTGAGTGCCCCAGGACCCCCCGAATTTCTCAGAGATGTAGGTCAGCCCAGGAAGGAGATCAAAGGTTCCTGAGCCCAGTTGCATTGGATAGGCCATCCGCATGGTCGTGCCGGGGTCGGTCTCCTTGATGGAGCCCGTGGGAATGCTCAGTCCCGCGTTCAGTCTCAGCGTCCGGCTGTGGTCACCAGCCGCCCACAGTGGGAAAATACCGGCGAGCTTGAGGTCGCCGGCGCCGCTGGTCTNNGCCTNGCGGGTCATGGTCATANTCGGNNTGNNGGGCATAGGCATCCGGGAGCTCATCTCCATGCGTTTGAGGGGAAGCATGGCCATGAGGGTGATAGAGTCGCTGGCGGCGTACATGGCTCCCAGCATATGCATCTCCATTCGCATGCTGGTGGGAGCCATCGTGAAACCTTCATCGAAGATGTCCTGGGTGCTTACCGGAGTGGAGCCGNTGAGGTTGCCATTCATCTCCATTATTCCGTAGCGGTAGGAAAACATGGCATCCCCCGCCTGGTGCGCATGGTCTCCCATGACGCCGAGCGGGGAATAGTCGTCATGCCCCGTCCCTGTCGAGCCGTGCGCGCGGGCGTGCCCATCGGGATGAACGTGCTCATCACAGTAGGCGGGACAAAGGAACGGGAGGATGGCCAGGGTGAAAAACGCGTAGCGAAGGTGTTTATTCGGCATCGGAAGCGAGGGTACCAGTCTTGTTGAAATGTAGGGTGAACACAGAGGCTAAACGCGGTTCTGGAGCGGATCAAACAGGTAAATTATTTTTCAGGCGAGGATCTCGCGGATCACGGAGCCGTGTACATCNGTCAGGCGGCGCTCGAGCCCGTTGTGCAGGAAGCTCAGGCGCTTGTGGTCGAGGCCGAGGAGATGCAGGATCGTGGCGTGGAAGTCATGGACCGAGCAGACCTTCTCGGCTGCCTTGTGTCCGAANTCATCGGTGGCGCCGTAGCTATAGGGCGCCTTGACGCCGGCGCCGGCGAGCCAGGTCGTGAAGCCGTAGGGGTTGTGATCGCGACCGCTGGCGCCCTTCTGGAAGGTCGGCATCCTGCCGAACTCCGAGCACCACACCACCAGGGTCTCATCCAGCAGTCCACGGTCCTTCAGGTCACGCAGCAGGGCCGCCGCCGGCTGGTCGAGCACGGGGCCATGCTTGCTGTATTGCTTCTCGAGCTGCTTGTGACCATCCCAATTGCTGACGCCCTCGCCGCCGGTCTGGTAGGCGCCGTTGAAGAGCTGCACGAAGCGAACTCCCTTCTCGAGCAGGCGGCGGGCCAGGATGCAATTGCGCGCGAAGGAGGCCTTGAGCTTGTTTTTTGAATCATCGGCTCCGTACATCTTCAGGATGTGGGCCGGCTCCGAATCCAGGTTGCTGACCTCGGGTACGCTGAGCTGCATTTTCGCGGCGAGTTCGTAGCTGGAGATCCGTGCCGCCAGCTCGCTGTCTCCCGGGAAGCGCCGCTGGTGGCGCTCGTTCAGGCTGCGCAGGAAGTCCCGGGTCGCTCCGTCGGCGTCGCCGCTGATGCCGGGCGGCCGCCGCAGGTTGCGAATCGGCTTGGAGTCGTTGAAGTCGACTCCCTGGAAGGCCGCCGGGAGGAAGCCCGGCCCCCAATTGTTGACGCTTGACTGCGGAGTGCCGCGTGAATCGGGAATGGCCACATAGGCGGGCAGGTCGGCGTTGGGGCTTCCAAGCGCGTAGGTGAGCCAGGAGCCCATGCTGGGGAAACCGTCGAGGGTGTAGCCGGTCGACATGAAGTTCTCCCCAGGCCCGTGCGTATTCGTCTTGCTCGTCATCGAATGAATGAAACACATCTCATCGGCCAACTCCGCGAGGTGGGGGACGAGCTCGGAGACCAGCTTCCCAGATTTTCCGCGCGGCTTGAACTCCCATGGACTCCTGACGAGGTTCCCCTGCTCTCCCTGGAAGGTTACCAGCTTGCCGCCGGGCAGGGGCTTGCCGTGTCGTTTGATGAGCTCAGGCTTGTAGTCGAAGGTGTCGAGGTGGCTGCAGCCGCCCGAGCAGAAGATCACGAGCACGTTGCGGGCGCGGGGTTTGAAGTGAGGTTCTCTCGCCGCGAAAGGCCTGCGAGGGTCTATCACAGGCCGAACAGGTTTTCTTCCCGCCGCCGGATCGGTTTCAGCTTCCGCTGCCGGCAACCCCCGGGCGCCGAGCAGATGGGCCAGGGCGATACCGCCCAGTCCCGTTCCCAGGTCGCCGAGGAATTGTCTCCTGTCCAGGGGGCGGTGGTTTCTGTTCTCGACCATGGTTTTTCTCTCAGGGAATGAAAATGAGCTCGTTGCTGTTGAGAAGCGCGCGGCAGAAAATCCGGAGGCCGTGTTTCACGATCAGCTCTTCGCTTTCGGAAATCTCTCCGGCCTCGGGCGCTCGCCCAAAACAGAGCTCGAACGCGAAATGTATCCTCGAGGCGGTGTCCGGTCCTGCCTCGCCCAGGAGCCGCTTTTCCAGCAGCCCGGATTGTTGCAGGATGAACGAGCTGTTGAAGAGGTTGAGTGCCTGGATCGGTGTCGTGGAGCGGGATCTTCTCGATATGACCTGGCTGGCGTCCGGACAGTCAAAGGCGCCGAAGACCGATTCCTGCTCCTGGCGGACCTTGGTCATGTAGATCATCCTGCGCCAGTCCGCCGGGCCGTAGGTTTTCTTGGGGAAGAAATGGCGGACATTCTCCATCTGGACCTCGAAGCCGCTGAAGCCGGGGCCGCCCATGTCCAGGTCGAGGACGCCGGAGATCTGGAGGATGCTGTCACGGATAGCTTCCGCCTCCAGCCGCCTGGGCGGGAATCGCCAGAGCATCGTCGTCGATGAGTCGGCAGCCAGGGCCGCTTTCCTGGGAGCGCTCTCCTGCTGGAACGTCTCGGAGAGGAGAACCAGGCGGTGGATGTGCTTGAGAGACCAGTCATTCTCCATGAGTTCCGAGGCGAGCCAGTCGAGCAGGTGGGGATGGCTCGGCTCGGAACCGTTCAGGCCGAAGTCGTTGGGCGTGTTGACGAGTCCCCTGCCGAAATGATGCATCCAGATCCTGTTTACGATCACCCTCGCGGTGAGCGGGTTTTTTTTCGTGCTCAGCCAGCGGGCGAATTCGAGCCGCCTCTGCTGTTCGGGAGTATTGCTCCTCAGTTGAAAACCGTTTAGCGCCTTCACCGCTCCCGCCGGCAACTCCTCCCGTTTCTGCAGGGGATCGCCGCGGTAGAGGCGGTAGGTCGGCCCGGGCTGGCGGAAGGTTCCGGCGTAGACCTTTACGGTATTTCCAGCCGCCAGGCGCTTGCGGCTGGCGACGGCTTTTTTCAGTGAGGCGAGGATTTCCTTCCCCGTCTCCTTCCTGAAGGCGAAGCGTGGCTGCGATGCCTTGAGAAGCGCCCCCCGGGCGCGCGTGCGTGAGCTCGCTACAGGCTGGAGCCGCGCCTCCAGCAGGCCGACCTCGATCCTGTAGCCTGTGGCTACGCGATCTCCGAATTTTCCCTCACGGTCCCTGGCCCATTCGATCCGGTCGATGAGCGCGGGGGCGGCAAGCTCGAGCTGCACCCATCCCTTCCCGGTCTCGTTGGAAATCCAGCTGTGGCTGTTGCCGTATTTCCCATCGTTGATGTGCTCGAGCTTGTGGATCTCGTATCCCGGCAGAGAGCTCGAACAGCTGCTCCTGGTGCCGAGGCTCGCCAGGGCCAGGTTGCGGCCTCCGGAGAAAACCTCGAGTTCATCGATGCAGGGCTGGGAGCTGTTGGTCGCCTCGATCGTGAAGCGGATGAAGCGCGCCTCTGTCGGCTCAAAGGTGTCGATGTTACGCCTTGAATTGACCGGGGGACGGAAGACAGGCTTGCGGGTGGCGGTATCGTTTCCTCCCGGCAGCTCAAAGATAGCCAGGTCCGCGGTGATGGCTGTTCCCTCTTTGCCGCCCCGCAGCAGCACCATGGAGGCGGGCTCTAGCTGGTGGATCCCCGCGTCAAAGAGCCCGCTCCAGAGCGGTTTTCCCGGGATGGTTCCGGTTCCCCCGGAGAATTTTCTTTGGTCTACGCGAGCCAGGGGTTCCTGGTCATCCCGGGTTTCCGGGTTTCCATCGTGGTCGAGAAGGTAGCGCGCGTCCTTCGAGTGAGTCTTGAATCCAGAGCCCCAGGAGAGCCAGATGCGATACCTTCCCTTGAGGACGGGGTGCCAGGCTGCGACATCCTTTCCCTCCTCGTTGTCCCACCAGGTGTAATGCCCTCCGCTGATGTTTCCAGGGCGTTCGGCGGTGCCGGGGTCGTTCGCCTCGCCGCGCGCGGTACCGGCACTCCTCGGGCTCTTTCCTCTTGGCCTCGCGAGGTGGGTCACCCCCCGCGCAAGGTCGTCGAAGGACAACTCGTCATCGAGCAGCAGGATCTTTTCGCTGGAGGGAAGGACAGAGTCAGACAGGCGGTTTTTCAGCTCGGCGATTTCCCTGTCGAGGGGGGCGGGGTCCTTCTTTTCGGTTGTTATCGTACGCTCCTCATGCTGGACCCCGGCGAAAACAGCCTGGATGGAGTAGTAGTCACGTTGGCTGATGGGGTCGAATTTATGATTGTGGCACCTGGCGCAACCAAGTGTCAGCCCGAGGAAGGTCGTGCCGGTGACGTTGATGAGGTCGGCCAGCTCATCCTGGCGCTGCATGAGGGTCAGGTTGATATCCGGGCTCTTGACGATGTCATGGGGGCCCGCGACGAGGAAACCGGTGGCGATTCCGTTGCCCAGCGCGTCTCCGGCGATCTGCTCACGGACGAAGTCGTTGTAGGGCTTGTCCTCGTTGAAGCTCCGGATGACGTAGTCGCGGTAGTGCCAGGCGTTGGGGCGTTCCCTGTTGGTCTCGAAGCCGTGGCTTTCGCCGAAACGAATGATATCGAGCCAGTGTCTCGCCCAGCGCTCGCCGTAGCGCTCGCTCTCGAGCGTCGTCTCGACGAGCCTCTTCCAGGAGTCCGTTCTCCCGTCCTCGACGAAGGTCTTGATCTCCCCGGGCGTAGGCGGCAGTCCGTGCATGACGTAGCGGAGCCTGCGGATCAGGTTGACGCGGCCGGCCCGCGGTGATGGCGAGACGCCCCCGGCTCGCAGGCCGGCAAGTATGAAGCCATCGACAGGATTCCGGCCCCAGTCGCCGGTCTTCTTCTCCGGTTCGATTTTTACCACGGGCCTGAAGGCCCAGTGAGATGATTCTACCGCCTTCATTTTCGCCTGCTGTCCGGGAATATTCGCGCCCTGGTCGATCCAGGCTCTCAGCAGGCCAATCTCCCCGGCCGAGAGACGCTTGCCTCGCGGCGGCATGACAAGCTCGGGATCCAGTCCCGAGACGAGCTTTACGAGATGGCTCTCAGCGCTCTTGCCCGGCACGAGGGCTGGTTCACCTGACTCACCTCCTCGAAGTATGCGCGAGAGCAGGTCGAGCCTGAGGTCTCCCTTCTGTTTCTTCTCACCGTGGCAGCCGTGGCAGTGCTTCGCGAGCAGGGGCTGAATTTCTTTTTCGTATTCAACCTCCCGCTGGAGGGCGGGTGGGAGTCGCTGCGCCTTGAGCCCTGTCGTGAAAAAGGTGAGCAGGGTGAGCAGTGCCAGGGATTCTTTCAGGTGTGTCATGTATCGGGGATCCCGCCGAAATTTCCGGAGCCGGATGAACATCATAATTTTGAGCGGTGTTTCATTCAATGATACTCGGGAAAAATAGCGGCCCTGGAAGCGACTTTTTCGCCTTCCTGTGCCGGGTTAAGATAGACGCCCTGGTCGAAGTGTTCATTCAGAGGGTCCTGGGCGGTGATGTGATGGTATTGAGCGAGGCGGTATCGAAACCCGGGAAGAAGGCGGGGGCGGCTGTATTGCTGCATGGGGGAGCCTGGGATATTCCCGAGGATCGGCACGCCGACCATCTCGATGGCCTGCGGGAAGCCCTGGCGCACGCGCGTGATATTCTCGAGAAGGACGGAGGCGCGGTGGATGCCGCAGCGGCGGCCGTCTCGTCGATGGAATCAAACGGGACCTTCGATGCCGGCCGGGGAGGCGTTCTGAATCTCGAGGGAGAGGTAGAGCTCGATTGCGGGATCATGTGCGGTCGGAGCCTCGATTACGGCGCGGTGGTCGGTGTGAGAAAGATTCTGAATCCCGTACGGTTGGCCAGGTTGATCCTCGAGAAGAGCGATGGTTCCGCGAGGATCCTGGCCTGTGAAGGCGCCGAGCGAATCGCTGAAGAGTACGGGTTCCCCCTGGTTGAAAACAGCGAGCTGGTCTGCGAGCGCGAGCGCCTGCGCTATGAGGAGCTGCGCGAGAGAAAGGCGGCCTACCATACGAGCCATCCCTTTCTCGGATCCTGTGAGCTGCCACAGGGGACGGTGGGCTGCGTGGCCAGGGACCGGTCCGGGGCGCTGGCGGCGGCGACCTCGACCGGCGGCACTCCTCTTCGTCCCCCCGGAAGGGTCGGTGACTCCGCTCTCCCCGGGGCGGGCTATTACGCCTCGACGGCGGCGGCCTGCAGCGTGACCGGGTGGGGGGAGGCGATCACCGCCTCCCTGCTTGCCGGGCGTTCGGTCGATGGGGTGGGGGGAGGAGGTGCCCCGGCCGATGTCCTCCGCGAAGTTCTCGAGAGGATGCGGACCTCGGTCAGGAATCCCGATGGCAAGGGCGCCACCGGCGGCCTCATCATCCTGGATCGAGAAGGCTCCGGCGCCTGGGCCTTCAGCACGCCGCATATGGCCCGCGCCGGGTGGGCCGAGGGTGCGGAGGGCTGGGCGGCTGTCTGAGCGCGCTCAGCTGAAGTGTTTGCGAAGCAGGGCCAGGCTTTTTGGTATCGCTGTTTCCTTCTCTTCATGCCCCTCGAATTCCAGCGAGATATAGCCGCGGTAGCCATGCTTACGCAGGATCCTGGCGATCCGGGCGTAGTCGAGCTCCAGGCTGTACCACAGGCCGCCGCCGTAGTAGGTCTTGGCCTGGACCAGCACGGCGCGGGATGCCAGCATCTTCAGCTTGTCGTAGGGATCCTCCAGGAAGTTCCCGGTGTCCAGGGTGACCTGGAGCCAGGGCGATGGCAGGGCCTTGACGATCCTGAGGATCCCTTCCGGCGTGAGGCCGAGGCCCCAGTGGTTCTCCAGGCCCATGACGACACCTGCCTTGGCGGCGTGGGGAAGGCATTTCTCGATCGAGTCGATGACCCATTTGAACGCATCGTCATCGGTATAGCCCGGCAGGCGCGGCTCAATCCCCCTGCGCTTCATCAATTCATCGAAGCCCACCGTTCCCCAGCGCCCCGTGTTGAGCCTCATGGTCGGGATTCCCATGCTGTGGGCGAGATCGATGCAGTGGAGGGTATGATCGATGTTTTTCTGGCGTTTATTTTTGTCGGGAGACACGAAGCCCTGGTGGATCGAGAAGCCGGTGAGCCCGACCCCGTTCTCGATCGCCCGGCGCTTCAGGGCCTGGAGGTAGTCGTTGGATTCGCCCGACATCTGGCGGTGCAGGATCTCCACCCCGTCGAAGCCCATCTTCGCGGCCTGGTCGATGGAACCTTCGACGCTGGTCTTGCCCTCAGGCTTGCCGCGAAAGTGCCAGAAGGAATAGGTCGAAACCGCGATCCTGTTGCCCCGGTGGGGGATTTTTTCTTTTTTGGAGGACTTCTCCTCGGCGGCGGCGCGGGTGAGTCCCGGCTGAAGGGTTCCGGCAGCGACAAGGGCCCCGGCGGTGAGAAAACCCCGGCGTGTTTGTTTCATGTTTCCAGACCTCGTATTGGACCTCTTGATGGGCCATTTCAGACGCCTGCAGGGTACTTGAGAAAGGTTGCGCCAACCCAACAAAAACCCGTGGTTTCGGCTGTGCTGGACCATAAAATGGGTAGTTCGGAAGAAGGATAGGCAGGCTTTCGGTTTTGACCCCACGTGTCGTGAAAGTTGGATTGGTATGAGAGATTCGGTTGGACGGACAGGTCGGTTTTTTTATAGCTGCTGTGTCTGGCTGGCGCTCCTGGCTGCGCCGGGCCTGGGAGCTTTCGCCGAGGACTGCAATCGCAATGGTGTCGAGGACGATCTCGATCTCGCCGCCGAGACGAGCATGGATTGCGATGGAGATGGGGTGCCGGACGAATGTCAGCTTTCGCCGGTGGCCTTCACCAGCCGTGAGATCGGCATTACCGTTTCCAGGTATCCCCGGGCCATCGCCTGCGCTGATATCGATTCTGATGGAGTCCTCGACATCATCACAGCTAATAAGGATGGTGATACGCGCTCGATGGTGTCTGTCCTGAAAAACAATGGCAGTGGGATCTTCGAACGAGCCGATTTTGACGATGCCGTGCGGGCCAGTGACCTGGACGTGGCTGATTTTGACGGGGATGAAGCGAAGGACCTTCTGACCGCGAATTATTATACGATCGAGATCCTGTGGAACGATGGAGCGGGTTCCTTCGAGGAGCGCTTGAGTGTCCCCGTTGAGAGGGGGACCCGTCACGCGGCCGCGGGAGATCTCAATGGTGACGGCCTTTCGGATATCGTCACGACCAATGATCGCAGCAATCGAGCCTGGGTTTTCATCAATACGGGGGACAGGAGCTTTTCAGATCCCGTGCCCTATAGCGTAGGCTCGGTGCCCTCTGTCGTGCGGGTGATCGATATCGACAATGATGGCGATCTCGATGTCTGTACCGTCAATGTCGGTTCGGGAACGATAACCATCCTGGACAATGATGGAAGCGGCGGGCTCGGGTCATCCACGACCGTCGCTACCGGGCTGGAGAGTCCGGCTCACCTCGCCGTGGCGGATTTTGACCTCGATGAATCCGCGGACCTGGCCGTCGCCAGCGAAGAGAACATCGTGATCCTCTACGGCGGTGATTTTACCGAGCGCCAGGTGTTTGAGGCCAACGCCGGAGAGCTCGTCGTCGCCGATCTCGATGGCGATGGGGATACCGACCTGGGCTACAGCATATTGGGAAACAGGCGGGTCGCTGTCCTGCTGAACGTTTCGGGGAATTTCTTCTCGAGGCCGGTTGAGTTCGCCGTCGATATCGAGGCTGGCCTCCTGGCCGCGGGAGATCTCGACGATGACAACGATCTCGATCTCGTAACCGCCTACGAGCGTCACACCCGGGTTCCCATCCTCTGGAATAACGACCAGTCGGGGATCACCGTAGAGTCGAGGACCATAGGCATGGGTCCGGCGCCTCACGCCATGGTCATGGAGGATCTCAACGGCGACGGCTATCTCGATATCGCCACAGGAGATGGACTCGGCAGCTCGATCACGATCTTCCTCAATGATGGGGCCGGCAATCTCAGGCCCGGCGGCACCCGCACGGTCGCGGCGGGTGATTATCTCAACTCCATCGATGGAGGCGACTTCGACGGTGATGGTGACATCGACCTGGTCACGGGCGCCATCCAGGACAGGCGCATGCAGGTCTTCCTGAACAATGGCCAGGCCCGCTACGGCTCCCGGAGCCTGTACACCACCGGGGTGCGGCCCTTCATGGTCGAGGTGGGTGAATTGACCGGGGATGAGTTCCCTGAGATCGCCAGCGCCAACGAAACCGCGGGCACGATCACCGTGTATCTCAACTCAGGCAATGGAGACGGACGGTTCGGAGGGCGCCGGGATTATCGTGTCGGTCGTCTTCCCGTGGCCGTGGCGATGGGCGACCTCGACGGCGATGGTGACGAGGACGTCATCTCGGCAAACCGGGGCTCCCGTAATCTCTCCGTCCTGATGAACGAGGGCGACGGCAGCCTGGGCGCCGCGGTCAACTACACCGTGGACGGAACTCCGTGGTATGTCGTGACGGCGGATTTTGACGCCGATGGAGATGTGGATCTGGCCACCGCCAATCAGCCCAACCGCACGGTCGGCATCTTCTACAACCGCGGAGATGGGACCTTCGGCGAGGGCGTCACCTTTGATTCCGCCCATGGTCCCTATTCGATGGTCGCCTTCGATCTCAACATCGATGGGATCCCGGACATCCTGACGGCCAACCAGTCCGCCGACAGCGTCTCGGCGTTGATCAATCGCGGTGATGGAACCTTCAATCCGGCCGTCACCTACAATGCGGGTAATGCTCCGAGGTTTGTCCAGGCAGGCGATCTCGATCTCGATGGTGATGTGGATTTCGTCGCCGCGGATCACGATGGAAGAACACTGACGTTGTTTCGAAACCAGGCGCCGGTGGAAAGCCGTGACACGCATCGCGAGGTCATCTGTACCGAGATCGACTATTACGATATGTCGACACCCTCACGCAGGGGCCGCGATCTGAAGTTCGTTCTGCCCTCGGATCCCTCCGATGAGTCCCGGCTTCCTCCGCTGTTTCAGAACGGTAGGCTGTTCGACCTGCACCAGGATTTTCTCACCGCGGTATTCCCCGATCGTTTTCCCCTGCTCGGGCCGGTTGAATACAACCGCCTGGTGGGCCTGCGCGAGACCCGCCAGTACTACATCGGCTCGGTAACCAGAATCGCATCACCGAGAGGGCCGGTCTACGGCTTCAGCGTATTCACGGATATCAGCGAGAGCGCCTCGCAGATGCTTACTATCGAGGAGGTTCGGGAGATCTACCAGACTCTCCGCTCGGTTTTCGGCCTCGAGGTCCTCGCCTACGTGCCCGGCACCATCGCCGCCCGCGAGGCCGCGGTGGGTTGGGAGGATCCCGGCTTTCCGATCTACCTCGATGTCGAGGGCTCCTCCGGTAGTTACGAATCCTATACTGAGGCTGTCGGCTACGGAACGGTCAGGGTCCTCACCGAGCAGGCCTTCGAGGAGGCGAACGACAACGGCGGTCTGAGCTTCCGGGATATTCTCATTCTTCCGCACGCTCCCAGGGATATCGAGGGAGTGGTCGCCGGCGTGATTACGGGCATGCTCCAGGGCCCTCTGAGCCACCTCGCGATCCGAACAGCCCGGCGTGGCTCGCCGAACGCCTTCGTCGAAGGCGCGGTGTCGGCTTTCACTCCACTGGATGGGATTCTGGTGAGACTGGAGGTCTCCGGCAGCGAGTATGACGTTCGTCCCGCGAGCTTCCAGGAGGCGGAGAAGTTCTGGGAGGCCAACCAGATCCGGCTTGGCGCCCCGCCGGCTCCCGATGCGGAGTTCGGAGCGCTGACCCGGCTGAGCGAGTTCGATTTCACCGCCGATGCCGCGGCCCTGGTGGGGCGCTACGGAGGCAAGGGCGTCAACATGGCGCGGCTTCAGAGCCTCATGACAGGTGAGTTTGAGCAATACCATGAGGTCGGCTTCGTGGTGCCGACCCGCTATTACCTGGAGTTTACGCGCAACAACAGGCTGTTCTCCGCCGTCGAGCCGCTGCGGATCGTTACCTACGAGGAATATATCGAGGAGCTCCTCGGAACCGACAGGTTCAGGAGTGATTCGGAATACCGGTTCGAGATGCTCGATCGGCTCCGTGATCATATGGACGACAACTCGACGGTCGATGCCGAGCTCGTTCGCAGCGTGGCGGAACGGATTGGCGAGGTCTTCGGTGAGACGGCCGACAGGGTCCGCTTCAGGTCTTCCTCGAACGTGGAGGACGCGCTGGAGTTCAACGGCGCCGGGCTCTACGATTCGACATCGGCCTGCGCCGCTGATGATCTCGATAATGACAATGACGGTCCCTCGCGTTGCGATCCGGAGAACGACAACGAACGTGGAGTCGCCCGTGCCCTGCGGAAGGTCTGGCAGAGCGTGTGGAACTTCAGGGCCTTCGAAGAGAGGGAATACTTCGGGATCCCCCAGCAGGATGTCGCGATGGGCATCCTTGTCAGCCGGGCCTATGCCGATGAGCGTGCCAACGGCGTGATCTTCACCGGCAATCCGTCCAACCCGCTCGATGATCGCTATCTCGTCACCTCTCAGGTCGGCGATTCCAGCGTCGTGAGTCCCGAGCCCGGGGTGCTGGCGGCGCGGGATCTTCTCGTCGTGGACCAGGGGCAGGTGCTCGAGATCAACCGGGCCAGCAGCTCTTCCCTGCTGCCGGATGGACAGAATGTGCTGAGCGAAGCGGAACTCAGGGAGCTCGGCAACCTGATCTGGCACATCGAGAGCGAGCTACCGATCGATCTCGGTGAGCACGATGCTTCCGAGGTCGTTTTCGATATCGAGTACAAGATCGAATCCAATGGCGACCTGGCCGTCAAGCAGGTCAGGCCCTTCCTGCGCAACGCGCAGCTGCCGCCCTCGCCGTCCTTCAGCCTGCAGATCGCTGCCAATACAGGTGCCTGCGTCGGCTTCGGAAACTCCAGCATCCAGAGAGGGGCGCTGCAGGTCCTGGAGCTCAAGAGCAAGGTCCGCTTGCGCCAGGGTGAGCATATCCTGCCGAGCTCGTCTCTTATCACGCCGATGGAGCTGATAGATGAGGTCCGCTTCGGTCCTGAAGGAAGGTTGCTGCAGCCTGTTGGACCCGGCATGCTTCGTGCCAGCCGTATCGAGAACACCAATGGGACGACCCGCCACAGGTTCCTCTTTGACCAGGTATTCGCCATCGATGATGAGCTTCGTCTGAAGCTTCGCCTGTTCCTGCTCGAGCCCTTTACCGCCCGGGGTCCCGATGCCGTGCGCGAGGTCCTCGTCTTCAACGAGCTCTATGTTGAAGACACCATGACCTTGCAGGGAGAGATCACCTCGGTAGCCGATCCGGACCTCCGCCGTTTCATCGATTATTCTTCCTGCCGGTACGATAGCCTCGATCTCTGGGAGGTCAGCTCACAGCTCGAGGATGGAACGACCGTCTCCATTCTCGAGAAATACCGTCCGCCCAGCGAGAATGATGAGTTTGGTCCTATCCGTCTGCGAAGCGCGGATCTGAACATTCGTGGCCAGAGAAAGCGGGTCACCTCCTATTGGAAGCTGGTCTATTCAGCCTCCCGGCACAATACCTTTGTCCGGCATTGGGTCGTACTCGATCCGCCTGTGGAGGTCGAGGGTTTTGACCGCGCCGTGGCGGTCTTCGAGCTCGTGGCTCCGCAGCTCAACAGCCAGGGGGCCGTGCTCCAGGAACCCCTTGGGAGGTATCTTGACAGCGACTTTGAAGAGATCGGCCGTTCCGATGTAGCCGCCTATTCGCTGGAGCTCTTTACGGATCCGCTGCCCATTCTCTTCCAGCGAGGAGATGTGGATCTCGACGGGAGCCTGAGCATCACCGATCCGATCAACCTCCTGATCTTTCTTTTCGCCGAAGGTGAGGCCCCGGGTTGTCTCGATACGGGGGACGCGGATGATAGCGGGGATCTCAATATCACCGATGCGGTCAACTCGCTCGGTTATCTCTTCCGCGGTGGAGCCCCTCTCCCAGCTCCCTTCCTCGAATGCGGGGTTGATCCTACCGAGGATGAGCTTGATTGCGAATCGGAACCCGTCTGCCCCTGACCCCGCCTTACCGGCAGTTTTTTCGGAACTTCGCCTCCGTTGTCGGTCTGCACTCATCTCGATTGACTTGTCCGGGCGCCGGGACTACTCTCAGGTATCGAGGAATGAGAGTCTGAAGCCTTCTCCAACCTATTGCTGCAGATTTACGAGGTTCACCCAATGAAGAACGCGAGCCGCTTTCCCGCCGGAGGTCTTGTCCTGGCCTTTCTTTTCACCTTCGCTGGTGCCCCGGATCTCTTCGCTCAGAAAGATGAGGGAGAGGCCGATAGGAATCTCAACGGTTGGGGCAAGCTCGGCAAGAACGTATCCGGCTCCGAGTCGTTCTACGACTTTTCCTACTTCTTCAAGGATGAGCGTGGCAGGAAGAAGTCCGCCAAGGCTTTTGTCCAGATCTCTGAGAAGACGACCCTCTATCTCGACCGGGTCGTAAGAATCCAGGATCTCAAGAAGGGAGCGAAGGTTCGCATGTTTGCCCGCGCTGTCGAACAGGAGGTTCGCGGAGGTCCACCCGGTGGAGGGGGGGGGAATGTCGGGCAGGGGAGAACCGGGACCGATCGCCAGATTCAGAACGCGCAGCTTGTCATCCTCGGAACGGGTGTCGAGGTGAACGAGAGCTATGAGGATAAGAAAGACAAGCATCTGAAGTGGTTGGATGCGACAGTGGAATCCAGCAATTCCGGGCTCTCGGTCAGCTACAAGGGCAACACCTACCGGGTTACCATCGACCGCAAGGCACCGATCATCGTTCGCACGAAGGTGGAACCCAAATTTATCAAGAAGGCGCGGTACATCCATGTGCTGGGCGCCTCCTCAGATACCCGTCCGAAGACCAAGAGCAGAAGTGACGCCGCCAAGGCGAGCTTCGACTCCGAGCGCGTCATCATCCTGGATGCGCGGTCCATCAGGGCCATCCCCCTGATTTTTAAGTAGGATCGAGTCCACCGGATTTCTCCCGTCACAGCCCCTTGACCTCCGGGCCTCTCTGGGTCACGATGCGTCCTCGGTCCTGGTCAACGAGGACCTTCCGGGTCGTGAATGCCGTGGCGTTGGTGAGAGAATCATGGTGACGAGTGGTACTGTAGAGCAGGGGCATGAGCAGGTGAACGAGCCCGCCGTGAGGGCGTTCCTCGTCGATACAGCCCGCGCGGTCAAAGCCATGAAGGCCAGCTGGCTGCGAGTGGCGCTCAATCTGAAGCGGATTCGCGATGACGAGCTCTGGCGTTACGCGACACCCTCCTGTGAGAATTTCGAGGATTACGCCTTTGGCGTTCTCAAGCTCAATAAATATGTGGCCCGGAGAATGCTCAAGGCCATGGACTATACCGCCAGCAAGCGTCCGGACATGGTTCATGACGTTTCCGGACGGATCGAGCGGGGAGAAGAGGTCGTTGTTCCTTCCTACCAGGTGGTGAACAACCTGAGACTGGCCGAGGAAAAGTTCGAGGGGCGCGAGGGGGAATTCCGGGATCTCGAATCGAAGGTATTCGAGGAGGGAATCGGCCGGGTTACCTTCAAGCGTGAGGTGGACAATATGCTCGCCGCCGGGGATGAGGGTCCCGGCGTCATGGAGCTTCCGGTCGACAGGCTCCAGCCCGAGGGTCCGCCGGACCTTGGCAGGCTGATTGAGCGCCTCAAAGACATCCAGGAGGAGCTCTCTCGCCTGGACGTCTCCAGCGAGTCGGGAGAGCTGCTTTCACGGCTCCTGGAATCTCTCGAGGCGCAGAAGAGCCGAGGTTGAAACGGGTAGAAGTCACCTCTTCGTTCCAGGCCCTTGTTCAGGGAGAAAGATATGCCGCTGGACCCGCAGGTAGAAGAGCTTCTGGGTGAGCTCGCGGCGCTGGGCTTCCCGGCGCTTGAGGAGTGTACGCCGCAGCAGGCTCGCGAGAACCTCGCCAGCCGGATTTCCGAGTTTTCTGAAACCGGGGATATCGCGTTCGTGCGGGATGGACTCGTTCCCGCCGAAGAGCTTCCGGGCGGGCTGCCCGCTATCGCCTACAGGGAATACAGGCCTGATGACAGCCCGGTCCTGCCGGCGCTGGTGTATTTCCACGGCGGTGGATGGGTTCTCGGCGATCTCGATACTCACGAGGGAGTCTGCAGGGCGCTGGCCAACGCGGCCGGGTGCGTGGTCTTCAGCGTGGACTACCGCCTGGCTCCCGAGTACAGGTATCCCGCCGCGGCGGATGATTGCTACGGGTTCACCAGGTGGCTGGCGGAGAACTCGGAAGACAAGGGTGTCGATGCGCAGAGGATCGCCATCGGCGGCGACAGCGCCGGGGGCAACCTGGCCGCGGTGGTGGCGTTGATGGCGAAGGATGCCGGCCTGCCGGCGATCCGCCTCCAGCTCCTGATCTACCCGGTCACGGACTATTGTCTCGACACTCCGAGCTACCTCGAGAACGCGGCGGGCTACGGTCTGACCCGCGAGGGCATGCGCTGGTTCTGGGGTCATTACCTCGCCCGGGAGGAGGATGGCGCCGAAGCGAAGGCCTCGCCGATTCGCGCCGAGAGCCTTGCCGGGCTGCCTCCCGCTTACGTTATCACGGCCGGATTCGATCCTCTTCGCGATGAGGGGGATGCCTACGCGGCGAAGCTGATCGAGGCCGGTGTCCCGGTCGAGCTCGATCGCTACGAGGGGATGATCCACGGCTTCTGTATCTATCTCGGCCGGCTCGATGATGCCGGGGTGTCCGTGACCAGGATGGCGGCGGCGCTGCGGAGCAGCTTCGGCTTCGAGGACTGAGGCGGCGGTATCTCCAGGGCTCTCAGCGGGCGTGGTCGAGGACGATGATGGTCGTCTCCGCCGGCAGGGTGTCGCGGCTGACGGTGAGCTCCGGACAGCCGGGGGTCTCGACCGGGTAGCCGGTACAGGTCGCCAGGAAGTCCTCGACCGGCTGGAGGTCGAGGTTGACCTTCGGGGTCTTGTAGTGCATCGGCAGGACCAGGGGAGGGCGGATTTTCGCCACCAGGTCGGCGAGATCATCCACCTTGATGGTGGGGGGACCCCCGGCGAGGGCGAGCAGAACGTCGATATCCCGCAGGAACTCGAGCGCATCACCTTCGAGGGGATGCCCGAGGTCTCCCTGGTGCGCTACGGTGACCTCCTCGAGCTCAAATTTAACCAGGGAGTTGGGGCCCTCGCCGTCCTCGGTTTCATATACCTCGAAGGCGGCGAATTCAACGCCGCGGCAGGTGCGTGAGTCGCCGACAAGCTCCAGGGCGTCGATCAATTCGTAGTCGCCGCGAATCGACGAGAGGTCTGAGTGGTAGCGCTCATTGTGATGGCTGATCGATACGATGTCGGCCTCTTCATCGATGGGAAGATAGCCGCCGCAGGCGGGGTAGTTGTAGGGATCGAGGATGATCTTGACTGCCTCACCGGAGGAATTGACTCCCTCGATGGAGAAGGCCGCGTGTCCGAACCAGGTGATTTTCATCTGTTCTCAGCTCCGGCCGTTGCCGCTGGTGAAAAACAGCGCCTCCGCGCTGCCGTGGCACATTAAGAGGGTCCCGGGTGTTTTTTTTCAAGCAGAAGTCTACTATTCTTTGTTCTGCCCATGAAGTACAGACAGCTTGGCCGCACCGGCCTGCAGGTTTCCGCTCTCAGCTTCGGAGCCTCCTCTCTCGGAGGGGTCTTCCGGGATATTGATGAGGACGAGGGTATTCGGACCGTTCACGTGGCGTTGGATGAGGGCATCAACTTTATCGACGTGGCTCCCTATTACGGCCAGACAAGGGCGGAGACCGTGCTTGGGAAGGCCCTGCGGGGGGTCGAGAGGGGGAGCTATTACCTCGCGACCAAGGTCGGGCGCTACGGAGCCCGTGATTTTGACTTCTCTCGCGGGCGGGTGATCGAGTCTGTGGATGAGAGTCTCGGGCGCCTGGGGATCGATCATATCGATCTGATCCAATGCCACGATATCGAGTTTGTGCCACTCGATACCGTCATCGAGGAGACCCTGCCCGCGTTGCGGGAGCTTCAGCAGCGCGGCAAGGTGGGTCATGTGGGCATCACGGGGCTGCCGGTGGGGGCCTTTCTGCGGGTGGCGGAGAGGGCGGAGGTCGACACCGTTCTCTCCTACTCGCGGTATTGTCTCAATGATACGTCCCTGCTGCGCATCCTGCCGGAACTCGAGGAGCGCGGTATCGGTGTGCTCACCGCCTCTCCGCTTTCGATGGGGTTGCTGTCCCATCGTGGACCGCCCGGTTGGCATCCCGCTTCCGCTGCGCTGAAGAGAGCCTGCGCGAGAGCGGCGGAGCATTGCGAGAGTCTCGGGTCGAATATCTCGAAGCTGGCATTGCAGTTCGCGGCTGGTGAAGAGCGCCTGGCCAGCTGCATAGTCGGAAGCGCCGATCCGGAGAACATCCGCCGGAACTGCAGGTGGATCGAGGAGCCTCTCGATGAAGAGCTGCTCGGCGATGTGAGGGCGATACTCGATCCTGTAAAAGACATCTGCTGGTACGAGGGGCTGCCTGAGAACAGCGACTGAATCAGGCGGGCTCGAGTATNCTCAGGGTCGCGCCCGCGACATGGTNTTTCACTCGNTCGCGATAAGCGGCCATGTGTCCGGAGTCAAGGTGGGCCTGCAGGGCCTCGATGCCGGACCACTNCTCGACGATGGTGACGGTNTCTTTTCTCAGGGGNGCTTGTCTCTCCANNTCCGTGCTGGCATCGATGGTCGCGCCGTACTCGATGCANCCATCNTCNTNGAGCACCAGGGGNACCACCTCGTTGAATTCCTCGCAGGAAGGCNTNCCGCCGGCCCTCGTTGATGTCAATCTCGGCTATCACGTGGATCATTTTCGGTCTCCGGTTTGTCTGGGTTGGCGGCGGCTTCTATCTTTCCCGTTCCAGGGTCGTTTTTCCGGGAGAGCCAGCCGGGTAGTCTCGGGCGCACGAAGATGAAACTCAGCACGAGANCCGTGAAAAAAGAGGAGTAGATGATCGTGAAGATAGCCGGCTCCAGCTGGAAGAACATGATCTTGTGGATCCAGTACTGCATGAAGGTCTGGTCTCCGTAGACGACCTGGCCGCCGAGCTTTCGAAGTTGGATCTCCCAATCGGTCAGGGGGCAGACGATCCCGAAGACGGACTCCAGCAGGACAACAGCCATAGACAGGATATGAANCGCGCGGAAGTAGAAGTTCCTGACGAAAGCCCAGTTCAGGAAATAGCCCAGCCAGGTAATGAGCAGGCCGATCACCACGAAGGCGACAAAGGCGAAGTGGATGACCAGCANGATGTCGGCAAGCAGCCTGTAGGTGCCGGGAGATGTCATCTNTGGGGTCCTCCTGTCGGTGGGCGGTCCTGGTTTTCTCTTCCCGGTTTAAACNGGNCGGGCCGAGATGACGTAATCGTATCCGAATCGAATACCCCGGTGAACGTCGTAAAAGGCGAGGGCCTTCTCCCGGAGCTTGTCGATGCGGCTTCGCAGGCCGCCCACGAGCCCCTGGTTTTCTATGAATTCNAGCTTCCTGCGGCATACATCGAGCTGTTCGTTGATAAATTTTGTGCCGTAGATGATAGGGAATCGCTTCTCTTCTTCCACGGAGAAGCCGGAATTCTCCAGCTGTCCGATGACCCAGTCGGACGGGTATTCCCTGTGGCACCGATGCCCGGCGTGGAGGATGCAGGCATCCCGCAGGTTGGCTATTTCCAGCACCAGGCGTCCACCCGCGTCATCACCCGCTCCACGGTAGGGCTCCAGTCCAACGAGGTAGAGACGCGTTGCGACGTGAGGGCGAAGCCTGCGCAGGAACCTGTACTGGAAGTACGGAGAGAAGCGGTCCATCGAGCCGATGAGGTAGTCCGCCAGCACCACGTCGAAGGTCTCGCCCCCCAGCAGCAGCGGGTCGCTCCAGTTTCCGGCGAGGATTCGGTCGCCGTCGCGATGTGAGTCGCTGAACTCATTCCCCAGCTTTCGGGCGCGCTGTGGATCGGCTGTGACGGCGGTCCAGCTCATGGTGTTGAGACCGGTGATCCAGCGCAGGGAGGCGCTTCCCGTGCCGGCATCGAGGACTCGTCCCCAGGGCCTGGCGTCCTGGAGCAGCTCGATATGTTTGAACAGGGCATCCGTGNTCAAGGCGTTATCCCCTGCAGCCTGTCGACCTCCTCAGCCGTGGGAAGAGATGGNTGCGCTCCGAGCCGGGTAACGGCAAGCGCCCCCGCGGCCAGGGCTCTCCTGACGGCCTTCGCTATCTCGGTGCCACGGGAGAGTTCGAGCGCCAGCGCCGCGGTGAAGCTGTCGCCGGCCGCGGTGGTGTCCACGACCTCTACCTGGTGCGCCTCGGCGAGCNCGTACCTGCCGTTGTCCTTGAAGAGCGCGCCGCGNTCGCCGAGCTTGAGGACCACCTCGNTCGCTCCGGTCGATTCCTCCAGCAGCGCGGCTGCCTTGCCGGCGGAGTCGAGATCCCCGGGGCGAATGCCGGTCAGGGCCTCGGTTTCGCTCTCGTTCGGCGAGAGTACGGTGACACCGCGAAGCTTCTCCAGCGGCACCGCTCTCGGTGGGCCGGCATCGAGGATCACCGGGATGCCGCGGGCGGCTCCCGCGGAGATCGCGTGGTAGACNGTCCGCAGNGGGATTTCAAGCTGCAGCAGGATCGCATCGCAGGAGCTCTCCGCGTCAAGGGCCGCGTCGACAAGGCCAGGTCGCAGGGCGTCGTTGGCTCCAGCGATCAGGACGATCCGGTTCTCTCCTTCGGAGTCGACGATGATCGTCGCGTTGCCGGTCGGAAGCGATTCGTCTGAGGCGACGTTTACCGTGTCGACNCCGTTTTCCTCAAGCTTCCCGATGAGCTCCTCCCCCCAGGGGTCCTTTCCTACGCATCCAAGCAGGCTGGCGCTGGCGCCAAGCCGNGAGAGCGCCACGGCCTGGTTGGCGCCCTTGCCGCCCGGTATCAGGCTGAGGTCCGTGCCGACCACTGTCTCTCCGGGCGCCGGGAATTTTTCAGCCCTCAGCACGACATCCATGTTGATGCTGCCGATCACGAGGATCCGCGGCTTGNCGTCCATTCCTGGCTCCTTCGATTCGTTTTGTTCCGGCAGGCTTCCCGCGCGGGAAGCCTGTTGNAGACGCAGATGGTATGAAGCTCCGGCCGTAGGGACAAGGGAAAGAATGGCTATCGGAATTTGTCGACTTCGGAAGAAAAACGAGAGAGTTTCAGTCTGGAAAAGGTATCCTGTGGATAACAGCAGAGGGGCTAAATATGCGGGTTAATATTCCAGGGTTTTCGTATTCGTCATGGGTCGCCATGGTGGTCGCCCTGGTGTCCTGGCTGCCCGGGAAACTCGAGGCCGAGGACCCGGTCAGCAAGACGGCGCTCAAGGAGGCGGTCAGCAGGGGCTCGAAGCTGATTGTCGGGATGCAGGAGAACCTGGGAGCGAAGAGCTCTCCATCCAGTGAGTGGCCCTATGAGGGGGTCTACAGGGTTCGCAGCCCGGGAAAAAGGCGAGGGATGATCCCCATCGGGTACCGTGTCGGGGGCACGGCGATCTGTTCCTGGGCCCTGCTGAAAACACCGGGCTACAGGTCATCCAAAAGCGCCCAGGCCGCGGTCAAGCGGGGCCGCGATTTCGTCGTCGCCGCGCTGAAGGAGCCTCTGATGTCGCCCGGCTTCAACAGCACCTACGATGTCAGGGGCTGGGGGCATGCCTACGCTCTGCAGTTCCTGCTCGAGGCCAGGGGGAGCGGAAAGCTGGGAAGCAGGCGAGCCTATGACGAGCACATTCGAGGGCTGGTAGCTACGATCGAAAAGACGGAGATAGCCNGTGTGGGCGGCTGGAACTATTCCCGCCGGGGGGGGGCGACGAGGAGNTCACCACCGTCGACCTTCATGACGGCGCCCACCCTGCAGGCNCTCTTCGCGGCCGCCGCGCAGGGCTTCAAGGTCGATCCGGATGTCGTCGACAGGGCCCTGGACTCGCTCGAGGATGCGCGNCTGGATTCAGGAGCCTTCCAGTACTCGACCTACCCCCGCTCGAAAACCGGTAAGGGATTCGAGGACGTTCCCGGGGCTGTCGGCAGGATGCCCGTTTGCGAGGTGACGCTCTATCTCGCCGGCCGCGGCAAGGTCGAACGGATCCGCTCCAGCCTGGAGGCCTTCTTTGAACATTGGGGGGAGCTGGAGAAGCGGCGCAAGAAGACGGGGACGCACGAGCCGCCCTATATGATCGCTCCGTATTACTTCTTCTTTGCGCATTATTACGCCGCCCAGGCTATCGAGCTCCTTCCCATGAAGCTCAGGGCCTCCTACAGGCAGCGTCTCTACAAGCTCCTGTGGAAGGTCAGGGAGCTCGATGGCGGCTGGAATGACCGTGTATTCGAGCGCAGCAAGAACTACAGCACGGCGATGACCATCCTGTCCATTTTGCAGCCCGGCCTCGACAAGCCCCCGGCCTGGAAGCAGAAGTAGGGCGGCGCGGGAANACGCTGGCGGTTCCGGCTGCGCAAATTGCTCCCATCTGTCATAACCGGCTGCTATTCTTGTAGTAGTTCGAATCATCGGTGTTGGCCTGTGTCCTGGATATCGTTCGAATTCAAAAGCAGAGCCTGTCTGTAGTTGGGGAGAGGTTTAGGTTATGTCGAAAGTAATCTGGAAGGCCGGGCTCCCGGCGTTTCTCTTTTTCTTTGGCGTTCTGGGTGCGGCTTCCGCTCAGGATCTCATCATCAGCGAGCTCATGGCTGTCAACAACGGCACCATCGAGGATGAAGATGGCAACACCCCGGACTGGNTCGAGCTCTTCAACGCGGGCGACTCGGCGCAGAATCTTTCGGGCTACTTCCTGAGCGACGATCCCCTGGTACCCGAGAAGTGGCGTTTTCCGAGTGTCTCCATAGCCCCTGGCGGCTTCCTGCTGATCTTCGCCTCCGACAAGGACCGCCGCGATGCCAATTCCGAGCTGCATACGAACTTCAAGCTCAGCTCTTCCGGTGAGTTTCTCGGCCTGTTCGCTCCCGATGGGGAGACGATNGTCGANCAGATNTCTCCCTTTCCGGAACTGATAGCCGGCTTCTCCTACGGGATTTCTCAGAACGCCCGNCAGATCGGCCTGGTCGGCTCGGAGGTTCCAGCCAGGGCCCTGGTTCCCACCAACGGCAANCTCGGCATGACCTGGATGGAGCCGGGCTTCGACGACTCAGGCTGGCTCTCCGGCCAGACAGGTGTCGGNTATGATCGCAACGCCACCTACAGGGGCCTTATCAACCTCGATGTCGAGGACCAGATGCGCAACGAGAACCTGGCCTGCTTTATCCGGATTCCGTTTTCGCTGGAGGATGGCGTCAGCGTCAGCGGCCTCCTGCTGAGGATGAAATACGATGATGGATTCATCGCCTTTATCAACGGGCAGCGGATCGCCGCCGGCAACGCCCCCGACGGTAACGGCAGCTGGAATACCGGCGCCACATCGCTTCACGATGATGGAGAGGCCGTCGAGTTTGAAGATTTCACCGTGGCCGGCGGCGCGAACTTTCTCAGGGAGGGTGAAAACGTGCTATCGATTCTGGGGTTGAACGACAATCTCGGCAGCTCGGACTTCGTGATCCTGCCCGAGCTGGTCGGTTTTGACGCCGGCGAATTGAACCGAGATGAGATGCTTTATTTTCCGCAGCCGACTCCGGGATCGGCAAACCTGCCCGGCGTCAGCGGGATCACGCTGCCGCCGGAGGTAGCCCCTGCCAGCGGCGTTATCAGCGGGAACACCCAGATGGTGATCACCTCCGAGTCCCCGACCGCGGTTATTCGCTATACCACCAATGGCTCGCCTCCCACTTCGAACTCGACGCGCTATTCAGGTCCGGTCACCATCAGCTCGAGCTCCAGGATTCGCACGAGGGTTTTCGAGCCGGATGGATCGGTCAGCCCGACCGTCAGCCGCAGCTACATCATGCTGGCCTCGAACGTCAGGAACTTTCGCTCCACCATCCCGGTTGTCGTCATCGACAGCTTTGGAGGCGGGGGAGTTCCCAGCGGTTCTTTCGAGGAGGCCTTCATGGCGATCTACGAGCCGATCGATGGGCGAACGAGCTTCGCGAGCGAGGCGACCCTGGCCAGCCGAATCGGGATCAAGACACGTGGTTCATCCACCGGCGGGCGCGACAAGGTCAGCTACGGCCTGGAGTTCTGGGACGAGAACAACGAGGACACGGATTTCTCACCGCTGGGCATGCCTGAAGAGTCCGACTGGATTCTCTACGGCGCCTACAATTTTGACCGCGCCCACCTGAGAAACCCGCTGATCTACGAGCTCAGCCGCCAGTGCGGGCGCTGGGCTGCCCGGACCCGGTTCTGCGAGGTCTATTTCAATACCGGCAGCGGCACCCTCTCGAGCTCGCATTACAGGGGTATCTACAGCTTCATGGAGAAGATCAAGCGGGGAACGGATCGTGTCGACATCACCAGGCTCTCCTCCGGGCATACGAGC
>NZOA01000052.1 GCA_002695115.1 Planctomycetota bacterium
TAGAAGATGAGCAGTAGAGGAAGTCTTCTGTAGTTTGGGTAACTGCGTAACCTCCCCAATCCGTATACCGTATACGTTACCCCGTGCAACGCGGTGTAAAGCGGTGAAAGACTTGCAAGGGTGGTGGGATGAGCCTACGTTGTGGCGTAAGGACTTATGACCGCGACGTCTCTTGAGGCAGCCTGCTGAAAATATAGGTGTCCCCAGTTCGAATCTGGGTCCGCGCACCATTTCCTTCCCCGGGGACTTGCGGCTAAAATGAAGCCGTTGCCGGATTTGCAAGGGAGATCCAATGAAGAGACCGGTTGCCACAGTCGTGGCGACATTCATGCTGTCGATCCTGGCGGCACCTGTTTTTTTCGCGGCCGATGCGCATCGGTATATCGCGGTCTTTTCCGATGGGAACATTCTCGAGGGCAACCAGCTCCATCTCTGGCACGAGCCGGGCAGCATACCGACCCTTGAGGGGGTGAGCCTCATCTCGGCGGCCAACCAGGCGCGCTGGATCAGGGATCGGAGGCTGCGGGAGAAGGCGCATAAGGACACCCCGGCCAGTTTTGTCGAGTTTGTCGGCGGTGACAGGCTGCCGGGCAAGGTGGTGGGCGCGAGCATCGAGACCCCGGGCGCCATGCCGTCGTCTCTCCTGGTTGATACCGGGGACGTCTTCGCCAGGCCGGGCAGGGAGACACGGAAGTTCCTGCGCGTGCTGCCCTCCAAGGTTCAGCGGATCGCCTGGCGAAGGAGCGAACGGCAGGAGCTGACTCCCGGCTTCGCCTATCTTCGCAGCGGCCAAGCGGTCGAGTTTCGCCGCCTGCGCTGGGGGAAGGGAACGATCTCGCTCCTGCTGAGGGATGGTGTCAGGGAGTTTGCCTTCGGGGAGCTGGCTGAACTCCACCCCATGCTCGGTGATCCCTGGGAGACCTGCTATGACGATCTCGCTGTCCTGAGTCCCGGTCTCGAATCGTTGCTCTTTCGGATCGAGACCATCGAGGGATTGATCGCGACCTCCAGCAGGTCCCGCTTCCAGGCCATCCCCTTCAGCTCGGCCCAGCAGCGGGAGCAATTCGGCAGGGTCATGGCATCGCTGCAGGGGCAGCTCAACAATTTCGAGAGGAACAGGAAGGTCCGCCTCGACAGGATCGATGCCCTGCAGAAGAAGCTGGATGCGGAATTGAAAAAACAGGCCGCTACGGTCGAGGCAGATAGCAGGGAGGCGAACAAGGTGCTGGAGGGGACAGCCCAGTTCCTGGCCCGGATGGAAGAGCGGCACAGGCGACGCCTGGACACGCAGGACCGCCTGACGGCGAACCTGGAGAAAAGCAGGGCGCGGCAGCTCGCGAAGCTTCCGGAAGAAAAGCGGAAGGCTGAGCTGGAGGCTTTCAGGAAGGATCGGCAGCGTCAGCGAGCCCAGATCGAGCGGCAGAATGCCGAGGAGGATCTTAGAACGAGGCGGCAGCGCCAGGCGCAGGACCAGGGCAGGCTTGACAGGATGAAGGTTCTGCAGAAGAACCAGCTCGAGAGGCTCAGGAGATCGAACACAGGCGGCCAGCTCATCGCCCAGGTCAATGAATACAACAACTGGCTGGAGGGCATGGAGAGGGTGAAGGAGAGACTGGGGATGCTTCGCCAGGAAAGGGGTGACCCCGACACCTGGCAGCACATGGTCCAGCCGGCCTGGTCCCTCGACCCGATCTGGACGCCCTTCAACAGGATCCACACCTGTAGTTTTTTCACGCCCCGGGAGGTTCCCCTCTCGAGACTGTATCCGGCCGGGTTCAAGGAACGGCACTACCTGGCCAAGACCTCCGGCTGGAGGCTCAATCGAAACAGCAGGAACGCTTTTCTCGCCAGCGCGGGCAGGGAGCACGGCTGGGGTTTCGCCGTGCACGCCTACAGCGAGTTACACTTTGACCTGGCGGATCTGGTGACCGGTTTCAGGTCCCGTCTCGGGCTCGACCGCCAGGTGGGCGATGGTGGCTGCGCGGCGGGGAGGGTCTTCCTCGGCTCGATCGACAGCCAGCCGCTCTANCAGAGCCCTTTTCTCGTCGGCAGCCACCGGGCTGTCGATACCGGGCGCCTCGCGCTGCCCGCCGCCGCGGGAGGTCGCAGGCGGTTGATCCTGCAGGCCGATACCGCCCATGATGAAGGAATCTCCGCCGTCGATCCGTTCGATATCAGGGACATGGTCGACTGGCTCGAGCCNATGCTCGAGCTCGACCGCGAACGCCTCGCCGGGGTCGTCAGCAAGCGTATCCATCTCAATGTATCGGCCTGGAGGGGCTGGAACCCGGCGCTCGGCACGAAGGCTCGCTGTGAATGGAAGTTCGTATTGGAGAACAGGGTGGAGGATTATTTCTTCCCGGCCCTCTCGCTGCGGGATGCTCCCCTTGTCCTGAGCCGCCAGGTGCAGCCGTCGGAAGAAAGAAAATGGCTGCAGGTGGATATGGGGCCGGTCAACAGCCTGCGCCCTGATCCCTCGATCCTGGCAGTCCGGGTGGGAGGAAAAGAGCTCGTCCCCGCCTCGCTGCCGCGCAGGCAGACCTGGCAGGTGGGGCCGATCCCGCTGCTCTACGACCTGGGAATCAACAAGGAGGCGCCGATCACGGTGGAGATCACCCAGAGGCCCGGCGGGGAATTCACCTGCTGGAGGGACCTCTCCATCACCCATGGCCCATCGGCGGTCTATGAGCTGTCGACCCTCCTTGCCGAGGCCGGGGGCGAGAACATCCAGCTGACGCGGGCGGTTGCCAGGATCCTGAAATCCGGGGCGCTCGGTTTCGAGGAAAAGAAGACTGCCCTGGAGCTCTACCGGAAGGGAGCCGAGCTCAACTACGGTATAAAGCTTCTCACCGCGCAGCCCAGGGTCCTCGGCGGCAGGGACCTCTGGAAGGCGACCGCGAGCCATTTCGCGCCTGCCGGTGACACCCCGCGCAACGCCATCGACGGGGATCCCGATACCCGCTGGACCTCGAACTTCAGCCAGCATCCGGGCATGTGGTTTTCCCTCGAGCTCCCGGGGCCGACCCTCCTCGGCGGGGTTCGGCTGTTGACGCCCGGTTCGAACGATCACCCGATGGGCTACGAGCTCTACACTTCCATGGATGGAGTGAACTGGTCGGGGACGCTGGCCAAGGGAGTAGGCTCCACGCCGGTGACGGAGGCCGTCTTCCAGTCGGTAAAAGGGAGATTTCTTCGCATCGTGCAGACGGGCGCGAAGTCCCTGTGGTGGTCGATCAACGAGCTCCAGGTTCTCGAGCCGGAGATCGTCGATGTGGTCACCTCGGTCCTGGTGGGAGAGTCCTGGAGCGGGGGAGCTGAAGATATCGCCCTGCTCAAAGAGCTGCCGACCCTGAAGACCGTTTATTTTTCCGGGGCGAAGAGCGTCGGCCCCGAGGCGCGTCTCGAGCTGCGCCGGGACCTCGAGACAGTGACCTTCAAGGAGCACGAGCGGATTCCCTCCGTCACCGGGCCCCAGTGCGAATTCAAGGTCACTAACGGCACGAAAAAGAACGTCAAGATCTTCTGGATCGGCTTAAACTCCGAAGATGTGCCTCGCCCGGAGCTGGCTCCCGGGAAGTCCTGGGTATGCCGCTCCTACGTCGGGCACAGGTGGGAGGCGCGAACCGATGGCCACCGGGTGGGTTTCTTTGTCGTGGAGCCTGGCTTTAACTGGCTGGTCAATGGCGGGGAATAGGGCGATGTGTCCTCAATCNTGGAAGCCGAGTTCACGGCCCCTGGCCATGTCGGCCTCGGCACGGGCCTGTTTGCCGAGGAACTTGTAGGCCAGGCCCCGGTTGTACCAGGCCACGGCATTCTCTGGTTCCAGGTCGATGATCCTGCTGTAGTCCTCGATGGCTTTTTCGTATTTGCGTTCGTAAATGTAGGCAAAGCCCCGGAGCAAATATGGCGATGGCCAATGCGGAGTGGTCTTCGGATCGAGGCGTATGGCCCGGCTGTAATCCTCGATGGCCTCGGCGTACCTGCGGGCGTGGAAATGGGCGTAGCCGCGGACGCTGTAGGCCTCGGGGTAATCCGGCCTCAGGCGTATCGCCCGGCTGAGCTCCGCGATGGCTTCATCGTACGCTCCTTGGGATCTTTCAGGAACGGCATTTTCAGGTTCCAGGCCGATGGTCCTGGCGTAGTCTTCGATGGCTTCATGGAATTTGCGTTCGACGGCATGGAACAAGGCCTTGCCCCGGTCGTAATGAGCCCTGGCCTCAGCCTCGTTTCCCGGCTCCTTCGCTCGCGAAGAAGGCGCGGAGCACGAAGAGCTGAGCAGGATAACCGTGAGTGACAGATATGTCGCGACTCGAGCCAAGATCGATGCCTCTGCGGTGAATAAGGTTGCCGTTCAGGGTAGCAGGCGATCGCGTCGGTANACAGCCAAAGCCCTCTTCCCGATCTTCACGGGAGCAGGTTGTCCGGCGCGACGGGTGAATAACGGCGAAAAGCTTGCCAGTATCGTCAGATNATTCTACGGTGTGGAGCAGGGAATATTGACGGCGGCCATGAAATAAATCTTTGAGGCTTTTCGTACGATGGAATTGCGGCTGTACTTTGAAGACTACGAGAACGCGGTTAAGGATGATGACGGGGATTCTTATTCCGTTCCGACCATCAAGGAGCTCATCGCGGATCCCGATGATGAGGCTATCAGGCACGCCCTGCTCCGGATGGCGGAAAAGTCGGAGATGGACCCGGTCGCTGTCCTTGTCCACGCCAATGGGCGAGATTTCGTTCAGTTCTATATACTGGACAAGAAGGAACCCGCCGCGCCTTTTACCAACGATGGGATAAAGGGTCGCCGGGACTCTCCGGGATCATCCCCGCCGCCTGTGCCAGAGGAGGAAGAAGAGGAAGGGGAAGAGGAATACGTAAAGGACAACGGCGAGGAAGAATACCAGGAGGAAGAGACCTCCTCACAAGCGCTGCCGGCGGATTTATGCCACGTCGAATACTGCAAGAGCTTCCCGGGGAAAAGGCACGCCCAGTTTTTCACCGAAGAGCTGACCCTTCCCGATGTGCTGGAGATCCTGCAGCTTTTCCTCGANGGCGANCCCAGCTGGCAGAACAGGAGAGAGTGGCGGAAGCTGGTCTGGGCGGGGGCTGAAGCAAAGGGCGATTTCCGCAGCAAGTTCGGCTCGCTGGCGCTGGCGACTGCCTTTATTGTCGGCTGCCTGGCAACGCCTTTCTGGTTCGCCAGGGCCATGTTCTTCCTCTTTGCGGCACTTTTGACCTGGAACGCGTTTCGCTCCATTGGTTACGCGACGGGCGCGCCCTGGAGATCCGGCGATGATGCCCGGTGGGATTTCTACGATGACGGCGAGAAGGCCACGAAGAAGAAATGGAAGCCGCCTTCCGGGNAGGAGGTCTCCGCCTGGACCGCCAAATACGGCTGCACTCTCATCTATGTCCTGGCAACGGTGTTTTTCATTATCTATGGGATCTCATCGGGAAGCTGCAGGAACGGCTTCAACAGGAAGGCCCCGGCCCGGCCTCCGATGGAGAGCAAGGCTGGGGATGGGGGCGGCCTGCGGAGCCCGGACAAGAGGACGCCCACCGATGGTGGTGGAGGCCAGGCCATCAAGCCCGGGGACACCCCCGGGCAGGAGCTTCCCGGCCGGGGCGAATGACCTCCGGGAAATGCCCACTATATTTTAGGTGCGCCGGGATGATTTGATCCTTACTCTTGAGGGTAGTTGTTAAGGGAGGGGCAGGGGCGCCTCTCCATCGGCAGCGGGTCTGTTGCCGAAGTCGTTTTTCACGATGGGTTTGTTTGTGGGGCCAGGAACTGGCCAGAGCGATCTCACTTCACTGGGCTCTCTTGCCTGGGGTGGGCGCTGGTTTACGCTGCACTCGAGTCAATAGAGCCTGTTGTTCTCAGCGCGGGAGGGGGCAACCCGCACAACTTTGAAGGAGGCTTCTATGGTTCGTCTGTTTGCTGCTGTTCTGGGGTTGAGTCTCTGCCTGTTGATGGTTTCCTCCATATCGCCGGTGGCTTTTGGAGGGGATGTTGTGGAGGTCGTCAACGGCGACACCAATGGAGATGGAGAGCGTGACATCAGCGATGCCACCTACTATCTGCGCTGGCTCTTTCGCGGAGGACCGGATCCCGTCGCCATCATCTGCCCTGAGGACCTGGGCGCCATGGTGACGGAGCTGGAGGGGGCCCTGTCCGCGGCGAATGACGCGTTAGCCGCTGTCAGCTCCGAAAACGAGACCCTGGCCGGACAGGCCGCCGGGTTGGAGGCGGAGCTTGTCGCGGCCAATGATTCACTGGTGGTGGCGACTACCGCGAATTCCGTCAAGGATGAGGAGATCGCGGCGCTGCAGGCCGAGCTTGCAGCTGCCAATGCCAGCCTGGTCGAGTGCGAGGCCGGCTTGCCGGAACCTGAGCCGGAACCGGAGCCTGAACCTGAGCCCGATCCCGGGAACTAAACGGAAGCAGTGCTGACTCTTGCAGAGGCCTGGATGGTGATCCGGGCTGAGCCTCCGGCAGATGCCGGGGGCTCTTTTGATCGTGGGCGCTTTACTTGCAAGATGAACTCCCGGGGGCTACGGTGGGCGCCGGTATGAAAACTCAGGACCTGACATCCAGTAGGAAAATAATTTCCAGATGATAAAGACGCCCCGTTCATCGGCAGTGAGCCGCCTGGTTTTTGCGGCCGCCGCGATCTGTTTCTGCTCCCTGGCCACGGGCCAGGAGCCACCCCCCGGGGGAGATCTCTTTGAACAGCGCGCGGAGGCTGGGGGCTTTCTCGCAAAGGGGCTGGCTTTCAGCTACGGCGCGGGTTTCGAGGCGCCCGTTCGCCCTCTTCTCTCGTTGGCGGCGGCGGGGATCCCGCAGGATGAGCCCCCTTCGCGGGGCACTCTCTTCAGCTGGAATTCCGAAGGTGAAAACACCGGCGGTCCGCGGCTCGACGAGCCGCTGGTTACCGATCGTCCCGACTTTACCGAGTCCTCGGTGGCTGTCGGCCGGGGCGTGGTCCAGGTCGAGTTCGGCTATACCTTCACCTCGAGCACGTCGGAGGGCGTAACGGTCCGGACACAGACGGTCGGTGAACAGCTCCTTCGCGCCGGGTTCCATGCCGACTGGCTGGAGTTTCGCCTCGGGATGATTCCCGGCCTGCTGATGAATTCCGTCGATGATTTCGACTTCAGCTTCCCCATCGCTTTCGAACAGACCAAGTCTGNCGGAGTCTCCCGATCGACAGCCGGCCTGACGGATCTCTATACGGGTCTCAAGATCGCCCTGGTTCCACAGGAAGGCCTGCTGCCCGAGATGGCCGTGATCCCGCAGATGAACATTCCCACCGGNAGCGCGTCGTTCTCTTCCGACAGATTCGAGCCGGGCGTGAACCTGGTCTACGGCTGGACGTTGAACGATTCTCTCGCCACCGCCGGCTCGACACAGGTGAACCGNAGCTATGACGNCAATGGNGAAGGCTATGTCGAGTTCGCCCAGTCCTGGACCGTCGCCTGCGGCCTCAGTGACGGCCTGGGCGCCTTCGCCGAGTGGTTCGCCTTTTTCCCGCGTGGGACCGATACAGCCGGGGCGCAGCAGTACCTCAACGGCGGGTTGGCCTGGGCCATAACGGACGATTTCCAATTCGACATCAGGGTGGGTTTCGGGCTCAACGATGAGGCCGATGATTTCTTCATCGGCAGCGGGTTCTCGTTCCGCAAGCCGTAGTCTTGTCCGGTTCGTTTTCGGGCTCCGCCCGCGGGCTTGTAAGAGGCGGGTTTTTTTAGAAGGCGATTCCATGAAGAGCGGTCTCCCCGGTGTATTCCTGCTCATCCTGNCGATCACGGCGGCTGGTTGCCGCCAGGGGGAGCCCTCCCTGCGGAAGATGACCGCCNTGGAGGCGGCCGAGCTGCTGTCCTTCGAGGTCGGCGCCTGGGAGACCACCATGTTGTCCGCCGGGCCTGACGGGGAAGAGACCCGCCAGCTCTTCCACGTGCTTACCAACTGGAAGGAGAGGGGTAAATCAGTCGTATCGATCATCAGGTTGCGGGAGGGTCCCGGGGCCAACATGGAAATAGACATAAGCCAGGAACAGGAGTACNACCCGCGCAAGGGTCTCATCATCGCCCGAAAGACAACTCGCTACGGGGATCGTACGGCGCATACGGCGGTAGAGATCACCCATCGGAGCTTTCATCCTGCCACCCGGACGATCGAGGAGAGGCGGGTCTCGCCCGAGGTGCCTGCGGGTCACAGGATGAAGGTGAGTACGAGGTTGATCGGGAGCGACAGGTCGGAGACATCCTGGGAGTGGTGGGGCGAGGGGAAGCTGCTCAGTTCGGGAAAATTCCACAACAAGCGGGTGAAGCTGCCCTGAACGCTGGAGATCAAATGCCGGAGAAGAAACCGCCGGAAGAGCTAAGAGAGGGGGAGGAGGTTCTCTATACGGCCGGTGTAAGCTGGAGAATGCTCGTCCCCTGGCTGGCGGTTTCAGTTTTATTTTTTTTCATGGGTACGCCAAACGCGGTCCTGGTCCTCGCGCCGGCCACCGCCGCGCTGGCCTGGATGTTTTATTCCAGCTCGGAGATCCTCGTGACCAGCGCGCGGGTGATGAAAAGGAGCGAGGGCCGCTATCATATGCGGCCGGATCCCGACACGCCAAGGCCGACGCGGGGTCGGTATATCGAGGGCGCCACACCGGAGATACCGATCCAGCGCGGTTTCCCGGGGGCCTTCAAGATCGTGGAGGTCGAGGGTATGGAGTTGGAGGAGATCAGAGCTGTAAACCTGGCCTGGGGCTGGCTGAAGGTCGTCGAGGTGGTTGGCAGAGATGGCAACAGGCTGTCTTTCTGGTGGGCCAGGAATCCCGGGAGCTTCATCGAGGCCATCGAATCGGCTCGGGACTCGAAAAAAAGCGGGGAGGCCACCAGCTGAATCGTTTTGCGGTCTATTTTTCAGCCCGGCAGGGGCCCTTATTTTGTAATCTGTAGTCTTTTCGTGGCAGCCTCTGATGTATTGAACGTCCAATGAAGCACAATCCCTTCAAGCCCGATCCGAAGGTGCCCTGGTGCCGCAAATGCAGGGCTCACACTCCCACCAACGAATGGGGCGAGGTCTACTTCGCGGGTCGACCTGTGAAAGCCCATAACTCCATCCGGTGCAAGCAGTGCAACTCTTACATGTTCAGCTATACCGTCATGAGGAAGAACAACGTCCTCTGGACCCTGGTCGCGGTTGTCACCCTGGGCCTTGGAGGGCTCCTGTTCTTTTTGGNGGATTCGCGTGGGGGTGGAGATGAAGCCGCGAAGGACGTTGGAGCTTATATAGGGCTTCTTGGCGGGTTGCCCAGCGCGGGCCTGGTTGCCTGGCATACCTACGTGCTCACCAGGCAGAATCGCTGGATGAAGAGACAGGAAAGAAAAAGTGAGAAACAGATCGAGGANCTGGGGAAGATTTATTGGCGCTCGGTCTCTCCCTATGACGGCGATAAGCCGGATGCCCTCTGAGGTCGAGGTCGCATGAAAGAAAACCCCTTCAAGCCCGACAGTACGAAACCCTGGTGCCGCAAGTGCAGGGCGCATACTCCCTGTCGTAAGGAACCTGTCGTCTGGTTCGCGGGGAAGACCCTGCGGAGTAACCACTGGTGCAAGGCCTGTAATGCCCAGGCCTTTTCTCTTTACGCTCTGCGTCGTTTTATTCGCATCTGGCTGGTCATCACCCTGGTTGCCGCTTTCTTTGGAGTGGGCATCTACTTCTCAGGCGCGGACCATGANCACAGCGCCGCCGAGCACCAGGGAGTCGGCCTGGGCATACTGGTCATTGCGGCGCTGCCCTGCCTCGGTCTCTCGATCTGGCTCTACAGCCTTCTCTTCTGGCAGAAGCGCTGGGCGAAGCGGCAGGAGCTCAAGGGCGAGGAGGGAATGGAGGCCCAGGGGAGGGTCTACCTGCGATCCGTGGTGCCCTATGCCGGTGAGAACCCCTGGGAAAACTGAGCAGGGGGGTCTCTGCTCCCGCTTCGGACGGCAGGCGCCGTGGAGCTTTTCTTTCAAGGGTGCCGCCGGTGTTGTATTCTGGTGAGATTGGGTTCGGATCAAATTCTTCGGGTTGAGGGAGGTAGGTCTCATGCGCAGGTTCCCGCTCGTTTTCGTTTTCCCCGTTCTCCTGGCTGTTTTCTCACCGACACGGGCAGACATAGTGGCGCATTGGCCNCTGGATGAGTCAGGCGAAGATATCATCGGCGGCTTCGATGGTCTCGAGATCGGGGGGGTGATCTTTGACGCCATTGGCGCGAACGACAACACCGGCGGGGCCGCTTCTTTTCAGAACGGCGTGATCGATGTAGTCTTCGCCCCGGAGCTCAACCCCGAGAGCTTCACCATCACCCTCTGGGCGAAACCTGTTGGCGGCAGCGGTCACCGCTCGCCCCTCACCAGCCGCTACGACGGCCTCGTCGCCGGCGGCGGAAATCTCGACGGNTTCATCATCTACAACAATCCCGGCAATATATGGCAATTCTGGACGGGCGATGGCGAGAGCGCGGCTGATGGCTGGGATTCACTGCAGGCTCTGCCCGTGGAAGAGGGAGAGTGGCAGCACCTGGCCATCTCATTCGATGCTGAAACCCAGGAGAAGAGCTTCTATATCAATGGCTTCCTCGAGGCCACCACCGCCGCGCAGGGCTACGCGCCGGTGACCGACGTCTCGCGGGCGCTCCACATCGGCGGCGGCGGCGACATGGGCGACCAGTACCGCTGGGCGGGGGATCTCGATGATGTGGGCCTCTGGGACGAGGTGCTGGGTGAGGATGACATCTTCGCCATCATGGATGACGGGGTGGAGGCGTTCGAGGGCAAGGGCCCGCCGCCCTGTCCTGTGGAGGGAGACCCGGACTACGCCGACACCCATTGCACNGGCCTGGAGNTCGAGGCGACCGGCANNCGCTTCGGGCCTTCTCACTACCTGACGGTCACAGCGGAGGATGAAACCGGCGATAACGTGATGGTCACCCTCACGGTAGCCGGGGAAAANGGCGAGCCGCAGGTCATCGGGCCCCGGGCNCCGGGCCGGATNTCCNTCGTNNTTCGNGNCGANGGGGTNTACCNGGTGACGGTGGTGGCGGATGACTCCAGGCGGTGCGATGACGCGGCGGAGGACAGTGTCTGCAGGGAGGTCATCACCGTGGGTGTCGAGGCCTNGCCCGAGGATTGTGAAAACGGCGCGGACGATGACCTCGATGGCCTCGTTGATTGCGATGATTCAGATTGCGCGCGGCACAACGCCTGCCCGGGCGCCGAGATCTGCGGCAACCTCATCGATGACGATCTTGACGGCCTCACCGACTGCGATGATGACGATTGCGCCGCGGCGGTGCCCTGCCAGGAGCCGGCCGGCGATCTCTTTGTGAGAGGNGATGGGAANTCCGATGGCGCNATCAANCTGACNGATGGGGTGGTGCCGCTGCTCTANCTGTTNTCCGGNGGCGCCGAGCCGGTCTGCATGGATGCGGCCGACGCCAACGACACCGGGAATATCGAGATCACNGATGCCATCATCATCTTCAGCTGGCTGTTCACGGGTGGCGTNGNTCCCCAGCCGCCATCTCCCACAAGCCCGGGCTACCCGGCCGGCGATTGCGGGGGAGATGACAGTGATGACGGTCTGGACTGCGCGCGGATGGCGCCCACCTGCGAGTGAGGTCGGCGTGTCGTTGTTTTTCCGAGCTTCAGCCTCCAGCGGAGCATCAGTGGATGTTGCGTTTCAGGCGGAAGACGACGCGGCGGTTCTCGCTGCGACCCTGGGACGTGCTGGCGTTCGCCGGGTTCAGNGGCTTGGACATCCCGTAGCTCGTGACCTGGAAGCGTTTCTCGGGAAGACCGTGTTTCTTGATCAGGTACCTGAAGACATTGGATGCCCTCTCGTATCCGAGCACTATGTTGTATTCAAACAGCTGCCTGGTGCTCTTGAGCGGTTCGTTGTCGGTGTGNCCCTCGATGAGNACCTCGTAGGAGGAGTATTTNCCCTTCAGCAGCCTGGCCACCTGGTCCAGGGATGGAAACTGATGTGTTTTCAGCCTCGCCTGGCCTGACCTGAACAGCAGGTTGGAGCCCAGGCTGATGCCNCCGGACTCGATCTTCGCTCCGGCGGGGAGGTCTTCTTTTTCGAAGTCCCTTCCATCGATCTTTTCCAGCCCTTCCTTTTTGCTCTCCATCACCAGGAGTTGCTTTTTGAGCTCTTCCATCTCGACCTGGAGCTCTCCCTCCCTCGAAGAGATCTCCTTACGTGTTTTCTGGCGGTCGAGCAGATCTCTCTGGTACTGGGTTATCAGGTCGCTATTGTTTCTCTTTGACCTGGAAAGTTCATCCTGGATGCCGCGGTATTCCTCGTAGGAAACGCAACCGCACAGAAGGGGGACCACCAATACTCCAACAACTCCTCGAAACAGCATGTCTTCACTCCTNTGGTGTAAAACGACATTACGGGGCGCCGCGGCCGGCACCCTAAGATTTACTCAACANCGCGTTCTCGAGGGGTCCCGGTATTCTGAGGGCAAAAGANGGTAAGTCGAACNAGGNCCGAAAAAATTATTATTCAACGNCCGAAATACGGCTAAACTGGCTTTCCATGCGTGTTTGGAAATTTCCTGTTAATATTTAAGTATGAAACCACAAGAATTCGGTCCTTTGTTGAACTCCCCTCGCGCCTCGATCGCACAGGGTTTCTGCCTGCTGGTTTTCCTGGTGATTTCAGGCGTTTGCGCGTCGGGCTTCGCCCAGGACAATGCCGAGATCTTCTGTGAAGGCGAAGNNCTCTGCGTTCCCGACAGCTTTGTTTTCAGATGGGATGAGAACGGGGAGTCGGTACTCGTCTTTGATGGCNAAGAGGGGGAGCTCGGGGCCACCGTATTTCTCGACACCCGCTCAGANATGGTGATGGGCTGGTATTATGGCCTGCGGCACGATCCCGCGGTGTTGACACTGCTCGAGAACGATTGCGATGAGGAAAGGATCGGCTTTCTCTGCGGAACCGATGCGGCTGAATATGTCGTTGATCCTTTCTACAANCTTTCAGCGATCGTCGGCGAGGCGGAGGGCTCCGAGGCGGGATTCATCTCCGCTGTCATCCTGTCCTTTGTCGCCCCGGCGCATCTGCCGGTCGGACAGCTCAACTCCATAGCCAAGCTCACCTATCGCGTTGGCACGGTTCCCGGTACGGGAACCNTGGTCAGGTTCGTCGCCGACGAGCTTCGGCCCATGCCTGAGAGTCCTGCGGTCGGGGTGGCGATCGAGGTCGGCGCTGGCGGCGGCGGCCCCCAGACCGTCGTTCACGGCAGGCTGGATGTCCCCTTTGTCGCTTTTCGCCGCGGCGACGTGAATGACAGCGGCGCGCTGGAGGTGACCGACGCGATCAACTTCCTGACCTGGATGTTCCTCGGCGGNNCNGCCCCGGCCTGCATGGATGCCGCCGACGCGGACAACAACGGCCGGCTGGGCCTCAGCGATGCGATCAACGTCCTTGTCTTCCTCTTNGGTGGNGACGCGCCCCCCGGTCCGGCTACGGTCGGCGGNGGCTGNGAGGCGGATCCCGAAGGCGATGATGATGGGCTCCTCTGCGAGTCCTACACCAACTGNTGATCTCCGTGTTGCCGGGCGCCNGNAAGAGCNTCAGTCTCTGATGGCCCTGAGCCAGGCTATCGTCATCCGCATATGNCCNGCCATCGAGGGGTGCACCCCGTCGCCGGCCCAGTATTTCGCCGGCGCGTCGTTTACCGCATTGTCGAAGGTCTCCTGGAAGGGAACCCAGGTCGCCTCCGCCTTCTCGGCGACGCGTTTGGCGGCGGCGCGGCGCTCGTCAAACTCGGGGAACCACTTGTCGTTGACCGCCCCACAGCGCAGCACGAAAGGCTCGCAGATCACGATGCGCGTCTCGGGCAGCGCCTTGCGGGTCTGCTCGAGCAGCTCGTTGAAGCCCTTCTCGTAGTCCGCGACGGTGCCTTCGTAGCGCCCGTTCAGCTTGTGCCAGATGTCATTGACGCCGACGAGGATGCTCAGGATGCCGGGCTTCAGGTCGATGGTGTCTTTCTGCCAGCGNTTCTGCAGGTCGGGCACCTTGTGNCCGGAGATCCCGCGGTTGTAGACCTTCANCTCCGGGTCGTTCTTGGTGGCCAGCAGCCAGGAGCCGATCAGGAAGGGGTACCCGCGTCCCATGGCGGCCGGGTTGTTGGGGCCGGNATGGCGCCGGTTGCGTCCCGCGTCGGTGATCGAGTCTCCCTGGAAGAGGATCGTCTTATTCTCTCCCTCGAGGGCGACAGGGCTGGCGGCATCGAGCTCCGCTGCGAAACCGGGCAGGATGGCTTCGCCGGCGGCGAGCGCCCCGGTGGCGGCCAGGGTCGAGCCGATCAATTGCCGGCGGGTGAGCTTCCTTTTTCCGTGTTCGCTGGGCATGATTTTNTCCTGGTATGGCTTGGGGTGTCGTTGGCCTGAACGGGAATCCNTATCCTAACCCGGGAGGNGNCAGGCCGGGTTGTTTAACTGGACCGATTCAAAGTCTCATGGGAATGATTTGTCTCGGGGGGAAGATCTGGAGAGAATGGCCTCACCTGTGGTGGAAAACAAACTATGAAACGAGGTGAAGAATGAAGCTCCCCCGGCGAACCCCCTGTTCTGTAATTTGTATTGGCGTTGGTCTTCTGTTGTGCCTGCAGGCGACCGCGGCGGACAAGCTCAAGCCCTATAAGGTCCCGATGCTGTCTCCCGAGGCCGCCCTCAAGTCCTTCGTGGTGGCCGATGGGTACAGGATGGAGCTGGTGGCCTGCGAGCCGATGATNGAGGAGCCGGTCGCCCTGGCCTGGGACGGNAACGGACGCATGTACGTNGCCGAGATGCGNACCTATATGCAGGATATCGATGGGCGAGACCAGTTTCGNCCGATCTCGCGGGTGGTGCGCATGGAGGACACCGACGGGGATGGTCGCATGGACAGGCACTCGGTCTTTATCGACAAGCTCGTCCTGCCGCGGATGATCCTGCCGTTGGAGAAGGAGGTCATCATTCGCGAGACCAACACTCTCGATCTCTGGGCCTACACTGACCATGACGGTGACGGCGTGGCGGATGAGAAGAAGCTTTGGCACAAGGGCGGCGGGCGGGGGGGCAACCTCGAGCATCAGCCCAGCGGCCTGCTCTGGAACATTGACAATTGGATCTACACCACCTATTCAAATCATCGCTACCGTTTCACCAGGGGGAAGGTTGAGCGCCAACGTCTTCCCGCCGGCTCAGGCCAGTGGGGGCTTACCCATGACGATGTCGGTAAGCTTTACTATTCGACCGCCGGCGGCGAGCAGCCGGCGATGGATTTCCAGCAGCCGATGATCTACGGCCGGATCCGAATGGGTGGAGAGTTGGCGCCGGGCTTCCGGGAGGTCTTCCCGATCGACGACGTTCCCGATGTCCAGGGCGGTCGCGGTCGGGTGCGGGGCAACAATACGCTGAATAATTTTACCGGCTGCGGCGGCCAGGGCGTCTTTCGCGGTGACAGGCTTCCTGAAGACATGCGTGGGGATCTTTTCATTCCCGAGGCCGTCGGGCGTCTCGTGCGGCGGGCGAAGATTACCAACGTGGCCGGCAAGACCGTGCTGGAAAACGCCTACAAGGGCAGGGAGTTCATAGTCACGAAGGATCCGAACTTCCGGCCGCTGGCGGCAAAGACGGGCCCCGATGGCTGCCTGTATATCCTCGACATGTACCGCGGGATCATCCAGGAGGGCAATTGGGTGAGGAGAGGTTCCTATCTGAGGGGAGTCGTATCCGCCTATGGGCTGGACAAGAACATCGGCAAGGGACGAATCTACCGGGTCGTGCATGACGGGTTCAAGCCCGGCCCGAGGCCGCGCATGCTCGAAGAGAAGACAGGCACGCTCGTTGGCCACCTCGCTCACCCCAATGGTTGGTGGAGAGACGAGGCCCAGAAGCTGGTCATTATTCGCCACGACGAATCGGTGGTGCCGGCTCTCAAGAAGATGGCTCGTTCGGCCGCCGCGCCGCTGGCGCGCCTGCACGCNCTCTGGACCCTCGAGGGAATGGATGCCATCGACAAGGATCTCCTGAGAGAGAAATTCTCCGACAAGGACGCGAGGGTCCGGGCCGGCGCGATTCGCATCGGCGAGCCNCTGCTGGTCGAGAAAGACAAGGACGTGATTGGCGACATGGCCGGGCTGGTCAAGGACGNGGATCCGAACGTGACGATCCAGGTCATCCTCTCGGCCCAGTATACCGCCCTGGATGAGCTTGAAGGCCTGGCCGCGGCGGCGCTGAGCCGGCATGAAAAAAGCGATGCCGTTCGCTCTGTCCTCCGCGGTTTTACGGCCCGGCTGGTCCAGCAGCGCGAGCTGCGGCGACGCGAGGAAGCCCTGCGCAGGGCGAACGAGGAATTCGGTAAGTCCTACTCCCAGGGGCATGTCGTCTACGCGACCCTCTGCGTGACCTGTCATGGACAGGATGGCAAGGGCGCTCCCATGCCCGATGACGCGAAGCGGATGCGTGCCCCGCCGCTGGCCGGCTCGCCGCGGGTAACCGGCAAGAAGAGCCGGGCGATCCGTATTCTCCTCCATGGACTGCAGGGGCCTGTGGACGGCAAGGAGTACAAGGAGCAGATGGTGCCGATGGGTTCGAATGACGATGCCTGGNTCTCCGCGGCCCTCAACTACGTCAGGAATACGTGGTCGAACAAGGCGTCCTATGTCTCGACCGATGATGTCGCCTCGGCCCGCAGCGCCGGCGTCGGGCGGACGGTCCCCTGGACGCTTGCCGAGCTGTTGAAGTTTGATCCGCGGCTGGGGGGATCTTCGAAGTGGAAGCTGACCGCCAGCCATGGGGGAAACGCCGCCCGCTCGGCGATTGACGGGAGGTCGAATACGCGCTGGGCGACCAACACGCCCATGCAGCCCGGTATGTGGTTCCAGATCGAACTGTCGAAGACGCAGCTGGTTCGCGGACTCAGCCTGGACTCAGCCGGCTCCAGGGAGGATCACCCGGTCGGCTACGAGGTCCGGGTCTCCGAGAACGGTAAAGAATGGAGCGAGGTGCTCGCCAGCGGCAGCGGAAGCTACCCCGAGACGGAGATCGCCTTCGCCCCGGCAATCGCTCGCTACATCAGGATTACCCAGACTGGGCACAGGCCGGGGAAGTTCTGGTCGATCCACGAGTTGGGGATCTTCAGGGCGGTTGACCCGGCATCGGCGGGATCAGTCGCAAAGAAGGTCCAGGCGCTTCCCCCGGCGGGCGAGCTGCTGAAGATGAAGGGGGATGCCGGCAAGGGAAAGCTGGTTTTTGAGAAGAACTGCGTTTTGTGTCATCAGGTGGGCGACCAGGGCGTCAATTTCGGCCCGAACCTCTCCGATGTCGGTATTCGTCTCCGCAAGGAGCAGATCCTGCAGTCGATTCTCGATCCCAACGCCGTGGTCGATAAGAAATACCTCGGTGTGCTGCTGCAGACCAGGAAGGGTCAGTTCCTCACCGGGCTCATCGATTCCGAGAAGGATGGCAAGGTGATGCTGCGCCAGCAGGGAGGCAAGGTGGTTCCCGTTGCCGCCTCTTCCATCGCCCTGAAGATTCCGCAGAAGAAGACCTTCATGCCCCTCGGGCTCGAGAAGGCGATGACGACAGAAGAGTTCATCGGTCTCGTGGAGTACCTCGTGGGCCGCAAGGAGAAGCCTGCCGCCGCCGGCAGGTAGGGGGAGTCTCGCGCGGCGTCGTTATGGATCAGGCATGCACCGTCTCGTCGTCCTGCCGCTGGGGCTCCTTCGCCGGTGGGGCCGCAGCCCGCGCCGGTCCGCGCNTGCGGCGAAAGAGGTTCTTCAGGACGTAGCCGAGGATTCGGGGGTTCTCGCGCAGGCGGCGAATGGAGTAGTCGAACCAGTCCTCTCCGAACGGGACATAGACCCTGACCTTGTAGCCCCGCTCGAGGAGCTTCTCTATCCGTCCGGCCATCGGCACCCCGTGAAGGACCTGGAATTCAAAGCGCTCCGGCGGAATCCCGTTCTCGATGAGCCAGGCCTCCAGGGAATCGATGACCTCCGTGTCGTGGGTGGCGATGGCCGCGTAGCCCCCGCTGTCGAGGATTGCCCGGACAGCACGGCTGAAATTCTCGCGAATCTCCGCGGGCCCGGTGAAGGAGACCTCCTCGGATTCGCGGTAGATTCCCTTACAGATCCTGCAGTTGAAGCCTGGCCCCCGGAGAGCTTCGATGTCGGAGAGGGTACGCCGGAGTCGGGCCTGCAGGACCATCCCGGTGTCTTCACAGGACTCCCTGCATTCTCGGTAGAGAGCGATGGTCTCGTCTGTATAGCGCGAGCTCTCCATGTCGATCCGCAGGAAGTTACCATGCTCCCGGGCCTTCGCGGCGAGATCGAGCAGGTTCTCACGGGCCAGCTTCCGCTCGACGCTGAGGCCGAGATGGGTGAGCTTCAGCGAGATATTGCAGTCGAGGGAGCGTTCGCCGAGCAGATCGTAGAGCTTGCTGTAGGAGTCGCGGACCGCTCGTGCTTCTCCTGCGGATTCGACATGCTCTCCAAGGATGTCGAGAGTTACCGCGAAGCCGCCCGCGTTCAGGCTCTTGACGACCTCGATCGCCTCGGTGGCGCTTTCACCCGCGACATAGGGCCTGGCGAAGGGATGGGCGGCCCACTTCGGCAGAAGGGTCAGGATCCTGGCAAGTACCGAGTTGAATAAAGGCATGCTCAGTCGATCCGAAAGGAAGAGTTGCTGCATGCCAATATCCATCTCGGCGGCCCGGGAGTCAACTTCGCCCCGGAATTGATGGCGGGGGACGGTATGTGTAGGGAGGCGCCCGGGAGANTTTTTTTACNNAAGTTGAAATCATGTAAGGGTCTTGTTATAGTAGTTCTCCGGCGCGTTTTTTAGCCGGCGCTGGGGGCAGCGAAAGGGAAGTCAAGAGAAACCGGAAGTCGTAAGTGTTGAGTTTTTAAAGGTCTTCTGGTCCAGGAGGAGTTTACAGATGATGGTCGGGATCTCCCCCAAGGTGGCTATCAAGAGGTTTTCGGCGCTTCACATCGACGGTGAAATGCCGCGCTTCTTATAAGCCCCTATAGTGGAGCAGGCTCTGGGATTCAGAGATCTGCTCCGCAGAGCGACCTCCCGGGCGGCCGGCCGCTGCCTTCGAGGAGGGTGATTGAAATTCAGGTTTCTCGTTTTGGAGAGGCACTGAAGGTGGCCCTGCTGTCGCCATATTCGCCGCCGATGTTGGCGTGCTGGATAGTCGAGGTGTCTCAATTTCGGGTGAAGAAGGAGTGTAGAGATGAAGAGAGAGTACTTAGAAGAACTGCGCGCCCTGATCGACTCCATCAGGAACGGTGGAAAAGAGCGCCGGCGCAAGAGTCCGGGTTCTCGCGNTGCGCGTGTCCGTCNCGGCTNCCTGGGGAACGTTCCGCGACTGGCCAGGGCGGTGGTCAGGGTGGGCGCCTCTCGCAGGTCCATTTACGGGCTGGTGGAGCGTCGGGGTTGGCAGGATTGGAATTGAAGTACACGGTGGACGGTTGAAATGAATCTCGATGTTCGTAGAGGAGGTGACTGATGCACGAGTACGACTATAAGTACAGCAATAGGAGGCGAGGGCCGAACTTCCCCATTCACAAGGTCCACACTAGCGAAAGCCTTTGTGGTGCTGGCATGCCCCTTTTTTGGATCGTACTGATAGCGATTCTGTTTTTCCTGTTCGGCTGATCCGGGCTGGTACACACACCAACAGGAGAAGTGGTAGATGCTGTCGCTGTCGGCGGGAGCCAGGAGAGAAACACGGCCTGGGAAGAACAAGAGGAGAGCGAATGAGTTGTAAAGGTATGTTGCTGTTGGCGGGAGTCGTGCTGGCCCTGGGCTCTTCGGCCGAGGCCGGGGAGTGGAGCCATAAGGAATCTGTGAGCTACAGGGAAAACCATGACCCCAGCTGGGTCCATCTGGATGGCGGACAGGCGCTCCATGTGAGCTACAGTGCTATCAAGTGGGTCGAGGTCGAGAGGTGGAAGAAAGGAAAGAGGCTGTTCGTCGCCTACAAGCCCGAAACGGGCGCTGTTCTTCTCGATCCGGATACCGGGAGACACATCCCGATACTCAGCGGCCTCCGGCGTCATCCGATCGATGTCATCCTGATGAAGCGTATGGCCGCGGCGGTGTCTCCTTCGGATAAGCGGGCCTGCCTGGAGCACGGCAAGTTCCTGTGGGACAGGGAGCTGAACAGNGTCTGGCGCGCAGTGCTGGCTGACGACAGGGGCCGGCGGTTTACCGCGCAGGAAAAGAAGGAGATGATCGGAGCGCAGCGCAAGTGGATCGAGTTCCGGGATGCGCAGATCGAGGCCATCCACTTTTTCTTCGGCAAGCGGAGACGCTCTTCCGTCTCCTACCAGCGCCGGCGATCGTCCATGCCATCTCTGTTCGCGGAGCAGCAGGTGATTGACCTGACGAGGCAACAGGCCCTGCGCCTGGGCAGCCTGCTTGACAATCACTGAAAGGGAGGCCTGTCGGTCGTGAGGAGATTTCAGAATATTAAATCGGATGGGTTGGTGCCGGCGAGTGGCTCGCCGATGAGGGTGCCACCCATGGTAAACAGTGAACTGGTTTCATTTTAAGGCTATGGAGGTAGGGAGATGAGCATGTTGCTCGAAAATGAGGTAAGCAGGAGCGTTGCGGCTTCTGTAAATGAGAATGTCGAGCGTGGCGGAGCGGGTCTTTGCGTCGAGCGCGAAGATATCGAGTTCCACAATGTCGCGCCTGATCGTCTGCGCATAGAGGTGACGGTACACAACAGGCTGGATGTAGCCTCGCGGCCCGAGACCATGCGGCTGCAGTTCGCGGCCTTTGGCGCCTTCGTGCCCTGGACACCGCTGCAGGAATTGCGGGTGCCGCGAATCAGGGCCGGCGGGAGCAGGCTGGTCAGTACCGAGGTGATGATCCGTGAGAACGGGTCGCTGGTGGCCATCGATGGGCGAGCCCGCTCCGNGGNTCGGCCCNACNNCGCCGCNCTGNGGGNGCTTGACAGGGACAGGGCTGTTCTGCGGGNTATCCGCAGGGACAAACAGTTCAGGTCGATGAGCGTCTGGCAGGTGATGGNGCGCATAGTGCANGAGCAGCTTGGGGANGGNGTGTCGGTGCGCNAGGCGCTCAGNNANACGGNANCGNCGGANCGGTTGAAGCTGAATGTTCTCAACAGGATCCGCNCGAANGTTTTCTTCGACTACNTGGAATTCAGCAGGAGCACTGCGGGTGTCNNCGGGGCANNCGGNGCGGAAGCCCANCGCCGGGNGGACCCNAACNNAGGTCGAAGCGTGCACTGGATCGGTAATATCAANGTNCTCATCGGCGATAAGGACGTTGAGCGGCATATGGCCCAGGCCCTCCGGATCTACCCAGGTGTGGCCAACAGGTGCGTGTTTTTCCTCGGTGACAAAGCTGGCGAATCCTACAGCTTTGAACTGAAGGGCCCGGGAGCTGAGTGGGTGACGAAGCTTAGCATGCTCGAGAGACCCTGGGGTTTTCGGTACTTTGCCGGAGGGTACGAGGGTCCATGGAAACAAATCCAGCCGGGTGACTGGCTTGGTGTAGAACCCAGGGGTCAGATCGGCATCGAGATCTCGCCACCCGGAGATGCGACGGAGGGGGGCCTCAGCATCGAGGTCTGCCGGAAGTCGGATAAGCGGGGGGCCGTGGTCGAGTTTGATTTCTCCGAGTCCGCGGCTGGAACTGGCTGCTACACGGTTGCCGGGAGTTGAAGAGGCATTCTATCCAACGAAGCGTATCCTATCCTCAGCGCTCGGATTGCCGGGATCTTTTCGGCGAGGCTTCCTGGGCCGGCCGGGAGATCCCGGGCAATCCATTTTGCGGAGGGAGGAGAGCATGGAGGGAGAGGTCGGCTGCGAAGTTGCCGTTGATACGCGCAAAGATGTTTCCGATGCTCACGAAACGATATTTTTTTCAGACTGCTGGAGCCCAGCCGGGGCGAGGAAGCTCCGGCCGGAGGACTCCGGCTGCGGTCGCGGCTGTCTTCGTGGGCGTCGCGGTGTGTAAATCTTCTGTGGCAATGACTTAGATTGACGATGGATATCAGGCTCACTCAGCGAACGGTAGAGTGGTCCCGGCGGCTTCCGGGTCGCCTTCGTTCGGCGAGTCCGAGATTAATCTTCAAAGTTGGGCCTGGGCTATAGCCTTGAAGGAGGCCTTTCGATTAAAATGCTTTTGTCGCTTCAACTCCTCGGGTCTTTTGGGAGTGTCGCGGCTGACTAAAATGAAGTTTTCTCAGTGCGAGGTCGGTCCAGCTTCCACTGGGGTTTGAAACTGGTGGACGAGGTCGTGGCTTTGCCGCGCCCTTGTCCTCTTTTTTTTTACCTGTCATCGCGTGCCCGGCTACCAGTCCGCGAGGGTCTCCTCAGCCAGCGCGAATGAGGTCGTCAGGCCGTTGCCGCCGCTTGCCAGGACGATGCGAGTCGAGTCCACGGGATCCAGGATCATCTCCGTGCGTTGTGGATGGCTTGAATAAACGGCGCTCCAGCGTTCGCTGATGCGCGGGCGGGGAAGCTCGACGAGGCCCTGGAGATAGTCGATGATCTTTTCGTCGATGCCGGGGTCAGCGGTCGCGGGCGGCGTCCAGGCATAGTGATGAGAATCGCCGAGGATTACCTCCGCGTCGCCGTTCTGCGCAGCGAGCACGGTGATGCCCAGGAGATCGAGCTCTTGGTGCTCGGCGAGGATTCTCTTCTGCAGGAGAGGGTAGGAGGGGCAATCTCTGAAGGCCTGGTAGCGCCGGAAGGTGAGGCCGTCGGTCACCATCGCTCCCAGCTTCCAGGTCGCCGGCTGCGGGGCGGTCTTCATCATCTGGAGCTTGCAGCGGGTGATGCCGCTCTCCCTGAAGGTGGCTGGAAAGAGGGTCTCAAAGTCGGTCCCGCTGCAGATGAGCGTCCTGTCCGCATGGAACTTTCCGGCGGTGGTCTCGATCGATGGGGCCTCCGCCTGCTGGACCTCGGTTTCGAAATAGAAGCTGGTGCCGTGGCGCTCGCGCAGGAATGCGGTGAGGCGGCTGAGCGCCTGGGTCGGGTTGACGAGGATCTCCTGGCGGCTGTGCAGCGCGCCGAGAAGGCCCTCCTGCCGGACTCCGGGGGCAACCGTGGCGACCTCCGAAGGACTGAGAAGGACGCAATCGTAGCCCTCCCGGGCGGACGCCGGCAGGAACTCTGAGAGGACAGCCAGCTCCTCTTCGCGGCGGGCCAGGAGCAGCGATCCGCAGGGGTCAGACCAGATCCCGGCCCCGACGAAAAGCTCCCGCCAGGTTTCGAGACTGCGAAGCGCCCTGGCGCGGACGAGTCCGTGGTTCTGCCCGATTGGCCACAGCATGCCGAAGTTCCGTGCCGAGGCTCCTCGCGGCTTCTCATGCCGCTCGAATACAGCGGTGCGGAGCCCCTGGCGGCCGGCGGCGAGGGCATGGGCCAGCCCGACGATCCCGCCACCGACGATGACCAGGTCGTAGTGCTTTTTCTGAGGATTGGACATTGTTAAACGAACCCCAAAAGCAGTTTACAACTCCCGATTGAGCGGGTGGGGGCTATAAATGGGCAAAAAGTGGCGGCAGGCTGAAGGCGGGGGTAAGCTTCCTGCGCCGCCGCCCGCCGAGGGGGTTCCTCTCTCACGAAAGGAGCCTGGATTGCTCACTCAACCAAAGCCCGGCTGCGGCGACGTTCCTGCCCGCAGTCGCGGCCATATGATACTGTCGGTTGTCGTTCTCGGCCTGGCCACCGCTCTGTCTCTCGGCCTGGTCATCCCGGCGCAGGATGCTCTCAGCCAGTCCCCGCCTGCGAAGAGGCCGGCCGGGGAGGCGCGCGCTGCAGGCACCGGGGCAAAGGCGGAGGCGGAACCCTGTCCCGCTCCGTGCTCAAACCGTGCAAGGGCGATGCTGGTAAGCCCGGCGGATGTGATGAAGGGAGAGCTGATGATCGACTGCGCCTCGGTTCATTTCGGCGGCTTCATCCCCGGCTATGGCGGCTTTGAAATATTCGGTGTCGGCCAGAATGGCTGCCCCGCGGTGGAGACCTACATCCCTGCTCACTACGGTTCGATTCCGGCGCCCTGCCGAGATTGCGAGTGGCAGGATGGGGCCACCATCAGGGAGCGGGAAAATGCCTGCAGCCAGGAGGTGAACTTCATCTTTTTCGCCATGCCCAATTGCGTGCGGGGAGAGTGGGTCAATACCTCCGAGCGGGTACGGACCTGCGGGAAGGAGACGATCTGCCATCGGGATGCCGGGGCCGGGCGGTCCCCGGACGGAGTCCCGAGAGGGGGGAGGCCATGATTTTACCGCGAAAGAAACGCTGCTCGATGTTCATAGGCATCTTTCTCCTGTTCGGTTTCCTTCCGGGTACGCCCTGCGTATTTTTCCAGGATTCCATCGAGCCGGGCTTGTTTCCCTCAGCGGCGAGGGTCGAGGTCTCCGGCCATGCGCGCCGCGATATTGAGGGGCAGGGAGAGCCTGCGAGGCGTTGCCCGCCCGGGGAGCCGTGGCCGGAGTCTTTTCGCCAGTCGGCTGTCGGCGATGACGGCGAGGTCGAGCCCCGCACGGGCACGGACTCGTCGTCATCGTTGTCTCCACTGGCGACTCCACTGGCCGCTTCACTGGCCGCTTCATTGGCCGCTTCATTGGGCCTTGGCGGCGGGATTGAAGACATCGACTACCTGCTCGAACTCCTGGGGCCGGAGGCGGGCAGAGAGGAGGTCGCGCTCGCGGTGCGGCTGCTTGGCTACAACCGGGATCTCGGCCTCTTTCCCGCGGCGGTAGTCGACAGGATCCTCGTCGAGCACGATTTCGCGAGGTCGCGGGCGGGGGCGCTGCTGCTGGACCTCGGGCTCAAGATACTCTGCTCCACCTCTCGCGAAAACAGCTCGGGAGTATCCGCTGCCCGGCTGGGCATCGAGGTTGTCCTGGAAGCCTATGAGGGGCTCTACGACAGGCTTGGCGAGGCGCTCCACCCGATTACGTGGACTATTTCGAGATCAGGTATTCTCACAGCAGGAGACATGAAGAGGCTTCTCAGGCTTGCTCTGAGCGTTCCAGGGGTTGAGGGGCTGGTTCGCGCGGCAGCCCGGGACCTAGGGGATTCCGACCCCGCCTGGGCTGAACGAAACCTGTTCGAGGGTGAGGACAATATAGCGGAGGGCTTGCCTCCCGCGGCTACCGGGATTCTCCGGGAGGCCGCGCTCGACCAGTTGGCTCCGCTGGATGCGCTCGATTACCTCGCCGGCAGAGACGCTGAGCGATTCGAAGGTTCGAGTCCACCTTGCCCCCCGGCACGCAGGGGTACCCTGCGGAGAATTGTCGGGCGAGCGGATGACGATGAGCTCTTTCGCTGGTTCAGGAGTCATCCCGGCAGCGACACCTCCAGCTTGCTGGTTTCGGTCCTGAGCACGAGAGCTCATGCGAGTCTTCTCGAGAGGCTCGTTCGTTCCGGGTCGATCGAGGCCAGGTTGCGCGGCGGCGCCATCGTCAAGCTGGCGGGTGCCAGGGCTGATGAGGAGATCGCGGGCAGGGTCCTGTGGCTCCTGGAGGGAAGCTGGCCGGGGCGCCGGGATCTCTTTGTCCAGGCGGCGGAGAACCTGCTGTCAGGGAGTGGCCCCGGAGAGCCATGGATGGCGAGGATTTCCCTGCGCCTCTCGGGCCTTCTTGAAAGGTGCCGGGACGAACTGTCGCCGGTCGTGAAGGACGACCTGCGCAGGGTGCTTTCACGCTACAGGGCGAGGTCCGGATGACGTCTCCGCCTCAGGCGAACAGGTCGAGCACAGGCTTGCCCTTTCCATCCTTGGTGGCGTAGAAGGGCCGGTCCTCGATGATGGCGTTGTGCTTCGGCGAGATCCCCATGGCATGAAAGATCGTCGAGTGAAGATCCGTGATGGTGACGGGGTTCTCGATGGTGGTGCAGGGCCTCTCTTCGGCGGTCTTTCCGTACACGGCGCCCTTCTTGATGCCGCCGCCGAACAGCAGCACGCTCGAGGCGCTGGTGAAGTGGCGGTGCATTCCGTAGAACTTCATCTCATTGATGACATTGGGGACGTTTACCTGGTTGCGGACCTGTTTTTCCGGCTTTCCTTCAACCATGCAATCGCGGCTGAATTCACTGGCAAGGACGATCAGTGTCCGGTCGAGCAGGCCTCGTTCTTCGAGATCGAGTACGAGCTGGGCGATCGGAGCGTCGATCTGTCGCTTCATATCTGTCAGCCGGGTGTGCCCGTTCTCGTGCGTATCCCATTGTTTGAAGGGGCCGTATTCGGTCGTGACCTCGATGAACCGGGCGCCTTTCTCTACCAGCCTGCGGGCCAGCAGGCAGCCGAGACCAAACTTGCTGGTATTGTAGGCCTTGTAGGTCTCTTCGGGTTCCAGGCTCAGGTCAAAGGCTTTCGATGCGGGTGAGTTCATCAGGCGGTAGGCCGATTCGGCGGAGCGCAGCAGGGATTCTTTCTGGTAGCCGGAGCCGTTGCGGGCCACGGGGCTGGCCTCGAGCATCTTTCGGTAGGTCTCGTAGCGTCTCTTGAAGCGGTCGACGGTCATGCCGGCAGGTGGACGGACCACCTTGACGGCTTGGCGGGGATCCGGTACGCGGAAAGGGCCGAACTCGCTGCCGAGGAAGCCCGCGGTCTGGAAGGCCTTGATCTCCTCGGCCTCTCCGTTTCCTTCGTAGGGTTGCCCGATATCGATAAACGCCGGCATGGCCTCGTCGCGGGGGCCCAGCGCCTGGGCTATCCAGGCTCCCAGGTGCGGCGCAGCGACCGTGAGCGGAGGTTCGTAGCCGGTGTGCCAGTGGTACTGGTGGCGGGAATGAAGGATAAAGCCAAGGTCTCCAAGGACATGGGTGCGCAGGAGGGTTCCGCGGTCAAGCACGGCAGCTGTCTTCTCGAGGCCCTTGGTCAGCTTGACCCCATCGACTGCGGTCTCTATGCTCGGGAAACTGCACAGAAGCTCGTTGGCTGGAAGCCCTTTGCGGAAGGGGGTGTAGCGCTTGGGGTCAAAGGTCTCGGTGTGGGCCATTCCGCCCGCCATCCAGAGCACGATCACCGAGTCGGCCGTCGCCTTGGGAGAGAGCGGACTTGCCGAACCGAAGGCGGCCCTGGGGGCGCCAGCGGCGAGAGCGCCGAGGGTGGCGGCTCCGGCGGTCTTCAGGAAGTCCCGGCGGCGGAGGTTCGTTTCGGGCGAGCTGTCGGTCTTTTTCATGGCTTTGTGTCGGGTTGCCGGTTTCAGCTTAATATACCAATTGGAATTCAGGATGCATCAGGATTGCCCAGAGCAGATCCTGGACACCCTCGGCTGCGGCGGGGGTTCCCACCAGCCCCGAAAGGGCCTTGAGCTCACCTGCGGTGGGCTCGCGCGAGAGCCCCCTGCTATAGACGGCCTTGATGAGCTCTGTGGTNGACCTGTGCTCCTGGCCGAGGAGTTGTTTCGAGTTCCAGGAGATGATCCTGTCCAGGGTCTTTCCATTGGTCAGCTCGAGGGCCTGGAGCAGGGTGGCTACAGACTCTCTCCGGCTGACAACCTGCTCGCGATTGGGACGGCCCAGGGCGACCTGCAGGGGGTCGGAGAAGGTCAGCGATGAGCGAACCTCGACTCCACCAGCCAGGGGCGCGTTCGACTGGAAGTGATCGCCGACATTCCAGGGGCTCGCATCCAGATCGCCTATGCGAAAGGACTTCTTCCAGCCCGTATCGGGGGTGGCGGGGAGGTGCCAGTCTTTCTTTTTATCGAGGGTGTGCAGCCAGGCTGCGCTGGTGGCGATCTCGGACAGTGGGGCGCCTTTTGAATCCATTGCTTTCAGGGAGACAATCAGGCCGGCGGGGTTGGCTCCGCCGCCTCCATTGCTTGCGCGAACAGCAAGGAGGTTTTCCCCTTCGCGCAGTTTTTTCCCGACTCTTGCAGTGACCGGGGCGCTCCACTCGCTGCTCGAGAGCACTTTTTCCCCGTTCAGATAAAGATTGAATTCGTTATCCGCTGTAGCGGTCAGGAGTGCGACCGGGGGCAGCTTGGGGAGGAAGAAGGTGTAGCGGAAGTAGACAGCCTGTCCGGCAGGCGCTGTATTGTAGCCGCTGCCGGACCAGATCCACTCGGCCTTCGAGGCGCCGGGTATGCTTTTCCTGCTGGAGCTTGAGTGAATCTTGGCGGCGACCTTGAATTGTCCGCCCTGGCCCCGGCCATCTTTTTTACCCGGCCGGGCATCGTCCCTGCTTCCGGATCCGGCAAGGCTCCAGGCGGCATCGATGAACTGCTCGGCGGACAGCCGCTTCACCAGGGGGCCGCGGAAGATGAACCGGGTCCTGGGATCCTCTTCCCGCTTCTCGTCGATCGCGGGAAGCCGGTAGGCCCGGGAGGTCGTGATGAGCTTCAGCGTGTGCTTGAGATCGTAGGCGTTTTTGACCAGGTCGGTTGCGAGCCAGTCGAGGAGGTCCTGGCTCCAGGGCTCCATGTCCATATTGTCGAGGGGCTCGACGATGCCCCGGCCGAAGGCCACGGCCCAGAGACGGTTGACGATGGTCCGTGCCAGGCGTCCGTTTTCCGGCAGGACCAGGATGTCGGCGAGCTGCCTCAGCCTTTCTTTGCGCGGAGCTTTCGCGTCGATCTCACCAAGCTCGGGGTAGAGGAAGCCTGTCTTCGAGGCCTCACCGATCGGCTTGTCGCAGCGATGCAGCTGCAGCGGGCCGTTGGCGAAGACCGAGGCGAAGGCGTAGGAGTCCTTGAGCTTCCAGTGGTTGACGAAGCTGTCATGACAGGAGGCGCACTTGAGGTTGGTTCCGAGGAAGACCTGGGCGACGTTCTGGGCGGCCTGGATCTCGGGGCGCTGGCTCTCGTTGACCACCCCGCGCCACTTGATGCCGCGTATGAACCCGTTGCTTCCCGGCACGGGGCTGATCAGCTGGTGGACGAACCTGTCGTAGGGNAGGTTCTCGTAGAGGCTCCGGTAGAGCCACTCGGTGATCTGTCCGCGGCCGCCATCGATAAAGCCGGTTCCCTTGTAGGCGTTTCGCAGCATGTCGTTCCAGTAGGTGAGCCAGTGGCCGGTGTAGCGGCCATTGTCAGCCAGGAGGCTGTCGATGATCGCCTCCCTGCGCGCGGCGGTGTCTTCGCCTGGATCGCTCGCGGGTGGAAGCAGCCCGGTGAGATCAAGATAGGCTCTGCGGCGAAAGACTCCGGGCGAGACGGTCCTGCCGGCGGCGACGCCATGTTTTTCAAGGTAAGGAGCCAGGAGCCTGTCGATGGGGTTGAGCTTCGCATCGCCTGGGGGCAGCACGGGCTCTCGCGGCGCCAGCGCCGCCCTGCGGTGGGACTTGTCGAAGCTGAAGCCGTCAATCCAGGGAGCCCCTTCATCGATCCATTTCCTGAGCGTCTCTGCCTCNCCCTCGCCCAGGCGCTCTCCCTTCGGGGGCATCCGCTTCTTGGGGTCGTCGCTCAGGACGCGCTTGATCATGGCGCTTCCGGAGCTCTTGCCCGGCTCCAGGGCCGGACCGCTCTCTCCTCCCTGCAGGAAGTTCACGCGGGTGTTCATCGAGAACCCACCCTTGCGCTTCTCTTCCATGTGGCATTTTCCGCAGCGCTTCTTGAGCAGCGGCGCCACCTTGTCGTGGAAGAGGGAGCCTGGGCCTTCCTCCGCGGCGGCTCCGCGGGCGCAGGGCGCCAGCGCGACCGTCAGGAGGAGGATGGACAGCTTGTTCATGGACTACTTTCCCTGTTTGAACATCGCGTGATCAGATTTTCCCATTGAGAGCAGGTAGGCGACCAGGTCGAGAACCTCCTCCTTGTTGAGAGGATTGAGCAGGCCGGCGGGCATCATCGAGCCCTTGGCCGGCATGGTCTTGAGGATCTGCTTGTGGTTGACACCCGAGTTGCGGCTGGGCGTCAGCATATTGGTGTTTACCGAGAAATTATCGCCTCCGCCATTGACGATCCGCCCGGTTACGGTCTTGCCGTTTTTCAGGATAAAGATCGTGGCGCGGTACTGGTCGGAGACCACCTTGCCGGGGTCGAGGATCGACTCGAGCAGGTCGCTCTTGCTGAAGCGCCCGGCCGCGGCGGTCAGGTCAGGTCCGGCTGCGCCGCCCTGCCCGTCGAATCGATGGCAGACGAAGCACTTCGCCGCGGCGAACATCTTCTTGCCGTGCTCGAAGTCCCGGCCAACGAGTCCCTTCTCGACGGCCGGCAGGACGTTCTTGGTGGTCCATTCCTTTCCCGGGCCTTTCGGCTTGGGCAGCTGGGTGAGCATCCCGGGGGCCGGGCTGTTCTTGAGTGAGCCGGCGGCGAGGAGGGCTTTCTTTTCATCTGCACCGAGGCGTCCAATCGCCGCGCTCCTGACGTTGTTGATGAAGCCATTGAAGCTGGCGCCGCCACGGAAACCACGGGCGTTGCTGAACCATTTGAAATAGCGTTTGCGCTCATCGAGCGTCCAGCCGGTTTTCAGGCTGTGGAGGGCCAGGGCGTAGTGCATCTGGTCCTCCTGTGCCGGGCTCGTCTCCAGCAGGTTTACCGTCTTCCCGGAGACGCCGGGTGCCTCGAGGTAGATCAGTACCTGGCTCAGCTCGCGGTTCAGGGGGGCGGTCTTCGCCGGGTAGAGCTTAGAGAGCTCTGCCGCGATCTTCGCTCCCGCAGCCTCGGCCGGCTTGCCCATGCGTATGAATACGAGGCCGTAGGCACGCAGGAGATTGATCAGTTGGGTCTCGTCCAGTGAGGCGGCCTTGATGTTACCGAGTGCGGCGAGCAGGCCGGGCCCGGCTTCAGGCTTTCCATGCCGGGCGAGGGCGATGGCTCCCTGGATCAGGGCGACAGGGTTCTTTTCAGCCAGGACTTTTTCCTGCCAGGAGGCCACGGGCTGGTGCTCGACAGCGATTCTCGCTGCGTACCGCAGGTAGCGGTCAGGGCTGGCGAGCTGGGGCCAGGCAGCCTCGAGGGCTGCCGGGTCCTGCTTGCCGTGGAAGTTCTCCAGCTTCTTGCGTTGGGCCCGAAGCTTCTCCGACTCTGCCGATGTCTTCGCGACGCCGCCCTTGTCCTCGCCGGTATAGGTGACCCGGTAGAGCCCTGACTGGGTACGCCTTCCGCCGACGGAGACATAGAGGGCCTTGTCCCTCGGGTTGACGATGACGTCGGTGAGGGGGAACGGGGCGCCGGCGATGAACTGTTCGAGCTCACCGGTGTAGGTACCTCCCTGGGGGGTCATGTGGACAGCGTAGAGCTTTCCGTAGGACCAGTCACAGATATAGAGAGCCTCCTGGTACTTGACGGGGAAGTCCGCACCATAGCCGAAGCCGATCCCGGTGGGGGAGCCGGGGCCGACGTCGACGACCCGGCCGAGGCTGTCGGGATAGTAGGTCGGCCATTTGCCCGTACCTGAGCGCCAGCCGAACTCACTACCACTGATAACATGGTTAACCCGGGTGGGGCGGTACCATGGGGTTCCGACGTCCCACTCCATGTCGGCGTCGTAGGTGAAGAGCTCGCCGTTTTTGTTGAAGGCGATGTCATACTGGTTGCGGTAGCCGTTGGAGACCAGCTCCCAGACCTTGCCTTCCGGGTCGGTCCTGGCGATCCAGCCACCGGGGGCGAGCTTGCCCCTGGCGTGGCCGCGGGCATCCCAGAGCCGGGGAAGGAGCAGGTCCTCTTTCCAGGTTCGCGGGACGAGGGATTTTTCGGGGTTGGGGATGTCGGTGTGGTTGCCGCCGATGACGTAGATGTACTTCCCCTCAGGGCCGAGGATGACAGCGTGCGGCCCGTGCTCTCCACCGCCACGGATTGACCTGAGCAGCTTGCGGTCGTCGAACTGGCCATCACCGTTGGTGTCACGCAGGCGGTAGAGCCCCCGGTCCTTTTCACTCTGGACGACATAGAGGCTGTCGAAGGCATAGAGGAGGCCGTGGGCGTGGCCGGCGTTGCCCGCGAGGCGCTCCACGAGGGTTTCACTTTTTTTCCCGATCGGCGAGGGGGTGATGCGGTAGAGGGCTCCATACTGGTCGGATGTAATGATTCTTCCCTTCGGGTCGACGGTCATGGTTACCCAGGAACCCTCCGAGCCCTTGGGTACCGAGTAGAGCAGTTCGACCTTGAAGCCCGGCAGCACGATGAGGCTGTCGGGGGCTGTGGCCTGGACCGGTTTCGGGGCCGCGCCGGCGTTGACCAGCGTGGTGCTGTTGACCGAGCTTCCCCAGGGGCCGCCGCCGATCTCGGCAATCGTGGTGGACTTCTTCCACTGGCTGTCATTGAAGGCGGTTTTCTTCCAGCCTGCAGCGGCCTTCCGGCTCGCCTTCCAGGCGGAGCTTGTCGAGAGGATCTGGATGCCTTTTTTGTCGCCCCTCGGCCTGCTCTTCCAGGAGTCCAGCGAGAGGATCAGTCCGCCGGGGCCGCCTGAGTTGACGGCTTCCACGGCAATGACGTTTTTTCCTTTTACCAGGTTTCCGGCAATCTCCGCCCGCACGGGGGTTGACCATTCGTTTGAGGAGACAGCCTTCTTGCCATTGATAAAGACCCGCATGGCGTTGTCGCAGCTGCCTGCGACCGTTACCGATGTGGGAATGGACGAGAGGTCAAAGGTGTGACGAAAATAGACCGTTTCGTTGCTGTCGGATGGGCTGCCGAGCCAGATCCACTGGGGGACGGCTTTTGCCGCGGCTTGGGCCTGGTTGAAGGAAGCGTTGTCAACGGAGATGGTAAAGCCCGAGAAGATCAGCGTGACGGCGAGGAGAGGGAAGCTGGCGAGCGAGAGCTTTTTCATGGCTACTGTATCCCGTGTTGTTTGAAGTTGTTTTCCGTAAAACTGAACAGCGGCAGGAAACCGGTACTCCCAGGCCCTGCAAGACCTGTATCGTGATTCGCCGGGCTCAAAAAGTCAATTTCACTGTCGGCAAAGGCTGCCCCTGTTCGCATTGAATTTGCGGTCCGGTCAACTACTATGGTCCTCGTGAATACCGGGAAAAACCAGGAAAGCAAGCTGCCGTCTTCATTGGCTGATCATCTCGGCGAGGTGCTGGAGCTCTGCGATGCATCGCTTCGGCGGACCGCCGAGAGGTGGGGTGCCGACGAGCCCGCACCGATCTGGACCGAGGCGGGCAAGTGGTACCGGCAGCCGGACATGTGGACGGACTGGACTCCGGGCTTCTACGCGGGACAGATGTGGGTGCTTCACAAGCTGCTGAAGGATGATTTCTGGGCCGCGAGGGCCCGGGAGCAGTCCGCTGCGCTCCTGCCGCGCCGCCATGACAGGGATGTGCACGACCTCGGATTTATTTTTCTGAGCTCGTATGGGCGCTGGCTCGATCAGGCCGCCGAGGATGATCCTATCCGGAAGGAGCTGGTTGACACCATCGTCACGGCCGCCACGGTGCAGAGCGAGCGCTGGAACGGCGCCACAGACGAGGGCTTCATCTATTCATTTAACGGCCCCCAGTCGCTGTTCATAGATGTCATGATGAACGTGAGGCTGCTGTTCTGGGCGGCGGCGAACGGAGCGGACCCGGGGGTGGGGGAGAGAGCCATCGAGCACTCCCGCACATCCGCGAGCTACCTGGTTCGCTGTGATGGGGAGGGGCTCGGTGAGACAGATGGCAGCGTGGCGCACGAGGCGATCTTCAATACCGAGGAGGGCCGCGGAGAATTCCGCTGCCTGTCGACGCAGCAGGGGTATTCGCCTTTTACCTGCTGGGCCAGGGGGCTGGCCTGGGCTCTCTACGGCTACGCCTACGCCTGGGGCGCCTCCGGCCATGGAGAGTTCCTGGAGACCGCTCACCGCTGCGCTCGCTACTATCTCTTAAACACGCCCGGGGACTGTGTGCCGTATTGGGATTACGGGGCGCCCGGCATCCCCGATGAGCCGCGTGACTCTTCGGCGGCGGCTATCGCCGGCTGCGGGTTGATGCTGTTGGCCGACCTGGACCCCGGGGCCGGGGGCGCCGAAAGTTACCGCCGTACGGCCATCGAGATCGCGACGACCCTGAGCGGTGACGAATATCTCGGTCCGAAGAGGGAAGGTGAGGAGGGACTCCTGCTTGGCGGGGTCTATCATCGTCCCCGCGGCTGGGGTGTGGGCGGGGCTGTGATGTGGGGAGATTATTTCTTCCTGGAGCTCATCGAGCGCCTCCTCGGCCTCGATGACGAGGACCTGAGGCCCCTCGGGCCGGGTGAATGTCCCGTCCGGCTTGAAAAACCAGCAGATTGAACAGAGTTTTTATTACTATATCAAGATATCTTGATATAGTATCTGGTATGCAAAGCTGCCTCTCTACAGTAAAGGCCCTCGCTGATGAAACCCGTCTGCGGATCGTCAGGGTTCTGATGACCGGGAGCTACAACGTCAACGAGCTCGTCACCATTCTCACCATGGGACAGAGCCGTGTCTCGAGGCATCTGCGGATCCTCTCCGACGCGGGGCTCGTGAGCCCCCGGCGCCAGGGCACCTGGGTGTACTACGAGCTCACAGGGCTCTGGGAGAGCGAAACACGCAGCGGCTTTCTGCCGAGCTTCGCCGACGAGCTGTCCTCGAACCCGCTTCAGTTTGCCGCCGCCGATGACAGGGGCATCAAGGCCTGTCTGAACCAGCGTAGCAGGCAGGCCGAGCGTTTTTTCAACGATGTAGCCGAGCGCGATGACTCGCAGCGCGAGGAGATCGAAGGCCCGGCCGATCATCATGAGCTGCTCAGCAGTATCCTGGCTTCCGTTCCCGGAGGTGAAGGCAACGGCACGGTGGTCGATCTCGGCACCGGCACCGGCAGGCTGCTGTCATTGCTCTGTGAGAATTCCCGGCATGTGATCGGGGTCGATGGTGCGAGAGAGATGATCGAGGTGGCGCGGAAAAGGAGTGAAGAGCTCGAGCTGGGTGCGGTGGAGTTTCGCCTGGGGAGCCTCGAGCACCTGCCCCTGCGCGATGGCGAAGCTGATGCGATGGTCGCCAATATGGTTCTCCACCATGTCGCCAATCCCTCGGCTGTGATCAAGGAGGTTTACCGGGGGCTTGTTCCCGGGGGGCGCTTCCTCCTGGCCGACTACGTGGCGCATTGGCGTGAATCGCATAGGGAGAAGCTGGGTGATCTCTGGCTCGGTTTCAACCGGGAAGAGCTCATCGGCTGGCTCGAGCTGGCGGGATTTGAAGTTGAATCGGAGCGGGAGCTGCCCGGCAACAGGCGGCGCCCGGGGGTATTCGTCATAGAAAGCAATCGAAGGTCGTGAGAATGTAAGGAGGCCTCCCGGGAGGGAGGGGAATTTTTTGGCTGACGCGAACGAAAAAAAAGGACAGGGAGGGTAGATTTGTCGACGACCGAGAAACCGGCCTACAAGGTCAAGGATATCGAGCTGGCGGAGTGGGGGCGAAAAGAGATCGAGCTGGCCGAGCGCGAGATGCCCGGCCTCATGTCGCTGCGCGAGAAATACGGAGGCGAGAAACCGCTCACCGGAGTCCGCGTAGCCGGCTGCCTCCATATGACAATCCAGACCGCGGTCCTCATCGAGACCCTCATCGAGCTCGGGGCGGAGGTCACCTGGTCGAGCTGCAATATCTACAGCACCCAGGACCACGCCGCCGCGGCCATGGCCGTCGCCGGCGTCCCGGTCTACGCCTGGAAAGGCGAGACCGAGGATGAATACGACTGGTGCATCGAGCAGACGCTCGTATTTCCCGACGGCAAGCCCCTGAACATGATCCTCGACGATGGAGGAGATCTCACCAGGATAGTCCACGACAAGTATCCGCAGTACATGGCTGATATCCGCGGACTCACCGAGGAGACCACCACCGGCGTGCACAGGCTCTACCAGATGCTCGAGCGCGGCGAGCTGAAGATTCCCGCCATCAACGTCAACGACTCCGTCACCAAGAGCAAGTTTGACAACCTCTACGGCTGCCGTGAGTCGCTCGCCGATGGCATCAAGCGCGCCACCGACATCATGGTCTCGGGCAAGGTCGTCGTCGTCTGCGGCTATGGAGATGTAGGTAAGGGTTGCGCCCAGTCCATGCAGGGCTTCGGAGCGCGAGTCATCGTCACCGAGATCGATCCGATCTGCGCCCTGCAGGCCTCGATGGAGGGTTACGAGGTCGTCACCATGGACGAGGCGGCTGGCGAGGGCGACATCTTCGTAACAGCCACCGGCTGCTGCGACGTGATCACCGGTGAGCACATGCTGAAGATGAAGAACGACTCCATCATCTGCAACATCGGCCACTTTGACACCGAGATCGACGTCGACTGGCTGACGAAGCGCGAGGATGTCGAGTGTGTGAATATCAAGCCGCAGGTCGACCGCTACGTCTTCGGGGATGGGCGCGGCCTGATCCTGCTGGCCTCCGGGCGGTTGGTGAACCTTGGCTGCGCGACGGGGCATCCCTCCTTCGTCATGTCGAACTCATTTACCAACCAGGTGCTGGCGCAGATGGCGCTCTGGCAGACGCCGGATGCGTACCCTCTCGGTGTCCACATGCTTCCGAAGAAGCTTGATGAAGAGGTCGCAAGGCTGCACCTCGAAAAGCTCGGCGTCAGGCTCACGGAGCTTACGGCGGACCAGTCGGAATACCTTGGCCTGCCGGTCGAGGGTCCCTACAAGCCTGAATTCTACCGTTACTGAGCNCCGGGNTCAGAGCTGCGGCTCGCTGCCNNTCCTGCGGATGGGCAGGAAGTCGGTGATGCCGCTGTCGCTCATCTTCAGCATGAAGAGCACCGCCTCNGCCACGTCATCGGTTCGGATCAGCGTAGCAGGNTCGAGATCCGGNCGGGCCTGGCGGATCAGGTCGGTGTCGACCCCGCCGGGGCAGACGGCGCGGACCCTGATGCCCGAGGGGGCCGCCTCGGTGGCGATGCTCCGGGTGAGNCCCATCACCGCGTGCTTGCTGGCGCCGTAGGCCGCCTGGTCGGGGTAGCCCTTGAGGCCAACCACGCTGGCGATGTTGATAATGTCTCCATCGCCTGCCTTCTTCATGTGAGGAAGCGCCGCCTGCATGAAGAGGTAGGTTCCCCCGGCGTTGATCTCCATGGTTCTGAGAAACTCCCGGTAGGGGACCTCCTCGATCGGGCCGAAGGTCCCCGTTCCCGCGTTGTTGACCAGGATGTCAATGTTCCCGTGGCGCTCGAGATGACCGGTCGTAGCGTCCCTCACTCCGTCCTCGTCGGTGACGTCACAGGGATGGGCCTGGATGCCGGCGCTCTCGGCGCTGAGAGACTCGAGAGCCTCCGCNCCCCGCGCGATGGCGGTAACAAGCACTCCCTCGGCGGCAAGCCGCAAGGCGAGGGTTCTGCCGATCCCGCGCGAGGCTCCCGTGAGGATGCATGATTTTCCGGCAAGGTCTCTCATTGGCAGTATGATAATCCGTTCAATGCGATCTTCAGAAGAAAGTATCCAGCCGAATCCGGGCGATGCGCCGCTCAGGGTGTTTGTCTACGGGACCCTGCGGGCTGGNGGCAGGTTCCGTCCCCAGGTGGATCACCTCGTGAATACCCAGGAAGGCGGAAGCATCCGCGCCTGTATGTACCATTTCGCCGACGAGGGATCGAGGGGAGACTATCCCTTTATCGTGCGGGGAGACTCCGTGGTGCATGGGGAGGTGCTGACCTTCAAAGACTGGGAGCGGGCCCTGGAGATCCTCGACCGTATCGAGGGCTATCCNCACCTCTATACCCGCGAGGTGGTNATCGTCACCTGCGCCGGCGGNACGCTCAGGGCGCAGTGTTATTTCATCCGTCCCGGGGCGGAGCGGCGAGGGCTGNNNATCGAGTCGGGCGACTGGATGCTNGAATCAGAAATCGAAGAAGCCGAGTGANTTGCTGACGTCGAGCATCTGGGTCGCCACCCGGGCCCTTGNCTTGCGGACCTCGTCGGTCGCGGGCATCCGGCCGAGCAGATCCTGCGCGGAGCGAAGGGTCTCGTAGGCCTTCTTGAAGTCGCCGCGTTTTTTCTCATCCCGGCGGGCGTTGGTGTAGTAGGTGTTCGCCTTTGAGACGAGCTGCCTGACCTTCTGCATGGCCGAGTTGTCGGCGGCGGTGGGNTGGCGGACAGGTCTCCTGGGAGGGGGGCGCCTTGGGGGCGGCGGNGGCTTGCTGGCCACCACCGGCTCGGGCTGGCCCGGGGATTCGCTGCCGGCCACCAGGTGCGNCGGGGGGGTGGCNGCGATCTCCTCGGNNCGGAGCTCGGCCTTTCTCTCGATCGCGGCGATCCCGCTGCCGCTGGCGAGGTACCAATAGGGCAGGAGNTCTTCAGCCTCGGACTCGCCCAGCACGGAGAGGGCCAGGTCGGCATCTTCGCGCTCGAGCAATTCGGTGAGGAGACCNTAGCCCTCGTNGACGAGTCCCAGGCGATAGTATTTCCGTACCCCGCGGAGATAGAAATCCAGGGGATCCTNGAGGNTGNNGATCCGCTTGCCAAGCCGGGTGAGGAGGATTCTCCTGCCGGCGGAGGGNGCGATATCCTGCACCTTCCTGACGTCCTGTTTTCTCAGGGTGGTTACGCCGCCGCTGATCAGCTTGAGCTTGTAGCTGCCGAAACTTTCCTCGACGGATGTGCAGATGTGGCTATTGCCGTTGGCCTGGACGACCTCTTTGAGGGCGGGCGCTTTTCCCGCTTCGCTCGGCTCCATCGCCTGCAGGAGCTTGATGCGAGCCTCGAGCTGGCGGGCTTTTTCGCGCGTCATTCCGCTGGAATCCTGGACCATTTCACGGGCTGAGCGGGCCGCCTGGGGCAGCTTGTGGCTACCGATGAGGTCCGTGATTTCCTCGAGTTTCGACTCATCGAGGGAACTGACGGTAAGATCGATCGGCTTGAGCTCCGAGGGGCTGATGGGCCGGGAGACCCCGGGACGAGGCTCTTCAACCCCGGGCTCGACCCCGGGATCGGGGAAATCGTCACCAGGAGCGGGTCCGGGCGTCTTTGCGGGGGTGTTGCCGCCGACCTCGTAGCCGGGTTGGCTTTTGTTCTTTTCCGCATCGCTCCATCCTTTTACGATNCCGCCAGCCAGGGCCAGGAAAGAGATCAATATGCAGGTGGACTTGAAATCCACTGTCCTTGCTCCTCAAAACNCGTTTCCGGATAAATACCCGGGTAATTTTAGCAGAACTACGGGGTTCTATCCCGCAATTCGGTATTCTTACTCCAGATGGAAACTCGTNGCCGGGAGTCGGNGNTCGTCCTACAATAAAAACGCGTTCGTCATCGATAAGGGTTTTGACGCTTATCGGAGTCTCCCGNGTGAGGGCATAAAAAAAGGCCTTCGACCGAGAGGGGAAAAGCCGAAGACCCTTGGTGAAACTGATATGTNACTAAATATCTATCGGTAAACGAGGAGTTTATCTTGACCCTAGTTTTCCGAAGGAGACCCCAGGCATGAAAAGTCGATTCGTACTTCTGGTCCTGGCTACGCTGCTGGCGGGCGGCCTGTTCCATGGCGACGGGCTCTGCGCCCAGGCCGGCAAGGAGAAGGACAAGGACAAGGNGAAGGCCGTAGCGAAAAAGCCCAAGGTCAGCGATCCCCAGGAGATTCTCAAGCTGCTGCAGGAAAGGATGAAGGCCCTCAGGTCCGCATCCATCGAGTTCAGGATTACCTGTATTCTCGAATTTGCCAACGCGCCCTGCAAGGAGACGGTGGACTACCTCACCAGGCTCTANTCCACGGANAAGAACGCCGGCGTGCACATGGCGATCACCCAGACTCTCGGCAAGATCGCCTCTGAGGGGGCCATTCGCTCGGTCGTCCTCAAGGGGCTGCCGCTGCTGGCGAACAACGCCTTCAATATCACAGCCGTCGCCGATGCGCTCGAGAACAGGCTCGANCCGAAGGCTGAACAATGGCTGCTGAAGTCCGGCCTGAAGGCGCAGGGNCTGCGCAACAGCGAGCCCGTCTGGCACCGGGTTCTCNCCGCCGTGGCTGATTTCAAGAACCCGCAGCGGATCACCTTCCTGGGGCGCGAGCTGCTGACCAACCGTTCGNCCAAGGCGCTGGTTGTGATACTCAATGCCCTGGAGGATACTTCCGATAAGAAGGTCATCNGCATCGCCGGGAAGATGGTGAACCATAAGGACCCCGGGGTGCAGGTCGCCGCCATGAGCCTGCTCTACAGCCAGGGCGGAAGCAAGCAGAAGAAGCTCTTCGAGAAGGGAATCAAGAATCGCGCCTGGCAGGTGCGGCTGCTCAGCCTCCGGACGCTCGCCNGGCTCAAGCATCGGAAGATCACGGAATACGCCATNGCCGCGCTCAACGATCCGGATCCCANGGTCCAGGTAAACGCGGTGAGGATCCTTCTCGANCAGGGCGGACGCGAGGTGGTGCTGCCGCTGATCCGCCAGATCGACAAGTCCAGCGGNAGGGTCAAGGATGATATCGTCGATGCCCTCACCCGTCTCACCGGCAAGGACCTCGGCCCATCCACCTTCCAGTGGGAGGGCTGGTGGGAGCAGAAGGGAAAGACGGTCAAGGTCGTGGCGCGCTGCTCGGCCGAGGAATTCACGAAGCTTAAGAAGAAGCTCGCCGAGGACACCAACACGGTCGCCTACCACGGCCTCAGGGTGCTGAGCGACAATTTCATCTTCATCTTCGATTCGTCTGAGAGCATGAAGGAGTTGTACGTTCCCCCGGAGGAGCGAAAAGAAAACCTCGCCGGCCGCGCGGGCGGCGAAGCCGGAAGGACAGTTGTCGTCGATCCGAACAACCCCAACGGTAACGGAGGAGCCCAGGCGCCGAAGGAGACTCTCCAGAGCAAGCTGCTCGTCGCCCAGAAGAACCTGAAGAAGGTGCTCAATGGTCTCAAGGACGGCAAGAAGTTCGANATCATCATGTTCGAGAGCATCATCACCGATTTCATCAGGGCCAAGCTGGAGAAGACACCCGACAGGCTGGCGCTGCTCGATGACCAGTCGAGACAGAAGGCCCTGGCCTTTGTCGACCAGGCCAAGGCCCAGGGACAGACCTACATGCTGAAGGCTCTCGAGACGGCGTTCGAGAACGAGGAGGTGGACACCATCTACCTGCTCTCCGACGGGGCTCCGACTCCGCCAGAGAGGGCGGGCATGACGGTCATTCTCGAGCGCATGCGCAAGCTCAACCGCCTGCGGTCGGTGAAGGTCAACACCATCGGCTTCGACCTGAAGGAAAAAGAGAAAGAGTTCCTCCGCAGGCTGGCTGATGAGCACTTTGGGGTCTTTATCGAGCGCTGATCGCGCCGACTCTCAGCGTTTCTTCCTGCCCGGGGCGGGCCTGGTGCCGGGGCGGGCTCTGTCCGGGCGGGGCTGCTGCCCGGGAGGACGGCCGTTGCCGGCGCCAGGAGGCCGCTGACCGCTCTTCCCCTGGGGGCCAGTGCGCGGCGGAACGCTTGATCGCCGAAGCGCGGGACGGCGGGGTGGTTTCTGCCCTTCGGGCCGGGGCTGACGCTGGCCCGCGCCGTTGCCACTGCTTTCGCGCTCCTGCTGAAATTGTTCTCTCGCCGCCTTGCGCTCCGCCTCGTCGAGCTTGCCGTCGGCGTTCTTGTCGAAGCGCTTGAGGGTCTCTTCGCGGCTCATCTGCTCAGGGCGTCCGCGGCCTCCTTCGCCTCCCCTGCCTCCCGGAGGCGGCTTGCGTCCACCCGGACCCGGCGGCGGCCGCCGGCGATCCTTGCCGAGAATGAATCCGACCACCCTCGGGCGCTCGTAGGGCTTCAGGGCGTTCCATTTCTTCCACGATGCGGCGGAGAGGAAGTCCGGCTTTTCAGGCAGGGTGGGGGAGTCCTTGCGCTGGGAGTGGAAGAGCCTGCGCAGTTCCTTGTGGTCGAGGGAGCGGAGCTTCGTGATCTCCTGGGGATTGAAGAGGCGCTCGGACGTGACCTTGGCCTTGTGCTTCCTGAGGAAGTCGGCCTGTTCGGGCGGGGTCATCACGAGCACCTGCTTGCGCAGCGTCTCGGGAAGAGTGGAGACGGTCCTGTCGCGCTGGGCCATGAAGCGTTTGTGCAGGTATTTCTCCCTGCCCTCGGGCGTCATCTCCCGTAGGCGCTTCTGCTCCTCGGGGGGCAGGCGGTTCCAGGAGCGGCGCAGAATCTCCATATGCTTTTTGCGCAGCTCATGCTCATGCGGGGCCATGGAGAGCCTCGTCTTTGCAACGCGGATGGCTGTGCGCCTGTCCTCGGGTTTCATCCTGCGGAGCTTGTCGAGAAGGAGCTTCTGCTTGTCGGCTGGCAGGGCGCGAATCTGCTCGTAGATCTTTTCGATCTCGCGCCTCCTGGCGGGCTCGATTTTGTTCCAGCGGGCTGAGTTGACGTGTACCTGCGCGGGACGCGCGGGTTTTCCTCTCCCCTGGGCGAAAAGGTCAGCGCCGGGTGCCAGGAAGGCTGCCGACAGGAGGATGGCGGTGAGGGCGCGTGGGCTCATATCAGAAATTCTCCCCCGAGATCTCCTCCTCGAGCCAGTCATCGAAAAGTCCCGAGTCGAGGACTCCCGTATCGCTGTCGTCTTCGAGCAGCAGGTTAACCAGCTCCAGGCTGACCTCCCCGCCTTCCTCCTGCAGGATCTCCAGCACCTCGAGATCGGCTATGACCTCCTGCTGGGGGGCTGCGGCGGGAGGTCGCACCGCCGCGATGGGCTGTTCCGTGGTGTCGTCCTGGACCCCGGTGATGAGTCGCGCGCCGATCAGCACGGCCAGGATGAGGGCCGCCGCGGCAGCCAGGAACCCGGCGAAGATCGTCCGGCGGGAGCGGTCGAGCCGCTGCCGGATCTGCGCGAGTGTCCGCTCGGCGTCCTCTCCATACTCGGCGCGGGGAGTCGTGATGGCCCTGGCGATGGCCTTGTGCTGTTCGAGCGCCGCGCGCAATTCGGGACTCTCAGCCAGCAGGGCCTCTATCCGCTCCACGTCATGAGCGTCAAGCTCGCCATCGAGGTAGGCCACCAGCTCTTCTTCCGGAGTGGGGCAGGACTCGTTGTCATGCGGCATATGGGTATTTGTTTCGTTCACGATTGTCTCCCGGGGGTTCTCTTTCAGCTGTCGCTCTGGGCGGGGTTGTCCTGCCCAGGCGCCAGCGGCCTGCCTTCAAAATAGGGTTTCAGCCGGCTTCGAAGAGCCTCGCGGCTCCTCATCAGCAGGGACTTGACGGCGCTGCCGCTCATGTCGAGAACCTCTGCGATCTCCTTGTAAGATAATTTTTCCAATCGGCTGAGGAGGATGGCCGCCTTCTGGTTTGGAGGTAACTCATCGATCAACCGGTCGAGTAATAATCCGAGTTCTTTTTCTTCGGTCCGTTCGTGTGGGTTTTCTTCCCGGTGGTCTTCCGCGCTTCTGAAGGGTGAGGGTGAGTCGCTCTCAGGCTCGTCCGGGATCTCGCTGAATACCCGGCGTCTTCTCCTGATAGCCCTGATCTCGTTCAGTGCCAGGCGAGTGGCGATAGTGAACAGCCAGGTTCGGAATCCGGCGATAGGCTTATAGCGCTCCCGGCTTTTGTATACTCGGATGAAAACTTCCTGGGTCAGGTCCTCCATTCGGTCGCGATCCCGCAGGTAACGGCGCAGGAAATTCTGGACTTGTTTCTGGTAGCGATAGACGAGCTGGTCAAACGCGCTCGAGTCGCCGGCCTGGAAAGCGAGCATCAACTCGCGGCCGCTGGCCGAGTACGGGGTCTTCTCGATGTTCTTGCTTTCGTCGCGAGAGGGTCGGCCCTGGGCAGATTCTCTATCAATCACTTTGTTTCCAACAATCCTCGTTTGAAACCCCGGCAAATTTCGGTGGTTTCAATAAATATGACTATTTGGAGGGGCCTCCGCAGAAGGGCGATTATGCGTTTTTTCTTTCAAAAACAGTCCGAAAAAGCCCAAATACAGGTAAACCCCTACGAAGTGTTGAGAAATGACCTCGAACAAGCCAGTCTCCGCCCACCCGGGGAAAATTCAGACAATACGTCCGATGGCGCTGATCGCGCTTTATTCGGGCTGCGCCGTTCTTCTGCTTGGCTATCTTTCCTTCAAATGGGTTTATTCACATCCGGCACAGGTCGCCATCCGGATTGAGCGGGCGGTTCAGGGCGCCGGGTTAACGGGGATCGAGGTTCGCGGAGGCACCCAGGAGACCCTGGACGGGATGCGGGCCGAGGAGATCTCCATCGAGCCCGATGTGGAAAAGCTCACGAGCCTGAACCTGCTCGGAGTTCATGTCGGGGATGTGGAGATCGACTGCCGGGCGGATGCCGGGTCCGCGACGGCCACGGCGGAGGTTCGGGCTGGCGGCATTCGAGGGGGTTTGCCGATCTTTGTTTGTTCAGCGGCGGCGGAGCTCTCGGGTCTTGCTACCGGTGTGGAGGGCGGCAGCCGGCAATGGACGGTTCCGGGAAAACCTGCCGTGGACAGGCTGCGAAGCAGTGCGGCTGCCCATCCCTTTGAGTTCCTGGTCGGGGAGTTCGACCTTGGGCTGTCGCTTCGCGATGAGGACAAAAAAAAGTCCTGGGCACGCAGGGTCCGGCTCGAGGGCCTCGAATTGAGCGGCGGCGAGGACGGATTGAGGGCCCGGGCGCGGATCTCGAGGTCTGCCGACACCGATGGGGGCGCCATCGAGTTCACCTCCGGCGAGGCGGGGGAGTGGGCGCTCCGGGGTGGGATTGAAAATATCAGGGACGGAAATGCCTGGATGGAACTGCTGCCTCCGGCCTGGAGGTCGCTCTGGGAGAGCATCTCGCCCAGGGGGAATTTTTCTATCGATATTGATCGACTGTCGAATGCTCCGGATGGAGGCGGCTTCTCAGGGAGCTTGCTAAGTGCCGCCTGGACCATCAGGTTGCCGGTTGTCGGGCTGGAGGCCACGGGCGTCAACGGAACGGCCGGGCTCACGGATGGAATGATCTCCTGGGGAGAGGAGGCCGGGCTGGAGCGCCCTGCGCTTGTCCTCCTGGGGCAGGCGGGGACCTTGTCAGGCCAGCTTCGCGACACGGGTGGGATGCTGCGTGTGGAACTGGGGGACCAGCGGATCTCAGGTCTTGCCGCGCCGGACCTTCCCCGGGCGGTGCGCGATCTTGTGGAGGCTCTGCGTCCGGCCGGCAGGGTGAAGGGAAGCCTCGACGTCAACATCTCTTCGCTTCCGGACGGCGTCGGCGCCTGGAAGCTCGCCCTGGATTTCGGATCGCTGAAGCTGCGGGGAGCGCCCTTTGTCTCGCCCGGCGCGCTCCGGCTGGAACTGGCCGGAAAGACAGGTGAAAAGGGAGAGGCTGCGACTGCGCAGGGTGGGCTTGACATAGAAGATATGACGGTCGCCGGGCTCTTCAGCCTGAACGGTCGCCTTGGACTCTCCTGGGGGGAAGATGGTCTTGTTCTGGATCCTTCGGGTCTTGCCATCGGACTCGTTGCTGCGGCCGATGGGGCTGGAGCGGGACGTTTTACGCAGGATCGTCACCTGAAGGTGGGTAATAACGGTGGCGGGATCGAAGGTATCGTCTCCTGGGTCGGGGTTGAGCTGCGCTCGGCCCTCCTCGGCGCTCTCGATATGGGCGGTGAGGCGGAGATCGAGGTCGGCACGGGAATCGTGCTTGGAAAGAGCGTGCTGAAGAACGCCCGGGTACCGGCCGGCCTGCTCAGCGAACAGGAATTCAGGTACGAAAGCGGACAGGCGGAATGGTCTGTGGATGGAGATGGCGTCCATCTCAAGGGGCTGGAGCTCGGGGATGGAGAAGGAGCGCTGCGGGCTACCGGAACGATTGGCTTCGATTCGCGCATCGATCTTCATTGCGTGCGGGTCGGCAAAGATGAAGCCAGGGCGTTGATGGCGCTGCCGCCCGACAGCAAGCCGGCTGACTGGGTAGTCGCGGGTGGGAAAGCTTATTTCGCTTACCGGCTCAGCGGAAAGGTTGGAGAGCTGGTCAGAAGGCCTTTTTCCCGTGATGACGGCGTTTCCGGGCAGGCCGAGCCCGCTGATGAAACCGGGAATTGAGCCATTGAAAGGAGCGGACTAGGTTGGTTGCCCCTGCAGGCGGTTGGGGCTATAATCCGCCGTTTCGCGGAAATTCGATCAGAACAACAGATACGGGCCTATAGCTCAGTTGGGAGAGCGCTGCGTTCGCAATGCAGAGGTCAGGGGTTCAAATCCCCTTAGGTCCACCAGCTAAACGTTAAGAGGGGCGGGAGTTACGAATACTT
>NZOA01000053.1 GCA_002695115.1 Planctomycetota bacterium
GGTGGTGAAGCGCCACCCCGCGATCACCATCTGCGACCAGTGGCAGTATGTGAAGGACAACGAGAAAACAATCTACAAGAGCTTCTGGGCCGGAAAGAATGTTCACTTCGGTGGAGAATCAGCCGACAAGCTGGGACAATTTCTCGCAGAGCACGTGCTCAAAGTAATGAAGGACAGGTAATGAAAAATCATCCCCCCGCAACAAGAGTAAGGAGCCCTCAGATGATCAGATCCACCAGCTTATTCCTCGTCCTGCTGCTGGCGGCAGCCGGCGCAGCAAGAGCGGAAGACGCAAAGTCCGCTCCGTTCAAGCCCGCCTTCTTCGCCTTCCAGAATGGCGTCAACTTCGGCTCGCTCGAGAAAGAGGCCAAAACCCTCAAGGAGCTCGGCTACGACGGCATCAACCAGGTCAAGCACGGCGGGGCGAAGCTCGCCGCGCGCATCGCCGCCTACGACAAGGTTGGCCTCAAGGTGCTGAGCATCTATCTCAACGTCAGGGATAAGCCGATCGCCGCTGCCGTGGTCAAGCCGTTTGAAAACCGTGGCGCGATGATCGAGCTGACTGTCAACAGGATGACCCCGACAACCGTCGAAGCCGTCCGCCAGACAGCCGAGATGGCCGCGAAGATGAAGATTCGCGTCGCGCTCTACCCCCACCACGGCAACGCGGTCGCCACGATGGGGCAGGCCATGGAGCTGATCAAAAAGGTGGACCATCCCAACCTCGGGGTCATGTTCAACCTCTGCCACTTCCTCATGGGCGAGAAGGCCGAGACCATGGAGGCCGTCCTCGAGAAGGCGGGCGACCGGCTCTTCGCCGTCAGCACCGCCGGAGCCGATCTCGGCGGACGCAGCTGGCGCGCCCTGATCCAGCCTCTGCACAAGGGCACCTTCCCGCAGAAGCGCCTCTTCGCGGCCTTGAAGAAACTCAACTTCAAGGGCCCGGTAGGCCTTCAATGCTACGCCGTGCGGGGCGACAAGCGCACCAACCTGAAAAACTCGATGGCCGCCTGGAAGAAGACTCTCGATGAGATCTGATTCAAGGCCAGGCGGAAACTCGCGTTTGGATGTTTCGGCAAGCGCCCGGCTGGGCTGGCTTGCGGTGTTGCTGCTGGCTATTGCTACGGCAAGTTCCCCGGCAGATGCCGCCAGGCCACCCAACGTCGTCTTCTTCCTCGCAGACGACCTCGGCTGGTGCGACACGACGCTGTATGGAAAAACCAGCTTCTACGAGACGCCGAACATCGAGCGCCTGGCGAAGAAAGGCGTTCGCTTCAGCCAGGCCTACGCCGCCTGCCACGTCTGCTCACCCACCCGCGCCAGCATCCTGAGCGGCAAGTACCCGGCGCGCCTCCACCTGACCGACTGGCTGTCGGGACGACGCAACTTCAGCTTCCAGAAGCTCCTCAACGCCCAGATCCACCAGCGCCTTCCGCTCAAAGAGCTCACCCTCGCCGAGGCGCTGAAAAAACACGGCTACGCCACCGGGCATTTCGGCAAGTGGCACCTCGGCGAAGACCCGGCGGGACCGCTGCAGCAGGGCTTCGATGTGCAGGTCCCCAGGTGGAACAAGGGCTGGCCGCGAGCCGGCTACCACGCGCCCTTCCGCCTGAACGGTCTCAAGGACTCAAAGGGCGACTACCTCACCGACCGCCTGAACGAGGAGGCGCTGGCTTTCATCGATCGCAACAAGGACCGGCCCTTCTTCCTCTACCTCTCCCACTTTTCCGTCCACGACCCGATCCAGGGCCGCGCCGATCTCGTCGAGAAATACCGCCGGAAGCTGGCAGAGCGAAAAAAAACGTCAGGACCAGCCTTCATCCTGGAAGAAAACCCTGACAGGCCGAAGTCCCTCTCCCGCGCCCAGCTCGCCACCCTGATGGAGCGACCCTCCCACAAAGACTACCGGGTCCTGCCCGGCCAGACCGTCAAGATCAAGCAGCACCAGGACAACATCCAGTTCGCCGCCATGGTCGAAGCCCTGGATGAGAGCCTCGGCCGGGTGCTCGACAAACTTGAGGCCCTGGGACTCGAAGAAAACACCATCGTGGTCTTCTTCTCGGACAACGGCGGCATGTCGGCCGCCAACTTCGGCAATCCGAAGCGGGTCGTGAACCCCAGGCGCCTCGATGCCGCCTACTCCACCTCCAACCTCCCCCTGCGCGGCGCCAAGGGATGGCTCTACGAGGGCGGCGTCCGCGTGCCCATGGTCATCAAGTGGCCGGGGAAGGGAAGGCACGGCACTGTTTGTGACGAACCTGTCATCAGCACCGACTTCTACCCATCGATCCTGGAGATGGCGGGACTGCCGGCCGAGGCGGACCAGCACGTGGATGGAACCAGCCTGGTACCGGCCCTGAAGGGGCAAACCCTCGAGCACGAGCCCATCTACTGGCACTTCCCGCACTACAGCAACCACGGCATGCAGAGCCCGGGCGGCGCCATTCGCTCAGGTGACTACAAGCTGCTGGAGTATTTTGAGAACAACACCGTGCAGCTGTTCAACCTCCAGAAGGATCCGGGTGAACAGAATGACCTGGCACGGACTGAACCGAAAAAGGCGGCTGAGCTGCTCGCCGCACTGCGGAGCTGGCGCAAAAGAGTCTCGGCACGGATGATGCCGCCAAACAAGGACTGGAAGCCCGGAAAATGAAGCACCTCATAGCTATTCTGTTCTCCGTCCCGCTGGCCTCCTCGCTGCCGGCGGCCCGGCCCAATGTCGTCTTCATCCTGGCAGACGATCTCGGCTATGGCGACCTGAGCTGCTATGGACACCCTGAGGCGAAAACGCCTGTTATCGACCGCTTGGCTCGTGAGGGCGTACGCTTCACCCAGCATTACGCCAACGGGCCGGAGTGCAGCCCTACGCGTACGGCATTCCTGACCGGTCGCTACCAGCAGCGTGCCGGTGGATTGGAGTGCGCCATCGGCACCGGCAACGTCGGCCGCTACGACGATGCGATTCGGCTGGCGAAAGAGCGGCAGCTGGGCTTGCCCGCCAACCAGGCCGTCCTGCCCTCGGCGCTGAAGAACCCCGGCTATGCCTCTGGCGTCTTCGGCAAGTGGCATCTCGGCTACGAGCCGCAGTTCAACCCGCTGGAGCACGGCTGGGATGATTTCTTCGGCTATATGGGCGGCAACGTTCACTACTTCAACCATAGAGAATTAAGCGACCTGCACGTGCTCTACCGTGGTCGGCTTCCAGTCTACGAGGAGGGCTACATGACCCACCTCATCACCGATTCTTCTCTCGCCTTCATCGAACGCAATAAGGACAGGCCATTCTTCCTCTTCGTTTCGCACGAGACCCCCCACTTTCCGTTCCAGGGCCCGGGCGACGCAAAGAAGCTTGTCGATAAAACAAACTGGACCGAGCCTGATGCGAAGGCGTACGTGGCGATGCTCGAGGACCTCGATCGGGAGGTGGGCAGAGTGCTGGCAACCTTGAAGAAACACAAGCTTGAGAAAAACACCCTGGTGGTTTTCGTCTCAGACAACGGAGGCTTCGCCAGGGCCGCGAATATGGGCCCACTCAACGGAGCCAAGAGCACCACCCTCGAGGGAGGCATCCGCGTACCTCTCATCATGCGCTGGCCCGGCCACATTCAACCGGGCACCACCAGCCGCCAGGTCTGTGCCACCTTCGACCTGACCTTCTCCATTCTCAACCTCGCCGGCGCCGGGGTTCCCGCGAAACGGCTCGACGGTTTCGATCTCGTCAACCACATCACCGGAGGCAAGAAGGATTTCGAGCGCACACTCTTCTGGCGTGGAAAACGCGGTGAACGTACCTGGTCAGCCGTACGCTCCGGCGACCTGAAATACGTGCGTAAGGTCGAAGGCGAAACCAGCGAGTGGCTGTTCGACCTCGCCAGCGACATCGGAGAGAAAAACGACCTGAGCAAGTCGCGGCCCGGCGATGTCAAACGCCTGAAAAAACTGCTGGGCGACTGGGAAAAAGATGTTCGACCGTTACGCTAAGAGCATGGGTGGCAGAATCCTCGGAACCGTGAAACCCGGCCAGGCCATTCTTACGATCGCGCTGCTGTGGAGCTTCGCACTCAATGCGCAGGAGCCCGCGCAGGCCGTCATCGGCAAGCTGAACGAAAAAGAGGCGGCCGCAAAAAAGCTCCTTCTCGAAGGGATCAAGAACCCGGAAAAGATCGATGAGCGTCCCCCCAACGTGGTCTTCATCCTCGCCGACGACCTGGGCTACGCAGACACAGGCGCCTACGGTTCAAAGAGCATCCCCACCCCACACATCGATGCCCTGGCCCGAAGCGGCGTTCGCTTCACCGATGCCTACGTGACGGCCTCCTCCTGCAGCCCCTCGCGCGCCGGGCTGATGTCCGGCCGCTACCAGCAGCGTTTCGGCTTCGAGTTCAACACCTCGGGAGCGGCGATCACGCAGCGCCTCGGCCGGGGGCTGGACCCGGCGGCCGTAACCCTGGCCGATGTTCTTCAAAGAGGCGGCTACTCGACGGGAATGTCAGGCAAGTGGCATCTCGGGACCCGCGACCACTTCCACCCCCGCTCACGCGGCTTCGATGAATTCTTCGGTTTCCTCGCCGGGGCGCATTCTTATCTTCCATCAAAGAGAAAAGAGCCCGTGTATTCGAGCATCCTGCGCGACAGGAAGACCGTGAAGGAGCCCGCCTACCTGACCGATGCCATCGCCCGCGAGACCGTGCGGTTTATCGCCCGGCACAAGGACGAACCCTTCTTCGCCTATGTCGCCTTCAATGCCGTCCACACCCCCATCGAGGCCTCGAAAAAATACCTCGATCGTTTTCCCGGGGTGGGCAATGCCCGGCAGAAGGCCTACAACGCCATGACCAGCGCCCTCGATGACGCCGTGGGCGCGATCCTGGCCGCATTGAAGAAGCACAAGCTTGAAAACAACACCCTGGTGATCTTCCTCAACGACAACGGCGGCCCCGTCTACACCCGGGTCCAGAGCAATGGCCGGCTTCGGCTCGGCAAGCTCTTCCTCTTCGAGGGAGGTATCCGGGTGCCGATGATCATCAGCTGGCCCGGCAAGCTGGAACCCGGAGGCGTCTATGGCAAGCCCGTCAGCTCACTCGATGTATTTCCGACCGTCTGCGCCGCCGCCGGCATCCAGCTGCCGCCTGAATTGAAGCTGGATGGAGCGGACCTGCTGCCCTACCTCACTGGGAAAAACGAATCTTCTCCCCACGAGGCGCTCTTCTGGAGCAACGGCCCCAACCGGGCCGTCCGGCTCGGCAAGTGGAAGCTGGTCAAGGCGGGCGAACACTCCTGGCTCTTCGACCTCGAGAAAGATCCTGGAGAAAAAACCAACCTCGCGAAGCAGAAACCCGGCATCCTCGAAAAACTCGAAAAAGCCCTGCTCCAGTGGCAAAAAGAGATGAAGCCCCCAGCTTGGCCCAGCAAACCGAACCGCCGCAAGGTGGAGATTGATGGAGTAGCGTGGGAAATGAACATATAGGGGTGAGCAGAAAACCCCGCGCACGTCCAGCCATGCAAATCTTGAAAACTAACCGGCTTCGTTCCCTAATGGATGCCCCAGAGGCAGATCGCCTCTGAATCCCGGGGCCTGAAAGGAAGACCCATGCTTTACAGAATACGTCTACTGACCCCCTGCCTGCTGGTCATCAGCATTTTCGCGGTCATCGACCTGGCCAGGGCCGCCGACTACACTCCCGGCAAGCTTCACAACTACTCTCACGAAGACGGCACCGTCGCCAGGGGTGACTACCAGTATTCCGTTTTCGTCCCGAAAGATTACGATCCGAAGAGGGCCTATCCCCTGGTGTTTTATCTGCACGGTGGCGGCAATGGCCGCAATCATCCCAGCCAGGGGCACAGAAACATGCTCTCCGCCAGGCTCAAGGACAACAACCGCTCCACCGACGCGGGCTACAGCCGCAACATGCCTGATTCCAGGGGCTACATACTCGTCTCGCCGGTCAAGCCGATCGCCTACTGGAAGGCCAGCGTCTTCAAGCGCCTCGTCGCGCACGTCAAGAGCAAGGTGCACATCGACGCGAACCGGATCTACGTCACCGGCTTCAGCATGGGCGGGCAGGGCACCTGGTTCGTCGCCTGCGGAAACGATGGCTCCTACAGGATCGCCGCGATGATGCCGCTGGGCGCCTGGGGCTGCCATTATGTTCGGAACGGAAAAAACCGGAAGACCTGCAAGACGCTCAAGACCCCGACCTGGGTCCTGCATTGCCCTCTCGATAACGTCTCGAAGATCTCGGAGCAGCTTCCCCTCTTTCAATCCCATGTCGATCTCGGAGGCTACGGCCGTTTCACCATGATCCCCGGCAGGGGACACAAGAGCCGACCGCCCAACGACAACGAGTTTCTCAGCCTGCGGATGAGCTGGATGCTCTCGCAGACCTACGGAACTCCCTTCAACTACATCCTCCAGGTCAACGATGGCAGGATCGTCAAGGTCGCAAGCGGCAAGCGGCCCTTCACCGCCGACTCGAGCCGCCACGGTTTCTACGAGCCCGGCACGGTCGTGAGCATCACCGCTCCGGAGTCAAAGGACGACAAGCCCTTCGCCAGGTGGGCCGCTACGAAAGGGAAATTCTCCGATGCGAAATCGAGATCGACCTCTTATAAAACAACCGGGGGAGATGGGGCCATCTCAGCCATCTACGGTACCGAGGGCTACAAGCTGACCGTCGTCGACGGCAAGGCGAAGCCGGCATCCCCGAAACCCGGACAGGTCGTCACCGTCATCGCCACCAGCGGAAAATTCTACTATTGGAAGACCAGCACTACCCTCGTTGACATCGCCATTCCCACCGACCGGTCGTTTCAATTCGCCATGCCCTCAGCGGATGTAACCCTGACAGCACAGCCCAAAGACTGAGAATGGAACCCGGCAGAGAATCCGATCAAAGCGATCCGGCCGCAGAAACACCTGGAGCCCCGCCACGGCGAAGGTCAAAGCTGAAAATCCTCCTGGCGATCATCACGGCCCTGGCCGGCCTCTGCATCCTGACCTATATAGTTGAAAACATTCGCGGGAAATGGGCCTGGGTGGCTTTTCGCGAGGAGTTGGAAGCCCGGGGGGAGAAGCTTGATTACCGCCAGTGGTTCCCCGCCCCGATCCCTTCGGAAAAAAACTTCGCTCACACGCCGCTTTTGAAACCCCTGTTCGAAACTGAATACGATGAAGATTTTGGAACTTTCACTCCCGCCGACCCCGAGAAACATAAACAGGCCGAGCGCCTGTTCGACGACCTGCGGGACCTTGAAGATACTCCCGACTTCAGCTGGCCCAGCGGCCAGCGCGTTGATCTCGCCGCCTTCCAGGAAAGTTTCCGCAAAGGAGCCTCCCCTCCAGAACCTGTCAAGCTCGACATACGTTTAAAGGAGCTGCTGGAGACCCACGGTGTATCCACTGACGACAAGGACGAGCCCCCCCCCCGGGTCTGGCCACACCCTGCCAAACCCGGAAGACCTGCTGAGGACATCCTTCAGGCCCTCGGGGTATTCGCTGACGAAATGGCCGAGCTCACCCGGGCCGCGAAAGAGAGACCCCTCTGCCGGTTCGACATAAAATACGAAGCGCTCCTGTCAGCTCCTACGCCTCACCGGTATGTACTTCGTAACGCCATATTGTGCTATACCCTCCGGGCGCTCGCTCATTTGGCCACTGACGATATCGAGGCCGCCTTTTCCGATGTCGAGATGGGCTTTTTCCTCACCGACTGCATGTCAATCGAACCCATGCTGCACTCGCAGCTGACGCGGGCCAGCTCCCTGCCTGTAGTCCTGCAGGCAGTCTGGGAAGGACTTGCCATTCAAAAGTGGAATGCCGACCAGTTGGCCACGATCGAAAAGCGGCTGGCCGGCATTGACCTGCTGGGGGGCTTTCACCGGTCGCAGCTGGGGGAACGGGATATGTTCAATGGGGAGCTCGAAAAAATCCGTAAGAAAGCCGCTTTCGGGGAATTCAACCGCGCCATGGTGGACAGGAGCTGGTGGCAACCTACAGGCTGGTTTGATCAGAACCAGCTCCGATATAACGAACACTATATGCGCTTCCACCGCCGAATCATCGATCTCGAGACGCGCACCATCAAGCTGAGCGTTGCGGTTGAACAGACAAAATTTATCGCTGAAATGAGTCGCAAACATCCTTACAACCAATTTGCCCTCCTTGCCGTTCTCGAGCTCTCCTCCGTTACGCCTCCGTTTGGAGACAGCCAGACGGAGGCCGACCTGGCCAGGATCGCCTGTCTCCTGGAGCTTCACAGGCTGCGGAAGGGAAACTACCCATCTAAACTGGCCGAGCTCGAATCTCCCCTGCCAACCGATCCCTACTCGGGCGAACCCTACCTCTACAGCGTCGCCCCCGGACCCGAACCTGGAGAACGCTACCAGCTCTATGGCGTCGGCCGGAACCAGGAGGATAACGGCGGCAGGATTTTCCTCCATGATGATGGATATATAGAAACCAAGAAGGGCGACCTCGTCTGGAGGTATTCACCTGTCCCCACGCTCCCGAAAATCCAGGAACCCGAAGAAAAATAGGTGTTACACAATTGATGAATCGTGCCTCATCCATCGTCAAGACCTTCATTTGAGCGAACGCGAATGCGAAAACTGACTAACACTCTCCTGCTCCTGGCGACCCTGACCGGCTTGTGCTTCCTCCTCGAGGGATGCGGTCCTCCGAAAAAAACCTGGGGCTCGTTTCGCAGGGAATGGGAAGCCAGGGGAGAGAAATTTGATTATCGCGCGATGGTTCCCGCGCCGATTCCATCGGAAAAGAACTTCGCTCACACGCCGCTGTTGAAACCCCTGTTTGACTACGAGTGGAACAGCGAGCTGACCGACTCGAAACCCGCTGACCCGGAAAAACACGAACAGGCCGAAGGTCTGCTGGTAATCGACGAAGACCTTCCCGCCATCATACGCTGGCCCAGCGGCCGGCGCGTCGAGCTCGCCGCCTTCCAGAAAATTTTCCGGGAGAACGGGTTCTGGCCTCACCCGGAGAAACCCGGCAAGCCTGCCGAGGACGTCCTGCAGGCCCTCGGGATATTCGCTGACGACATGGCCGAGCTCACCCGGGCCGCGCGGGAGAGACCGCTCTGCCGGTTTGACCTGAAATACGAAGCGCACCTGGCGGCCGCTATGCCCCATCTCCTGGTGCTCAGGAACCTCACGCGATGCTTCACCCTGCGTGCGGTAGCCCGGCTTCACGCCGGCAACCTGGAGGCAGCCTTCGCGGATGTCGAGATGGGACTCTTTCTCGCTGAATGCCTGGCCGATGAACCCCTGGCCATTTCCCAGCTGGTGCGTATTTCCAACCTCGAGATGATCCTGCAGGCTATCTGGGAGGGTTTCGCCGCGCGGAAATGGACCGCCGGACAGCTGGCTGCACTGGGAAAACACCTCGCCGGGATCGACCTGATTGAGAGCTGCCACCTGGCCCTGCGCTGCGAGCGTGATATGGCCAACCAGTTCATCGATCAGGTCAAAAAAGATGCCGGCTACGAAAAGGCCCAGGCGCTGGTTGACCTTGCCGAGCACTGGCCCAGGAGCGACCCGGCCGGGTGGCTTGACCGAAACCAGCTTCGTTTCAACGAGAGCTATATGAAATTTAACCGGCGCATCATCGATACCAAAACGCGCACTATCAAACCGGGCGTAGCGGCTGAGCAATTGAAGTACATTGAAGAAAACAAGACGAAGCCCGACCATATAATGTCGAGCCTGATTGTGCTGTCCATCGGCCCCCTGGTCCGCCAGTTCGGCTCCGGCCAGAGTGTCGTCGATCACGCGCTCATCGCCTGTATGCTGGAGCGTCACAAACTCAAAAAAGGCAAATACCCGGGGAAGCTGGCCGAACTCGAAGAGAGCCTGCCAAACGATCCCTACTCGGGCAAGCCCTACCTCTACAGCGTCACTCCCGGAACCGGGCCTGGAGATCGCTACCAACTGCATGGAGTCGGCTGGAACCAGGAAGATGACGGCGGAAAGGTCGTCCTCGATAATTGGGGTGGAACGCGCGAGAGCCAGGGAGACCTGGTGTGGCGCTATTCCCCCCCACCCACGCTACCTGAAACTCAGAAACCGGAAGAACAATAAAATTGAAACTGCTGCTCCCCATCTTCCTGCTGTCCCTCTGCGCTCTCGCCGGTCATGTAGCCATCCAGGCGGAAGAACCCCTGCTCAACATGCAGGAGATGCTCGATGCCGGCACCCTCAAAGCGAGGGTGCTGAAAGACTGGCACCTGGTAAAGGGCTCCGTCCCCACGCGCCAAAAGCTGATCACCATCCGGGTCGGTGAGTTGTTGCCGGGAAAAGAATACCGCGTGCCGGTGCGCATGATCGTCCCGGCCGGACGCAAGGCGAAGGGCTTCCATCTCACCGGCGGACACCAGCAGTCGCGAATCGAGCGGGATGCGCAGCCGAGGGGTGTCGAGAAAGACCTCCTCGAGGGCGGGGTGGGCCTGGTCTATACCATGGTGCAGGTCCTGGGGCAATCGGGGCAGGGAGAGCTTGGCGACGCGGCGCGCAGGAAATTCTCCGAGACACTGAACCCCAGGTATTCCATCCAGTACTGGGGCTGGCCCGCCGCCCTGATGCGCGCGGTGACCGCCGCCTACGCGGAAAAAGAACATTTCGAGACCGGCAAGGTAGCCCTCTCAGGATCTTCCAAGAACGGAGCCTCTCCCTCGGTCGCGATCATTCACGACAAACGCATGACCGCCGTGCACGCCGGCGTCTCGCCCATCTGGGATTCACCTCTTAGGCTCTGCGACCGCAAGGCCTGGGATAAGCTGCGAAAGTTCAACGAGGGCTATGTCCAGAAGCTCAAAAAGAAAGATCCCCGGCTGCGAACCAGTCGCCTGCTCAGGCACGGCTTCCTCGGCGGTACCTACGGACCCGTCTACAACGATGAGGCCCTGGCCGCGGGAAACAAGTGGGAGGATCTCGAGCGGATCGCGGCCCGCATGGCCGACCAGGTATTCATCTCCCGCAATCTCGATACGCTCAAGGCCCGCAAGGTCGACCTCTTCTTCCAGCCTGGAACACACGATTTCGTCGCCTTTGACATCGCCTGGGGCGGAAAACATCATCCTCATATTCCCCTCTACCTGAGGGCCAACTCCGGCCACGGCATCAGGGAAAAACACCCGGCGCGGGAAAAAGACGAAGAAAACAAGACGGCTTTCCTCCTGGATCACTTTTTCGGTGGTAAGGACTCTTTCCTGGAACCTCCATCTGTCAGAACCAGCGTGAAGGGAAAACGCCTCTCGGTGACCGTCACCTTTGAGCCGGGCTCCCGCGCAGAGAGTGGCCGCATCTGGTGGATGTACGACCGCGGCCCGGATGGGAGCGCCGCCTACATCACTGACACCTTCCCCGATGACCAGTGGAAGAANATGAAGTTCGACGCCGCGAAAAATACCTGGACAGCTGAGATCCAGCTTTCCCCTGCAGCATCCCGGATCGACTTCTTCAGCAACCATCGAAAGACCATCCGGTATGGCTCCGAGAAACGCTCGTCCTACCTGTCGAGTCCCTATACCCGGGTGTCGCTGAAGACCGAGTAGCTCAGACGAGCAGCTGGGAGATCGCCCCTGAGCTGTCGGCGAAGCGCGGCAATTCCAGGCCCATGGCCCGCGCCTGGGTAAGCCAGAGATTGGCAAGCGGAGTCCCATCAGAGCAGTTGAGATGCTTCCCGCTCGGCCGGATCCCGGCCCCGCCCCCGCCCGCGACCACGATCGGTAGCTTGGTGTACTGATGCGTGGCTCCATCGCCAAGCCCCGAGCCGTAGGTCAGGATGGTATTGTCGAGCAGGGTGGTGCCATTGGATTCCTTGAGTGCCGACATCTTCCGGATNAGATAGGCGAACTGCTCCATGTGGAANCGNTCGACCTTCTCGAGGTCCTCAACGAACTTCGACTGGTTGTGGGACATCTGGTGATGGTTGCGGGGCTTGTCAAAGAGGCTCTCGTATTTGTATGGAGTATCCCATCGCTCGGGGCCGATCATCATGGTGGCCACACGGGTCAGGCCGGTCTGCAGCGCCGCGACCATGAGGTCTCCCGTCAGGCGGATGTATTCCCCCCTGGGCAGGTAGGCCTCAGCCGGCTCGTCGAGCGGAGTCTTCTTCAGCTCGGCCCTCATCTTTTCGAGCTTGACCATCCTCTCCTCGATGGCGCGGATGGAGTCAAAGTACTCGGTGAACTTGTGTCGGTCGGAGCTGCTGAGCTCCCGCTGGAAGCTGCGGGCATCGGAGAGCACGAGATCTGTGATGTTTCGAAGCTGGCTGTTGCCGCTGGTCTGAAACATGCGCCGGTAGGCCGCGCGCGGATTTCGCATCGAGGGAGCGACATGCCCGGTGCCGTACCAGGAGATGTTGTCGAAGTAGATGGACTCCTTATTGTCCTTGTGGCTGTTACAGCTGAACTCGAGGGTCCTGAAGGGAGCGTCTTTCCCCACCTCGTCGGCCACAAGATGGTCAAGCGTCCGGTCAAGCGGCCAGGCGGAGGTCTTGATCGTAAAAGGAGCCGCGCTGCTGATGAAACAGGAGGCGCATTGAGCGTGAACATCCGTCCCACTCTGGAAGGTACGATCGAGCCCGGTGATAAAGGTAATGTGCTCCTGGAGTTCTTTGAGCGGCCCCAGCGTCGGCGTCCACTGGATCGGGCTGAAGCCGACCGGGTACTTGATGCCCTTGATGCGGTTCTTTTCGTTGAAGCCGACAAACTTCGGCAGGGTGGCTTCCTTTTCACCNGGGAAGAACGCCCGGCGAACAACGCCGATGGGGACATAGAATATCGCCATCCTCTTCGCGGGAGATTTCGCCAGNNTTCCCAGGGCCGCGGCCGGCGCCTCCAGCCAGGGAAGGGCCAGGGTAGCCCCGGCGGCCCCCCGCAGAAAAGATCGTCTCGAGATATCGGTCATATCAGTCAGCCGCTTTCCTCAGACTATTCTGCAGGAAAGGTTCGCTCAGGGCAATCTCGCGAACCAGCGCCTTCATCCGGTAGCCCTTTTCAATGGTTGCCGCTGCGATCCGGTCAAGAGCGGGCGAATCAGCGGCTACNAGACCACGGCCAAGCGCAAAGGAGAGCAGGTGACCGGCAAAGGCCCGCGTAAAACGGTCCTTTTCAGCCAGGAGCGCNTCCTTGAACTCGATGATGTTCTTGAACTCGTATTTCCTGAAAAGGACGCCCCCGGGCTCCACCTCTCGGCCGTTGGAATACTTGTCCCGCCAGAGCCCGGTGGGGCCGTAATTCTCCAGGGCGAATCCGAGCGGGTCGATCTTGACGTGACAGCCGGCACAGTCAGGACGCTCACGATGCGCCGCCAGGCGTTCGCGAATGGTCAGATTTTCATCCTTCTTCGTGGGCTTTTCCGACAGCTCAGGAACATCCGCGGGAGGAGGTTCGGGAGGATTGTTGAAGATAACCGTGGCGAGCCAGGCTCCGCGGGTGATCGGCTTGGTACGAGTCGAGCTGGAGGTCATGGTCATAACCGCGGCATTGGTGATGACACCACCCTGGCGGCGGTCGGTCACCGGCACCCGCTTGAAGGGAATGGCGGTGGGCGGACCGCCGGCCTTCCCTCCCTGGTACCATTTCTCCAGCAGGTCACTGCGGTAGCTGAAGTTTGAGTCGAGAAACTGGGTGATGGGGTGGTCCTCGATCAGCACCGTCTCAAAGAGCAGCAGCGGCTCGAGCATCATGTGCATGCTGGCGCGGTAGGGTCCGAAGAAAAAGTCCTGGTTGTCTGCTCGCTCTGGAATGACGGAAATAATCCTGTCGAGCTGCAGNCATTGGGAGGGGAAGCTGTCGCAGAAACGCTTGAGCTTGCGATCCTTGAGCAGGCGGGCCACCTGCCGGCCCAGGATCTCGGGCTGGCGAAGCTTTCCTGCCTCGGCGAGATCGAGCAGGGGCTTGTCAGGAATACTGCCCCAGAGAAAAAAGGAGAGCCTCGATGCCAGGTCGTAATCATCTCCCCCCTTGTCCCCGCGCTCCCGGAGATAGAGAAATCGGGGCGAACAGATCACCCCGGCTGCCACGTCCCTCATAGCGGCGGTAAACCGCCTCCCCGCGTCCAGCCGCGTGTGTACATAGGCGGTGTAGCGCTTGAGGGTCGAGTCATCCACCGGCCGGCGAAAGGCCCTGCCCAGGAAGCCGTGGAGCCGTACCTTCACGGCCGCGCGGGGAGCCTTCTTCGGCTCGACGAAAAAAGATTTCCAGATGCCGCAGCGCTTCGCGTTGAAGTCGGGGCTGTTGACGATCGACCGGCTGAGCTTGAGAAAGGATTCCATCAGGAGCGGGGAGAGCGAGAGGTGGTCGCCTCGGTTGTCGAAGCCGTGCTCGGCGCGGAGGTCCTGCGGAAAGGGCGCCACCCCGGCGAGCCGGGGCTCGATGAGCTGCGACTTGCCCAGCGGACGGCTCCCCACCCTGACCTTCGGCTCCATCTTGCCCGTCTCGGGCTTGAAGTAGCCGTGGTCGCGCATCATTTTTTCCGGCAGGGGAAAGACCTCGACCTTGAGCTGAAACAGGTCCTTCACGGCGTTGTTGTACTGGAAGCGGTTCATGCGGCGAATGGGTGTACGCACCACGGATTTTTGCGAATCAACCGCTCGGCGCAGGATCTCCTTCAGCTCCGCCACCATCCCCTGGCGGGTTTCGGCCGCCAACGCGGGTTCCTTCTCAGGCGGCATCTCTTCGGAAGCAAGCGCCTCGATGATCTTTTCCAGCAGTTCGGGCTTCTTCGCCAGGTCCTCGGCGCTCTTCAGCTCAAGCAGGTTCACCTTCCCCTTCACCTTGGGACCCTTGCCGTGGCACTTGACACAGCTTTTCACAAAGGCGGGCTGAAGAATCTTGGCGAAAGCCTCCCCCTCGGCCGCGGCAATGGGAGCAAGCCCCAGCCAGGGCGCTAAGAATGAAAAAACGATGAAGATCGTCTTCGGCATATCCGGCTTCTGACCTCTGTTTCCGCTGGAAAAGNTCTCAACAGAGTTTAACTTTTANGNAGGGCTTTCGCACGAAATCCTGCAGATCCACACATTCGACAAGAACCAACAAATTCCCGCTTCGCTGATGGATCGCGAGCAATTTAATATTGCTCCTGTAAAGGCGACAATTCTCCGGGAAAAATCCCGGAAAAAGATGTCCAGTGGGCCGTTGCTCCTGCTGATACCANCCGGTANACCAAACGATACGATCCTGAAATNCCACATGGAGGAACTCCTGATGACCCCGAGAGTACGAATCGCCGTAATGGCCCTGGCGCTTTGCATCAGCGCCGGCAGCGTGAGCGCGGATACGATCAGCGGCAAGGTCCTCGACTCCGCCGGCAANGCGATGGANGGCGTGATGATCTCGGCCTTCACCGTGGAATCCGGCAAGCGAAAGAGCGTCTCCGTCTTCAGCCAGGCCGACGGNTCCTTCTCGATCGGAGGGCTGTTCTACGAGAAATACTACAAGGTACGCGCCCGGCTTATGGGCCAGCTCGATGCGGTAAAAAGAGATGTAAAGGTCGGCGAGAGCAACCTCTCCTTCTCCATGAAGNCCGCCACGGGCGAAGACCTCGAGGACCAGCGCACCGCTGACAGCGGCTTCGACATGCTCAAGTGGACGAGCAAGAAGGACAAGGAAAACTACAAGATGATGTGTTCCTACTGTCACCAGACCGGCTCCAAGGGCTGGAGAAGCCCGGAGCTGCCGGTCGACTGGGATACGATGATCCGCCGTATGGATGGTTTTGGCGGCCTGTACCGGCACACCCAGAAGACCCTCGTCAAGCGGCTCGTTGACACCTACTCCGAGAAGGCCGTGGCGAAGTGGCCCGCCTTCGTTCCGCCTCCGGCCCCCAGGGGTCTCGAGACCAGGGCGCGGATCACCGAATGGGACATGGGAAACAAGTTCAAGGTCATGGTCCATGATCTCGAGCTCGGACCTGACGGCCTGGTCTACGCGGTCGACATGGCGCTCAACGCAGTGGTAAGCCTGGATCCGAAGAACGGCAAGCGCGAGGTCTACCGCTTCCCCGGAAAGTACAGGGGACCNCACTCGATCGAGTTGGCCAATGACGGCAGCATGTGGGTCACCCTGTGCAAATCCGGCGAGATGGGCAGGTTCGATCTCAAGACGAAGGAATTCACCATCGTTTCGAGTGCCGAATCTCACCAGAAGAGAGGCTCCTACCCCCACACCCTGCGGATCAACCCCAAGGATCCCGAGGGCCTGATCTGGTACACCGATGCGGGGCGGAACTCCTGCTTCTCGATCCACCCCAGGACCCACAAGGTGAAAGAATACCACCTCTTGAAAAAGAACCAGGCTGTCGGCGCGGGAAAAGGCGAGTCGCGCGGCATCACGCCCTACGGCATCGACTTCTCACCGGTTGACGGAACCATCTGGTACTCCAAGCTCAACGGCAACCGGATCGGCAGAATCGACCCGCGAACTCCGGATGGCGACATCAAGGAATGGAATCCTCCCCGCCGCGGCCCCAGGCGCCTGCATATCGACCAGGAGGGCATCGTCTGGGTGCCGTTCTTCGGCACGGGCGACTTTGGGAAATTTGACCCCAGGACCGAGAAGTGGAAGATCTACGACCTCCCCAACGCCGAGAACCAGACTCCCTACGCGCTGAACATCGATCCGAAGGGCTATGTCTGGATCTGCGGGACCAACAGCGACTCGCTCATCCGCTTCGATCCGAAAACCGAGAAGATGGTTCACTTCAGGATGCCCTCGCGAGTGACCTATACGCGCGAGATCGAGTTTGACGAGGAGGGCAACATCTGGACCTGCAATTCGAACGGTCCGGCGCGCCATACCGAGCGCGGCTACGGCTCCATCATCAAGCTCGAGCTCAAAGACGGCGAGCTCAAGACAGCACGCAAGTAGAACCCGGGGAAGTCTCGAGATGACTCAGCGAATTCTGCTCGGCATCGCCCTGCTGTCGCTCTCGGCCTGTACACCCGAGACGAAACCGAAGGTCCATCGCCTGGTAAGCACCAAGCGTGCTATCTACGATGCCTTTGTCTACGTCAACCGGATCCCCGAAAAGCCCGAGGAGGGCGAGACCCCNGAAGACATCGCCGGGCGCATCTTCGGCCGCCTGGCGAACCAGGAAGGCAGGGTGCTCCTGAAGCTCCCGGCGGGCATGGACAGGAATTCCTACCTCGCCTTCAAGACCTTCTTCCGCTACGAGGGGAAGAAGCAGGTCGGCAATTGCGCCGCCTGTCACAGCCCGGCGGAATTCGCCGATTCAAAAGCCCATGTCGTCAAAAACGGCGGCAAGCCAACAGCTACGCCTTCCCTGAGAAATCTCAAAATGGGAAAGAAAGACCTCCGCAAGGTCATCCTTGCCAAGATCNCCGCCAGCCGCCAGAAACAGGCCGGCGAGGCGGATGAAATCGATGACGCCTACTCGATCATGCGCCTGGACGAGGCGGATGTGCCTGGGCTGGTGGCCTACCTGAACCTGCTCATCGATGTTCCCGACGACAAATTTCGCGATCTGATCCTGGAGGCCACGGTGCTCGATACGACCGGAGACCTCGAGGATCAATAACCTCAACGGAGAGAAAAAACAAATGCGCTGGAATCGAATCAAGTGGCCGGCGGCTACCGCCGCCCTCCTGCTGGGCTGCCTGCTGGCGCTCANCAGACAGCAGGCCATCGNCGCCAAGGACAGCCCCGCTGTCGCCGGTGTCGTGAAGTTTGATGGGCCCCAGCCGAGACCCCGCTCAATTCGGATGACCGAAAAGGGCGGCAAGCCGAGCAGCTGCAGGAAGCTCCACAAAAACGGCCTGCTCGACCGGAACCGGGTGGTCAGCAAAAAAGGCGAAATAGCCAACGTCTTCGTCTACGTGAGCGAAGGCCTCGAGAAGAAGACCTATCCCCTGCCGAAAAAGCCGGCTCTCATGAACCAGGCNGGCTGCATGTTCGAGCCCCGGGTGCNGGGNNTCCNGGTCGGNCAGGACTTCCTGATGAAGAACAGCGACCCGCTGATCCACAACGTCCGCTCCTATTCCATGCGCAACAGGCCCTTCAACATCGCCCAGCCGCCGAAGACCCCGGACCGCAAGAAGACCTTCAGAAGAAAAGAAAACGAGATCATGATCCAGTGCGATTTCCACCCCTGGATGAAGGCCTACATCTTCGTCATGGACCACCCCTACTTCGCGGTGACTAGCGCGAAGGGCGAGTACAGCATCAAGGGCCTCCCNGCCGGCAAGTACACCCTCACCGCCTGGCACGAAGAATTCGGCGAACAGGATGCCGAGATCACCGTCGACGCCACGGGNGCCGCCCGGGCCGGCTTCACCTTCAAGGCGAAGAAGAAATAAGGCCGGGCACGAAGCGACCTCAGCGTGGTTCGGGAAGCGGCCCCGTGTAAGGCCGCGGGTTTTTCGGAGCCAGCGCGCCGAAGATCACCACCGCGGGGGTGATGGTTTCGCTGACGGTGAACTCCGTCTGCCCCGGCCACTGGTCCACATCGTAGAAGGAGTAGAGAGGCGGAATCCTATCCACCGCCGGCATCGGCGGATAGATGCCGGTGATCCAGCTCTTGCCCCTTCCCGGGCCGTAGACCCAGATTCCAGGCAGGTACTCCTCCAGGTCGTCGTTCATCGATTCGAGATACTCCGGATGGAGGACATGCCGCTGCCCCAGCCCGGAACACTGCACCTGCCCCATGGGATTGGCGCCGAGGGCGGCATCCGCGCTGGCGCAGAGCACATCGTAGTATTTCCTGTCGCCGGTCATCTTCCACATCAACGCCATCCACCAGGCCTGCGCCGTGGAGGCGGTCCCGCCCCCGACCGGGGCCCAGGGATGCTTGAAATGGATGTAGCCCTTCTTCAGGGTGAAGGCGTTCAACGCCCAGCCCACACTGTCGATGCAGCCCTTCTTCAGCTTCAGCTGGAAGCTCCTGTCAAGACCGGACAGATCGGCCGGCAGCGTATTGAAGGTATAGGCGAGGCTGATGTTGCTGAGGTAATCGATCCTGGCGGTCTTGATGGTCGGCAGCTTGTCGATGGCTTCGCCATAGCGCGCATCACCGGTAGAGCGNAGAAGCTCGGCGGCCGCTTCGGCGACTGTCATCTCCTCTGCGAGCTTCTTCGGCGGGAATTTCTTCATACCGCAGTCAAAGGCCCGCTTCGCCGCCTCAACCAGCTTCCGGCCCCGCTCTTTTGCCTTCGGGAACTCCCCGAGGACCCGCCCCAGGCAGGCGGCGGAAGCGGCGAAGGAGAAACAGCTGTAGCCGCTCACCGGGCGCATGATGTANTCGACGCTCTCATTGTCGGTATTGCTGCGCCAGGCATTGTCGGGATGCACATCGGTGAAAGGATGCCCGGTACCCTCGCTGCCCCCTGAAATCCCGCCATCGGGCCACTGGGTGTCGAGGTAATAGCTCAGCAGGAAGGCCGCCTCGTCGAGGATGTCCGGCAGGCCGTTGCCGGACTCCGGGATCATGAACTGCCGATCGATGAAGGCCTCCGGGTTCATCTCATAGACCCGGCAGAGCTCGCGGGCGATGGGAATATGGATCGGCCTGCGGTCGTAGTCGGCCGCATCGTGGTAGCCTCCCCGCACCGTCCTGTACCTCAGCGTCCCGTCCGCCTTGCCCTTCCTGATGAATTCGGCGATCGACTTGAAATCAAGCGGCCTGCCGTATTCGGGATAGATGCCTATCTTGATATGTTTTCGGCACTCATTGCGGGTCCAGGGGGTGTGTTTCTTCTCCAGCGCGATCCCGCAGCGCGCATGGTAGAGGACACGGATGCTGCTGAAGAGAGGCTCCGCCATCACGTCCGCGCCAATGCGAAAAGAATAGGAGCGGCCGACCCCGGGGATGCTGATGCAATAGGAACCCGGCTTGCGAAGACCCGAAAAATCGAGCCCGTAGACATTCTCGCCGGAGAAATCCTGCTTATAGGCGCCCTCGCTCTTCTGTCCCGCCCGGTGACGCAGCTTCGCCTTGCCCGTGAAGGCCGTCTTGCCGGTCTCGAGGTCGATGAGCGAGAAGACCGCCGGCTCGAGCTCGAGAGCTCCGGCGGTGCCAAGCCACTTACCGGCGTAGGCCAGGCGAATCTTCGAATCCGGCAGGTAGCCGACCTGGTTTACCTTGATCGCCTCAGACAGGACAGTTTTCGCAGACCACCTCAAGGTAACCTCGCCCGCACCGCCACCGATTCCCTTCGACCTGAAGGTATAGGTTCTGCCCTCCGTCATGGGTTCCTGCAGCTTCACGTAGATCACCCCGGCGAGCGTAGCCGGAAGGTAAGGCTTCGGCACATGTCCCATATGGTGCAGCTTGACGAAGCGCCCCAGCACCTTGTGGCCTTTGAGCTTGCGCCCGTTCTCGAGGATCGTAAAGCCGGCCGGATCGTCGAGGCGGCCGGACAGTTTCCTCCCCTGCTGGTAAAAGACAAAGCCCACGGTATCGGCTGTGAGCACCTGGAGTGACTCATGATGAGTCAGCTTGTCATGCCGCCCCAGGGTTAGAATCCTGCCAAAGCCATAGGGCTCGGACCCGGCAGCACTCACAGTCAACAACAACAAGGAGAAAACGGTGACCCATCTCATACCGACAGTGTAGAAAAGAATGGAGNGGGTTAGAACCCCTGACCTTCTGGAGCCCGGCTCCCCTACCCCTCTTGACAGGGAATGGGGGCAAACCTACACTCGAACGGGTCATGAAAAACATCACCATGATCTGCGTTTTGCTACTGTGCTGCCCCGCCCCGGGGGGGGAGAACGCCGCCCCCTCCTCGCACATGGTCTTTGACGACAACTTCGATGGAGACATCCTCATCAACGAGGTGCGCGTGCCCAAGGGCGGCGAGGCGATGTACACCTACTACGAGACGCTCGGCTGGCGCGGCGGCGCGGCCGGCTACGGCGGGATCCAGGTGCACCCCAGGGCGCAC
>NZOA01000054.1:5000-15415 GCA_002695115.1 Planctomycetota bacterium
TCTTTGACCTTCCCCCGGAACAGATCGAGGTGGTCGTCCACCCCCAGTCCATCATCCATTCACTGGTTGAATACCGGGACGGTTCAACCATCTGCCAGCTAGGTCCGCCGGATATGCGAGTGCCGATCCAATACGCCCTGACCTACCCCCGAAGGCTGCCCCTGCCGGTAGAGCAGGTCAATCTTGCCGAGCTCGGACAGTTGACCTTCGAGTCCCCGGATACGGCGCGATTCCCCGCCCTGCGCCTCGCCTACGAGGTTCTCGAGCAGGGCGGAACTGCCGCCACGGTCTTCAACGCATCCAACGAGATCGCCGTCTCTTCTTTCCTGAAGGAAGAAATACCTTTCCTCGGTATCCTCAAGGTGGTAGAGACCTGTCTCAAACAGCACAATGTCGTGGATAATCCTGACCTCGAGAGCATATTTTCCGCCGATGAATGGGCGCGCCAGGAAACGGAAAAAATACTCCGGCTTGAGTGCAAAGAAAGCGCCTGAATCTGGCGAAGAAGAGGAAGAGAGCCAACCAACAGGTATGGGCAGAGTAGCCCGAGGCTTCCAACAAAACTGGAAATGAGACTGCCGGCTGACCTATGACCGTAATCTACGCATTCCTCGCCATAGGAATAATCATCTTCCTCCACGAGCTGGGACATTTCATGGCCGCGAAGCTCGTGGGTGTTCCCGTAGAACGCTTCGCGCTGGGGTTCGATCCCTACAAGGCGCGCCTGATCTCTTTCAAGCCGGGACAATTCATAGAATTCTTCTTCGGACTGATTCACATCCCAATCGGAGGCTCGAAGGCTGCCGATGCGGATGAGGAGAGCGATCAGACCGAATACCTCATCGGCCTCGTCCCCTTCGGCGGCTACGTCAAGATGACCGGCGAGAATCCCGATGACGAAGAGGACTCCTGCCCTGACGGGCTGCAGAACAAGTCAGCCGGCGCGCGGGCGCTGGTCTTCGTCGCCGGGGTCGTGATGAACATCATCTCCGGTTTCTTCTTCTTCATCCTAGCCTTCTCCGCCGGAGTCGAGTTCCCGGCGCCGACAATCGGCGGAACGATCCAGGGGATGCCTGCCTGGGAAGCGGGGCTGAGGGCTGGTGACAAGATCCTCATGGTTGATGGAGAACCCGTCACGGAATACACCGAGGTCCTGCTCGGCATCGCCCTTGGCGAGCGAGGCATGACGGTAGACGTCAAGGTCGAGCGCCCACCACAGGATCCCGGCGGAGCCCCCGAGGTTCTCGACTTCGCGGTTCCAAGGACCTGGAATGCCGTCCGAGGCATGAGCACGATCGGACTTGAGCAGGTTTCCGCCGAGAGCACCCTGGCGGGTGAACCTCCGGAAAATACAGCGGCTCAAAAAGCCGGGTTGAAAGAAGGAGACCGGATCATCGGCGCCACCCTTGGCGGAATCAAGCTCCCGAACCTGGCAAGCCAGAGGCTGATGAACGTCCTCCTCCATCATATGCAGCTCTTTCCCGGAGAACCTGTAGACCTGGTGATCGAACGGGAGGGAGAACAAAAACCCCTTGAGCTCAGGCTCGAGCCGAGCGAGGGACCTGAAGCTCCTCCTGTACCGAGGATTGGTGTCGCGGCAGGGGGCGGGACCTATGTCAAAAACATCGCCGGGGGCTCCAGCGCAGAGGCCGTTTTCAAGGTCGATGACCGGCTGCTCTCCATCGATGGAGAGCGGGTCCACAGTATGCAATGGGAGCTGCTCTCAAAGCACTACGGGAAAGACTCCCTGCCCCTGAAGATCCTGCGACAGGGAAAAGAGGTGGATGCCGGGATCAGCGGCGGCAATCTGCTCAGCCTTCTGCTCAACTCAGAGATCCAATGGGCGGGCAGAGACCTGGGGGTAGGCGACATCAAAGAGACCAGCCCACTCCACAAGGCGGGCCTGAGGAAAGGCGACCGGGTCCTCAGAATCGGAAAAGAACCTGTCTACGAATTGAACGACCTGGTCGTTTTCCTCGCCGAGAACAACCGGGCCGGGCATCTGCTCACCGTCAGCAGAGACGACAAGGAGCTCCAGGTTCAACTTGCCGGGAGCGAACTCGAGGAGAATGCCGATCTCACCTGGCATACATTTCCCACCATCTCGATGGTGACCCCGAATGGCCCCGCGGACAAGGCAGGCATCACCGCCGGCTCGAAGATCCTCCAGGTCAACGGGAAAGAGATCTTCAGTTTTTCCGATCTATCATCGAGCATCATGGCCCAGGCCGAGAGGCAACAGGATCCTCAAGCAACGAAGGACCTGGAGATCAGCTGGATCGACCCGGAAGGGAATACACACAAGGGGACCGTCACGGCAAGCTCACCCGCCCCCGCCAATAAGGGCTTCATCCTCAAGAGCGCGACAGTGGAAATCCAGGCCGGAATCCTCAAGTCTTTCGAACTCGGGATCAAGCGCAGCATCATCACAGTCGAGCAGGTATTCCTGACCCTGCGCAGCCTGATACGACGGGATGTCGAAGCCAAGAACCTCGCCGGCCCGGTCGGTATCATTCACATCTTCTCGCGGGTGGCGGAGGGAAGCCTGGTCCAGTTGCTGTTCTGGATGGGAATGGTCAGCATGAACCTGGCCGTCCTCAACCTGCTGCCAATCCCTATCCTTGACGGAGGGCATCTCTTCTTCCTGCTGCTTGAAAAAATGAAGGGCTCCCCGGTGAGCACGAAGATCCAATTCGCCTCGATGCAGGTCGCCCTGGTGCTCTTCCTTTCACTGGCTCTCTACGTTACCTGGAACGATATCACNCGCCTCATTTTCGGATTTTAAACAGCCTGGCCAGGGCGCCCGGTCCCTTGAAACAAGCCGGATGGAAACNTCCATCCGGAAGAAACGTACCGCCTCTGCTCCAGNTGCCCGACAGAATGATCTACCTGCGATCCTTCCTCTTTGAGTGCTTCTTCTTCGCCTGGACAGTATTCCTCGCCGTGCTNGGCTGCAGCGTGGGTNTNTTCACCCGCAGAATTATCATCTGGTGCGGACGAGCCTGGNGCANGGGCNCCACGCTGCTGCTGCGACTGCTCTGTGGAATCACCATCGAAATTCGCGGACGCCAGCACATTCCCGAGGGNGCGTGCATCGTGGTCTCCAAGCACCAGTCGACCCTGGAGACCCTGCTCTTTTTCGACCTCCTCACCANGCCGGTCTATTCCATGAAGGCGGAGCTGGCCCGGATTCCTCTGCTGGGATACNTGATCAGAAGATCCGGCGCCATACCGATCAAGAGAGGNGGNGGCGCCNCNTCNCTGAGAGACCTCATCAAGCGCGCCGGGGAGGCTCTCGAGGAGGGCAAGCAGNTGATCATCTTCCCGGAAGGAACCCGCGCTCCGCCCCGGACAAGGGGAAAGTACAATCCCGGCGCGGCAGCCATCTATTCGAGATGCGATGTCCCGGCGATACCCGTAGCGCTGAACACGGGGTCTTTCTGGGGGCGACGCACGCTGCGAAAGCCCCCGGGACGGGTGATCATCGAGTTCCTGCCAGCCATAGAACCCGGCCTCGAGAGGAAAGCTTTCCAGGAGCTGCTCGAAGACGTGATCGAGGAAGGCACCGAGAAGCTCGAGCGGGAATCCCCCGGCCACTGATCCTGGAATGAAATCGAGCCGCCTCGGAAACAGGCTCAGGCCTCCTGCCAACCCTCCCGGCCCAGGATTTCGTGCGGTCTGTAGTTCGCCTTGTACTCCATCGATTTGCAGNCCTTGACGTAATAGCCGAGGTAGAGATAGCTCTTGCCGAGCCTGCGGGCCTCGTCGATTTCCGAGAGCACATCGAAAACACCGAGACTCCGCCGGACATGTTCGGGGTCCATGAAAGCGTAGATCGAATTCAGAGATTCCTCTCCCGCTCCGACATAGGCCACCGCCACCAGGCGGTCATCGAGCCGGTAGGCGAACTCGAGGGTGGGAACCGCGTTGAGACAGAATGTCTCGTAATACTCCTCNAATCCCATCTNGGTTGACGGCCAGCCCCGGCGGACCTCGCGGTCGGCATGATGCCGCCTGTAGAGAGACAATCTCTCCTCATCCAGTCTCGGCGCCGCCACCTCCAGGTCCAGGTCGCTGTTTTTCCGCAGCACCCTGCGCTGGCTCCGCGATGGAAGAAAACGATCGACGGGCACCCTGATGGAGAGACATTCCGAACAATCACTGCAGCGCGGACTGAACAATATGCTGCCGAACCGTCTCCATCCCTGCGCCAGCTTCTCGTCGTATTCCCCCGGCAGTAAATCAGCGACCAGCTGATACCTCGTGCGGGCCTCCCTGCCGGGAAGGTAGGGGCAGGCCTCAGGGTCGGTATCCAGCTGGGCGACTTCAATCATCAACGAGCCCTCAATCGCTACTCTCAGAGAGGATCTTACGGTACGCCTGGCGTGCTTCCTCGTAGGCCTTCGCCGCCACCTCGAGCTCGGACTTGCGAATCCTGCCCTTCTTCTGCGACCAGCACTGGTCGACCGATTCGAGGCACCACCTCGCGCTCTTCGCCGAGGCCCGGATCGGCTTACCATCGACGATAACGAAGATCGGGTTGGTGTGAGCGCTCGGGAGAATTCGAAGAGCGACCCAGCTGGATTTCTTCAGCTCGAGCTCAGCGGAAAAATCCCGGAGCGTACCATCGGCGATGATCTCCTTGCGCAAGACAGGTTCGCCATTCACCACCACCTCCACAGGCACCTTCCTGGTCTCGCCAAGACGTGCCCGCTCAATATGCCAATAGGGCTTCTGNCTGTAGGGGCGCCCTCGCAGGTCCGGATTTGGTTTCTCATCCAGCAGCGCCGCCACCCCTGCGCTGATCCTGACCTTGCCCGGCTTATCGAGACGCACCTCGCTTCCCCTGGTACCCACCTCCAGCGAACCAACCTTGAAGTCGACCAGGTGGCTGCGACCATCGCCTACGTAGGACCGCCCATTCTTGAGTTCCTCGCAGAAACGATCAAAATCGAGCTTACCATCGAGCTTGCAATAGACCCGTCCGAGCCCGACCCGCTCGCCGTAGATGCATGGAAAATCAGTCTCGCCGCTGACCCTCGTGCGGAACCCGCAATTGAGGGTGTGGTACCAGATATTGAGCTCCCAGACATNGGGAGTATCGACGGTGGAGATGAAATCCACCACCCCGTGAACCACATCGACGATGTACTCGTTCGCCCCAATGCTGTTGAAGGGCGGGATGACATAGTTCGGAAGCTCCGCGGTGTTCACATTCAGGCCCCANCCGCTNTGCGANAAGCCCACGACNCCCCCCTGCNTCTTGCCCCAGGCGAGGACAGGCAGGTCCCAGGTCGGCCACTCCTCGATCTTCGTGGTCCCGGGATAATCATCCTCCTTCAACCTCAGCAGGCAGAGATGTCCCGCATGCGAAGACGGGAAACCAGAGACCTCGACATCGTAGCGCATCAGGTAATCACCCTTGCTCAGATCGCTGACCCNGCCATCGAANAACTGCTTCTGGAAATACCAGCAGGGCCCCCAGCTCAAAACACAACCGACATTCAGATCCTCNCCGAGAATGTGACGCATCATCGATTTCGGAGTCACCCCCTCGCTGGGACTCTCGTAGTGGGCGCAACCGGCGGCGTGTANGTGATGATCCCCGCTGTACCAACCCAGCTTCTTGGCGTGAAACCANCGGCGCAACTTGAAGTCCTCCCGGCAGGTCTTCTGGCCCACTGGAACAGTGATCTCCCTGCGGTCGCGGTAGTACTCCGGACCCCGTCCGTACTCGATGGAATACTTTCCAGGCGGCAGGTAGACCGATTCGCCGTGATGCCGGTAGATCTGNGCATGGAAGAAGAAGTCCGGTTCGAGGCGGCGCGAATTGTGGGGGTAGACACGACCGCGCTCATCACGAATGACAAAGGACGCGCTGGACGGNTTGCCATCGTAATCGTGAACACCGAGAACGACCTCCGTGGAGGGAATGCAATCGAAGAGTATGTTCACCTCGTTCCTGAAGCCGAGATCCTGGGTTCCCTGGCCGACGTTNAATTCAACCTTGGCCTCGCGCTTGCCGGCATCACGCGAATAGAGCTCTACAATCCTGTACTCGAGCCCCAGTCCGGAGAGGGTCTTGTTGAGCGGGCGGGAATCAAAAGTCTGGATATCCATCCAACGGTCCCCCACCTGGCCCTGGGAGATGCTNACCTTCGGATCNGCNGCNCTGGTGGAGCGCTTNTAGAGCGGCCTGGCATTGGGGCTCGCCACCTTCAGAGCCGCCGTCACCCCGGCCTCGTTGTGAACGCGCACCAGGAAGGCCCGCCAGCCCTGCTGNATACACTCGGCCGCGGCCGGGCCNCGGGCGACCTTCACCCGGCTTTCGGGATTGATATGCACCGCNAAGAGAACATGGGGAGCCAGCACNCCCTGGATTCCCGCAACAGCCGCCTCTNCGCCCTTCTCGAAGGCGGCATCGAGAGAGCTGGACTCCGCGGCCGAAAGAGGCCTGCCAATATAGTTGAGAGCTTCCTTCACCCTGCGGACCTGCGCCACCAGTGGCTGGAGAGCGACTTTCTCAACAGGCTTTAATTCATCCGGCAAGGCCCAGGAAGGCGTCTGGAAGCCCGGTAAAATAAGGAGAAGAAATAGGGCGGCTAGCGCGTTTCGGCGTCTCATCCGGCACTCCTATTTTGTAGTTGGTAGATATTGGGACAGGCTCGGTGATAATACATCGAGGAGCCCCAATAATCGATGTGATGCCGGGGCGAATCGACAACATGGCGATTGTCATCGAGGCCTCGGCCGTTCAGCAACGGAGTGGGATCGACGGAATGAAAAAATATCGGGGCCTCGGCATGATACTGCTGATCATTTGCGGCTTCGCAGCCTACCACCTCCTGCGTGAAGCCCAGGTCGACCGGGAGGGGCCGGAAGATACTCCCCGCATCGAAAACCAGGCCCAGGAAGAAAAGAAGACTCCAAGGGGCGAAGCGGTTGAGGAGGAGAAGCCGGCAGCCCTCCCCGATCCGGCGAAGACGACTCCCGGAAATGCCATTGCCGGGCGGGTGGTTACGGCGGATGCCGGGCTGGCGATAGCCGGGGCCGTCATCACCCTGCTCAACGATCCGGGCACAAAGACAACGACAACCGGGGACGGTTCCTTCCGCCTCACCCCGGTAGCCCCGGAGGTCAACGACCTGCTGATCCGGGCTCCCGGCTACGGAGTCACCACCCGGCCGCGAGTCCCCGCCGGCATCAAAGAGCTCGTCATCGGGATGGACGAGGCCCTGGAGCTTCGTGGAAGGACAATCTTTCCCGATGGCCGCCCTGCTCCCAATGTAGAGCTTCTTCTGCACTCCGCCGCAACACCCGATGCAGACCCATTCTCACGCGCCGCCGCCCTGCACGGAGACCGGCCGGCGGAAGCCCGGGGCACCAGCGACAGCAAGGGAAACTTCTCCATCCGGGGGCTCTCGCGGCGTGACTGGTTCCTTCGGACCAGGGGACCCGGGATCGTTGAGCAGGTCCTCAACGGCGTGGTCTGGGTCAGGCCGGAAATAGCGCCGATCGAGGTCGTGGTGGATCCTGGAATGTCCATCAGCGGAAAGGTGGTAGATGGGGCCGGCAACCCTCTGCCGGAGCTGGAGGTCCGGGTCTTCGCGGAATTTGGCCTTAACACAGCTATCAGCCTGAAGGGAAAAACGGACAACGATGGTCTTTTCGCCTTCGACGGGCTCGGNAAGAGAGTCTTCGAGCTCCTGGCTGGAGCATCGAGTGATTTCATGCCCATCAGGATCGACCAGGTCGAGCCGGGTGAGGAGATCCTCATCGAGCTGGCACGAGCGGACTTCATCAGCGGCCGCGTCATCGATGCGGAAACCTCGCAGCCTGTGAAGGGAGCGATCGTCGACTGGAACGATGGAAGCGTGGACGACTTCAGGAGGCGCCACGGCGAGTCTGTGCGTGAGACCCGCAGCGATGAGCAGGGGATGTTCCGCCTGCGTGGAATTCCCCGGGAAGAGCTGGAGTTCACCGCCCGGGCCGAAGGCTATCTGACCATGAAGCTGCCGGGAAATATCCGCCGCAACGATGCAGGAAACGCCGATGGGGTGCTGCGCATGAAGCTTGCCGGCAAGCTGTCCGGAATCGCCAGGGATGAAACGGGAGCTCCCGTGGCTGCCGCGCGGGTAGAGCTGACAATGAACTCGCAGAACGATCTTGTCCTGGCGNCCGCGNAGACTGACTCGAAGGGNCGCTTCAATCTCGGNCTCGACTCAGCCCTCGAAGGCCAGGCCTGCACGGTCAGGGTCGAGCATGAAGATTACCNGGGCAGCGTCCCGGCCAGGCTCATCATCAAGGACCCCTCCCGGCAACAGCCCGAACTGGACATCACCCTGCTGGCGGGCGGAACGATCAGCGGCAAGATCAGCTTCGACCAGGGACAGCCCNCTGAGGACCTCTCGCTGGCCGGGATCAAGCTGATGCTTCTCCAGGTCGAGGAGGGTCAGTTCGCGGAGCTCAACCGCTCGACCCTCAGCGATGCGAACGGAAAGTACAGCCTGTCCGGACTGCCGGAGGGGGAATACGTGCTGCGAAGCGACAGCGNCGGCTTCGCTCCCTACCAGAGCGAGCCCCTGCGGCTTGGAGAGCGAAAGGAGCTGCGCCACGAGATCTTCTTCACCGCCGAGAGGATCGTCAGTGGACAGGTNATGAACCAGCTGGGCGAGCCCCTGCGCGCAACCATCTCGGCAAGGGACCTGAGAAATACCCATCTCAAGCGAAGCCGCCGACAGACCTTCAGCGATAAGTTCGGGCACTTCCGCCTGGGAAATCTGGGCCCCGGCCCCTACAGGATCACGGCCAAGGCGGCCGACCATCTTCCGTTGACGGAGAACAGCGTCTCACCTCCTGCTGAGAGCAACTTTGTTCTCGAGCGGTATGGCTGGGTGGAGGGCGAGGTCAAAGATGAATCGACGGACGATCCTCTCGAAGATTTCTCCGTCACGATTGTTCCCTTTGGAGAATCGGGCGGAACACCGGGCCGGTCCCGGGAAACGGTTTTCGTCTCAGCCGGCGGACGCTTCTTCGTCGGAGGTCTTGCCAGGGGAAAATATGAGTTCCTGCTCTCGGCAAACGGCTACCTGCCAATGATCCGGATCCTTACCATCAGCGGAGAGAAACTGTCTACCGAGTTGTCACTGCAGCTTTCCCGGGGCCGCTCCATCGAGCTCGCCGTCGACGACGAGGAAGGACGCGCCGTTGGAGATTGCCGTATCTCGATTTACCTGCAGATCCCCGGAGAGAAGAGCGGTTCAACTCCACATCGTGGTGTCTTCGAAACAGATGAAAAAGGAATGGTCCGTATCTCGGGTCTCGCAACGGGGTCCTGGACCCTGACCCTCGATCACCCGGGCTACCTTCCCCACGAGCCGCTCAGCCTCTCCCTGGCGGAAGAGGACACGGCCAGGCCATCACTGAAGGTCACCCTGCTGAGCGGAGCTTCGCTCAGGGGGAAGCTGAAGACGCCAGTGGTCAGCGGGCGGAGAGATAGACTGCTCCTGATGGGAAATAAACTTCAGCGCCAGGCCGAGCCCGACAAAGACAGGAACTACCGCTTCCCGGGCCTGCCGCCTGGAAGCTACACCTTGCTTCACTACGGAAACTCAAGACTGGTGGGAAAACCCGTGAAGGTCCTCATCGAGGCCGGCGTGAAAGAGGTCATACGTGATATCACCACGGATTGACCATTCTCATTCATCTTCATCGCCGTCCGAATCATCCTTCGGACCAAGGTAGAGGGCCCTGGCCAGGAAAAAACCGACTATCAATCCGATGGCTATGAATACGAGGAATCTCATCAGGATGAATCTGTCCAAAAAACTGCCGCGCTATTCATCATCTTCCATATTTGTTATGACGATCTGGATTTCGTCCGCTGCCGGGTGAGCTTGCTCTTGCCCGTCCTCACTCTCCCCATATTTTTCGTGGAGCCGCTCCACCTCTTCAGAGCTGAGGAACTGTTTGGCCCAGTAGGTAAAGGCCGTGCTGTTGTCGTATTCCGGCTGAAAAGGATGGTCCAGGGCTTCCTGTCTCAGCTCCTCGGGAGATTTCCTCCTTTGAGCTGAAGCCCAGGCGGAAAATTCCCTCACCCAATAACTACCCAGCAACACAATCAACCCCAGGACAGCTCCTATGACCGCGCAGGCAAGGAGCGGGCCCACCGCGCCCGGGGCATATAGTTCTGCAACCCCGCCCACTACAATCAGACAACCAGCGCCACCAAGAATCACTTTCCTTGCCTCTTTCATTTCGCCGGGATTAAACATCCCGGTGTCGGGCAGGACACCCCAGGCGCCGCGGCAGGCCTTACACAAATGATACTCACCATCATACTCGAAGGTATTGTGCGCCTTACAGAAGCGGCACCAGTAGGCCCTGGGGTTCGGAATGCAGTGGTTGATTTCAGG
>NZOA01000055.1 GCA_002695115.1 Planctomycetota bacterium
CGGCTCTGGGGACAAGGCATAAATGTATGCTTTCTTTGTCAGAAATGTCAGGTAGAAATGTTCCCTATTCCAAGTTTTGTTACAACCGAGAATACACTTATGCTTCTAAAATACAGTCTGGCGGCGCCCGCGGGAAGCGTTATCCTCATGCATTGCCTGCTGCCGCACAGCTCCCTGCCCAATCGCTCGAGCAAGGGCCGGCGCACCCTGATCTTTGAATACCGCGCCAGCGATGCCCTGCCGATTCTCTACAGCCCGCGTGCCGTGGGTACCGAGGAAAAGGCCCGACACCTGAGAGGGAAACCCGCGCGCTTCGCCCGCCTCGCAGGCCCTCCCCCGCTGATCCCACGGCTCGAGAACAACCAGTCCCTCTACCAGCTGCAGGAAGAAACCCTTGCCCGCCGCGAGAGTGGCGAGAGACCCGGCTCCTAATCGCCGCCGGGGGCCTTGCCGACGTTTCGCGACTCTTTTGCCGGCCAGACGATACCGCGTTCGAGCGTTCTCATCCTGTACACGCTCCGCGTCGCGCTCAGATACAGATCCCTTCCATCTTCACCTCCGAAGGTGACGTTGGTGGAAAATTCAGGCATCGGTCGATGGAGCAGGAGCTTCCCCTGGGGGCTGATGACAAAGAGGCCTGTCGTCTTGTCCTTGCCCGCAGCGCCAAAGATATTACCCCTGGAGTCCAGGCACATGCCGTCGATACCCCGGTCAGGAGAAAAATCGTAGACGATCGCCTTCTGCGAAAGCGCGCCATCTCCACCTATTCGATATCGATGAAGCTTCTGCGTGCCGCGATCGGAAACATACAGGTGACGGTTGTCGAGGGTGATCACGATCCCGTTCGGCTTGAGCAGCTTCCCGAGCACCCGGCTCACCTTTCCGCCGCTGTCGATGAGATAGACTCCGCTGGAGGGCTGGGACTTCACCGCCGGCGGACCATAATAGGGATCGGTAAAATAGATTCTCCCCTTTCGATCGATACAGAGGTCATTCGGAGCGATGAATTTTTCCCCGCCATAGGTCTCGGCGAGCACCGTCTCACCTCCATCCTTCTCCAGCCGGGTGACTCGCCGGCCCCCGCCGGGACCACCTCCCTGGCACATGACCAGCCGGCCCTCGTGATCAAAAACGAGCCCGTTGGCCCTGCCGCTCGGGCGCAGGAATTCCATTACAGCCCCCGCCCGGTCAATCTTCATGATGCGGTTGTTCTCGATATCAGAGAAAAAGAGCTCGCCAGCGGGGCTCACAGCGGGGCCCTCGGTAAATTTACAGCCGTCGGCGACCCGCCGAACCGTCGCTTTTTTATCGAGCAGATCCTCGGCCGGCAGGGGCGCCGCGAAACAGCAGAAAAGAAGACAATAGAGCTGAGATCTCATGGTTTTAAGCGGACGTTGAGGGAGATTCCGGTCCGGGGAGAAAACATAATTCCAGGTGGCCTATTGTGCGGGGACCCCCCAGTACACAGGAAGCTCGAAATCCCCTTCTCTCGATTTCATCATGGCCGGACGGCAGGTTGGGAGGCTTTTTTCCTGTCGTAAAACCTTCTCGCCAACACCCCCAGCGCACCTGCGAAAATAACCTTTACTTCACTCCTGCCACTCGGGAAGATGCTTCATTGCCGTTTTTTATGTGCTATTGATGGTGGTCTGACAGCCTTGAAGTGAAAGAGATCTCCTGTTCTCCCATGACCGACATACTCTCTAAAGTCAACCACCCGCGGGATCTCAAACCCCTGTCGCTTGAAGAGTTGGAACAACTCGGCGAAGAGATTCGAGAACGCGTGCTGGAGGTTGTTGACCGCAACGGAGGGCACCTGGCCTCCAACCTGGGCTCGGTCGAACTCACGTTGGCGCTGCACAAGGTCTTTGACGTACCGAACGATCGCCTGGTGTGGGATACGAGTCACCAGACCTATCCACATAAGCTGGTTACCGGCCGCAAGGACCGCTTCGAGTTCATACGCACCTACGGCGGCATCTGCGGATTCACCAATCACCGCGAGAGCATCTTCGACCTCTTTGACGCGGGACATGCGGGCACGGCCTGTTCCCTCGCTCTTGGGACAGGGACCGCGGACAGCCTGCAAGGCAAGGGCGAATGCAAAACCATCGCGGTTGTCGGAGATTCTGCCGCGGCCGCTGGAATGACCTTCGAGGCGCTGAACCACGGCGGGGTGAACCGGCAGAATATGCTGGTGATCCTCAACGACAACAACATGTCAATCAACAAGGCTGTCGGAGCCCTCTCGACCTACCTCACCAAGGTCAGGACCAAGCCCGCCTACCAGGACATCAAACGCGAGCTGCGTACCACCCTGGCAAAGATTCCCGTGGTCGGCAAGCACATCGAGGAGGTCCTCGGCGAGGTACACGACCGCTTCCGTGACAACCTGCTGCCTGGCACTCTCTTTCGAGAGCTGGGCTACCGTTACTACGGGCCGTTGGATGGCCATGATCTTGGAGGCCTGATCAAGACCTTCGAGGACCTCAAGAGCATCCATGAGCCCGTCCTGCTCCACCTCGACACCAAGAAGGGACAGGGCTTCGAAGCGGCCGAGGCGGACCCCATCAAATACCACGCCCTGAAGAACTTCCTGCCGAAGAAGTCCGCGAAGAAAGAAACCGAGAGCAATGGCAGTTCCGCCGCCGGAAAGAGACCCGGATACTCCGGTGTTTTCAAGGAGGCCATTGTCAAGATCGGTCGCAAGGACCGCCGGGTCTGCACCATCACCGCCGGCATGCCCGACGGTACGGGGCTCCTCAAATTCGCCGAGGAATTTCCCGATCGCTACTTCGATGTGGGTATCTGTGAACAGCATGGCGCGGGCTTCGGATCGGGGCTCGCCTTTGGCGGAATGCGGCCCGTCTATGCCGTCTATTCCACCTTCTGCCAGCGTGCCTATGACCAGATCATCCACGATGTCTGTATCCAGGAGAACTCCGTGATCTTCTGCCTCGATCGGGCCGGCCTGACCGGTGAGGACGGGTGGACCCACCACGGGGTCTACGACATCGCCTTCATGCGTTGCGTGCCGGGCATAGTGCTCATGGCCCCGCGGGATGCCGGAGAGTTCGAGAATATGCTGCAGCTTGCCATCGACCAGACCACCACCCCGGTGGCGATCCGCTATCCCAAGGCTACCGTTCCCGAATTCCCCGCCAGCGCGGAGCAGGAGCTGAGAATCGGCAAGGCCGAGGTCCTCGTCGAGGGAGAAGAGGTCGCTCTCTTCGCCTACGGCTCCATGGTCGAGAACGCCTGGGAGGCTCTCGAGGAACTCTCGGCAAATGGTGTCAAGGCGACCCTGGTCAATGCCCGCTTCGCGAAACCGCTCGATATCGAGCTGCTGAGGAATCTCTCGAAAAACCATCACACCCTGGTCACCCTCGAGGAGCATGTCCTCATGGGAGGCTTCGGCAGCGCCGTAACCGAGGCTATAGCCGATGCCAACCTCGCCTTCAACAGGATCCTCCGTTTCGGGGTGCCCGACGAATTCATCACCTTCGGCCCCAGGGCGCGCCTGCTGGAAGACTGCGGGCTCGCTCCCGCCTCTATCGTCAGGCGGATACTGGACGAGTGCGCTGAAACCAGAACACCTGAACCTGGAGTCCGCGGCCACCGGGTGCTCTCCTGAGGACACCCCCGGAAAATTATCCTACTGGCTGAGCAGCAGGGCACCGTTGCCGGGATTGGCTGTCACCAGCTTCTTTCCATCGGCCGCCACGGCGAGACCGTAGACAACCGGCCGAACCCGACGACGAGCCAGTATCCTGCCGTCAGCGACATTCCAGGTGAACAGGCTGCCGCTGTAATCGGCTGAAATGAGCTGGGTCCCGGAAGGACGAAGACCCAGGCCGGTCACCCAGCCGCCATGGCCCTCGTAGACCGAGAGCTCCTTCCCATCGGCAACGCCCCAGCGCCTGATTGTCAGGTCGGAGCTCCCCGAAAAAAGCTGCTCGCCATCGGGAGAAAACCGGAGACAGAAGACCCCCTCTGTATGTCCCTGAAATTTACGCAGCTCGATGCCATTGGAGGCATTCCACAATTTGACAATCTTGTCAAATCCCCCGGAACACAGCTGCTTGCCATCGGGGCTGTAGACCAGGCTGTAGATGGTCGAGGCGTGGGCATTGATCGAGTAAAGCTCTTTGCCATCTCCGAGGTTCCAGATCCGGATGGTCTTGTCCTGGCCCGCGGCGGCGATGGTTTTTCCATCCGGAGAAAAACAGACCGTATGAACGAAGCCTCCGTAGCCGGTATAGGTCCTTACCGCCGCGGTAGAGGTGGTTTTCCAGGCAAGCAGGCCGTTACCCTCGGCGGCGATGTAAAACCGCCCATCCGGGGCAAGCTCCGTATCACGCACGGCCCCGCCATTCTCGAAATAGGCCAGCGATTTGCCAGTGGACAGGTTCCAGGCTCGAAAGGTCTTGTCCGACCCGCCCGACATCAGCACCTTCCCATCGGGGGAAAAGGAAACCGAGAGGACCGCTCCCTCGTGCCCGGCGAAATGTTGAAGTTCTTTGCCTGAATGTGGATCCCAGAGACGCACCAGTCCATCTTCGCCCGCCGACGCCAGCCGCCTGGTCCCCGGAAACCAGCCAAGCGTCCGCACAGGCCCCGTGTGCCCGCTGAGAGAGCGCAGGAGCTTCGCGCCCTTGACGCTCCAAACGGAAATGACCCCATCCGTTCCCGCCGCGCACAGAGTGTTATCGTCGATAAAAACCAGCCCCCGTCCCGCGGAGGCGCCCTGAAGATGAACGAGTTCTTTGCCATCACTCAGCTGCCAGACCCGCACCGACTTGTCATCTCCGGCAGCCGCAAGCCGGCCGCCGTTGGGAGAAAAGCCTACGGCCCTGACGGTTCCCTCCGCCCCGGTAAGCCGGAGAGAGCCGGGTTTCTTTTTTTCAGGCGACGAAACAATGCTGGCCGCGAACAACGAAGGCGTCAATACGAAATCCGAGCTCAAGATGCTCGCATTGTGGCCCTGCACAGCGAGGGCGTTTTCTCCCGCCTTCAATTCCTTCAGATGGGATGTGAGATCGATCTGTTTTTCGGTGGCATCGCTGACGGTCGCGCTGGCGACCTGGGCGAAACCGGGCGACTTCCCCGTGACGTTCTCCCGGGCGACCTCGGCCCCGTTCAGATATACCACGAAGCCATCGTCAAAAACGATCTTGAGGGTGAGCTTCCTGATCCCGGCGGGATCCGCAACCTTGAACTTCGAGCGCACAAACACAGACAGGTACTTGTCCTTCTTCATGTCCTCAAGGCGAGTCTTGACCGTCTTCAACTCCCCCGGGCTCGTTCCATAGCCGAACCCCGAGGGAAGCGACTCCCACCCCGAGTCATCGAAGCCCGGCTTCTTCCAGTCAGCCGGCGGCGCCGCCTTGCCTCGCTTGAGCCGCCACCTGGCGCCGGGCTTGATCAGCGCCAGCTCCTCGAACAACGCTCCCCTCTCCGACTTCACGATTGCCGGGGCGAGATTCCAGACCCTCACGATCCCCTCATCGCCGGCCGCGGCGACCAGGCTCCCGTCAGGCGCTACGGCCAGCGCCCTCAGGCCGGGAACCGCGGGCTCCAGCTTGCGCTCCTGTTCCTGCCCACCCACATCCCAGACCAGCAGCGAACCGGCGGCCGCTCCCGTCACCAGGCGCCCCGACTTCCGGTGCAGAACGAAGGCCTCGACCGGGCCAGCCTGGGCCGCCAGCGCGGATGCGCGGTCGAGGGGAACATCCCATAGCTTCACCGTCTTGTCTTCACCGCCCGACAGCAGCGATCTGCCATCCGGGCTGAAGGCGACGCTCATCACCTTGCCCTTGTGGCCGGAATAGGTCGCCCGCTCCGCTCCATCGGAAACATTCCAGACCTTCAGGGTGCCATCAAAGCTCGCGGTAGCCACGAGGTCGCTACCCGGGCTGACATCCACAGCGTAGACCGGGCCCGAGTGGCCGGAAAAGGCCTGGATTGGTTCGGCTGATGAGGAGGGCGGTGAGTCCGCCTGGGCCAGCACGGCCACCAGGACTACCGGTAATAGGCTCATGGATTCACCTGCTCGAGCATTCTGCACTCGGACCCGTCGATACGCGTATGCGCTGACACGGCCTTATTGTAACAGAAGGGCGGGAGCGGACAATAAACCCTGTTGGCCGCGAACCGCTACAGTGGCCTCAGCGGTCTGAGCGACGAATGAAGAAAAAGCGTTCGTCGTAACCCCGGCTGACGATCTTGAGCATGGTGACGTCTCCCGCCGAGGACATCGCCTCGTCGAGCTGCGATATGTCTTCTACCTTGCTCGTGTTCACACCCAGGATGACATCGCCGGGGCGGATGCCCTTTCGCCAGGCGACGCTCTCAGGGTCGACATCGATGATCGCGACCCCGGTTTTCGCTGGTGGGACTCCGATGCTCGACGCCAGCTCGCGGGTAAGGGTCGTAACGGTAATACCGAACGCGCTGCTGCCTCCGGCCTCGGGATCCTCCAGAGCCGGAGGGGCCTCGATCGGGGCAGGACTCTCAGCGGGAATAACCTCGAAGGTCTTTCTCTCCCCGGCGCGGAGAACACCCACCAGGACCGGCTCGCCGGGAACCTGCTCCGCTATCATCAGACGCAGGTCATGACGGTCGCGGACCTTGCGTCCGCCGAATTCGACAACCAGGTCCATTGGAAGCAGACCGCCGACAGCCGCGGGGCTTCTTTTCTCGACGTAGCTGATGAAGGCCCCGCGAGGCCCCGCGAGGCTGTAATAATCCGCCATATCCCGATCAACCTGGATGGTGGCGATGCCCATCCGGCTGATATTCCCGCCCAGGATCCAGCGCTCCGCCAGCGCCCGCGCAAGATTGATCGGAACCGCGAAACTGATGCCGTGGTTCGCCTTTCCCATGTGGGAATAGATCGCCGTATTGATACCGACCACCTCACCGCGAAGATTGACCAGGGGCCCGCCGCTGGAGCCCGGGCTGATCGTCGCATCGGTCTGGATAAAGTTCTCGTATCGCAGGAGGCTGAGATCGGAGCGCCCAAGCGCCCCGACGATCCCGGCGGAGACCGTTTGCATCAGACCGAACGGATGGCCGATCGCGAGAATCCACTGGCCCGCCTCGAGCGAATCAGAGTCCCCGAGCCTGGCTGCCGGCAGGTTTCCCAATTCGATCTTCACCAGGGCGATGTCGGAGGTGGGATCACTGCGCACTGTTCTACCCGGACCACTCCTTCCATCGGCCAGCGTAACCTCGAGAGCCCCGGCTCCTTCCACCAGGTGATGATTGGTGAGGATGAAACCCCTGGCGTCGATCAGGAAGCCCGACCCGAAGGATCTTCGCAGCGCCTTTTCAGGTGTGGACAGCTCCTCCCCGGCCTCCTCCCGCGCCTTCCTGGCAACGATCGCGACGACCGTGGGCTTGACCTCTTTCGCTATATTGGAAAACAGGCTCTCCAGCTGGACGGCCAGTGGCTCGGCTTTTTCAATCGCCTTCGTCGGTGGAGCCGGGGGCGGCAGAGCCTCCGCGTGGCCCTGGCGCCGTGGTTCGAAGGGCAGGGGAATCGAAAGCACGATCCCTGCGGCGAAACAGAGACCTGAGAGTAATAAAACCACCTTATTGAAGCTCAGCATGGCAATGCGGCCTTCGACATGAAACGAACTACGGCGCTTTCGTCTTCATCGGCCAAATCACATACTTCACTTAAGTTTTTTTCCGGTTTCCTCCCCCACCAGAACGCGGCTCAGCGCCGACGCAAACGGCGAAACGGAGCCATCGCGACGACGAGAGAAAAAAGCGGGGGCTCCCGTCCCGCTCACCCGGAGAGTCGGCCGGAAGTTATTGGAGCAGGCGATCTGCTACTCGCTGCAGGGTGTTGAGATCCCGCTCGGTAGGATCCACGTGGTACCAGGCCGCCTGGCCCGCCGAATCGAACATGATGAAAGAAGCGGAGCCGACGGTGGCGTGGAGGCTTCTGAACACCTCGTATTTATCGCTCGTGTCAAACCCGGCAGTTACGCCAAGCTCATTGTCCTGCAACTCTTTCCTCAGATTGTCGGCCCGCTGCTGCCGAGCCTCCGGCGTGATCCCCTTCGGCATGAAGGAAAGGGTGATGGCGGTAAACTTTTCCGGGTTGAGCTTCTGCAGAGAATCCAGAAGCTTGAGGAAGGAAAGCGCGCGCCGGTTTTTCGGCTGTCTGAACAGGATCGCCACCACCTTGGAATCCTTCCTGCTCTGGGCAAAGCTCACGGGCTTGCCAACCAGCCAATCGACGCCGGAATCAAAATCCCGGCTCGGGACCTTCCCCTGGAATTCGTCCAGGTACTTCATGTAGTCCTTGGCCCGGAAATCGCGATAGATCCGTGCGACGCTGGGCAACTGCTTGCCGGTCTGGGCAAGTTCCTGCTCCATCTGATCGACCTTGTCGATGTACCGGCGATAGTTGGCCCGCGCCGATTCCACATCGCCGAGGGCATAGGAGGCAAAACCAAGCCAGAAATCGCTGATCAATGACCACTGGCTGTATTGGGCCCAGATCGACTTGGGGAGCTTCCCATCCTTGAGCCGCTCGTCGTATTCTTCCTGGACACGAATCATCAGGTTTTCCAGCCCTTCGTGATCTCCCAGGGCATACATCGCCTCGAACAGGCAGATGTTGTAGATCACGTATTGCGGGCGATCGCTACGTGTCTTCAATACCTTCAAAATATGCTGCTTCGCCTCCTCATACTGACCGGCTCGAAGGAAGCTCATACCAATGTTGAAATGGTAGTCCTGGTTTCCCTCGAGAAGCTCTTCACAGCCGGCCGCGATATACTGACGAGAGAGCTCGATATGAGATTCATTGTCGCCTAGATAATTGAAGCTCAGGTCTGCCAATACGCTCAGGCCATCACAATGGGTTCGCTCACCGGGCCTGGAGGCCGAGAGCGCCTCCTGGCCAAGCTCCTCGATGCGGTCGAGATATTTCTTCATCAGGGCTTTGACCTGGGCCTCGATCTGCGCCCTCTGCGCTCTGCTCAGCTTCGCGACACCGAGCTGCCGTTTCAGGGCATCCCTGTAGGAGCTCTCCTGGCGCTTGTAGCGGCTCGACAGATGGCGAGCGAACAGCGCCTTGATCTCGCCGGTATAGGCGTTCCCCGGGCAGGTCTTGAGGAATTTGTCGGCCAATCCGATGGATTTCTTCAGGTCATCATCGATCTCCCGGGGACTTCGTTCCAGATCATGAAAAACGTAGGGAATACCCGCACGAAGCTTGCTGAGCTCATCGTAGAGCGCCTGGCATTCAGCCGAAAGCGCCGGAGCCGCCTCCACCTTCGACGGCTCGACTTCAGGACCGGCTTCGGGTTTACCACCGGCAGCGCCGTCCACGACGCTCTTGCCCGCCTCAGAGCCGGAGCCTTCATCCTTGCTGTCAACGGGCACCCGCGCGGACGGCTGGCAGGATTGCAGCAGCCCCAGGCAGCCGAATAATACGACGAACGTCAGCGTTTTTTTCATACTTCTGCGCACCTTCAAAATGAACACGAAAAGTTATCTTAAGGTTAGGGTCCCTCTCTCGCAAGGTAATGCATCGCCGTCGTCCACAAGGCCGATCTCCTTATCGTTCCTCGCCATGCTGAAAACGGCTCATTCACAATGTTATCAGCACAATTCCCACGGCCGCGCCGCCCGAAGCCGGCTGAAAACGCCGCGGCTACTACCGGCCTGCGGCCCAGGCTGTTCCCTGGCGCAATAGGGTCTTGAAGGCCGGCACATCCCTGGACTTCAGGTCGTGCCCGAGAATCGTGACAAAGACCCGCCCCTTGCCATAAGCCCTGGTCCACGCGACGGGCTCACGCCGACCGCTGTAATCCGAATGAGCGTCCAGCAGGACATGAATCGGATCCTCGCCCTGGAGCTTGGAGTACAGTTCGTCATCTGCGGTGAACTTCTCCAGGCCTGACATGCTGGGGTGGGCCCCATCGACCACCCGGACATCAAAGGTTCCCCGCGGGCTATGCCCGGAGATCTTCTTTCCGGAGAGGCGCCCGACCCAGACCCGCCCTATGATGCGTCGGTACTCCTGCCAGCCGGGAAAAGCGAAAATGGCGAAGTGAATGACAACCAGGCCGCCGCCGCCCCTGACGTACTCCTCTAGCGCTGCGCGCGCGACCGGCCCGGGATCCCGCGGTGGCGGATTGCGGAAGTTGAGAACGACGGTGTCGTACTTCGAGAGCGACCCTCCGGCGAGGATGGCCGGATCCTCGCAGACGATGACCTCGAGCTCCTTGTCGGCGCCCAGGACCTTCCTGGTATGGGCCGTGGTCTGGCGCCAGTCGTGCGCCGGCACATCGTCGCCGGTGACGACCAGCACCCGCTTCCTGGCTGCCCCGGCGACCTGGACAGGAGCCTTGCGAGCCGTGGCTGTGGACGGTTCCGGCTTTGGAAGGTTGCCGCTTTTCAGATCTATTTCTTCTTCAGCCGAGTTCGTACGCAGGTACAGCCCGCCTTCGACATCACCGCGGAGGTAGTGATCGAAAAATGCCAGCGTATAGGCGTTGATGACGGCCTTCGCTCGTGAGATGGGAAGAAACTCCTCGCCACTCACTCCATCTCCGAAGCCCGGTGAGATACCGTCCATATCGGTAAAGCTGAAATGTCCCGCCCGCTTCAGGGATACCAGGTGTTTCGGCCCGCCGCAGGCCTTGTAGTACATCCTGGCGACCGTATTCCCGGCCACGCCCATGGTCCGGTCCTTCTCACCGAGCATGAGCAGCAGCGGCAGCGAGGTCTTCTTGCCGTAGGCGGCCGTCATGGGCAGAATGGCTTTCACACGGCGATCGGTCTCCGCGACCTTGCAGACCGTGAAGCCGCCGAAGGAATGGCCCAGGATTCCGATGCGCTCGGGCTCGAGACGGTTCTCCAGCCAGTTGCCCGCGCGGGCGCCCCGGCGAAGCAGTTCGGTGATGAGAAACGAGACGTCAACGGGCCGCTCGCGCGCCGACCTCCCCCTCCCGGAGTTGTCGTAGGGCAGGGCCCGGGCCGGCAGGGGCGTCAGCGCGGCGTTGCCGGTATGGTCCGCTGAAACCACGATGTAGCCGTGGCTCGCCAGGTGCTCGACCTGGAATACGTTCTGGTGGCGTATTCCGCCGTTTCCGTGAGAAAAAACCAGCAGGGGAAAACGGCCCTCTCTCAGGGTGGCGCCCCGAACCCCGCAGCAGCGGAAGCGCTTCTCGACCTCCGACAGTTTCTCCCCGAAATGCCCGACGAATTTTCCCGCGGCCTCCTGGTGTTTTCCGAAGAATTCACTGAAGGTCGTCTTCTTTCCCGAACGAGCCGACTCCACAGCGGGGTACCAGACCTCCGTGACGAGTGTTCGCGGGCCGCCGGAGTAGCTGTCCTCCCTGCTCTTATCAACGAGGACCAGGGTGCGAACTCCCACCGGGAAACTTCCAGGCGCGGAAAAATCCCGGTCCTCGGCGTCAAGGGCCGGGAACGAAAATACGACAAGGACAGTGAGAAGCGCTCTGGTCAACATCAGGTTTCCATATCCCCTCGCGAATGGGCGGCTGAGCTATTTTCCCCCGAGCGTAACCTCGAGCTCCAGGACCTTATCGGAGCGGGAAATTCTGAGAACGACTGTGTCTCCGGGTCTCCGTCGGTTCATGAGGCGCTTGAGATCTGTCGATGACGCCACAGCTTCACCATCGAACATGGTGATGACGTCTCCCTCCTTGATCCCGGCTCGCTGAGCCGATGTAGAGCGCTCAACCGTTCCGACCCCGACGCCCTCGATATCACCGCTGACGACCCGCGGTTTGATCCCGAGGTGGGCCTTCCCTCCGGCCACCAACACCGCCTCCAACTCGAGCTTGCCGCCGGCTCGCAGAACCTCCGCCCCGATAGATTCGCCGGCGGGATAGGTCCCCAGGATGCCCATGTATCTCGAACGGGTCCTCACGGGCAATCCGCCAAGACTCCCGAGGAGATCGCCGACCTTGAAGCCGGAAGCGGCGGCCGGGGAACCCTGCCGCACACCGGTCACCGGCAGCCCGGATTTCTCATCCGCCCTCTCGCCAACGATGAGACCCTCTATTTTTCCATGCAGGACGACCCCCCCCTCGGCGGATTTGAGGTATTTCATGAAACGCGCTATCTGGTTCGAGGGAACCGCGTAGCCTACGCCGGTATTGATCCCCAGGGCGAAGCGTGTCTCGATCTTCCCGTTGATGCCGACCGCCTTGCCATCAAGAGTGATCAGCGGGCCACCGGAATTTCCCCGGTTGACGGCGAGGTCGACCTGGATTGCATCGTTGTAGGTCTCGCTGTAGCGATGGACCGCGCTCACGATTCCCATCGACACCGCCGGCTCNAAATTGGCNGGGGCNCCCGGATCGAAGATACTCTCNGAGCCCGTGAGAAACGGATCGCCGAGNGCGAGGACACGCTGCCNGGGCCGAAGCNCCTGGCTNTCGCCCAGCTCGAGAAAGGGAAANNNTTNNCCGCCCTGGAGCTTCANGAGGGCGACATCNCCTCCGGGATCCCTGCCGACTACCGTTGTCTTGAAAAACCGCCCGCCCGCCATGTAGGCCTGGACCGAACGCGCGCCGGCTATGACGTGATCGTTCGTCAGGACATAACCATCCGGGCTGATACAGAATCCTGAGCCGCTGGAATAGCCTCCTCCCTGGTCCCCCTTGATAAAGACGAAGGCCGGCTTGCAGGCGGCGACCACCGTCTTGATCCGGGTCTCGAGCTCGCGCAGGGCCGCGATCTGGGAAGAGGCGGCATCCGCGCAAACCCGCGGACAGGGCGCCAGCACCAACAGGGCCAGGAGGCAATAGAGCCGGCGACTGGAGCGCGCCTGGACATTGAATTTAGACCTGGTGAACTTCTTCATCTCATCTGCGCTCGGGGAACTTCCCGAGAACGCCCTTCAGGGTAATTTCNTTTTCGCCCCGGCGAACGACAAACTCGACCTCATCTCCTACCTTGCGGGAAAAGATCAGGAATCTCAGCCGGGTGAAATTGGGGACCTCCTCGCCGTTGAACCGGATGATCACATCCTTGCTCTTGACNCCGGCGGAGGCCGCGGAGCTGCCGGGCACGACCTCGATCACGGGAGCCCCATCGTTGCCGCCNCCGGCCGGCTCCGACTGGATCCCGAGGAAGGGTCTCGGCGGAGGCTTGACATCCTTGCCCTCGAGCAGCCGGGGCAGGATCCTGCGGATGGTCTCNGAGGTGGTCGCGAAACCTATCCCTGAATTCAAACCCCATTGATGGTAGACGTGCCCGACAAATCCGCAGATCCCCACGANCTTGCCATCGAGATCCACCAGGGGGCCGCCGACNTTGCCGTAGTTGAGCTTCGCATCAATCTGTACAGCGCGACTGCTGTTTCGCCCGACAGCACTGATGATTCCTTCGCTCAGGTTCATCCGTTCGGGTGATGGACCNCTGCCAAGAGCGAANACCAGGCTCCCGGCCGCGNCAGNCGAAGCCTCGGCCCANGGCGGCTCGCGCCACTGCGCCTTCGTGGCCACCTCNCCANCGCCNNTGAGCCGGAGAAGGGCCAGGTCATCCAGGGGATCCCGCGCCACGACCGTTGCCGCGCGCTCCTTGCCTGAAGGCAACCGGACGGTAACCGACTTGATCGTGCCGAGCAGGTTGTAATTGCTGGTCAGGACATGGCCATGACGGTCGACAAGGAAACCTGTCACGTATCCCTCGGGNCGTTTGTAATAGCTCTGCGATTCGGCCGAGCCACGACCATTGAAAGGAAGCTGGGACCTGGGAATCTGGATGTCCTTGCTCCTGTTTACCTTGATCGCCACCACCCAGTCCTCGAGGGAGGCCGCCAGGGCGGAGACCGAGCCCGCCTCGCTCGCGACCAGGGAGCCATGCGGCTGGAGGAAGACGAGCGACAGCGCGAACGGAAAGAGCAGGCGCTGCTTAGAATGTCCCGGCAGTCCGGCGCCTCCAGCCATCAGAACCTCCCCCAGAGAGTGAGTTCGAGGGACAGGGCTGTCTTGTCACGAACCACCCCGAAACGGACCTCCTGCCCCGGACGGGAATCCTTGAACAGCTTCCTGAACCCGGCGACCGACTCGACCTTCTCGTCGTTAAAGCTCTTGAGAATGTCTCCCTGGCGAAGCCCGGCCTCCGCCGCCGGCCCTCCTGGATTCACCTTGAGGATGGTAATCCGGCCANCCTCATGAGAGCCCATCAGCTCGAGGCCGGCAAGGGGAGCGCCGTCTTCAAGGCTGTCGTCAAACCAGGACCGGTGCGGCTGGATAAGCCGCTTCATCCCATCGATTGGGACNGCCGTGCCAAGCCAGCGCTGGCGGGAAAAATTGAGGATGAGCAATCCCACCATCCGGCCNCTGGAATCCACCAGCGGCCCGCCATCCATCCCGTTGTTCAGCGCGGCGGTCGACTCCANCGCGGGNCCGGTATAGGTGGACTCGAGATGCTTTTCCTTCAACTCAACGACCCCGCTGANCACACCCGCNGCCATCGCCACCTGGTCATCAGNCTGGATNCTGCCGAAGGCNTTCCCGAGGCTGAACACGGGATCNCCGANGGCCAGGGNTCCGCTCGAGCCGAGGCGAAGATANTCCAGGCGNTCCTGGCCGGGCGGAAGCGCCCGCCGAAAATCCTTCAGCTGCAGNAGAGAGATCTCCTTCTCGGGGTAGACCTTGATCAGCATNGCCGCCGCGACGCGCCCGCCATGCAGGTAGACGTCGATATTGCGCGAACCCTCCGGGACGACCGTTGGAGATGTCAGCACGAGACCTACCGGGTCGAGAAGGGTTCCGGTGCCGTAATGCGTGATGCTGCTGCGCGCCCGCTCCCTGGGGTAATCGCTCCGGGTAATCCCCACGACCGCCCGGGAAATCCGCGTGTAGAGGCCGCTGTAGCCGGCGGGCGGCCTTTGCTCATCGGCCGGCAGCTGTTGGCCCGCGACGGCGAAGAAGCCGGAGAGGACAAGCAGAAAGACGGAAAATGTCGATGCGGGTGCGCGCACTATGGAGAGACCCTTGCCGCGAAAAAGTAATCTGGACAAGGAGCATAGTAAACGAAAGCGCCCTGGGAATGAAGACCTCGCGCCCCACGGTGAGCCACGCGCCGCCCCTATCGTCAAAAGAGAGCCGGGCTGCCCGGGAGCGCGGCTCAGAAGCAGTCCTGGGGCCTGGAGCAACCCAGTCCCAGGTCGGTAGCGCTCGATGAGCGGTCACATTGTGGAAAGGGAGCGGGCGGCGCCTGTCCTCCTATGAAGAGGAACTGCAACAGGTAGACACCCGCGGTCAGATTGATCTCTCCGGTTCCGCCCAGATCCGCGGCCGCCAGGCAGGCAGGCTCCCGGTCCCCGAGGAACAGGTAGGAGAAGATCGCCACCGCGTCCGTCAGCTGGAGATCCCCGCTCTGGTCGACGTCACCCCTGAGGAACGGACCGATACTACGCCCGGGCTCCTGAAGAGCCTCCAGGGCCAGGGTATAGGCTCCCGAGCTGCCGGCCTCAAAGCTGCTGACGCCAAGGAAATAGACCCCCGGGTCAAGATCAACCTGCAGGCACGAATTGACCGTCGTCTGGTCACAATCATCGTTCCGGTCGACCAACTCGCAATCCCCATTCGTAAGACCGAGGATCGTGTCAAAATCATCCGACTCGAGGCGAATTCTGCCGACAAAGGGCTCGTCAAGCTCGAGCCGCCAGAGCTCGAGTGATTCGGCGCCTCCAGGCACCGTACACTCGGTGGTGGGAAAATCTCCAGCCGTGACGTCACCGGGAAGCATCGAGCCGGTAACGCACTCGGAGCACAGGTTGACGGCCTCGCCGGCTTCGCAGGTGATATTGAGCCCGAAGTTTCCCTGCTCACCGACAGCGTAGCTGCTGACGCCGATATAGTAGGTGCCGGCGGGAACCTCCAGGGTCAGGCAGGAGAGGTCAAAATTACCCGGCTCGCAATCATCGTTCACGGCGAGGGGCAGACAGCTGGAATCGTAGATGCTCAGGTAGGTGTCGAATTCGGCCGATGTGAGGCTGACATCGAGAAGCCCTCCCTCGACAACAATGCTGTAGATGTCCTCGGACTGGCCACTGGAGCGGCTACAGGTGTCCAACGGGAAGGCCGAGTCCATCGGCTCGTCGCAGGTCACCTCTCCAGTCTCGCAGGGAGGACAGGCCGCCGCCTTATTGCAGCCGATGTCCAGGGTATAGGCCCCCACGGCACCCGCGGCATAGCTGCTGGGAAGAAGCCAGTAGGTGCCGGGAGCCAGGTTGAGAGCCAGGCGGGAATTCAAACCATCGCCGCCGTCATCGTCAAAGGCGATCTCTTCGCAGCTCTCTCCGCTGTAGAGGTAGAGGAAGGTGTCAAGGTTCCCCGAGGTCAGGCTGATGACGTACTCCTGCGTCTCCAGGACCTCGAGTTCGAAGGAGTCGAACAGGCGGCCGTTCTCCAGTGAGCAGTCATCGGCATCGAGAAACCCATCGAGCATCCCGGGGCACTCGGCCACGCCATCGCCGCAGTCCTCACAATTATCCGCCCGCTCACAGGCCACCTCGAGCTCGTAGGAGCCCGCCTCACCGGCGCCAGCCGCGCTGACTCCGATGGTATAGGTTCCGGCATTGAGGATCACTCCCTCGATGCAGGAGACCTCGAAATTCCCGGGCTGGCAGTCCTCGTTGGTAAGAAAAGTTTCGCAGAAATTATCCGAGAGGTTGAGGAAGGTATCGAACTCACTCGAGCGGAGGGTGATCGAGACCTGGGAGGCCTGCTCCACCGTGAAGGTATAGGAATCGACGAGCGTCCCATCCGCGAGAGCGCAATCAGCGGCGTCGAGGGCGCCTCTCACCGTCTCGCCGCAGGCGATGCTCCCCACCTCGCAATCACGACAGAGCGTGACATCCGGACAACGAATGGCCAGGTCGTAGGTGCCGATCTCCCCGTTGGCGTAGCTGTTGATCCCGATGACATAGGTACAGACCTCGAGATCGAGCGTCATCCTGGAGTTGAGGCCATCCCCTCCATCGTCATCCACGGCAACCTCTTCACAATCCTGGTTGTATAACCTGAGGAAGGTGTCGAACTCGAGCGAGGAGAGGTCTATGATCACCGGCCCGGGCTCCTCGACCTCGAAGGTATAGAGATCGACAAAGCTCCCATCGTCGGCCATCTGGCAATCATCCAGATCGAGAGTCCCCGTCACCAGGTCATCGCAGGCCGCGGAACCGACATTGCAATCGGCGCAGAAATCGAACCCTGCCTGGCAGGTCGCGCTGAGCTGGTAAAGTCCCGTCTCCGACGCGGCGTAGCTGTTCACGGCGACAAAATAGGCGCCGGCCTCGAGATCGACCGTCAGGCAGGAGAGATCGAAATTGCCGGGCTGACAATCATCGTTGGCCTCGACAACCTCGCAATTCTCATCGTAGAGCCACAGGTAAGAATCAAACTCGATGGAGGTCAGGGACAACGAAACCCGACCGGCCTCCGGCAGGTCAAAGGAGAACACATCGAGAAAACTGCCGTCCTGGAGGACGCAATCATCTTCAAACAGCCCATCCTCGACGAGCTGGCCATCGCAGCCGAGCTCGGCTAGCCGACAATCGGAGCAGAGGTCGAAGGGCTCGCAGGCGAGGCTGAGCTCATAGGCCCCCGACTCGCCCCCTGTGCTTGAGTTGGCGATGATGAAATAATTGCCCGGGCGCAGGTCGAGGACAAGAGCCGCGTCAAGGTTGCCCGCCTCCGGATCGGCATCGTCGATCTCCGCGATCGGCGCGCAGTTTTCATCCATGACCAGGAGGTAGGGATTCACCTCCGCCGAGCGCATGTCGATCGTCAGCCGGCTGGGCTCGACAACCTCGATCGAGTAGGTGTCAAGCATCGACCCATCCGGCAGCAGGCAGTCACCGTCGGCAAGGTCCCCGGTGAGCGTCTCGCCGCACACGGCCTCGCCCTCGACGCAATCGCCGCAGAACCTCACCGGCTCACAGTTGACCCCCAGGCTGTAGTCCCCGCTATCCGCCGGCTCCCAGCCATTCGCCACCAGGTGGTAGCTGCCGGGCTCCAGCAGGGCCCCCAGGCAGGAACCGGAGCCGGGATCGCCCTCGATACAGTCATTGTTCGTGGCGATAACGAAACAATCCGCATCCACCAGGAACAAAAACGTATTCATCTCATCGGAGAGTAGATTGATATCGACTATCTGCGTGGAATCGAGCTCCAGCAACCAGATATCGACAAGGGTGCCGTCTCCCAGCAGCCCGTCACCCGGCTCGAGAGCGCCCTCTGCAGCTCCCCCGCACTCGACATTGCCTACCAACCAGTCCTGGCAGAAATTAGCGGTCGCCCCGGCGGCGCATTTCTCATCCTCTCCGTCCTCTTCTTCGCCGGCGCCTCCGCCATCACCGACGGCTGGTACCCGGGGCTTGGCGCCCCCAAGCGCCCAGGCCCCGGCACCTCTCAATTTTGAATACGGGCTCTTGATGGATGGGGCCTCCAGGGAAGCGGCCTTGCGACTCTTCAGCAGCCTGCCGATCGCCGGCGGTAGCTTTCCCGCGGATGCCGCCTCGCGACCGGAGTGTTTTCCGGAGGCCGCCTTGAACGGATTGGCGGGCTCCCGGCGAACGCCGAAACGCGCTCCAGCCTGCCCGTCACCATCGCGCAGCGCCCTGAGGTCAGGCCGGGCCTGGAGCTCGACCGCATCCTCCTGCGCGTGAACGACGCCCCACGGCAGGAGCATCAGGATCGGCAGCAACGCTCCGAAAACGAGCCGCCTTCGCTGACAACACTCTGAACACATGACCTTATTAGCTCGATATACGCTCATCCTGAACCCCCAAAAAGTTAACCTTCCCAATTCCAAGGCGCATCCAGAAGGACCGAAACGGACTGAACCAGGCGCGACCGCAAGACCGGGCGAAAAACCAACCGCTCATGATCCAAACGGATTATACAACTCTGAAAACCCACTGAGTGCCCCCGGTAAGCTGTCAAACCGGTAACCTGCCAAACTTGGCAACCTGTCAAAGCAGAAACAAACGCTCCCCTCCAGCCTGTACAGGCTGGCGCGCTGCTTCAATATTACCCCTTCAGAAAAAAACGGCATCGATGAAATGAGCGGAATTATACGCCCTCTTTTTTCCGCCGGGGCGAAGCGGTTTTCGCCGCCCGCGCAACGGGAACCGGGACCCCGAAAAGGAAGCACTAGAGGCAGCCGGCAGGACCTCTCACAGCTCCCATCATTTTCCGTCAGCGGCCTTACCGAGGATCTTCTCGAGGTGCTCCTCGAGCTCATCGGGCTTGAAGCCGCGCGGGCCCGGGGCGCCCTGGTAAACCACCTTGCCGTCCTTGCCGACCAGGTAGAGGCGGTCGGGGTAGCCCCCGTAATTCTTCGCGGTCGAATCCTTCATGTCATCGATGAGCATCGGCATGGTGAAGTTCAGCTTCTTCGCGCAGGTGCTGGCGACCTCCGTACGCTCGAGAAAATTCTTCGGATCATTGACCGATCGGCCGGCAGGCAGAGGACTCTGGCCATCGATCGGATGGGCTTCACGAATGTAGACGACGAAGAAAGCTGCCGACTTGCGATACTTGCTGTAAAGTTCTTCCAGGCGCCCGGCCTGGCTGGCAAAAGGCGGTCATGTGTAGCTGCCGAAGATCAGGACCACCGGCTTCTTGTCCTTGTGCCCGGACAGGCGAACCTTGCCCTTTCCATCCGGCTTCACGAAATCAGGCGCCGACGAACCTTCCAGCAGAGAGAGGCTGAAATCGGGCGCCACCGCGCCGGGGCCGGGAAGCCCCCCGCCGCGAGTCGCCTTTTTCAGGACATTGGCCGCCTCGGCCGACTCCTTCGAAACGCGGGGATCGTCAAGCGACCGCCGCTCCCTGCCGCCCCGTGACCTTCCACCGCCGCCGCCGGAGCCGCCGGAGCGGCCGGAACGACCCGAGGACGACCCCGGACGCAGCGCCTCCAATATGCTCCTCATCCTTACGCGCAGCTCGTCATCGTTTACCCGTCCATCGCGGTCGGTATCGACCTTTGCGATAAATTCATCCATCTCCTTTGCCGTGATCACCCCGTCACCATTGGGATCCATGAGCTCGAACATCCTGCTCATGGGATTGATTCGGCGCGTCCCGGAAGCATCCGCGCGACTCCTCTGATCATCACGGCCGGCGGGGGCCTTCTCATCTTCATTGCCCCTGGCGGGATCTTCCTTTTCGGCCTTCTTGCCGGCGGAGGCATCCTGGGCGCACAATCCGCCCGGCAGCGCCAGGCAGAGGAGCGAAAGGGCCAGGAGGGTTCGCAGTGTCAGGGTTCTCATCAGCTACCTCTATGGTTGGTGGTAAATGCGAAGATGGCCGCCGGCGCCGCGGCTGGTGACCTCTGAAACATCTAACCCCGCGACCGGCTCATAGGGAACGACAAAAACCAGGCAAGAAAAAATCTTCCCCGCGAGAAGCCTCAGCCCTGGGTTACGCAATTGGAGAGCTCGCAGGAACCCTCCTGCGATGGCGCGCAATCGCCGCCGGGAGCGGGCGCCGGTATCACGAAACCGTCGACGCTGAAGAGATAACGAAGGAGGCCGATGGCATCGTCGATGGAAACCTGCTCGTTGCCGTTGATGTCGCAACCCTGCAGGCAGCGCGGCTCCTGCTCGCCAAGGAAGAGGTAAAACAGGATCGTCACCGCATCGGAGATATCGACCGCCTGGTCACCGTTACAATTGCCACGCACGAAGGACGGCGTCGCCTCGCCCAATCGCTGGATCGAGCCGGGTGAGCCGTAGAGGCGGGAGGAAATGCCCCAATTGAGATGCGTGTCATTGTCGATGTCCTCGTGAATCTCGAACAGCTCGAGGCTGTAGCCCAGGCCATCGGCACGAGCCGGCCACGGCGCATCCTGCGAATACCTGACGATGTCGACGGTGGCGGGATAGCCCGGGCCATCATCCTTCAGGCGCAGCTTCTCACCCTCATTGCTCAGGCTGCCCGGGTAGGGGCCGAGGATCCGGGCGGGAGTGCCGTACACCCTGCGGAAGGCGACCGGGTCCTTGGCGAGGATGACAACCTCGTCCCGGGCGACATTGGTGCCATCGGGGAAGAGGTACTCCTGGCGCACGCCGTTTTCATCGTTCGCCCCGAGGCCCGCGACCGTCCAGCCGGAAACGTCGACCTGGGATCCGGAGTTATTCCAGAGCTCCAGGTATTCCGCCTCGTCATCGCCGAGCGGGTTGTACATTACCTCCGTGATCATCAGGCGGTCGTAGCCGGTGAAGCGCTCGGTACCGCGAAGGTAGTTGATCATGTAGCTGCGCCGCGAGCGGATGTGAGCCATGACCCTCGCAATGTTCGGCTCGAAGCCGGAGGGCGCTGAGCGATCGCCGGCCGGGCTCGTACGTCCCCAGGCGTTGAAGTCATCACGCTGTTCGTCCATGAGCAGGTCGCTGTAATCGGCCAGCCGCTGCTCGTAGAAATCGAGCGTGTACTTCTCGTGGATGGCCCCCCAGAGGCGCACCAGGTAGGCGCGGCGGAAATAGGTACCGGACTGGGAAAAGAACTTGTCCAGAAGGTGATTGCCGGTGCCTCCACCGCGCACGCTGGTGGTATTCCAGATCGTCATGCCGGGGTTGTCCATGCGGTCGTTGTAGACCCCACCGTTGCCTCCATCCCAGCGCTTGCCGTAGCAGAGGTCGAGGTCCCAGCCGGTGGCGATCCAGCGATCACTCTCGAGGTCATGATAGAGGTAATGATTCTTGTGCGGATAGTCGCGGTTGTTGATCAGCACCTGCCCCGCCTGGTAGTCGATGAGCGTGTCCGGCTCGGTTTTCTCGAGGAAGAAATCGGTGAGCTGGTTGCGGGGAGTGTCGTGAAGCGCGTTCAGGAAGGTGCGCAGATCGCTGTAGTCCTCATGCTGGTTGGTTTTCTTCTCGTAGGTACCGTTTCGCTCCTCGCGTGAGGCGGTCGCCTTGTAGAGGTTGCCATCGGCATTGAGCCCGACACGATCCAGCCAGCGCTCTTCCGGGTTCTCCATCACCGCGTAGAGGGCGTGGTAGGAACCGTTGGCATGAATACGGAAAAATTCATGGCTCAGGGCGGGATTGTCCATCTCATCAAAGAGCCTCCAGGCCATGGTTTCGCGAACGAGCGCCTTGTCCGTCCACAGGCTCTGCAGGTTAAAACGCTTTTTTCCGAAGAAGAGGTGCCCCTTGTTCATCTTGACCTTCAGAAAGGGCTTGGTGGCTCCGTAGACGCTCCCCCCTCGGCGGCGAATCTGCGCCTGGTGGAAAATATCACCCCTGGAAGCGATGGAAAAACGCCGATAGGCGCGGCCGGAACCCGAGAGCCAGCTGCGGCCATTGGCCGAGGGCGTGATGAACGTAATGATGGGAAGAGGCGAGTCGGGCTGGTTGTCATTGACATAGTAGCCGTAGACATCCTCGGTGTCGGTGCGCGGGGGGAAAACACGCAGCCCGCACCCGCTGCGCGCCTCGACCTTGAAGGTCACGACGGTATTGTGCGGCTGGGCCGGGATGTCGACACCGTAGACCCCGTCACCCGCAGCCCCATCGTTGGACACCCCATCATCGAACATCTCGAGCTCCCGGTTCGCGCCGCTGAGAGAGGTCACGAGCTTGACCTCGGTCGGCTCGCCCCTCACCCGGGCAGTGATGGTCGTGGAGTCGGCGGAGGTCGGCTCCCGCGGCCAGCGGTTCAGGTTGCTGACGAAGGGCGGCAGGCAATCCCTGGCGACCACGTTGAGCTCGCCGGGGGTGGCCACACCGCCGCCTCCACCGCCGCGCTGCCAGAAGACGCCCCGGCTGGCGGTCGAAACGGACAGCCGTGCCGTGAGAGTGTCGCCACCGCTGAGCTGGAGATAGGAGAAGCTGAGGGTATGGGTGACCGCCGCTGAGCGGTCGAGATCCACCGGCAGGTCCAGGCGCACGGAATTCGCCGAGCCGCTTCCGCGGCCGGTGGAGACGAGGTGCAGGGATGGCTCATCGAAGCGCTCTCCTCCCGCGGCGCGGCTCCAGCGGCTGCCGGAGTGGTTCCCCCGCGGATCCCAATCGCCGATGCCATCATCAAAGCTGCCGCCGGGAACGAGATTGGTATCCGGCTCCCGCGTATCAACCAGGGAGATGTTGTCGATGAGGTATTGGCCCGCCTCCTGGATGTAGATATAGATCCTGCTGCTGGTGGCCGTGCCAGAGACGCTGACCGTGCTCCACTCATCTTCGCCGCCGGGCACCTGGGCATCCATGGCGCCCGAGTCGGTCCAGCTGGCCGGATCGTCGGACACCGCGTCGTCGACGATCTTTTCGAGGCTGAAGCCGAGACCGTCGGCGCCGACGTTCCAGTCCTCCGTCTCTCCGTAGCGGGCCGAGTCGGCAAGCGTGCCGGCCGCATCGACCAGGGTGATTCTCTCTCCATCGTTGGAAAGCTGCCCCTCCCAATTGCCGGCGGTATTGTCGATGCCATAGCCGGCGCGAACGGCCTCCTCGTCACCGCAGACCACGAGAAAGGCCCCCGGCAGGAGAGGCGTGCTCTCCTCGAAGCAGAAATCGATCCCCTGGGTGAAACAATAGCCCTGCAGGTCAATCGGGGAACCGGTCGTATTGGTCAATTCGATGTATTCGCGCGTCTCGTAGGGATCGTTGTCCGCCGGGTGGTACATGATCTCATTGATGGCTACCGCCGGCGACGGGCGCGGCGGCGGCGGGCACTCTATGCTGACGTTCACCGCCATCGGGGTGGGAGCCTCGTCGGGACGGCCCCTCCAATTGCTGGGATTGTCGGACTCGAAGAGGGCGCAGAGCCTCTGCAGCGAGCCGCCGGCACCATCGGCTCCAAGGTCCCAGGGGGCATCGTCATCGTAGCGCACCGTGTCAACGACCGCCGAGGTCCTGTCAACCAGCTCGATATTCTCGCCGCCGTTGTTGAGCGCGGAGCCTGCCCAGAGCACGAGCCTGCTGGGTATCAGGCCAAACTCGGGCCCCAGGGCGAGCGGGTTGCGGCAGATCACCAGGAAGCCGCCGGATTCGATTACCGTGCCGGCCTCGAACTCATGCCGAATGCCGCCGGTGAAGGCCCAGCCGCCCAGGTCGACCGTCCGGGCGCCTGAATTGTACAGCTCGATGAACTCGAGATCGGCGCCCTCCCGGGGGTTGTAGTGGATCTCGTTGATGACCACGCCGTAGCGGGGCGTCTCCTCCCCGGCCTCGTCGACCTCGTCACAGGCGTCACCGAGACCATCGCGATCTCGATCACGCTGGTTGGAATTTTCGTCGCCGGGGCAATTGTCACAGGCATCTCCGACACCATCGCCATCGCCATCGGCCTGCCCCGCATTGGAATCCTCGGGGCAATTGTCCTCGTCGGAGTTGATGCCATCTCCATCGGGATCGTCGACTCCATCTTCGATCGTCAGGCGGTTGGCGGAGCCATCGGATCCATCGTTGCGATTGGAGTTCGGGCCCACCGGCGAGTTGGCCAGGTCGAGGACGTCGCCGACCTCGAGGGTGACATCAAGCGTTCTCGTGACGCCCGCGCCATCTCCGCCGGCGATCACCTCGGAATCGATCAACTCGCCGTTGTGAAAGAGGAGCCCGCTCACCCCGGCCCCGTTGAGATTCACCTCCCGGGTATGCCAGGTGACCTCAAACGCTCCGGCCCGATCGCTCGTCCAGCGCCGGATGGGCCAGTGCTCCTCGCTGGGGCAGCTGTTGGTGCCGTTGGGGTGGACCCCCTCCTGGGTGATATTGGTCCACGGACAATTCGAGGGCGCCAGCCGCCAGCCCGTTCCTCTCCAGTGAGCCGGCTCGAAGAGAATAAACTCATCGGCCGCATAGCTGTTGTTGCCATCGGCGGTGCGGTTGTAATAGCCGTAGGTCCAGCCATTGACCCCCTGCTCGCCAGCGGGCGACCAGTCATTCATCGAATCGGCGATCGTGTCAGCCCGGAGGGGCGCTGGGCAGAAAACGGCCACGGCCGCGAACAATAAAAAAGCGACAGCACCGTGGAGCGACGATGATTTATATTTTCTGACTTTATGCATTTGAACTCATGTGCCTGTAGAGACCCCGAAAACTACGGGCACGGACACTACAGCTATCATCCAGCCATCCTGCCTTTTTTTGGATAAAATTTACCTCGAATCCGCAAAAAACCTCGGCTGGGCGATACCAGGCAGGCTTTCAGCCATTCCCTAAGCGCCGAGCTCCTGCGATCGTGTATCTTATATGCCTGTAAATATTTGAGCCCCCGAAACGATGAAACCCAGACNCGCTATCTCNNNTCNCTCCCCGGCATGGCTCCTGGCAGNCCTCCTCTGGCTGCTNCCGGGNTGCAAGAGCGACATCGATCCGGCGCGGCTGGAGAATCTCAGGGATGACCTNGATGCCGTCATCACCGGCGNGCGCGGCGCTCCGCCTCCCGAGGACGCGGCCCGCGGCGGCTGGGATACGGAGGTCTTCNGCGCCCGGGCGCAGGAGACCCTCGAGGCCTTCGCGCACCTGCTGGATTCGCCGCCGGGAAAAACCCCGGCCGATGGNCTCCTCGCCGAAGAGTTCACCTCTTCGGCGCTTCGCCCCGCCGGNCTGGAGGANACCTTTCGCGATCGACACTTCATCGTCCGCAAGGCCCCGGCGGGAAAGCAGGCCGCCTCCCGCAAGGGTCGCGGCGGCCTGGAGGCCGCGCTCGGCGAACTGCTCGAGGCCTTCGCCGGCTCGACCGGCCGCCACAGTAAGCTGAAGCTTTTCGAGGTCGCCCTGGGCGACGGGAACAGCGCCCGGACACGAACCTACTTCCAACTCGGCGGCCGCTTCGAAGAAGGCACCTTCCAGGTCAAGGCGACCTGGCTCTCCAACTGGACGCGCGCCGGCGAGCGCTGGCTCCTGAAAAGCACCGAGGTGGAATCCTACGAGGAGGCCATCGGGCTCACCGGCGCAGAGCCCCTGTTCACCGACTGCACGAAGGCCTCCCTCGCGGGCAACGCCGCCTTCAGGTCCCAGCTCCTGCCCGGCCTCGACCACTGGATGGGCAGGATCGAGCTGAGAATGGGAATCGACATCGGCGGCTGGCAGGGACTTGCCATCGGCGATATNGATGGAGATGGCCGCGACGATCTCTACGTCTGCCAGCCGGGCGGGCTGCCCAACCGCCTCTTCGTACANAATACCGACGGCACGGTCACGGAACGCTCCGCGGAGCTTGGGGTCGATTGGCTCGAGTCGACCCACAGCGCCCTCTTCGTCGATCTCGACAACGACGGCGACCAGGATCTCCTCGTCGGCCTCGAGCCGGGCGTGCTGATCCACGAAAACGANGGGAAGGGGCGCTTCACCCCGAAGACCGCNNGGCTGCTGCCGGCGGCCCTTCCCTACTCCCTGGCGGCGGCCGACTATGATCTCGATGGGGATCTCGACGTCTACGTCTGCTGCTACAATCGAAGAAAGGGAGCCAACCGCCATCTCGTCTTCGCCCGGCCGGTNCCCTACCACGACGCCAACAACGGAGGCCGCAACGTCCTCCTGCGAAACGANGGCCGCTGGCGCTTCTCTCACGCGACCGTGCGCGCCGGNCTCGACGCCAACAACCGCCGCTTCAGCTACGCGGCGGCCTGGGAGGACTTCGACAACGACGGCGACCAGGACCTCTACGTCGCCAACGATTTCGGCCGCAACAACCTCTACCGCAACGATTCCGGCCGGTTCACCGACATCGCGGCCACCGCCGGCGCCGAGGACATCTCCCCCGGCATGTCGAGCTGCTGGGGAGACTACGACAACGATGGCCTCATGGATCTCTACGTCTCGAATATGTTCTCCTCCGCGGGCAACCGCATCACCTCCCAGGGACGCTTCCACCAAGGCGCCAGCGAGGAGACCCGCGCCCAGTTCCGGCGCCACGCCCGCGGCAACACCCTGCTGAAAAANATGGGCAACGGANCCTTCAGCGACGTCAGCGAGGCGGCNGGCATCACGATCGGNCGCTGGGCCTGGGGCTCCAAATTCGCNGATCTCAANAACGACGGNTGGGAAGACCTCCTGGTCACCAACGGCTTCATCACCCAGCAGGACACCGGGGACTTGTGAAGCTTCTACTGGCGACAGGTCGTGTCGCGCTCTCCCGTCGACGGCGGCTCCGCCGATCCCTCGCAGTCCTACCTCGACTCCTGGGGCGAGNTGGCGGGGCTCATCCGCCAGGGCCGCTCTTTCAGCGGCAAGGAAAGAAACTGCTGCTTCCTGAACACACGCGATGGCCGCTTCGCCGATGTCTCCTCGGCAACGGGCCTCGATCATATCGACGATGGCCGCACCGTGGCCTTGAGCGACTGGGACAGGGANGGAGACCTCGATCTCTGGCTGGCCAACCGCACCGGACCCCGTCTTCGCTTCATGAGAAACGAGCTCGGCAAGGGTGATCGTTTCGTCGCCTTCAGGCTGCGCGGNGATCCNGGCAGGGGCTGCAGCCGGGACGCCATCGGCGCCCGGGTCGAGGTGGAGGTCGGGGGCCCGGAGTCCGGCCGTAGGATTCGTACCCTCTACGCCGGCGATGGATATCTCAGCCAGTCGAGCAAGTGGGTCCACCTGGGCCTCGGCGAGAGCTCCTCTGTCCGGCAGGTCAACGTCCGCTGGCCGGGCAATCGGCGGCCCGAGAGCTTCCAGGGAGTCAAGGCGGGTGGGCACTACCTGCTGGCGCAGGGAAGCGGCCGCGCGGCGCCCGGCAGGCGACCGGCGCCGAACTCCCCTCTCGCGGCCGGCGCCAGCAAGGCGCCCGAGCTGAGCGATGCCGCGCGGATCCGTCTCTCCCAGCGCCCGGCGGTCCCGACGCTCTCCTACAAGGGGTTCGAGGGAAAAAACGGGACCATCAAACCACGCGCCGGACGGGCTCTCCTGATCAATCTCTGGGCGACCTGGTGCCTGCCCTGCCTGGAGGAGATCAGGGAGTTCAGCTCCCACGCCGACGAGCTCAACGCCGCCGGGGTCGACCTGCTGTTTCTCAACGCGGACAACCTGAGCCTCGACGGAAACGTCGATGAGGCAAAGGTCGCGCGGCTGCTCGGCAAGCTCGGAGGCGGGCTCCTCGGCCCGGGTCCGCCTGCCGGTTTCGCGGACAAGGCCCTGGTGGGAAAACTGGAGGACCTGCAGCGTGAGCTGATCTACCGTCAGCGGCAGCTGCCGTTGCCCTCGAGCTTCCTCATCGACCCCGGCGGCCGGCTGGCAGCGGTCTACAAGGGCCCGGTGAGCGCCGCGGAGCTCATCGAAGACGCGGCCCTGGCGAAGACTCCTCCCGCCGACCTCCGCGACGCGGCGGTTCCCTTCCCCGGGCGCTGGGGCGGCGACAAATTCCAGACCAACGTGATCTCCATCGCCGGCGTCTACCTCGAGGGAAAATACCCCGGAGATGCGGTCTTCCAGCTCGAGAAGTTCATCGGCGAGCAGAACGCTCTCGACACCTCCTCGCTGCCTCCGCAGGAGCTCCTCCACCATCGCCGGCGCCTGAGTGATGTCCACGACATGCTGGGCATGATAGCCCTGCAGTCGGCAAAACCCGCCGAGGCCGTGAAACACTACCAGGCGGCGCTGGCCGTATCGGCCGACCGCCTGCGCACCCTCGTCGTGCTCGCCAAGGTCTACTCATCCCATCCCGACAGCTCGGTACGCGATGGGCAGGAGGCCCTGGCGCTGGCGAGGCGGGCCTGCGAGCTCACCCCCAGCTCCCATCCCGACGCACTCGACGCGCTCGCCGCTGCCCACGCGGAAAATGGAAACTTCGAGGAAGCCATCGCGGCGGCCCGCGAGGCCGTGGCCGCGGCGCGCAAGCGCGGCGCCACGCAGATCGCCGCATCTATCAGCCGCAGGCTGCGGCTCTACGAGGCCGGCAAGCCCTTCCGCCAGGGCGGCGGCCCGGGGCCGAAATAGCCGCGCCCTCAGGCGCCGCCGGAGCTGAACTCTCCCAGGTCGCAGATCGAGCCGCTCTCGATCGACTCTGCCGCCGCGAGGCAGAGCAGCGTCGACCAGCGGCCATCTTCCCCGGTACAGGGCGGCGCGGCGCCGTCACGAACGCAGCAGGCGACGACCTCGACCTCCTCGTAGAGCTCGAGCAGTTCACCGGCTGGCTTATCGAGCGTGAGCTCGGTGACGCTGTCGCCGAGACCGTAGCGCAAGCCGTAGCTCGAGCGCTCATCGCGAGCATCGGCGGCGCTCCAGAAGGCCCAGATCGTACCCTCCTCACCGGCGATCTTGACGGTCTGGTGATGCCCGAAGGCCGAGAGCGTCTGCGAAACCAGCGCGTAGGCGCCGCCTGGAAAATTGACCAGGGCGGAAAAATTGTCCCGTAGATCCGGATTGTCGCCATGGCGCGAGTTGCCCCGGGCATAGACCGAAACCGGCTCACCGTTGTCGGCGAGGTACCAGCGCGCCAGGTCGAGGAAGTGGATGGGCTCCTCGAGGATCCAATTGCCGACCCGGTCGATGTCCCAGCGCCAGCCCTCCGCTCCCTGGCGGTACGGGAAGCGCGAAAGCTCCACCATGGCGTGCAGGGGACGGCCGATCACGCCCTCGTCGATGAGCTCGCGCGCCTTTCCCCACAGCGACGACAGGCGCAACTCGTGGCCGACCGCCAGCAGACGGTCTTTTTCCGCAGCACGGGCGATGAGGTCATCGCAATGGGAGAGCTCGAGTGCCATGGGCTTCTCCAGCAGCACGTGCTTACCCGCTTCGAGCGCCGCGGCGGCGACCTCGTGGTGCAGGACGTTGGGGACGGTGACATCGATGATGTCGATGTCATCACGGCCGAGGAGCTCACGGTAATCACCGCAGACCTCGACGCCGGGATGGGCCTCCCGGGCGACCGCCCGGCTGGCCTCGGACTTGACCGCGACGGCGGCGAGCTCGGCGCTCGGCGCCGCGTCGATCGCCGCAGCGTGATGGGCCCCGAAGAGCCCGTAGCCGACGAGCCCGTAGCGAACCGGGGTGGGCCGACTCATTCGGGCAGCTCCTCGCCCCTGGTCTCCCGTGCGAAAAGCACGATGACAACACCGACAAGGTAGAGCGGCGCCAGGAGCACCGCCTTGTTCTCCGGCGTCGGCGGGTCCTGGAGCGCGCCAAAGCCGAAGAAGGCCGCAGCCGTCGCGAGGCGACCCATGTTGAAGCAGAAGCCGGCTCCAGTGCCACGCAGCCTGGTCGGGTAAAGCTCGGGGAAGTACACCGCGTATCCCGCGTGCATTCCCAGGGTGAAGAAGCCGAAGACCGGCAGAGAGATCGCCAGCCACATCGTCCCCACATCGTTAGCGATCAGCACCTCGAAAAGGAGAAGCATCATCACGAAAGCCACCGCGTGGTAGAGGATGAAGGCTCCCTTCCTGCCAAGCCGATTCGAGATCCACCCGAAGAGCACCAGCCCGAGCCCGCCCCCGATAGTGTTGAGCACCATGCTGAGCATCTCAGCACCCTTGATCTTTTCCTTGTGCTTTTTGAGCGCCGCCTGTCGTGATGCCTTGTAAGCCTTCTTCACCGCATCGCTGCCGTCCTTCGGGGCCGCAGGCGCGACATTCTCCGCCACGAGCGCTTCCTTCTGCGCCTCGCGCAACAGCGCGTTCTTACCGTAGATGTGGCCGCCCCAGAATGTCACGAGGCCAATCGATGCCAGGCTGACTCCGACCAGCGTATTGCGCAGGTTCCGGCCCTGGAAGAGCTCCACGATACGCCCGGGCTTCTGGCTGTCGTCCGACAGGGCCCGCTCGCGCGCCTTCACCCATTGCTCCGGCTCTCGCAGCTTCCAGCGCACCCAGACCGTCAGGAGCGCGGGCGCCGCGCCAATCGCGAAGCCCCAGCGCCAGGCCGACTCGCCCAGGTCGGGGTTGCCGACGATGTACGCGCCTGCCGCCGCGGCCATCAGCGTACCACCGACGCTCGATGCGTGGAAAATCGAGCTCATCACCGGTCGCGATCGCGCCGGCATGACCTCGGCGACCATCGCAGAAGCAACGGCCCATTCACCCCCTACCCCCATCGCTACGAGGAAACGCAGAACAACCATCTGCCACGGCGCATCGGCGAACGCCGTCACGCAGGTAAAGAGGGAGTAGAACAGGATCGTGATGATCATCGTCTTCGATCGACCGATACGGTCGCTGAGGATCCCGAACAGCACGCCGCCGAGCGCCCCTCCCAACAGAAAGCTCCCGAAGGCCCAGTCATTCCATCTCGACACCGCCGGGTCATCCGCGCCGACGCCGAGCAGGGCCGGCATCGCGTTGCGCATCGAGGCGACGAAGATCTGCCCCTCGAAGACGTCGAACATCCAGCCAAGGGATGCGATAGTCAGCACCAGCCACTGGTACCTGGTGATTCCCTCGTACCACTTCCGGTTGGAGTCGGGGAGGTCGCTCTTGCCGGTGTTCTCGCTCATTTGTCTCGACCCTCTGCGGAAACCCTCTTGGTTAGAGGACTCAGGTTAAGCCTACCGGCCTGGATAGACAAGAGGGCGCAGCCGGCTTATCCGCGGAAAACCACGCCGGGGTTGGCCGGAGCAAGAGCCCGGGCGGCCTGATGCGCGGCGATGCCGAAGGCGACCGCAACATTGAAGGATTCCTTCACCCCGCACATGGGGATCGACACGCGACGCTCGCAGGCATCGAGCACGAGCGGCGAGACACCGGCCGCCTCATTGCCGAGCACCAGGCAGGGCCTCTCCGGCCAGCTGAAATCGTCCAGGCTGGAGGAGGTCTCTCCCGCCTCGATGACCACTGGCTCGTAGCCCTCCGAACGCGCCTGCTCGATGGCCTCGATCACATCGGAGCGGTACTCCCAGGCGACCTGCTCCTCGGCGCCGAGCGCGGTCCTGGTGATCTCCGCCCGCGGCGGCGCGCCGGTGATGCCGGCGAGCCAGAGCTTCTCGACACCGCAGCCATCGGCGCTGCGGAAGATAGAGCCGACGTTCCACAGGCTGCGGATGTCATCGAGGATCGCGGCGAGGGGAAGGCGCTCAACCTGCGCCCCCGGACCGGAGGCGCCCTCAGCCGCGCGCGCGCGAGGCCGCGCGGCAGGACCGGCAGGCCGGGCGGTCATGCGCCGGCCGCACTCGATGCAGTAGATATTACGGCCGAGCCGAACGGCGGAAATTTCGAAGACCGCCCCACAAAGAGGAGCGGGGCAGCCGACCCGCTCCCGTTTCAGAGAAGGATCCGCTGCCCCGCCGCCTGTTTCATCACTCAAGTCAGGGCCTCGTGCTCACATCCTCGTAGAGCNTNTCGGCCTTCNCCTTCATCTTCGTGTCGGCGTACTTCTTCACCCTGGTGATCTTCCGGAGATACGCCATGGCGTAGCGGTTTTCACCGATGTCGGCGAATTTCTGTGCCTTGATGAAGATCTCGGCCGCCGCCATCTCGAGCTTGGTCGTCTTGTCCTTCTCGAGCTCCTTCAGACGGGCCTTCGCCTTGGTGGCGTGGTCATGACCCTTGTAGGCCTTCTGGAGAAGATTGAGATTGGTGATGACGACATCGTAGTCGCCCTTCTTGACCGCCTCTTCCGCCTCGGCGAGATTGTTCGCACCGAATTCCTCGAGGCGCTTGAGAGCTTTCTCGGCATCGTCGACAAGCGTATCATCCTTGGGCTTCTTGAGGAACTTGGTCAACTCCTTGATGCCATCTCCAAGCCGGCCGCCGTTGACGTAGGCACTGGCCTTCCTGAGATCACCACCGAGCTTCAGGGTCGGCCAGGGCCGGTAGTCCTTGACCAACGCTTCAATCTGCGGATCCTTCAGGCTGGCAGGATGACCCTCCCAGACGATGCTGCCCTTGGTGTCGATCAACCAGGCATGGGGAATTCCCCGTGTCTCGTAACCCGCGCCATTACCGATGGCGATCAGGTAGTTGATACCCTTGCTCTTGATGAAGGGCTTGATCTGCGTGGCTGGTTCGCGGGTAACTCCCACGATAGACAACCCCCTGGGCCCGAACTTAGTATTGAGACTGTTCAGGTGAGGGATTGACCGGACACAGGGGCCTCACGTGGTGGCCCACTTCTCTACCAGGATCACGCGTCCCTTCAGCTTGCTCCAGGTGACGTCCTTGCCCTGGGTGTTGAGCCATACGGTGGGCTTCAACACGGGGGCGGGCGTACCCTTGGGGTTGGCCGAGCGGAGCGTTGACCCNGCCATCGCGATGGCGGCCGCCAGGGCGGCAAAGGTCAGTACTCTTTTCATCGGTTACTCCTGTAACGGGTTTCGGTGCATTATCCAAGCCTGGATCGACTCTGAAACAGGCACCTGAATTGTAGTCGCTCCACCCCATGGTGCAAAACAACCATTATTACGCATTAAGCACGCAGGGGGTAACAGGCCGGTAAAAACACCCTATAACCGTTTCTCAGCCGAGAATCGGCGCCGCTCCGAGACAGACCTCGTCTTTGTAAAAAACTGTAAACTGGCCCGCGGCAATACCCGCATCCGCGCCGGCGAGGCGCACCAGGAAGCCGGAGTCCTCCAGGGCATCGAGCTCGCAATCGTAGACCTGCTCGCTGTGACGGAGCTTTACCTGCAGCCCGCCCTCACCGGGCGCCTCGCTGATCCAATGCGGCTCCCCCACCCGGTANTCCCGGCGGCTGCACTCCGGCAGCTCCTCGGCATGGGACGCGTAAACGACATTGTCCTCGATATCCTTGCCGGAAACGAACCAGGGTCCCCCGGCGAGACCGAGCCCGCGCCGCTGCCCTACGGTATGGAACCAGAAGCCTCGATGCTCACCGAGCTTCTCGCCGGTCTCGCGGCGGATAATATCACCTGGCTTCTCTCCCAGGTGGTGGCGCACGAAATCGTTGTAGCGGATCTTGCCGAGGAAACAGATTCCCTGGCTGTCTGGACGGGCGCTGTTGGGCAGGCTGTAGCGCTCCGCCAGCACGCGCACCTCGTTCTTGGGCAGCGCCCCGAGCGGGAATACGCACCTGGCCAGCTGCCCCTGGTCGAGGTAGCAGAGGAAATAGGTCTGGTCCTTGACCGGGTCGACTCCCTTCTTGAGCCAGTGGAGGCCGCCCGCCTCCTCGACACGCGCGTAATGCCCGGTCGCCACCCGGTCGAAACCATCGCCCGCCTCCTCGAGGAAGGCGCCGAACTTGACCCGCTGGTTGCAGAAGATGTCCGGGCTCGGGGTGCGGCCCTCCTTCAGCTCCGCGATGGTATAGGAGACCACCCGGTCCCAGTACTGGCGCTGCAGCGGAACCACCTCGAGCGGCACGCCGGCCGCCTCGCAGACCTCGCGCGCGTAGGCGAGATCCTCCTCCCAGGGGCACTCGCCCAGGTGCTGGAGCTCATCCTCGAGCCATATCTTGAGATAGAAGGCCGTGAGATCGTCGTGCCCCTCTTCCTGCAGAAGCCGCAGGGCGACCGAGCTGTCGACGCCTCCCGACAAGAGTACTGCTGTCTTCATGGAGATCTTGAACCGACCAGCTTAACGGCTGCGGCGCAGCGAGCCAAGACGCCCCTGGTTGATTCAGGCCTCGGCGTCATCGCCTCCGCCGTCCTCCATCNCCGGCTCGAGCCCGCAGCCGAGACCATCGACGAGCCGGTTGGCGTAGGCGAAGAACCCGATCACGTGGGCGAGATCGAGGATCGCCCGGTCATCGAGCCCCGCCTCGCGCAGCGGCTCGAGGNGTGTTTCAGAGATGGTGCCGGGATCGCGCGTGAGCGCGGCGGCGTAATTACACAGAGCCTCCTCGCGCGCACTCAGCTCGGCGGCATGCCAGTCGCCCCTGACCGAGTCGACCCACTCATCCCTGTCGGGAACCTCCGACCGGAGGCTCTCTGCGTGGCTGAGCACTCAGTAGTGGCAGTTGTTTTCCTGCGAGACCACCGTGGCGACCAGCTCCCGCTCGTAGCGCTCCAGCGGCGAGGGGCCGTACATGACCGCCTTGTAGACCCCGACCCAGGCCGCGAGGGACTCCGGGTTCAGACTCGAGAGGCTGACCACGTTGGCCACCCCGCCCGAGCGGGCGACGGCTTCATCGTATTCCTTCTTCAGGAGGCCCTCGGCGGCTTCCGGAGGTGTCGTCTCAATCCAGGCCATCGTTCAACTCCTGTGAAAAATCATCGGACGGTTTTCAGAAAAGCGACCAGGTCGGCAAGTTCCTTCAGCGTCATCAGCTCATGCAGGTTGCCCGGCATCAGGGAGGTCTTCTGGGGCTGCCGCCTGAGCACCGCCTCCGGCCTGATCTTCACCACCTGCCCGCCTGCAGCCGCCAGCCGCAGGGAGCCGTCAGGATCATCGGCGAGCAGGAGCCCCGTACGCGGGCCCTCCCGGGTCACCAGCACCCAGGTGGTGAACTGCGGCGCGATCTCTTTCGATGGTTCAAAGATAGAGTCAAGCAGCTTGCCGGGATCGAGCCGGCCCGCCNTCGAAAGATCGGGCCCGACGACCCCTCCCCTGCCGCCCAGGCTGTGACAGCTCGAGCAGCGGGGCCCCTTCGGATGAAAGAAAACCCGTTCACCCTCCGCCGGATCGCCCTCGGGAAGCTTCGCCGGGCGGGCTCTGAGCTTCACCGCCCCGTCCAGCTCACGAAGGAGGCCGGCGGAAGTTTCTGAAACCTTGACGCCGCGCAGACTGCGGGCCGCCTCGATGCGAAGCGCGACCGGACCGGACCGAAGAAGACCTTCGAGCACGTCGAGCTTCGCGGTGGAATGCAGGGCCAGCCCCATGATCGCCTCACGGCGCAGAGCGAGCTCCCGCTTTTCATCGGCGGCGACGGCGGCAAGAAGATCGGCGGCAAAGGGCATCCTGCCATCCCGCAGGCTGCGGACCATCTCGAGCCGCAGCGCGGCCGACGCATCCGCGAGGAAACCATCCACATCGTTCTTCTTCCAGCCGGAGAAGTCCGGCGACACGCCGCGCAGCGCCTGCCGGCGCAGGACCGCCGGGCGCGAGCCGTTCACCGCGACCTCGTAGAGGGACTGGTCCCGGCTCTTGCGGTCCCTGTGGTGTGGATTCTCGCCACTGAGAAGCCCCCGGGCCGCGAGGTAGAAGTCAAGCAGATCGCGTGTCAGCGGGGCGCTGTCGAGCGCCTTGTCGAGCTCGCCCGAGAGCTCCTTGATGCCTTCCTCCCCCACCCAGCGCAGCGCCTGTGCCCGTACGGCGGGATCCTCGTCACGAAGAAAGGCCGCCACGACATCCTGGGAGGTTTTTCGGGGCCGGCCGACGAGCAGCGCGACCATTCGGCCGGTCCCGCCCATCCGCCGGAGGACCAGGAGGGCCGTGAGCCGGATCTTTGCATCGCTCGAACCCGCGAGCGCTTCAAAACGCTCAAGGGACCCGAGACGCGCAAGGGTCTGGAGGCCAGCGCTCCTGAGAAAGGGATCCCCCGTTTCCGCCGCCAGCCGCAGCAGCGGCCCCTCCAGGTCGGCGAGCTCATCGATGGCGAGAACGGCCTCCATGCGGGCGCGCGGATGCCTCTCGAGGATTCCTTCTGAAAGCAGCGCGGGCAGCCCCGTTTTCCGCGCGGCGGCGGAAGACTTCCCCAGCAGGCGAACGGCCCCGGCCAGCAGCCTGCCGGAGGCTCCGGCCCCCGCAAGCTCACGCAGAAGCGCCGTGTCAAGGACGCCCTTGCGAGCCAGGAAAACCAGGGCGTGGTAGCGGGCGCGTTCATCGCGGGATTTCGCGACTACCTGCCTGCAGAGCTCCTCGACGCCATCCCGCCCGGCGAGGTCACGCACGGCCCGCTCCCGAATCCTGCGATCGGGATGCGACAGGAGCTTCTCGACGGCACCGTAGACGGGCGGAGCATCGGCCAGGAATACCGGCGCGCGCCTCTTCGAAGCACCCCGCCGGGCCAGCCGCCAGATTCTTCCCCTGCCGTGCACGTTGTAGCTCTTGTCGACCCAGTCGGAGATGTAGACCGAGCCATCGGGAGCCGTCGCGATCCCGACCGGGCGAAAATTCTCATCGCCGCGAACGATGATCTCCCGCCGCGAGACAAACGAGGCCCCGGCCGCCGTGAGCGTGTGGCGCTCGATGAAGTGATCTCCCCATGATGTGAGGAGCAGGGCGCCGCGGTATTCTTCCGGCAGGCCATCGGATTCGTAGGCGATGACCCCCGAGGGCGCCTCGCCGGTGCCGGTGAGCATGGGGAGGGTGTCGGGCAGCCGGCCGTTCCAGGAGCTGAAGGGGTGCTGGCCGCCGCGGCCGAAACGGTAGCGGTAGCCGTGGTCGCCCCCTGCAACAACGTCGAGCAGCCGGCAGGGCGGCCGGCCATCGGGGTCATTGTCGACCGTGAAGAGATTGCCGAAGGCGTCAAAGCCGAGATGAAAAGGATTCCAATAGCCGGTCGCTACGCGGGTGAGAGCGCTGCCGTCGGGACGAACCCGGTAAACGCTGCCTCCCTCGCCGCTGCCGGTGAGGGTCCTGCCATCGCTTCCGGTCAGCTTGTAGGACGCCCCGAAGTTTTCTCCCATGCCGAAAAAAACTGTTCCGAACGAATCGATCTCGAAACCCGAGAGACCGTTGTGCGGGTAGACGCTGGCCGTTTCAAGGCGCACGAGGCTCTTGCGGCCGTCGCTCCTGCGGTCGCCGTTGCGGTCCTCGAAGAGAAGGATCTCCCGGCGCGTGGCGAGCAGGACATGGCGGTCATCGATCAACTTCAGGCCCATGGTCTGCTGTAGGCCATCGGTGAAAACGTCGAAACGATCGGCCTTGCCATCGGAGTTCGAATCAGCGATCACCAGGATACGGTCGCTCGGATGGCCCTTGTAGTCCGGCTTCTGGAAATGCGTGTTGCTCTCGATGGCCCAGACCCGGCCTGCCGAGTCGATGTCGATCGCCACCGGGGTGACGATATCCGGCTGCTCGCAGAAGAGCGTCAGCTCGAGGCGTTTATCGAGGACCTCCGGCTCGGCTCCGAACACCGTGCCCGCGGGGCCGGGGAGCGTGGCGCAAACTATTGCCACGGCGAANAAAATCCGGAACCCGCCAGCTCGCATAGCAAAACTCCACTGGGACAACCTGCTTGAAGAATGCGCATGATAACCCATCCGACGCGCAGAGAGAGCCCAGCCGGCGGGTTTTGAATACTGAATAGAGCTATTCATCCCGCGGTCTGACTATAATGCTCCCGTCTNAGAGATAACCACAGGGGCACGGACGAGCCACCCGCACCCGTAACCTGCAAACACATCCGGCCCTGCAAACGGCCGCAAGAATCGGGCAGACATGAACACTCCATCTTCCATCCAGGAACAGAACACCCTCTTCGGGCATCCGACCGGCCTCTTCACCCTCTTCTTTGCCGAGATGTGGGAGCGCTTCTCCTACTACGGCATGAGGGCCCTGCTGACCTTCTACATGATCAAGGGCTTCCTAGGCTACGGCGACAGCGAGGCCTACACCATCTACGGGGCCTACACNGCGCTGGTCTACATGACGCCCCTGTTCGGCGGCATGATCGCCGACCGCCTGCTGGGTCAGCGCAAGGCTGTCGTGCTGGGGGGCGCCCTCATGGCCTCCGGCCACCTGTTCATGGGTTTTGAAAATGAGACTGTCTTCTTCATCGCCCTGGCGCTGCTGATCCTCGGCAACGGCTTCTTCAAACCCAACATTTCAACCATCGTCGGTTCGCTCTACCCCCAGGGAAGCCCCAANCGAGATGCGGGCTTTACCCTCTTCTATATAGGAATCAACCTCGGCGCCGCGATGGCGCCGCTGCTCTGCGGATTTGTCGGGGAGACCTATGGCTGGCACTACGGCTTCGGTCTCGCCACCGTTGGCATGCTCATCGGCCTGGCTGTTTTCGTGCTGCCAAGAATCCTGACCCAGGCCCTGATCCTGGGCGGAGCCCTGGTCGCCGCCANGGCGCTGTTCTATTTTCATGCCGACGACCTGGCATCAACCGTCATCAACTATTTCGTCGGCCTGGCGTTGCTCGCAGCGGGCGGCATCGCCGTCGCGGCGCTGCAAAAAGGCGGACTGCCTGAAGATGCGGGCCTTCCTCCCAAGCCCGAAAAGCTCCGCCAGCCGGCCTTCGGACTCGGCATCTCCGCCGAAAAGGCCGTCTACCTGGGAACTCTGNTTCTTGTTCCCGTCTTCGCGCTCCTGGTCTGTGGTCTCAAGCCGATCACCGGAAACTCCCTGACAATCATTCCCGGCAGCCTGATTGAGACACTCAGCGAAACGGGCACAGTGGGCGCTGTCGTCGGTGTCTTCCTGAAAGAGATGAGCTCACCCGCCGGCCTGATCCTCGTTCTCGCCGGAGTCGGAGCCCTGGTGTTTATCATCCGCGAAATGGGGCAACTCAATAAGATCGCGCGGGAGCGTCTCTACGTCGTCCTGGTTATGACCTTTTTCTCGCTGCTGTTCTGGGCGATCTTCGAGCAGGCCGGCAGCTCAGTCAACCTGTTCACCGATCGTAACGTCGACAGGGTCAACCAGGAGCGGGTTGTTAGTCCCGAAGAGGTAAGAGATGGAAAGACCATTGAGCTGCAGCTGACCCAGGAGCAGCTGGGCTACACCATCGGCGGCTCGGTCATGACGCTGGACCGCCTCGATGCCTTGCGAAACAAAGCAAAGGAGGAGGGCGGTGAAGGAGCTGACCGGGTTTCTATCAAGGTGACCAAAGAACACATCGGCATGGGTATTGCCGAAGAAAAAGACGAGACCAAGGCCAGCATCTACCAATCCCTCAACCCGGCCTACATCCTGATCCTCGGCCTGGTCTTTACCGCCTTGTGGGGTTTTCTCGGAGCCCGGGGATTCGAGCCCAGCACTCCGGTGAAGTTCTCGCTCGGACTGGCCCAGCTGGGGCTTGGTTTCGGGTGCTTCTGGATTGGGGCGGCGGGGTGGATGGGGCTGGGGGGGGCGGATGACCGGGGCATGGTGGCGGTTTCGTGGCTCTATCTCGGCTACCTGCTCCAGACCACGGGAGAGCTCTGCCTCTCACCTGTCGGTCTGTCGATGGTAACGAAGCTCTCACCCGCCCGGCTGGTGAGCACGGTGATGGGAATGTGGTTCCTGGCGACCGCCTTCTCCGCCTTCCTGTCGGCGATCATCGCTCAATTCACAGGCATAGGAGAGGGCGGAGAGGGCGGCGGCGCGATCCCGGTGCCATCTGAAACCGTCAACACCTACGGCGATGTCTTCGGACTTCTCGCCATCATCGGCCTGGCCTCCGGAACTTTCTGTCTGGTGCTCTCGCCGATGCTGAAGCGCTGGATGCACGAAGGAGAAGATGATGAAGATGGCGGCGGCGATGAGCCCACCGGTGAAGACCCTGGCGACGAGGGCGAAACCGAAACGGCTAAGGTAGAGGCCCCCGCCGAAGAGGAACCTCCTGCAAGCCAGAAACAAGAGGACGAGCTGCCCCCAGCTCCCGAAGGCAGCGAGGCCTGAGCTTCCCAGGGCCCGCGAAAACCACTCTCAGCCAAGCGCCTTCTTCATGATGGCCTTCGTCCGGTCAAGCGAGGTCTTCGCCACCTTCAGCGGATCCTGCTTCCAATACTCGGGGTTGAAGAGCTCGATGGAGAGCGCCCCGCGGTAGCCGGTGCTCCAGAGGTCCTTGAAGAACTGCTCGAGCGGCGCCACGCCGAGACCGGGGTGGACCCGGTCGCGGTCCTTGATCTCCTCGCGCGGGATGTCCGGGTAATCGTTGAGATGGAAACCGCCGATCAGGCTGGCGCCGAGATGCCTGATGCCGCTGAGCCCCGAGCCTCCCTTGTAGAGATGGTAGACGTCCGGCAGCACGCAGGCGCGCGGATGCTGCGCCTCGAGGGCGACGAGCACTGACTGCCCAAGACGGTAGAGGTTGTTCTGGAAGCCCCAGACCTCGACCGCCGGGATCACCGGGAAATCTTCGGATGCCACCAGCAGGTCGCGGTAGCGCTCTGCCGCATCGAGCAGCTTGACGTCGCCGACCTTGCCGGTCGGGGGCGCGGCCATATGGGTGCCGCCGATCTGAGCCAGCTTGTCCATGAAGACCCTGGCCTCCTCGATCGCCTTGGCGCGCTGCGCCTTGTCATCGACCATCCAGCGGAAGAAGGCGATGGCGCCGGTGACCTTGAGACCCTTGTCGGAGAGCTCCTTCTTCAGATCGGCGAGCTTGCCGCCTGATGAGATGAAGGCGTCGATCTCATTGGGCCAGGGCTCGATGCCCGCGTAGCCCGCCTTCTCGGCGATCTCGATGGTCTTGCGAATCGGCAGCTTGTGCCCGCGCAGGGTGCTGGTATTGAGGCTGATCGGCCAGGCGCCCGTGCGCGATTCGGGCTCGGCGGCCGCGCCGGTCGACGGGGCGGAAGCCCCCGCGGCTGCTGCCCCGGCGACCAGGGCCGCTGTTTTCAGAATCTCACGGCGTGAAAGGCCCTGCATAGCTCACTCCTGTACATTCTCTTGGGACATTCAAAGGGGAAAACTCCATTGATGGGACTCGATATCCAGATGCATTTCAAGCAGAGGATGCCAGCAGGGCCATCCAGCAGTTACAATCGGGGTGGCGGGCCTCCGGTCTGAGGTCCTCTGTATTACCTGAAGCGAGGGTCAAAAAAACTCATGACGCCAAGAGCCTGGATGCTCCTGGGCGCGCTGCTACTGCTGTCCAATGGCGGGCTGCGCTCCGAGGAGATCATTCATTTCGAGCTGGCGGGTGAAAACGCCGACGCGGTCCGTCTTGCGGGCGCCGCGCGTGTCATCGACGGTGGCCGTCGCCTCGTTTTATTGACCGACGACCGTCCCCGGAGCCTCGGCGCCGCCTGGGCCGGAGCCCCGGTGCCGGCATCGAGCCGCCGGATCCTGGCCCACTTCGAATACTCCCTCTCGGTCCCCGGCCCCATGCCCGCTGAAGGAGCGCTCGGCGGGGGCGTCCAGCTGGTATTCTCGTACTCCGGCGAGGACCTCTCCCTCAAGGGCGGCGAATCGCTCGGGGTGGAGCCGGCCGGGACACCCTACCTCGGGGTCGCGATCGACCTCGGAAGCGATGGAGAGCGGGGACCGTCCGGACCTCACCTCGAGGTCAACCGTGACGGCGATCCGGGCCTGGAGCCATCCCTGGCCGTAAGCGAAGGCATCCCCGACGTCCTCTCAACAGGTCTCGCCGGGGCTACGGTCCGCGTGAGCGCCATCCTGGAAGATGGCCGCCTGCGGGTGCTGGCGGCCGCCGATCACGACTGCTATGGCGCCCGGGTGGTTTTCGACGAGCCGGTCTCCCTGCCGCGCTCCGGCGCCCTTCGCATCGGGATCGCGGCGGCGTGCGCCGAGATTCCCGCCATCCACCGCCTCCACTCCCTCGAAGTGCGGCTGGAGAGCCCCCGCCCCACCTTCCTGCGCGGAGACTGCAACCAGGATGGAAGCGTCTGCGGATCGGTGAGCGACCTGGTGCGAATCGTTCAGCGCTGTTTCCTCGATAGCCCGCCGCCGCCCTGCGAGGCGGCCTGCGATGCCGACGGCGACGGCCGGGTCTGCGGAACGGTTACCGATGTCGTCTACCTCGCCAGCTACTGCTTCCTCGGCTCAGGGCTGCCGCCGCCGGCACCGTGGCCGGGATGCGCCGCCGCGAGCGAAGACTCGCCCGGCTGTGAAAACCCCGCCTTCTGCGGCAGCGAGCTTCCGGACCCCCTCGCCTGGCTCGGAAGAAACGACCGCGGACACCGGGAGTACTTCCGCCTCATCGACGGCATGCCGATGGTGGAAATNCCGGCCGGCNNCTTCGANCAGGGAGACACCTTCTTTGACTTCGGCGGAGACGAGCTGCCGGTACACCGGGTAACGATCACCGAGCCCTTCCTGCTGGCGAAATTCGAGGTGAGCAACCGGCAGTACGGAAAGTTCCTCGANGCCATCGGCTGTGAGGGCCCCNNCTGCGANGGCTGNGGCGGCGGCTACGACTATNCCGGGNCCGGCTCTGAAGATTNCGANGGCTGCCANTACCCCGAGGGTGAAGAAGGTCTCTTCTGGGCCCGCAACGGAGATTATTTCGAGAATCCTGATTTCGCCGACCACCCGGTGGTCTGGATCGACTGGTTCGACGCGGTGGCCTACTCGCGCTGGGCAAATACCGAGACCTCCACCGACTGGGAGGACTTCCGCGCCTACGGCCTTCCCACAGAATCGCAATGGGAATACTCGGCGCGCTGGCGCGGGGAAGGCGTCNCCCCCGGNCGCTACCCCTGGGGAGGNGGAGAGGGACGCTTCAACTCGCCCGTGAACATCAACACCGAGCTCTGCAACCACGCGGACCCCCGCGGCCGCACCGACGTCGTCTGCAGTCGGCCGGCGGGCCGCTCCTGGTTCGGGCTCTACAACCAGGGCGGAAACGTCTACGAATGGACCGCCGACTGGTACGTCACCGACGCCTACACCAGCACGCCCCGGACCGACCCCTTCTCGAGCGCCGGAGCCGTCTTCAGGCAGCTGCGCGGCGGCGGCTGGTACGGCCCCCCCTTCAGCATCCGCAGCTCCTACCGCTGCAGCTTCCNGCCCCAGAACGGTGACGCCGATGTCGGCTTTCGGCCAACATCGTCGGCTCCCTGAAAGTTTCCTTATTTCCTGAAACTTGCCGTTTCTTTCGCCGTCTGTTAGAGCGTAGGGGCTGCAATCACACCTGAAACAGGAACTGAACCGGCATGTTGAAACTGAAACACGGACCCCGGGCCCATCCCGGATCGTTTAAAAACCTCGCCTTGTTCTTCGTTTTCACCAGCCTGGCGCTTCTCTGCCTGCTCACGATCGATGGCGCCACCCGGAAATCCGCCGGCAAGGAAGAAAAGAAAAAGCCCGATGGGCTTGAATTCGAGCTGAGCGAGGGCGGCGCGAAGGCCGCCCCGGAAGAGGCCGGGAAACCCGCGCAGGCGAAGGCGCTGGGAGAAAAAGAAACCGGCGCCGTTCTCGNGCGCCTGGGCAAAGAGAAGCCCGATNCGAAAGAGACGGNATTTTCGTTTCCGGCCTCGACCCTGCCGCCGCCTCGGACCGGAACGACGATCAGGGAGGCCTTTCCTCCTCCGAAAAAAGTGAAACCCATCGATGTCCCCACCAACGAGAANCTCGAGGTGCTGCGCTTCCAGCCGGAGGGAAGCCTGCCGCTGGCATCTCATCTCAGCGTGACCTTCTCCGAGGCGATGGTCGCCCTCGACACCCACGACNCCCTCGCCGCCGGCGACCTGCCCGCAAGACTCACCCCCGCGGTCAAGGGAAGCTGGAGATGGGTCGGNGCACAGACCCTGTTCTTCGAACCGCAGGGAGAAAAGGGAAAGACCCGGTTTCCGATGGCCTCCATCTACAAGGTCGAGATCCCCCGGGAAACGAAGAGCGCTGCCGGCGTGAAGCTGAAAAAGGAGGTCTCCTGGACCTTCAGCACCCCGGCGCCGACGATCGTCACCGCCTATCCGCAGGGCGGCCCCAGGCGGCTCGATCCTGTCATNGTCCTGGTCTTCGACCAGCGAATNAATCCCGGCGCCGTTCTCGAATACATCTCGGTCCTGGCCGGCGGAAAAAAATTCGCCCTCAGGATGGCGAGCGAAGCCGAGCTCGCCGCCGATGCGAGAACCAAGCAGATCTACGACTCCGCTCCCGCGGACCGGAGGGTGGCCTTCCGCGCGACCGACAGCTTCCCCACCTCCAGCAAAGTAACCATCCAGGCTGAAAAGGACCTCCCCTCTCTCGAGGGNCCCCTGAAGACGACGAAGACACAGACCTTCTCCTTCAANACCTACGCGCCCTTCAAGGTCACGGAGCACCGGTGCTATTGGAACAAGTACCAGAAGAAAGNCTGNCCCCCGGGNCAGCCAATGATGATCTACTTCAANAACCCGGTCGACGCGAAGCTCTTCAAGNCCTCCCAGGTCGAGATCGAGCCGGAGCTCGATGATATGCAGGTCAACATCCACGGCTCCCAGCTTCATATCCGCGGCCGCACCCGCCCCCGCACGGCCTATACCGTCATCCTCGACCCGGCACTGAAAGACNCCTTCGCCCAGGAGCTCGGCAANGAGGTCGCNCTCTCTTTTTCCTTCGGCGCGGCGCCTCAGCGTTTCTTCTCCAATTCCGGCAGCNTGNTGGTGNCCGACCCGGCCGGTCCCCCGCGCTTCAGNNTCTACTCGATCAACTACGAAACGATCCTGGTCGATGCCTACCGGGTNAAACCCNCCGATTGGAACGCCTACAACNANTACCTGCGGGACTCCCGCAACAGGAAATCCAAGAGCGTCCCGCCGGGANAGAAGCTCTTCACGACCCGGGTNGAGGCCAGGGGAGCTCCCGATGAGCTGACCGAAACGNCCATCGANCTGCGCCCCGTTTTCGATGAGCTGGGCAACCAGGTNATCCTCGTCATCCGCCCGCTCAAGGAGCCNAAAGAACGGCGCGTCCNGNTCGTCTCCTGGGTCCANCGCACCCGGATCGCCGTCGACGCCTTCGNCGACAGCGGCANGNTCCTGGTCTGGACCAATTCGCTCCTCGATGGATCCAGCCTCGAGGGNGTNGAGGTCAAGATCGATCCACATGGCCTGTCGGGACGCTCCGACAAGAACGGGCTGGTGAGCTTTGACCTCCCCAAGACGATAAATGCCAAGGCCGTACTCGGCAAGCTGCTGAACAAAAACGCCACGGGCACCATCACCGCCACCCGCGGCGATGACACCGCCTTCCTGCCGGAGACCACCTCGTGGTGGAGCACGCAGAGCGCCTGGAAAAACAACCCGCCCAACGACTCCTACGCCTGGCACGTCTTCGATGACCGCGGCATGTACCGCCCGGGCGAAGAGGTCCGGATCAAGGGCTGGGTCCGCCGCNGGGTCAACTCCCTCGGCGGNGATCTCGAGGCCCTGCCCGAGAGCCTGCGCAGGATCTCCTACAAGGCGCAGGGCCCCCGGGGCAACGAGCTTGCCAAGGGCGAGGTGAAGGCCAGCGAGCTNGGCGGCTTCAACCTTTCGTTCCGCCTGCCGCCCGGGNTAAACCTCGGCCAGGCCTATATCCGGTTCGGCTTCCTGGGGGTCGCCGGACGAAACCCCGGCCAGCATGGACACGGCTTCCAGGTCCAGGAGTTCCGGCGTCCCGAATTCGAGGTCAACGCCGAGAAGAGTCCCGGACCGCATATCGTGCTCGAGCAGGCGACCGCGACAGTGACCGCGGCCTACTACGCCGGCGGCCCTCTTCCCGACGCCCCNGTGGGCTGGGTGGTCACGCAGTCCCCGGCAAGCTACTCACCTCCCGGCCACTCCGACTTCATCTTCGGAACCTGGATTCCCTGGTGGCGCTTTGACAGGCACTTCGGAGGACGTTTTGGCGGNTCCCAGGGAAAGGCCGAAACCTTTACCGGCAAGACCGACGATGCCGGCCTCCACCGCCTCGGCCTCCGGTTCAAGGCGGTCAAGCCGCCGCGGCCCACGACCCTCACGGCCAGGGCGAGCGTCAGCGACGTCAACCGCCAGAGCTGGAGCGCGACGGCGACGCTGCTTGTCCACCCCTCGAACAGCTACGTCGGCCTGCGCAGCGAGAAGACCTTCGTCGACGAGGGGAAGCCCCTGCGCATCGAATCGATCGTCACCGACATCGACGGCAAGATCCTCGCTGGGAAGCCCTTCGAACTCCTCTGTATCCGCCAGCGCTGGGTACAGGAAAAAGGCTCCTGGCTGCAGAAAGATGAAGTTGTCGCCCGCAAGAAGATGACCTCGAGCAAGGAGCCCGTCGAGGCGGTCTTCGCCGCCCTGCCCGGCGGCACCTACCNGCTGCGGGCGATCGTCTCCGATGCGAAAGGGCGCNGGAACCAGAGCCAGATGACGCTCTGGGTGGCCGGAGAAAAACGCCCCGAGAACCGGCGCCTCGAACAGGAAGCCGTCACCCTGATTCCCGACGGCAAGGAATACCGGGCGGGAGAGACCGCGCGAATCCTCGCCCAGCTGCCCTTCTCCCCCGCCGAGGCCGTCATCACGCTGCGGCGCTCGGGCATCGTCGAGACCCGGAGAGTGCGGGTCGAGGGAGGAACCCACACCATAGAGATCCCCATTCGCGACGACATGGTCCCCGGCATCTCGGTGCAAATCGACCTGGTNGGTTCATCAAAACGCGTCGGACNCGGCGGNAAGCCGGANAAGAAGCTTCCGGCCCGACCGGCCTACGCCTCGGGCTCTCTCGCCCTCAAGGTGCCTCCCTACACGCGCACTCTCAAGCTGCAGGCGAAGCCCGAGGTGGACAAGCTGGTGCCCGGCGGCGAGACCTTCGTCAACGTCGCGGTCCACGATGCGGAAAACAAGCCCGTCAANGGCGCCGAGGTGGCCGTCGTGGTCATCGACGAGGCGATCCTCGCTCTCACCGGCTACAAGCTGGCCGATCCCCTCGAGACCTTCTACCGAAACCGCTCACCCGGAGTTCGCGATTACCGGCTCAGGAGCTATGTGCAGCTGCGCGAATTCGTCGAGCGGCTGGCGCTGCTGGAAAAAAGCGCGGAGAACGTCTCCGCCGATGGGGTGCCTGAATCTGCGGCGATGAACCTGGGCGCCCCCGGCGGAGCTCTCAGGGCAGGGAAACGCATGATGTCCAAAAGCAGAGCGATGGCAGACTCCTCCGCCTTCGCAGGCGAAGACAAAAAAGGCGGTGGAGCGGAAGCCATCTCCATGCGCAGCAACTTCAACGCCCTNGCCCTCTTCGCCGCGGAGGTTCCCACCGANGCNGATGGTACGGCCCAGGTCAAGCTGANGCTNCCCGACAGCCTNACNCGCTACCGCATCATGGCGGTNGNCGTCGCCGGCNCNCGCCAGTTCGGNTCNGCCGAGAGCGCCATCACNGCCGAGCTGCCGCTGATGGTGCGACCCTCGCCGCCGCGCTTCCTGAACTACGGCGACCGCTTCGAGCTGCCGGTGGTCGTACANAACCGGACCGCGAAGCCGATCGAGGTGCTCGTCGCCCTGCGTGGCGNAAACGCCAGGCTCACCGCCGGGGCCGGACGNAANATCACGGTTCCCGCCGCGGACCGGGTCGAGGTACGCTTCCCCGCCGCCGCCATGCTGCCCGGCACGGCCCGCTTCCAGNTCGCCGCGGTCAGCGGCAAGCTCTCCGATGCCGCCGATGTCACGATCCCCGTCTGGACGCCGGCCACCAGCGAGGCCTTCGCCACCTACGGCCAGATCGATGGGTCGCAGCCCGGACAGAACGCCATCGTGCAGGCTGTGGCGGCGCCGGCCAACGTGGTCCCCGGTTTCGGGGGAATCGAGATAACGACCTCATCCACCACCCTCCACGCCCTCACCGATGCCTATATCTACCTGGCCAACTATCCCTACGGCTGCGCCGAGCAGGTCGCCTCCCGCATCCTGGCCACGGCNGCCCTGCGCGATGTCCTGTCGGCCTTCGAGGCCGAGGGNCTGCCGGANCCCAAGGACATGATCGCCGCGGTCGGACGGGACCTGAAGAAGCTCCAGGGCCTTCAGTACTCCGATGGAGGCTTCGGCTGGTGGAGCAGAAAGCACCGCTCCTCCCCCTACCTCAGCGTCCACGTCACCCACGCGCTCGCCCGCGCCAGGCAGAAGGACTTCACCGTTCCCCAGGACATGCTCAGAAGAGCCCAGCGCTACCTGGAGAACATCAGCAAGTACCTGCCCGCCAGCTATCCCGAGGAATGCCGTACGACCATCAAGGCCTACAGTCTCTACGTCCGCAAGCTCCTCTCCGGAAAGAAGGTGCCCGATAAGAAGACTCTCGCTGAGGCTCGCAAATTGCTGGCCGACACGCCGGCGAAGAAGACGCCGCTGGAGGCCGCCGCCTGGCTGCTCAACGTCATCGCCAGCGATCCGGATTCCCGGGAGGAGCGCGCCGCCGTCCTCAAGCGCTTCGGGCAGCTGGTCACCGAGACCGCCTCCACGGCTCAGTTCACGACCTCCTACGCCGACGGCGCCCACCTGCTGCTGCACAGCGCCCGGCGCACCGATGCAATCATCCTCGAGGCGATGATCAACACCGCCCCCCAGAGCGACCTCATCCCCAAGGTGGTGAAGGGACTCCTGGCACACCGTACGAAGGGCCGCTGGAGCAATACGCAGGAGAACGCCTTCGTGCTCCTGAGCCTCGACCGCTACTTCCAGGTCTTCGAGGCCGAGGAGCCCTACTTCGTGGCGCGCGCCTGGCTTGGAGATGACTTCGCCGGTGAGCACGATTTCGAGGGGCGCAATACCGACTACCATCATATCTCCATCCCGATGGAGAAGCTGGACAAGAAGAAAAACCTCATCATCAGCAAGGAAGGCAAGGGGCGGCTCTACTACCGCCTGGGGCTGCGCTACGCGCCCGCGAACCTGGACCTCGAGTCCTCCGACCATGGCTTCACCGTGGAGCGTTCCTACGAGGGAATAGATGATCCCACCGACGTCAAACGCGACAAGGACGGCACCTGGAGAATCCGGCTGGGAGCGAAGGTGCGGGCGAAGATCATGATGGTCGCCCCCGCCCGGCGCTACCACGTCGCCCTTACCGATCCGCTGCCCGCCGGGCTCGAGCCGCTCAACCCGGCCCTGGCGGTGACCGGCGGCCTGCCCCCCGAGGGTCCCGGCGGAATCACTCCCCGCAAAGGAGGAAGCTGGTGGCGGCGGGGAACCTGGTANCAGCATCAGAACCTGCGGGACAACAGGGCCGAGGCCTTCTCGTCACTGGTCTGGGCCGGAGTTCATTCCTACGCCTACGTCGCCAGGGCCACGACNCCNGGCACCTTTGTCGTNCCGCCGGCNAAGGCCGAGGAGATGTACCAGCCGGAGACCTTCGGCCGCAGCNCGAGCGCCAGGGTCATCGTCGAGTAGGTCATCCCCGGACACGCCTCACCTCTTTGGCCAGTCGAGATGCCTGTGGAGGAAGTCGAAGGTGCCCTTGCCGTTGATGGTATGCGGGCCGACGAACCACTCGATCTCGCAACGATCGCCGATACCCAGCCGCGCCGCGTAGGTAAAGCGAACCTTGGCGAACTCGTAGGCTACCGTCTCATCCGGAGCCACCCCGTCAAAATGGCCGCGCTCGACCATGAACGGCCGCGGCGCGATCAGACGCGCCATCTCGGCGTAGTTGAAGGTGCTGCCGAGNTCGAACTCGAAGATCTCGTACTCCCCGGTCCACACGTAGCTGTAGCGNCTGCGCGTCGAGGTGTTTTTCCAGACCCACTCGTTAAAATCGGCCGAGCAGATNGACAGGCAGTATTCCTTCACCAGCGGCGGCACGCGCATCGCCGTCTTGCCTCCGTAGGAAAGGCCGTAGAAGGCGATTCGCTTCGGATCGACAAAGGGCTGGGTCTCGAGCCAGTCGACAAGCTGCTGGTGCTGCGGAACGATGATCGAGAAGAGGGTCTTCTTGACCGGGTTCGCCTTGCGCTGGAGGGTCCGGAACCTGTCCTGGCCGATATAGAGGTTCTGGGGGGCAAAGGTGATGAAGCCGCGGCTGGCAAGCGAGGCGGCGAAGGCCTTATAGGGTCCGAAGTCTCTTTTCCCGATCACTGACTGGGGACGACCCTCGAGTCCGTGCTGACAAACCACCACGGGACGACGCTCCCCGGGACGCAGGTCCCTGGGCAATAGCAGCAAGCCATAGGCTATCACGCCCTCGAAGACATCGAGGACGACCTCGTAGGCTNTCCAGGCCTCCCCCTCGTGGCTCTTGCGGGTCCTCGCATTGAAGGGCTGGAGCTNGTAATCACAGCGGCCGATGACCTCATCGTAGAAAAACTCCCGGTAGGGTTCGATGGTCTGAGCGTATTTCTCGAGCGAGCTGTAGTCGACCTTCCTGAAGAACTCGTCACGCACGTAGGGGCTCTCGCGAAGGAGCCACTGGTTGTGACGGTCGAGCTCGTGCATCTGCCGGGCGTGCCGGCGCGCCGGATCGACAGCCGCCCGCGAGCTCGCCCCGCCGGCGTCATCGGCAAGCTCCAGGCCGGAATGGAGCTGCCCAAGGAACGACTTCAGCGCGGCTGCCGACCCGAAGGGACCGCTGCCATCACCGCTGACCACAAGCCGCAGGCCCCCGGCGGGCTCGAGTCCGGATGTGAGCTTCTGAGCCCGCGCGAATTCCCGGCGCACACGCTCGAGCGCGGGAGTCTCCAGCCGGCCGGGGCCCCCGCCGGTGCCCGGAGGAACGACGACCTGTGGGCCCCGGGCGGCCTCGACCGTCAGGCCGCGGGGGGCGACCATAGCCGCCAGCTCGGCATCGCCGAATTGTTCGAGCANNCCGAAGACATTACGATCGATAGGCTCCTGCCAGACGCCCTCACGCTCATCGAAGCTGCCGCTGACACAGACGGCATCGATCCGGGTATCAAGAGCGCCCGCGAAGAGGGCAAGGAAGCCCCCCTCTCCCCAGCCGATCACTCCAACCGAGGGGTCCCGCTCGCCCGAATCCTTCGTGATCCAGTCGACCGCCGCCAGCACCTTCTGGACCTCGTAGCCGGCAAGGTGGCGACCCATCTCNAACGCCGAACGGTAGAGAAATTCCCTNTTNGTCAGNCGACGGCGGGANATCTCCCGGTTGATGAGNGNTGGTATGAGAACGGTGCACCCGCTCTCGGCCAGCCTGCGGGCGAACTGTGAGCCGGCTTCGACACCTTCGCTGAGGCCGGCGATCATCTCAGGCGTCTGCCCGGCATCCGGGATGGCGATAACCTGCCCCACTCCGGGCTTGCCGGATGGGACCAGGAGCAGACCTTCACCATGCACATCCCCGAACGCNGGCCAGCGCACNGCGAAGGCCTCAAAGCCCTTCCCCTTCCCTGCGAGAGCCGGCCGGGTGGTGCGCGCAAGAAGCTCCGGCCCATCGAACGGCACCCGGGCATCTCGAACACCGAGAATATGAGCCAGCCGGGCGCGGTTGGGGCCGAGCGAGGCGGTGTATTTTTCAGGAGAGCTCTTGTCCCGTTTCCAGAACCTCCCCCGGCGCTCCGGCGACCTGGCCAACTCGCCCAGGAAAAAACGATCCGCNCTGGCAACCACATGGGCGGCCATGTCGCCCGTCATCTTCAGAGGCTTGGTGCCCGCCAACGGCAGCTCCTGCGCGGGAACAGCCAGGGCGATCAGGAAGAAGAAAAACAGGGCCGGAGCCGAGTGTGCTTTCATGGGCGAGTCCTCGCTGGGGTTCCTCAGGTTAAGCTCTTATCTTACCAACTCGCCGNGATAGTGAACACGGCGAGAGCCCTGGAGCTTCGAGGACCCACCCCTGGAACAGGGAAAAATCCNGGCGTAGCGAGAGCGCTCCGCTTCAACCGAGCGCCTGATGGCGAGGAAGAAGAGACTCCGTCGTCAATAAATGGAAATGGCCGGACGCAGGAACTTAGCCCTGCTCGTCGCCGCCGCCGTCGCCGTCATCGCCGCCAGCGTCATCGTCGCCGNCGCCGTCATCGCCGCCAGCGTCATCGTCGCCGCCGCCGTCATCGCCGCC
>NZOA01000056.1:0-17138 GCA_002695115.1 Planctomycetota bacterium
ATCCCCTCCAGCATCCAGGCGCGCGAGAGGTTGAGACCATCGAGATGAGCCAGCTTCCCATCGCTTCGATCGGTGACGACAGCGGGCTTGAGCCAGGTCTTCGCGGCATCTGAGGGCAGGGCGGGAAGAAAACCGGTAAGCCAACGGGCGTAAACGCCCGGCTTCATGACCCTGCGCATGAGATCCGCCTCGGCAAGGCCCGGAGAGAGGAAGTCCTGCCCTCCCGGCTCAAAGGAGAAGCTCCAGCCCTTGTCGTTGCCGTAATAGTCGAGCGCCCTCCTGGTGACCAGGGCCTCGAGCTCGCTGTCATTGGTCGTTCGAGCCCAGTCGAGCACCAGGCCGAGGGCGAAGGCGCTCTGGCTGTGCTCGCCGGTTCGAGCCGGGTGCGAAAGCTTCGGCAGCCAGGCCTTGAATCGCGCCGCGCTCTCGGCGGCAAGCGGGTCCAGGACCCGGCGCCACTTCCGGGCCTGCGGGTCATCCCACTCTACCAGCTCGGCGTGAAGCTGCAGCAGCCAGGCGAGCCCGTAGGGACGCTCAAAGCCGGCGCGNCCCTTGCCCTTGAGATANTCCACCTCGCGCCGNGCCCTGGCCNCGGTAAAGCTGCTGGCGAGGGCCGCCCTGGCCTCNGCCGNGTAGGCGGCCCCGGGNTTCAGCCTGCACAGGCGCGCCAGCAGCCAGTGGCCNTGCACGGCCGAATGCCAGTCGAAGCAGCCGAAGAAGACGGGGGTCAATTCCCGGGGCGGCTTCGCATCCCTGTCGCCCTGCAGGACNTGGGCNAGCTTGTTGGGATATTCACGGTGGAGNCACTCGAGCGCCAGGCGCGCGAAGCGCTCATAGGACTCATCCCCCCCACCGGCAGCGGCCGGAAAGACGCAGGCAAGCTGAAGGATCGAAAACACGAGTGGTTTCATGCGGGGATGATATTACAGGGAGCCCTCGAAAGCACGCCGCAGGCTCGTTGGAGAAACGGCCGGGGAGTTCCCCGGAGCGGGCCGCGCCTTTTTTCTTACCTCCGTCCCATCGGCTATTCATAATAGAGTGTCAGCCGGATCGGCTTCTAATCGGGTCCATTTCCGATCCCCATCCCTGCCGCGACAGGTAATATGAAAAGAACAACCGGGCACGCCCAGCGCGCCTCCATCCATTCGCGAATTCTTCCCGCATTGCTGTTGCTGGGAGCGGGACTGTATTTTTTCTCCGGCAACCCCCTGTGGGCGCAGGATTGCGTCAACTGCACCAGGGGTGAAATCGAACCCGGCGGAACGTTCAGCAACAACTTCTCCATGGACGAAGACTGCCGTCACACCGGCGGCGCCGGACCTCCCTACGACATCATTCGTTACGAACAGAGCGAACCGGGCTGCGTTACCTTCTCCGCGGTATCGAGCTGCAATACCATGCTCGAGCTTCTTGACCGCGACGGCTGCCTTTCGTTCATCCAGAATGATGACTGTCCGGCCTGGGAAGACGAGTTGCTCGAGAACAGCCGGAACTCCTGCCTCAGCCTCCGGCTCTGCCCGGGAATCTACTACATCTGCGTTTACCCGATGAGACCGTGCGAAGGATGGCCGGATACCAGGACCTGGGACTACAGCGTCAGGGTAACTGAATGCAGGGAGGAGCCCGAGCTCCCCGCCAACGACAACTGCGGGAACGCCATCGAGGTCGGGATGAACACCTCCGTGACCGGCACGACCCTGCAGGCCGCCTGCGACGATGTTCCCGCCTGCTCGGGAGAGCCCCGCAGCGGTATGGTCTGGTACCGGTTTACGGGAACCGGCTCGGAGGTCGAGCTGAACGCCTGCGAACGCCCAACGACTATCCAGGCGAGAATCGCGGTCTATACCGGCTCCTGCGGAGACCTGACCTGCCTCGACGCTGAGCGAATCGGCTGCCTGAGAGACAGGGAGACTCTCCTCGTGGCCACCGAGCGGGGTGAGCAATACCACGTGGCGGTCTATGGATCCGGGGATCCGGACGTCGACTCCTGGCTGGGCGAATTCGAATTNATCATCAGCGGTACGCCGGCCGGCGGGCGGCTCCTGCCGGGAGATTTCAACGCCGACTCCCGTGTCAACATCTCCGACCCCATCGCCGTGCTCGAGTTTCTTTTCATCGGCGGCAGAAGGATCGCCTGTCCCGATGAGGCCGGCGCGTTCACCGATGCGAGCCTGGCGGTCGCCGACTTCAACGGGGACGAACGCCTGGACATCTCCGACGGAGTCTCAATGCTGAACTGGCTCTTCCTCGGAGGGCCTTCGCACCACCTTGGACTGCCGTCTGAGTGCAGGGTGTTTGAAAACTGCTCGAAAGAGGATGCCTGCGCGACCCCCTGAGCGAAGGGGACCGAAGACCCCGGTAAAACCATTCGGCCCGGCCCGCAACAGCGTGAATGTTTCGAGCCGGGCCGGTTTCGTAAAAATTCCAGATTTATCTCCCAGCGGAGTGAATAATCGCCTCGAAGCCTCATAATATGCCTCCGGTTGGGAGAGGGTCCCAGTCCAGGCGCCTCCAAGGTCACCTATAGACAAAGCGACGCGAATGATCCGTCTTTACAGGAGCAACAGGCTCGAACAGCTCTGCTCATCGCTCGGCGATGCGATCCGGGAACCTCCCGCCGGCAGGTCTCCCCTCGATCCCGAGACGATCGTAGTCCAGAGCCGGGGCATGCAGGACTGGCTCACCATGGAGCTCTCCCGGCGCGAGGGAATCTGCGCCAACGTGAACTATCCATTTCCCCATACCCTGATCGAAGAGGTCTACAACGCCATAGAAGGCGGGGGTGAAGAAGACAAATGGCTGGAGCAGGGACAGCTGCTGTGGCGGCTCCTGGAACGACTTGATAACGACCTCGAGCAGCCNGGGTTCGAGGATCTCAGATCCTACCTCGAGCACGATGCTTCCGGAGTCAAGCGCTACCAGTTGGCTAAGAATATAGCCCTCCTCTTTGACAAGTACTCCCACTTCCGGCCAAAGATGGTCATCGAGTGGGACAAGGCCCCGCTCGAACACTGGCAGGCGTCCCTCTGGCACTCGACGATATCCGCCAACGGCATCTCGCATCCGGCGACCATGGCGCTGCGAATCGAGGAAGCCATAGAGTCGAAGACCATCGATCTCGACAAGCTTCCCCGGAGGGTTTCTCTTTTCGGCATCCCCTCTCTCTCCCCCCTCTACCTCCACATCTTTGGAATGCTGTCCGATCACATCGATGTGAACCTCTTTCTGCTGAGCCCCTGCCGGGAATACTGGGCTGACATCGTCGATATCGTCCGGCGTAAGAAGATCGCGCGCGAGCAGGAAGAAAGCGGGGACGGCTTCTCTACTGCTGACCTCCACATCGACATCGGCAACCCACTGCTGTCTTCCCTCGGACGGATAGGCCGCGAGTTCCAGTTCCTGCTCGAAGAAGGCGGCCAATACGAAGAGGCCGACCTCGATCTCTTTAGTGAATCGGGCGAGGAGGCCGTCCTCGCCGCATTGCAATCGGACATCCTGAACCTGCGCAATCGAGGCCGCGGAGAAAACGCCTCCCCCGTGCTCCTGGCCGGGGCGGACGACGGCTCCGTCAGCATCCATTCCTGCCACAACCCGATGCGGGAGGTCGAGGTCCTTCGCGACCAGCTGCTGGATCTCTTCGAAAAAGATGAGAGCCTCGAGCCGAGGGATGTCGTCGTCATGCTCCCCTCGCTGGGGACCTACGCCCCCTACATCGAGGCGGTCTTCGGCGCCCGGGGAAGGCGCAGGGACTCGCTGCCCTACGCCATCAGCGATGTTCGCGCGGCGGATGAAGCTCCGGTCGTGGAAGCGTTCCTCGGCGTCATAGCGCTGGCCTCGGCAAGAGCCACCGTCGAGGAGGTGCTGGGGCTGCTCGAATCCGAGGCCGTCAGGGACCGCTTCGGGCTCTCCTCCAGGAATATCGAGGCCATAGAAAACTGGGTTGTCGAGAGCGGCATCCGCTGGGGAATCGATGCCGGACACAGGAGTGAGCTCGGCCAACCGGCCTTCGACAACAACAGCTGGCGCTTCGGACTCGACAGGATGCTCCTGGGTATAGCGCTGCCCTCGGGAGAAGCGGCGCCCTGGGAAGGCCGGCTGCCCTGCGAAATGATCGAAGGAACCGGTTCCCTTCTGCTGGGAAACCTCGCCTGGTACTGCGAGACCCTATTCGGCCTCTGTCGTGATTTGAGACGAACTCACACCGCGGAAGGATGGAGAACGACCCTGCTGGGCATCATCGAGAAGCTCTGCTCTAAAGAGGGCGATTACTCCCAGCAGCACCAGGTCGTACGCCGTGCGATCGAGAGGATCTGCGGCAATGCAGTGGAGGCCGGATTTGGCGGAGAGGTCGGCCTCGATGTCATCCGCTCGCTCTTCAGTGATGAGCTCGGAAGACTGAAGACATCGCCGGGGAGGATGGGCTCAGGAATTACCTTCTGCGCAATGGTCCCGATGCGGAGCATCCCCTTCCGCGTTGTCTGCCTCATGGGAATGAACGACAGCGACTACCCGAAACCGGGCCGGACACCCGGTTTTGATCTCACCAGGGATCATCCGCGCGCCGGCGATCGTTCGCTCAGAGAGGAGGACCGCTACTGCTTCCTGGAGGCGCTCCTGTCCGCGCGCGACAAGCTGCTCATCACCTACTGCGGACAGAGCATCCGCGACAATAAGAAGCTGCCGCCCTCGGTGGTTGTCAGCGAGTTGCTCGATGCCTTGAGCGAGGGCTTTGACCGCACCGGGAACGATGGCGCACTGGATGAAAAGAAACGCCGGGAACAGTGGATCATCTCTCACCCTCTCCAACCCTTCAGTCCACGTTACTTCGACCCGGAACACCCGGAACTCTTCAGCTATTCCGGCGGCTACTACGAAGGAGCCCGGGCGCTACACCTCGAGCCGGCCGGGCAGGACCCCTTCTTCGACTCGCCCCTGGAGGAGCGCGTGAACCAGGACGACATTCTCAGGCTTGATGACCTCCTCAATTTCTTCCAATCACCCGGTGCGGCTTTCCTCCGGGACAGGCTGAACATCTACCTGGGACGCCGGGAGGACGAGCTCGATGACCGCGAGCCGATCGAGCTCAATCCCCTCGAGCTCTACAAGGTGGGCAATACCATGCTGTCCCAGCTCATGGAGGAGCGCACGCTGGAGGAAATCACCGGCTTTTTCAGCGCCAGCGGCCTGATCCCCCCCGGGACTCCAGGCGATTGTCTTGTGCGGGAGCTTGCCTGTGAACTCAAGCCCATCGCCAAGATGATCAGGACTGTCCGGGACGAAGAAGAGCTCGATACGCTGCAGGTAGATCTCCCCATCGGACGTTACCGCCTCCAGGGCAAGCTCGCGGGAATCTATCCCCGGGCGCTGCTGCGCTGTGGTTACCAGCGCTTTAAAGAGAACAGGCTCCTGCGACTGTGGATAGAGCATCTCGTTCTCTGCCGCATCGCACCTCGAGACTATCCACGCGCCAGCATGCTCATCTGCAGGAAATCCAGGGGCGTCGGGATGGAGCTCCATCAATTCCGTGAGGTCGCCGAGGCGGACTCACTTCTCGATGAGCTCCTCGAACTCTATGAGATCGGCCAGCGAGAACCCCTGCTCCTTTTCCCCAGGAGCTCATCCGCCTACCTGCGGCGCCTGAACAAGGCAAAGGCGGAAGACGATTCGGATGAAACCGCCCTGAAGGCCCTGCAGACAGCTCGGCGGGAATGGGAAGAGAAGAGCGGCAATATGGCCCCCGAAAGCGAAGAGAGCGTCTTCAACCTGCTCTTCAGGGAGGCGAACCCGCTCCTTGCGGAATATCCCGAAGAGTTCGGACTCCTAGGCAAGGAAAACCGCTTCGATACCCTGGTTCAAAAGATCTTCTTCCCGCTGCAGGAACACCTGGGAGAAGACGAATGACGCGGCCGCTCGATCCGGGAACCATCAAGCTCGACGGTATCCAGCTCATCGAGGCGAGCGCGGGGACAGGGAAGACCTATACGATCACCCAGCTCTACATCCGTCTGCTTGTCGAGGAGAAGCTCGACATTGAAAACATCCTGGTGGTTACCTTTACCGAGGCCGCCACCGCCGAACTGCGCGATCGCATCCGCATGAAGCTCCGCGAAGCCCGCACCGCCTTCGAAAAGAAAGAAGGTGACGAATTCTACACGGCCCTATTTGAAAGGGTCGACGCGAAGAAGGCCCGCGAACGTATCGACCTGGCGCTCGAATCTTTCGACCTCGCAGCGATCCATACCATCCACGGCTTCTGCGGACGCATCCTGACCGAGAACGCGTTTGAGAGCGGAGCCCCGTTCGACAGCGAGATCTCCAGTGATATCGACCCGCTGATAGAGGAGGTCGTCAATGACTTCTGGGTCGCCCGGGTCTATGACGAAGAGCGGCCGATCGTACAATACCTCCGGGAGGAAAAGATCAGCCCCCGGACACTGATCAGCCTGGCGAAGAAAATCCGCTCGAGGCCTGAAGCGGACATCCTGCCCGGACGGACAGAGTCTCCTGAAATGCCGGCTCCCGAAACCGGCGAGAAAGCCTACCGGGAAGGCCGGAAGCTCTGGAGAGAAGCCGGAGGGAGAATCAAGGAGCTCCTGCTCGAGGACGACACCGGCCTGAATCGCAACAANTACCGGAAGGCTTCACTTGAAAAATGGTTTGAAGAGCTCGACGGGNTTTTCGNAGACGAGGCCCAGTCGTCCATAAACCTACCCGAACATTTCTTCAAGTTCACCCCAGCCGGTCTCGATGATGGCCTGAAGGCCAGGAGCTCGCCGCCGTCCCACCCCTTCTTCGCGGTCTGTGAACGTATCGAGGAGGAAAACAAGATCCTCTGCGAGGCACTGGAAGCCCGTGCCCTGGAGTTGAAGCTNGATCTTGCCGATGAGATCCGCGCCGAGCTCCCTCGCCGTATGAAGGAGCGCTGCCTGATGGGGTTCGATGACATTCTCAGAAACCTCGACAGCGCCTTGCGGGGCAGCCGCGGCGAGAGCCTCGCCAAAACCATCTGCGGCCGCTACAAGGCCGCGCTGATCGATGAATTCCAGGACACCGACCCGGTCCAGTACAGGATCTTCAAAACNATCCACGACAGCGGAGACCTGCCGGTCTTCTTCATCGGCGATCCGAAACAGGCCATCTACAGCTTTCGCGGCGCCGACATCTTCGCCTACCTCGACGCGGTAGAGGACGCGGGCGACAACATCTACACCATGAAAACCAACTGGCGTTCCGACCCCAGCCTGGTGGCCGCCNTCAATTCTCTCTTCNCCACCGGCGACANNCCCTTCCATCTGGAAGAGATCTCCTACCAGAAGATCTCCGCCGCCGAAAACCGTAAAGACGAACTGACCATCGAATCACAGAAAGCTTCCGGACTCGACATCGTCAGCTTCAGCCATGAAACGGAAACCAACTCTGGAGACGCGAAGATATCGAGCGCGAACGCGGATTATCGAATCGCCAGGCAGCTTCGCAGCGGCATCGGCTCCCTGCTGGAAAAAGACGCCCTCCTGGACGGCAGGAAGGTCGAGGCNGGAGACATCGCGGTGCTGGTGAGGACGGCCTGGCAGGCCCNCAACGCCCAACAGGCGCTTCGGGATGCGAACATCCCGAGCGTCGTAAGCGGCGGAGGCAACATTTTCCATACCCCCGAGCTCCACGAGCTCCACCTCTGGCTCGGANCCATCACGGACCCCTCTAACGATGGCGAGCTCCGGGCCGCCCTCAGCACCTCCCTGCTGGGCCTCAATGCCGCCCGGATCGACAGCCTCGAAAACGACGAACATGCCTGGGACCAGTGGATCGAGAGATTTCGAGATTGGAACGAACACTGGAGCTCCAGTGGATTCATCTCTCTTTTCCGCCGGCTCATGGAGTGGAAAGAANCCGAGGACTGCAAGGCTGTCCACACCCGGATTCTCTCGCGCCCCGATGGAGAGCGGCGCATGACGAATCTCCTGCACGCCGCAGAACTTATCCATGCCGAGGCCACCGGCAGAAAGCTCGGCCCGGCNCAATTGATGGGATGGATCGAGAGCAGGATGGCCTCGNCAGGCTCCTACAACGATGCTGAAGAGCTTCGNCTCGAAAGCGATGCGGATGCNGTNCAGATCGTAACCATCCACAGCAGCAAGGGCCTGCAGTACCCCATCGTCTTCTGCCCCTACACCTCCTACGGCCCGCCCCTCCACCAGGCTGACAGGGATTTTCTCGTCTACCACGACAAGAACGAAGGCAACCAGCTCAAGCTGAACATCTCTCCACAGGAGGAAGACCCGGGTCTCGAGATGGTGTGGAAAGAGCTCTACGCTGAGGACCTGAGATTGCTGTACGTGGCGCTCACCAGGGCAAGAAACCACTGCACTATTTTCTGGGGGGCGTTTCCACGCTACCACGATTCGGCGCTCGCCTGGCTCCTGGGGCTGGAATCCAGGACGGACTCCGCACTTCGGGCGGCTGCCGTGAAACTCTGTGAAAAATCACCCGAGAGCATCCGGCTGCTTGAAGAAGATACCGGCTATACCCCCCGCCGTCTTCCCAGGGAAGGCACGGGAGAATCCCTGTCCTGCAGAGTGGCCGAGAGGAGGCTGAGCCGATCCTGGAGGACCTCCAGCTACTCGGGGCTCACCTCGAAGAACCACTACGTCCATCCACACCAGCCCGCGGGACAGGATCACGATGACGGCGACAGCGAGGGCGCCGCGCAGGATGAGCACGAGGCCGCCCTGGCGAAACCCATCCTGCTGAAAGGTTTCGGCGGCGGAGCCGTCGCTGGAAGCTGCATCCACTCGATCTACGAGCATCTCGACTTCTCCGATTCCGATCCCGCCCATCTCGAGGAGCTGACCGGAAAGTACCTCGACTCCTACGACCTGGATTCCGGTAACTGGCTGGCCGCGGTCTGTGAGACGATTCGCGAAACGCTCAAAACTCCCCTTGATCCGGCGGTCAGCGGACTGGCCCTGGAGAAGATCGCAAAGGGACATCGTCTCGATGAGATGCAGTTCCTCTTTCCCGTCTCCCAGGACATTGAAGGACGGGGACTCGGAGGCGCCCTGGACCCGGCCAGGCTGGCGGAGACTTTCTCCTCGGTGAATTCGGAGATGGTGCCCCCTGTCTACCCGGACATGCTCGCGGCGCTGGATTTCCAGCACCTGCGCGGCTTCCTCACAGGCTTCATTGACCTGACCTTCGTCCACAACGGCAGGTGGTACATCATCGACTACAAATCGAACCATCTCGGCGAGAGGATGGGCGACTACCAGGAGGAAAACATCACCGAGACCATGATGTCGCACCACTATATTCTCCAATACCACATCTACACGGTCGCGCTGCATCGATACCTGCGGAGCCGGCTTCCGGACTACGATTACGAAGAGCACTTCGGCGGGGTCTATTACCTCTTCATCAAGGGTATGAAGGAAAATCTCGGCCCCGGAAACGGCATCTTCAGGGACAGGCCGCCGCGCGCGCTCACCGAGGGCCTGTCTTCGATATTCGAAGGAGTGAAAGCATGAGCGCCATTCCATCGATCAGAGAGCTCTTCGAGGCCGGCTACCTCTCGAGCCTTGACTACCACCTTGCCGAGGCGCTGGAACGCATCGCGGGAGAGGAAGATCCTCTCATCGCCCTCGCCACGGCGGTCGCCTGCAGGGCGACCACGAATGGGCATGTCTGCGCGGATCTCGAATCGCTCGTATCCACCTCCCTCCTCGACGGCAGCGGGGACCCCATCCCCGGCGCCTCCTGGCCGGACCTGGCAAGGTGGCTGCCGGCCCTGCGCGAAAGCCGTCTGGTCACAGACGGAGACAGCCTCTCTCCACTCGTCCTCGAAAACGACCAGCGTCTCTACCTCGGAAGGTATTGGGATCTCCAGCGCCGGCTGGTCGGCGAGATCGAGGCGAGGCTCGCGCTGCCGCCGGATTCACCAGACGAAGGGGTCCTGCGCCAGGGCATCGAGAGGTTGTTTGCCCCCGGCGCAGACGAGCCGGACTGGCAGAAAGCGGCCGCCGTGGCCGCCCTGCGGAACAACTTCACCGTGATCTCGGGCGGCCCCGGTACGGGAAAGACGACGACGATCGTCAAGATCCTCGTGCTGCTCTTCGAGCAAGCTCTGAACGCGGGCTCCCCCCCCTGCTCATCGATCTCCTCGCGCCAACGGGTAAGGCCGCGGCCCGCCTTGAAGAATCCGTTCGCACGGCTGGATCCGGGCTGGAGCTCCCGGAAGAAACCAGGCGACTCATCCAGCTCGCCGGCGCGACCCTGCATCGCCGGCTGGGCTACAGCAGGCGCGGATTCGGTTCCTTCCGCCATGGCAAGGACAACCCCCTCGGATCCGATGTCGTGATCGTCGACGAGGCCTCCATGATCGACCTGTCCATGATGACAAGGTTATTCGAGGCGGTCCCGCGAAGCTCACGCCTGATCCTCATCGGGGATGAACACCAGCTCGCCTCGGTGGAGGCCGGGGCCATCCTCGGCGACATCTGCGACTCCGGCCGCAGGAGCGGCTGGTCTCCTTCCTTCCTGGAAAAGCTCGAAGCCCTCACAGGCTCGACCTACCACCAGGCCTCATCAAAAGAGGAGTCCCCGCTCGCCGACTGCATCGTCGAGCTCCAGAGGAGCTACCGGTTCGATGATTCCAGCGGCATCGGAAAATTCGCCCGCCTGGTCCGAGATGGGGAAGCCGCGAAGGCTGTCGAATGTCTCCAGGCTGCCGAGCACGAAGACATCTCCCAGCTCACCGCCAAGGAGCCCGGGGGGATCGAGGAGTCCACCCGGGAGATCATTCTCGAAGCGTACGAAGGCTACCTCAAACAGGCCGATCCGGTTCTCAGAATGGAGGCTTTCAACAGCTTCCGAATTCTCTGCGCGCACCGCCGGGGCCCGCACGGAGTGAGCAACCTCAACCGGCTCGTGGAGACTGCGCTCGAGGGCGCCGGCCTGCTGACCCGCGAAGGATGGTGGTACCACGGGCGTCCCATCCTCATCACCCGCAACGACTACCAGCTGGATCTCTTCAACGGAGATACGGGATTGATCGTCCGAGACGAAGAACGGGATGGAGCGCTCCGGGCCCAATTCATAGACCCCGAGGGCAGGATCCGCAGCTTCGCTCCAGCTAGACTCCCGCCGCACGAAACGGCTTACGCGATGACCATTCACAAGAGCCAGGGTTCTGAATTCGACCGGGTTTTCGTCGTCCTCCCGAACGGTCCGTCCCTGATCCTCTCGCGTGAGCTGATCTATACGGCCATCACGCGGGCAAAGAAGAAGGTCATCCTCCTCGGTGATGAAGACACGATCACGGCTGGCATCGAGAAAAAAATAGAGCGCGCCTCGGGCCTTCGAAGGGCCCTCTGGGGTGAAGGGTAGCGTTCAGCTCCGTGGGACTTCAGCCCCATTCCGCGCTGGCTGGACTGTCGCCTCCGGCGGATTCATACGGTAGTATTAACCGTTGGTTTGAGCCTTGCCGAAATCGCCTAAAAACGCCGTTTCAGGCCGTTTCAGCCGTTTCTTTAATGTACTGAAGAACGGCTTTGGAGGCGAAATCCCGCCCCGCCCGTTAAAATTGAAGCTTAATCATGGGTCATCACTTCAACAAACTCTCAATTCCATTCCTGCTGATCATTCTCGCCGTTACCCCGGCGACCTGGTCGCAGTCGGTACTCATCAGCGAATTCCTCGCCAGCAATGATGACGGCCTCGCGGATGAGGATGGCGATTTCGAGGACTGGATCGAGCTCTACAACCAGGGAGATATCGCCATCAATCTCGCTGGCTGGTACCTCAGCGATGACCCCGAAGACCTCGCGCGGTGGCGGTTCCCATCCGTAGAGCTGCCGGCCGGCGGCTACCTCGTCCTTTTCGCATCGGGAAAGAACCGCCGGGACCCCACGGCGAATCTGCATACCAACTTCAAGCTCTCCTCCAGCGGAGAATACCTCGCCCTCAGCCGCCCGGATGCGACAACCGTCGAGCACGCCTACTCGCCGCTCTTTCCCCGCCAGCGCGAAGACATCTCCTACGGGCTTCCAATGGGGACAGCCGCCCTCATCGACGCCGAGAATCGGACACGCTACCTGGTCCCGGAAGATGATTCTCTCAGCGACAGCTGGACCGCCAGGGATTTCGATGACTCGGAATGGGAAGAGGGCAGCTCGCATACGGGCTACGACGAGCGGCCCGCGGCGGACAATAGCGCCATCCCGGTGGCGAATTGGAGCTTCGATGACGATGTCCTCGACCAATCCGGAAACGGGCGACACGGAGAGGTCGTCGGCGCCCTCTTCGACGACGACGTACCGGCAGCGGTCGGCTCAGGCAGGTCACTTCGTTTCGATGGACAGACGGACCAGCTCATCGTCAGGGGCTACAACGGGATCACCGCCGGACAGCCTCGCACCCTCGCCGCCTGGATCAAGACCACCCAGCGAGGCGGCGTCATAGCTGCGTGGGGATCCAGCCGGCCGGGCAACAACTGGCTCTTCCGGGTCGAGAATACCAACGGTGCACGCGGCGCTATTGGCGTCGATATCGAGCGGGGCTACTTTGTCGGCAACCGCAACGTTGCCGATGGCCGCTGGCACCACGTTGCGGTCGTCCTGCCCAATGATACTTCATCCAACACCCTGGACCTCCACATCTATGTCGATGGACAGCTCGACGCCGGCAGACCCGGCGGCCCCAACCCCAGCGCATCGAGAGCACGTGCCATCGATACGGGCTTCGCGGGCAATGTTCTCATCGGCAGCGGCGCCACCAGCGACTACTTCTCGGGGCTCATCGATGAGGTCGGACTATGGGACGAGGCCCTCACCGCGGAGCAGATCAGCGCCCTGGCCGGAGGAACTTCCGCAGGCGAGCTCACCAGCTTCCACCCGCTCTTCGAGCTCGACCTCGAAGACCAGCTGCGCGGAGCAAACTCCTCGGTCTATCTCAGGCTTCCCTTCACCCTCGAGTCCCCGCTGGGAGGAAGCTCGCTGACCCTGCGAATGAAATACAACGATGGCTACGTCGCCTGGCTCAACGGGATCGAGATCTCCAGGAGAAACGCCCCGGAGGCCGTCAGCTGGAATTCCAACGCCACCGCGGAGCGGCCCGACCGCCTCTCGTTCAGCCTTGACGACGAACAGATCACAGGGAGGATCAACCTCCTGGAGATCGGTGAAAACGTCATCTGCTTCCAGGGACTCAACTCCGCGCCTGATGATCCTGATTTTCTCCTCGTTCCGGAGATCATCACCGCCGGGGCCTTCGTGGCAGAGCGGCGCTACTTCACCAGCCCGACTCCCGGAGCCGCCAACACCGGGGGTTCACTCGATTTCGTCGAAGACGTGGTCATCAGCCACGAGCCCGGCTTCTACGATGAGCCCCTCGAGGTGGAGCTGGCCTGCGCCACGCCCGGCGCCCTGATCCGCTTTACCACCAACGGCAGCGCTCCCAGCCTGGACATCGGAGAGACCTACAGCCGCCCCCTTCTCGTCGATGACACGACTGTCCTGCGCGTAGGAGCCTTCAGGGAAGATTTCGAGTCTTCCTACATCGACACCAGGACCTATCTCTTCCTCGACACACCGGACGGCGGGGGCATCCTGCACCAGGAGGCCCGCCAGCCGGGCTATCCCACCTCCTGGGGAACCCTGAGAGCCGACTACGAGATGGACCAGCGGGTGGTCAGCAATGAGACCTCTCCGCACTACGACGACAGGGTCAGCAGCGCCCTGCTCGCCATGCCGTCTCTCTCCATCGTCATGGACATCGACGATCTCTTCCACCCCGCCACCGGGATCTATTCCAACTCCCTGCGCTCCGGCGTCGAATGGGAGCGTCCCGCCTCGCTGGAGTTTATCTACCCTGATGGACGTGAGGGAATCCAGATCAACTGTGGATTCCGCATGCAGGGCGGAGCCAGTCGCCAGCCCACACGACCCAAGCATAATATGCGCCTGATGTTCAAAAAGCTCTACGGGCCCGGCAAGCTCAAGTTCCCCGTCTTCGAGGATTCGCCGGTGGAGAGCTTCGACACGATCGTCCTGCGCGGCGGCAATGGAGATTCCTGGTTCCACCCCAGCGCCACCCAGCGTACCCGCGCCCAGTACATCCGCGACCAGTGGTGCCGTGATGCCCAGCTGGCCATGGGACAACTGAGCGCCCACCAGAACTACATGCACCTCTATATCAATGGCCTCTATTGGGGACTCTACCACCTCATCGAACGTCCAAGCGCTCCCTTCCTGGCCGCCCACCTCGGCGGCGACCGCGAGGAGTACGACGCCCTCAATGTCGGCGAACCCGTCGATGGCGACCTGCGGGCCTGGAATACCATGATGCAGATCGCCGAGGGCGGCATGAGCACCCCGGAGGCCTGGGAAGAGATCCAGCAATACCTCGATGTACCCAATCTCGTTGACTGGCTGATCCTGAACTTCTATGTCGGCAACGTGGACTGGGACCACAACAATTGGTACGCGGGCCGCCGACGCCGGCCGGGAGAAGGCTATAAATTCTTCTGCTGGGACGCGGAGCGCACCTTCTGGAACCTGAACGAAAACCGCACGGGCTTGAGCAACGTCAACCGCCCGACCCGCCTGCATCAGCGCCTGCTCGATAACGACGAATACCGAACTCTCTTCCGCGACCGAGTGCAGCGCCATTTCTTCGCCGATGGGGTCCTCACCGCGCAGGCGGCGCGGGCGAGATGGGACGCCTTCGCGGAGCACATAGAGCTGGCTCTCGCCGCCGAGACCGCTCGCTGGGGTGATGATAAGAGAGCGAACGATCCCTACAATACCCGCCAGGAGTGGGCCACGGAGCTGAACTGGTTCCGCCGCACCTACTTTCCAAGGCGAACATCCCTCGTCTACGCCCAGCTTGCCCAGCGGGGACTCGCCCGCAGCGCGATCGACCCCCCTGTTATTACGCCGGAAGACGGCAGGATTCCTCCCGGCGGAGGCGGGCTGGAGATCAACATGGCAGCCACGGTCGGCAGCATCTACTACACCCTTGACGGAAGCGACCCAAGACTCGAGGGAGATCGCGTGGCCGCATCTGCCACCAGGTTCACCGAACCGTTCAACCTCCCGAGGAGCTCCGAGCTCCGGGCACGGACACTGCGAAGAGGCGAATGGAGTAACCTCATCGAAAGATCCTTCGCCACCGATGTGTCGGCCCTGCGAATCAGCGAGATCATGTACAATCCGCGGCCCCCGGATGAAGACAGCCCCCTGAGCCAGCAGGATCTCGAGTTCATCGAGCTGGTCAATACCTCCGAAGATTCACTGGACCTGACCGGGGTGCGCTTTACCGCCGGGATCGAGTTCGACTTCACATCCTCGGGCGTACTCGACCTGGGGCCGGAGGCGTTCGTGGTTATCGTCAAGGATCTCGATGCCTTCGCGGAACGCTACGACGTCGCCCGCATCCTCATCGCCGGAGAGTACCGCGGCAACCTGGCGAACGCCGGAGAGGCGCTCGAGATCCAGGACGCTCTCGGGGCAACTATCGCTTCCTTCAGCTATAGCGATCGGTGGGAACCGGGAACAGATGGACAAGGCTTCTCGCTCGAGCTCGGCGACCTGGAGGTCTCCCCCGAGGCGCTCGGCTCTCCCGAGAGCTGGCGTGAGAGCGGCGTGCGGGATGGAACTCCCGGTTTCGGCGAGACCCCCGCTCCCGATGGCGGCCTGCAAAAACCCGGAGACACCAACCAGGACGGGCGGGTAGATCTCTCCGATGCGGTCAGCCTGCTCGGGCATCTCTTCCTCGGCACCCCGGACCGTCTTCCGTGCCAGGACGGGGAGGTCTCCGACCCGGCCAACAGGACCCTGCTCGACCTCAACGGCGACAGCGGCGTAGATCTCGCAGATGGGATTCACCTCCTCATCTATCTCTTCCAGGGCGGTCCCCAACCTGCCGCGGGTACCGAGTGTATCCGGATCGAAGGCTGCCCGCAGAGCTGCGGCGAATGACCATCCCCGTACGATGAAGTGGTCTCGAGCCGGAGTTCCCCGGCAATCCGCCGTTTCAAACCTATTGGTTGATTTACCCTTGCCCCGTCTGCATGATGTAGAGAGCGTTGAGACCCGTATGTGAGCGTTCGTACGGAGTTGGCCGTGTGACTGTTTCACCGGTGGACGTTGAGCCATTTCATTAATCCTGGAGCCTTCGATGAGGGAAGCCGATCCCCTGAACACCTACCGGTTGCCGAAGCTGGCCGGCCTTTGCGGTCCTGCCGCTGTCGCGCTGTTTGCTTTCCTCTGCCTGGCGCCCTGCACCCGGACGCAGGCCCAGGGGATTCCCGAGTTCGATATCCCGGCTCCCCAGGGGCTTGACCGCTACTTCCGCGAGGTGCAATTCCGTCGCGGCGATTTCAATACCGACAGGTCGGTCGATATCTCCGACGCCATCGCCACCTTCGTCTGGCTCTTTGCCGGCGGAGACGAGAGCTCCTGTACGATCGCCGGAGACACCAACGGCGATTCAGCCGTCGACCTGAGCGACGGGGTCTTTACCCTGGCCTACCTGTTCCGCGCCGGCGCCGAACCGGCGGCGCCGGGTCCTTTCGAGTGCGGACTGGCCCCTGAACCCGGCAAGCTCTCCTGCGAATCCTACCCGGGCTGCTCGAACGATCTGCCGCTCATCACCCACGTGCTCAACCGCATCACCTTCGGACCGACCGAAGAGCTCCTGGCAAGGATCCAGACCCGCGAAGACCTGCTCGCCTACATCGAGGAGCAGCTCGACCCGCCCGGAAACTTTGACCAGGCCGAGGACGAGCCCGGGCTCGCCGCCATCGCCGAGAGTCTCGAGCTGGGCTTCAANNCCGACTANCTCGTNCCNAACAACCAGATCNANCGCATGAACGCNCTNCTCCTGAGNGANGCGATNAACAGCCGCTGGCAGCTNNTGCAGGTNCTNTCCCTNTTCTGGAACAACCANTTCCACACNCAGGTCTCGGCCCTGCGCGACAGCTTNTTCTCNAANGNTCAGCGNGGCGGCNNCGCCGGGGTGCCNCCCACCCGNCAGATGTTCAACGCGGCCGACTNNGANGACTCNAACACCGTNACCGANGCGGAATGGAACTCCTTCCGCAGNCCCAACAGGCATCCGGGAGCNATCCNCTGGGANCGNTTCCC
>NZOA01000056.1:17143-45869 GCA_002695115.1 Planctomycetota bacterium
GNCTGCGNACTGANGGNTTCCTNACCTANGNGGAATTCATCACNAAGAACCANATNGGCTACTGGAANTACTACGGCCAGCGNGANCAGNGAGCNGTGGCNNTCGACATGGAATTGNGNGAGTACAANTTCTTCAGNNGAAACGCCTTCGGCANACTTCCGNGNNCTCCTNGAAGGCTCNGCCAAGAGCGTCGCCCAGGTGATCTACCTCAACAANTTCGAGAANANCNNCNCCGNNCCGAANGAGAACTACGCCAGGGAGTACTTCGAGCTCTTCGCNCTCGGCGCCGACCANGTCTACACCCAGCGNGACATCGANGAGCTGGCCAAGGTCTTCACCGGCTGGACNGCCGGCTGGGTTCTNCNCGANATACNTTCCCGGCCAANGANATTCTCTTCATCCGNCNNCCAGGCAGNANNNTCTACGNNCNATCAACGACCGNGAAACCGGNACNAACTACCGCTTCGCCACNACCGANAACTGGGACGANGANNNCTANACCTGGGCTTTTNACTTCGGNAGNNNAAACCATACCTGGGGACGCAAGGACATCTTCCTGCCGCGCTATGGTGGTGTCGACTCACTCGGAAACCCGGTGTCACCGTTCTCCACCTTGCAGATCGCCAACAACCCTGACAACCGTACATACGGCGCCGGCCTTAACGAATTCAACCAGGTTCTCGACAAGACCATCGGCCTGCGAGACTGCGCCAAGTACATCTGCACCAAGCTCATCCAGCTGCTGGTAACCGACGACNTCTCCGACCTGCCCAAAACCGGNGGTATGCCGNATGANCTCGCGGCGCTCTTCAACGCCGTCGATCGCAACTCCGATGGCAGGCTCTCCGAGAGNGAATGGGCCGAGCCCACACCGGATCTCCCCAACGGCAGGCCCCCNCAGATTTTTGAAGATCTCGACTCCGCCGGCAACGGCACCGTCAGCAGGCTGGAGTTCCGTGAACCCGACCTGCTGCTGGCCGCGATCGACGCATGGCGGGAATCAGAGGGTGATATCGGCGAGGTCCTGCGCGTAATCCTCTTCTCAGATGAATTCCTCAGCCTGAGGTTCTACCGGGCGAAAGTGAAAACTCCTATCGAGCTCGTGGCGAGCACGGTGCGGGCGCTCGGCGCCAGCCTGACCCTTCCACAGCTTCTCGACGCGACCGAGACCATTGAAAACGCCGGCATGGTGATGGTCGATTTCCCCGATCCGACCGGCGAGTCGGAGATGGGCTTCGACTGGATGCACACTGTCGGCCTGCTGAATCGCCTGAAATTCATCAACGACCTCGCCAACCCGCTAGCAGGAGATTCCGCGGGGACCTGGGATCCGAATGATTTCCGCCTCCGGTGGCAGCTCTTCACTCCGGAGCGAACCGTCAAGTTCTTCACCCTCCTCTTCTTCAACGGCGACATCATCGAGAACCACCGGGCGCTCTCCGAGGGTGCCTTCAACAGCCAGCGAGAGAGAAACCGGCGCATCTCGGCGACCGCCGCCTTCCTCCTCTCTCTGCCTCAATTCCAGAAGCAATAGGGCCCGGGCATCCCCGGTAGCCGATTACCTGCCGGAAGACTTCGCGCGCCTCTTCAATGCCGCCGTGATGGCCGTGACGGCCTGCTGCGCCAGCGCCTTCGACCCGGCCGGTGTAAAGTGGACATTGGCCGGCCGAATGATCTCCTTCAGGCGGGGCATACAGAAGGAGTACATGTCATCGATGGCTATCTTGCGCTCCTTCATAATCTTCGCGGCTACCTTATTGTACTTCGCCGAATCGCCCACAACCCTGCCCCTGGCGCCGGGGGGAACCGGCGTCGTTGACCTCCAGATAAGCCGGGCTCCTGTCTTCTCCAGGCGCGCGACCATGGTCTTGAGATGCTTCTCGTAGTCGGCTAGCGGCACCTGCTGATGGCTCCCCTCTCCCTTCGGGTCGGCAAGGTTCTGCCCCNTGGGACCGAGATACTTGAGATCGTGCAGGCCGAAGTTGAAGTGGATCACGTCCCACGGCTTGTCGCCGAGCCACTTGTCGAGCTCCTTGACACCCTTGGTGGTGGGACCGCAATTGGTCAGGGGGCGATGCACATTGGCCTTGCCCAGGAGCAGCTCCCGCACCCCCACCGTATAGCCGATCGAGATCGAGTCGCCGATCAGCAGCACCCGCGGCAGCCCCGGCGTATCCTTCACCGGCTTCATGGCTGCGGGCACCCTCTTCTTCTTCGCCTTCTTTGCCTTGTTCTCGAGGTTGTCCTGCGCGCTCAGCGCTCCAGCCAACAGGAACGAAATTAAAAGAGCAGTCGGTTTCGTATTCATGGCGGCCTTTCGCGGCTTGGATCCATCAGTTGATTCAGAACATCCCCCAGCGACTATGATAAGATCGTACACCGGTTTTTGAAATGNGCTTCACGCGTCAACGACACTCAAAATGAGCGACAGAGGAAAGGAATCCCCCGAAATGTTCACCAACTACCGAAATACCAGGACGAACCGGATTGTCCGCCTCGCCGCGATGGGCTGTCTCATCGCCGCCTCCTTCGCCGCAGCCCCGGCTCTCGATGCCGAGGAGAAGGCCGGCTGGACAGATGTGCTGAAATCAGGAGACCTCGCGAAGTATTGCCATACCAAGGGCAATTGGGTGCTCGGCAAGGACGGCGTGGTGGCGCTGACACCGAGGCCGGGCGAGCGGGGCTGGCAGCGCTACGATGCCTACCTGTGGCTCAAGGAAGAGTACCAGGATTTCGAGATCGAGTTTGATTACAAGGTCCAGAANCGCGGCAACAGCGGCTTCTACTTCCACGTCGGCGACAAGAAGAGCCCGGTGGCCAAGGGGATCGAGGTCCAGATCTACGACTCCTTCGGCAAGAAGAAAGGCGCGAAGCTGAGCGACCATGACTCAGGAGGCGTCATCCCGGGNATCCCCCCCACGAAGAACACCGCGAAGGCGCCGGGAGAATGGAATCACTTCCACATCACCTGCAAGGGCCGCAAGGTGACCATCAAGCTNAACGGNNAGGTCGTCAACGAGATCAGCCTCGACCATCCCAGGCTCAAGAATCGCCCCGGCAAGGGCGGCATCGGCTTCCAGGACCACGGCCTTCCCCTGGCGCTGCGCAAAATGCGCATCCGCTCCATCTGAGAACAGCAGCCCCGGCAGCCCCACTCAACCGGGGTGCCGGGAGCTTCACTGTCCGGTCTTTGGCAGGTTCACGGAGATGGTCCCGCGCACCTTCCGGACATTGCCGGTTACCGCATCGACGACGACCCCGGGAATCCAGATGACGTTGGCGATCGTCCACACGTTCCAATCCTTGGGGATCGGTATGGTAACCGCGTAGTGACCATCCTTGGAGAAGGTCATGCTCTTCGCACGGGGGCTGACCTTCATCGTCAACGGGGTAACGCCAACCTGTGCGCCATCGATATGAACGGTCGCGCCGGCAGGAGTGGAGTTGATGGCGACCAGGTCCATACCCGCCTCGTCCCCGATTCCCGTCGAGCGCGCGATGGTAGCGCAGCCGGAGCCAGCACAAATAATCGCCGCCATCGCGGCAGCGACAGTAATNGAACATCCCTTCATCGGTTCCCTCCTCTTGTTCACTTCACCAATTCTCCGCTCACGTCGAGCCCTGAAATCACTTCCTTCAAGCCAGGCAACTGTTTCAGTCCCGGCTCTTTTCTTTCTTCTCTTTCTTTTCCTTCTTCTGCGCCTGCTTCTTCTCGGCGTTCTTCGCCTTGTTGGTCTTATTCTTGCCCTGCTTCTTCTCGGCGCCACCAAAACCTCGTTTTTTCAGGGCGGCGGTAGCCTCCCGGGTCGCCTCCAACTCCCGGGCCAGAGCCGTTTTCAGGGAATTGTAGGCCGAACGGCCGGTACCGGTAAGAGCCGCCGTCTCCAGAGGTTTTTTCTCCAGGAGATCCTCCGCCACGTTGAAATAGCGGCCGGTAGCGTAGAGCTTGAACTCCCGGTCGCGCGTATGCTGGCTCTCCTTGCCACGAATACCGTTTCGATGGTACCAGCAGTAGATCGAATCGCGTCCCTTGAAGGGCTTCCCCTCCAGCAGCGGAGCGAGGCTGAGTCCCTCGTAGGTGAGCTTCGAAGGCAGCTTAGCACCTCCCACCTCGGCGAGCGTCGGAAGTATGTCGCTGAAATCAACCAGCGCATCGGACACCTGGCCCGCCGCCGCGGTGCCGGGCCAGCTTGCCACGAGCGGCACATGGGTCCCGTTGTCACGAGTCGAGCCCTTGCCACCAGGGTACTTTTCCCCGTTCAGATTGGAAACGATCTTCACGTAGGTGCCGTTGTCGCCGGTAAAGATCACCAGGGTTTTCTCGCGCAGGCCGAGCGCCTCGAGCTTGTCGACNACCTTGCCCACGAGCTTGTCGGTATAGGAGACCATGTCCTTGAAGTACTTCATCTTGCCGATCCCCTTGGCCCCGGGAAAGGTCTTGTCGTAATCGGGACTGTCGGGAGTCGGCTCGAAAGGCCAGTGCGGCAGGATCATCGGGTAGTAGGCGAAGAAGGGGACGTCCTTGTTCCTCTCGATGAAACCACAGAGGTAGTCGCTCACCAGGTCCGGTCCGTACTCACCGTTTTTATAGTCCATGAGCTTGCCGTTGACCTCGAGCCCGGGATTGGCGTAGCGGCTCGGGCGGCGAGTAAGCTGCCAGAGGCAGTATTCGTCAAAGCCGAAATGCCGGGGGCCCTCCAGCCCTCCCTGGAGCTGCCACTTGCCGGCGATGCAGGTCTTGTAGCCGGCGGCCTTCAGAATATGCCCGAAGGTCGTCACCTCGGGGTCCAGGAAACCGAACCGGATGTAGTTCCTGTTATTGTAGAACCCGGTCATGATCTGAACCCGCGAGGGAGTGCAGATCGGTTGCGAATGGCCGTTCAGAAAACGAATGCCGCTCNTGGCGAGAGAATCGATCCGGGGAGTNCGNTAGGNCGANCCGCCGTTGGAGGAGACGCATTCATAGCCCATGTCATCTGCCATGATGAGGACGATGTTGGGACGGGNGGGCGCCGCCCCCACGGCGCCGTACGCGAACGCGAGCAGCGCCCAGGCAAGAACCGGTACAGACCTACCCNCCAGGCGACGGCTGGAGGAAAAAAATAACGAAGACATGCTCTCTCCCTGTATGAACAGGCGAATCCCGTGAAATACGGTTCCGGCACCCCGCGGGCACGGAATCATTGTACTCCCAGCCGCCTCGACAGAAAACTCTCCCGCTTCCCCTAAAAAAACGCGCAGNGCAACTCCGCGGTCAAGATGCGGGATTCTACGGTAAAGACCCTGTAGAATGCACACCGTCAATGAGGCAAAATACCTCGGCCGTTCGGAACAAAACGACCTGGCTCGCCTTATTGAACGCGAACGGAGAACCATGAAAACCCTGCCCAGACTCATCTTCAGTGGCTGCTTTCTCCTCGTCGCCTCCGCCGTGCCGGCATGGCTGAACGCCGAGGATCCCACCGCGGAGCAGCTCACCTTCTTCGAGCAGAAGATCCGGCCCGTACTCGCGGAGAACTGCTACAAATGCCACAGCGCCAGGGCAAAGAAGCTGAAGGCCGAATTGCGGCTCGACAGCAGGACAGGGCTTCTCAAGGGAGGAGAAACCGGCCCGGTCGTGGTNCCCGGCAAGCCGGAAGCGAGCCTCCTCATTCGAGCCGTTGTCTACCTCGACAGCGAGCTGGAGATGCCTCCGACCAAGAAGCTTCCGGACAGGGTCATCGCCGACCTGCAGGAATGGATTCGCATGGGAGCCCCCTGGCCCGAAGAGAAGCCCTCCACCGGGGATAAAACGGAAACCGGCAGCCGGGACTGGGACAAGCTGCGCCTGGCAAGCTGGGCCTTCCGTCCCATCACAAAGCCCGCTCCCCCGCAGACGAAAAATCCGGACCTCGTAAACAACCCGATCGACAGCTTCGTCCTGGAAAAAATCGAGGCGGGAGGTCTCAAGCCGCTCGGCAAGGCCGATGGGCGGGTTCTTCTACGTCGCATCTACATTGATCTCACAGGCCTCCCTCCCACACCCGCCGAGGTGGAGGCGTTCCTGGGAGACAAGCGGCCCGACGCCCTCAACCACGTGGTTGATTCCCTGCTGGACTCTCCGCATTACGGTGAACGCTGGGCCAGGCACTGGCTCGACACTGCGCGCTACAGCGATGGGCTGGGAGGTTTCGGCGACAATGGCCCGCTGCCGGGCGCCTGGCACTACCGTGACTGGGTGGTAGACTGTTTCAACCGAGATCTCCCCTATGACCAGTTCGTCAAACACCAGATCGCCGGCGACCTGATCGACGAACCGCTCGCGTTTTATGGAACGGGCTTCTTCGCTATCGGACCTAACTATAAATCCGATGGTGGCGATCCGGAGGCGAAGGCGCAGGCCGAAGCCGAGACGCTGGCCGACCGCATCGACACCTTCTCCAGGGCCTTTCTCGGCCTGACCGTGCAATGCGCCCGCTGCCACGATCACAAATTCGACCCCATTCCGCAGAAGGACTACTACTCCATCGCCGGCGTATTCAAAAATTCCAAGAGCCACAAGCGTCCCGCGGCATCCGCGGAGATAACGAAACGTTTCAACGAACACCAGAAGGCGATCAAAGAGCTCGAGGAAAAGATCAAGAACTGGAACAACCAGAACAAGCCGGACCCCGACGGTAAGCTCGACAAGTCAGAGCTCACGAAGCTACAGCAGGAGCTCCAGCAATTGAAAAAAACCATTCCGAAAAAACCCGGTGGAGAGGTCCACGTCCTGGCCGAGAGCGGCAACAAGGACATGCACGTAGCCATCCGTGGAGACCTGCGCAAGAAGGGAGAGCTGGCACCGCGGCGATTCCTGACAATCATGGCGGGAGAGAAGGGGCCGACCTTCAAGCAAGGCAGCGGGCGCAAGGAGCTCGCCGAGGCGATGTTCGAGGCAGGCAANCCGCTGGCGAGCCGGGTGATGGTCAACCGGATCTGGCAATACCACTTCGGCCATGGACTCGTTCGTACNCCGAGCAACTTCGGCAAGCTCGGTGAAANACCCTCGCACCCCGAGCTGCTCGACTGGCTCGCGTCGGCCTTCGAAGAATCCGGCTGGTCCATCAAGCACCTGCACCGGCTGATTATTTCTTCGGCGACCTACCAGCGAAGCAGCGGTTTCAACCAGGACAATTTTGACTCNGATGGAGACAACCGGCTCCTGTGGAGGATGAGTCCGAGGAGGATGGAGATCGAGGCCTGGCGCGACAGCCTGCTCGCCGTCACCGGCGAGCTTGACAGGACGATCGGAGGCAAGCCGACCGACAAGATCTTCGACGTGAAGCGCCGAACCCTCTACACGACCATCAGCCGCAACGGCGATCGCTTCGCCTCGGATGAGTTCCTGCGTCTTTTTGATTTCCCCTCTCCNTCGAGCACCGCGCCGAAGCGNNTCACGAGTACCGTACCGCAACAATANCTCTTCATGCTGAACAGCCCCTTCATGATCGCCCGCGCCAAGGCGCTCTCTGAGCGGCTGCAGAAAGAAGAAAAAGACGACAAGGCCCGTATCGANCTGGCCTACGCCCTTCTCTACGGGCGTCCTCCCACGAAAGATGAAATACAGATTGGCCTGGGCTTCCTCTCCGGAAAAGAAGGGAAAATCCCGCGTTTCCAGCAATACGCNCAGGTTCTCCTGAGCGCCCATGAATTCATACAGGTCCGCTGAGAATAGAGAGACGGGCGGATGGGGACTGAAAGGCTGGAACTCGAGCCCATCCAAAGGCATACTGGACTCCATGGAATCGAGAGCGCATCACCACCTCGGCGGAAATCCCCGGGCTCCGCTCACCCGCCGCGAATCGCTGCGAAGAATCGGAGCNGGCTTCGGCTCCCTGGGACTCGCCGGAGTGCTCGCCGACCCGAGGCTGCTGGCCTCCGGCAAGGAAGTTGAAAAACAGGGCGTTTCACCCCTGTCGCCAAAGGCGCCCCACTTCGCCCCCCGCGCGAAACACGTGATCCAGCTCTTCATGCCCGGTGGCCCCTCCCAGGTCGACACCTTCGATCACAAGCCGGATATCGCCAAGCACGCCGGCAAGCGACCTTCCCTGGTGAACCGCAAATCCCTGCGAAATACCAAGAACGGCCTGATGGTTTCCCCCTTCGGCTTCAAGCGCTACGGAGAGTGCGGAAAAATGGTCAGCGATATCTTCCCGCATGTCGGAGAGCTCGTCGATGACCTCTGCTTTATTCACTCCTGTCATACGGACATACCCGAGCACGCCGGCGCGATCCTGATGATGACCCTCGGAGCCCTGCAGGCCAATCGCCCAAGCATGGGCTCCTGGCTGACCTACGGCCTGGGAAGCGACAACCAGGATCTGCCGGGCTTCGTCGCCATGAGCCCACGGGCCCAGCCCCGCGGCAAGCTTGCCAATTGGGGAAGCTCCTTCCTGCCTGGGGCGCACGCAGGCACCTACGTGAACATCGCCAGCATGAAACCCGAAACGGTCATGCGCAATCTGAGCAATCCGCACCTGCCGCGCATCGAGCAGCGCAACCAGGCGGACCTCCTCTCCCGGCTCAACAGGATGCACCTCNAACGGCTGGAGAAAGACAGCCATCTCGAGGCCGGTATCGAGGCCATGGAGCTCGCCTTCCGCATGCAGTTCGCCGTGCCCGACGTCTTCGATATCTCGAAAGAGTCGAAGCAAACCCGCGATCTCTACGGCAACAGCGAATACGCCAAGGGCTGTCTGATCGCCAGGCGCCTCGTCGAGCGGGGGGTTCGCTGTGTACAGCTTTCCCATTCGATCGACGGCTACGACATCGCCTGGGACACCGGCCACGGAGACATCAAGGGCGGTCACGCCAGGCTCGCCAAGGCCTGCGACCAGGGTATCGCCGCTCTCATCCGCGATCTCAAGTGGCGTGGGCTGCTGGATGAAACCCTGGTGGTCTGGGGCGGAGAGTTCGGCAGGGCCCCCACCTCCGAGGGCAAGAAGGGCCGCGACCACGACCACTACGGCTTCACCATGTTCATGGCCGGCGGCGGCGTCAAGCCCGGCTTCAGCTACGGCTCAACCGATAACTTCGGCCTCACCGCCGTGGAGAACAGGGTCCATGTTCACGACCTGCACGCGACGATTCTCCACCTCATGGGACTCGATCACGAACGGCTGACCTACCGCTACAGCGGACGCGACTACCGCCTGACCGANGTTCACGGCAAGGTGATCCACGANATTATCGCCTGAGGAATCAGCACCGGCAGTCCGCCGTAAAATCATGAGCACTGACGCAGCGATCCCNGCCCTTGAAACAGGCCAACTCTACTCCTTCGCCAATTGGCCTAATGAAGACATCCCGCGGGTCTCGGTGGGTGTGTATACCGTCTGGCTCGGTGAGCAGNTGGTTTACGTCGGCTACTCGGGCAGGAACCTCCGCCCACATGAGATCAAGGCGGCGAAGAAACCCAAGGGCCTGGTGACCCGCCTCAAGAGTCATCGAAGCGGACTGCGAAACGATGACCAGTTCTGTCTTTATATCTGTGACCGGTTCATTATTCCCGGGCTGGACACCGAGACCCAGCGGAAGCTGGCGAGTGGCGAGCTCCTGCTGGATGGTTTAACCCGCAAATTCATCCGGGAAAAACTCTCCTACCGCTTCATCACGACGGAAGGATCCGAGGCCGCCCGCNGGATCGAGNGCCNGGTCAGGGGNGGCATCCTCAGCGNGGGGAAGCCCCTGCTCAACCCTGCCTGAGGCGGGAGTCCTCCCGGGATCAGAGGCTNTCGAAGCGCCGNGAGCGGTGGACCCCCGGATCTTCGGGTAGCGGCTTAGCCNCGCTGATGTCCCGCTGNCCCGTCTCCAGCGATTCGCCCGCGCCCCGNACGTAGTAGACCGGCTTCCNGTGNTTGTCGAGATCGACCTTAACGGAGGNGGCATTGGCGTAGCGAAGCGTCAATCCCGCCCTGCGCCTGGAGCTCTCGTTCTCCTCGCTTCCGTGGATGACGAAGGAATCGTGAATCGACAGGTCCCCCGCCTCCAGCTCCAGCGCCACCGCGTCCGCCTCCATCTCCGGGCTCACATCCACCCGGACGCCGAGAAGATCACCTCCTTCGGTCGCGACCATCTCCAGCTCCGGGTAGCCGCTGTGGGTGCGGGGAATGACCTGCATACAACCATTGCCGAGATCGGAGTCATCGATGGCGAGCCAGATGGTACAGACATCCACCCCCGTCACCCCCGGCCAGTAGGTATTGTCCTGGTGCCAGCAGAGAGCGAGACCGTCACGCGGCTGCTTGACGAGCAGGTGGGTGCTCAGGAGAAGAAGCTCGCTGGAGCCCAGCGCCCCGCCCGCCGCATCCAGCAGCCGTTCGTCCCGCGCCAGCTCAAGCCAGGTTCGCCAGTCAGCCGCTCGGATGTGCGGCTCGACCAGGGATTCGAGCCGGCGATCCGCGGGAAGCTCCTCGATCATTCTCTCGAGTGATCGACGAAGAGCCACGAGCTCGGCGGGAGAAAACAGGCCCCGCTGGACGCAATAGCCCTCAGCTGCGTAGAGCCCGGGATCCTCGTTGGCTGAAGTTTGCTCACTCATCACGCAGACATGGTAACAACCGACAGCGGAACTGTCGACGCGGACAGGGGGGAGGATCAGAGCCCGGCAAGGCGTTCGCTGGAATCGCCAAAGCTCTCGAGGCGAACCCCCAGCTTGTCCATCATCGACAGGTACATGCTGCACATCTTACGGTTCGGCTTACCCCTGCAATCGAGTACCCTGCCGCTCTCGAGCTTGCCGCCGGCGCGACCCATGATCACCACGGGCAGCTCGCTGGCGTTGTGGTTGCCTGTGAGCATGCTGGAGCAGAACAGCAGCATCGAGTTGTCCAGCAGGGTGCGCTCCCCCTCCTGGATCTTATCGAGCCGCTCGGCGATATAGGCCAGGTTTTCGACGAAGAACCGATTCACCTTGAGCCAGTCCTCGGTGTCGCTGTGAGAGAGAAGATGGTGGATCATATAATCCACGCCGAGATGCGGAAAGCGCATGGCGGAATGATCATTGTTGAGCTTCAGGGTAGAGACCCGCGTCGTATCGGTCTGGAAGCCGAGCACAAGGATGTCGCACATGAGCTTCATGTGCTCCTTGACGTTCTGCGGCATCTCATCCGCCGGCCGCGGCAGGTTCGGCTTTTCAAGCGTGGGGCGCCAGCCCTCGAGGCGCTCATCCTTGCCGGCACTTCCGATTCGATTCTCGACCTCTCGGACCGAGTCCATGTACTCGTCGATCTTACGCTCGTCCGAGCGGCTCACCCGCCGCACCAGGCTCTTCGCCTGGGAGAGAACCAGGTCGAGAACGCTCTTGTCTCCCGTGTTCAACGAATCCTTGAACAAGCGGTCAAAGGCCAGGGCCGGGTATAATTCCAGCGGCGTCGGTGTCGTCGGAGAGCTCCACGATATATGGGAACTGTAGAGCATCGAATACTCCCGGTGAACCGAGGAGTTCGAAGCCTCACAACCCAGCACGAGGCTCGGGATCTTTGTCTGGCGGCCAATCCGCTGCGCGACGACCTGGTCCATACTGGTACCTGAGCGAATCTCCCCGGCCGACGACAGGGGCGCTCCCGAGAGCAGATTACCCGTCTGCGAGCTGTGAATATTTCCCTTGAGAGCCTCGGCGTTGTAGAGTCCCCGGATGAAGAGAAACTTCTCCTTGAGACCGGCAAGGGGCTCGAGGACGCGTCCGAGCTCGAGATTCCGCCCCTTCCCCGTCGCACTCCACTCCCGGCCGTGAAAGCCGTTACCCGCGAAGAGGCAGGCGAGACGTACCGGGGCCTCGGCCGCGGCCCCTCCCTTCGCGAAGGCGGCGACGGACTCGAGCCAGGGCAGGGCCATGGTAACGCCCAGCCCCCTGAGAACGGTCCGCCTGGAGATCGCTTTAGCCGAAGAAGGCCTGGAAAGTTTTCCGCTCACCGGTTTTCCTCCACATGGTCTCTTCCCCGATGATATAGGAACTGGCGGCTCTTTACCAAGATCAACACCGCCTCGCTGAAGCGGTGGCCGTTCTTCGCCAGGACATCGAGCATCTCGGAGATCAAGAGTTCATCCGAAAGTCCCACGGACCTTCCGAGCCCGTAGCCCACCATCTTCCGGCAGAGCTGACGCAGGAACTCCTCGCCGCGCTCTTCGAGCAGGTACTTTCGCAGTCCGTCAATTCCCTCGAAGGTCGTCCCATCCCGCAATGTCGATTTCACGTCCACCGGCCGACCGGCACCGTCCTTATCCCTCCGCCGGCCAATGGCATCGTAGGCCTCGAGGGCGAAACCGTAGGGATCGATCCGCTCGTGGCAGCCGGCGCATTCCGGCACGCTGCGATGCTTCTCAACCAATTGGCGAACGCTCAGACCATCGGTGGAGACCGCATCGGGAATATCAGGTACCGTAGCCGGAGGATCGGGAAGATGCTCGCCCAGCAGGAACTCGACGATGAAGTTGCCTCTCAGGACGGGACTCGTTCTCGAGGCGCCCGACTGCCGGGCGAGGATGGAGGCGAGGGCGAGGATTCCCCCGCGACCGTATTCCCGCACCCCATCGACCCGCCGCCAGCCGTCGCCCTTGACCCCGGGAATACCGTAGTGGTGGGCCAGGCGCTCATTGAGGAAGGTGTGGTCGGCGTCGAGAATCTCCAGGACAGAACCCCCCTCCTGGAAGAGATGCTTGAAGAAGAGAACCGTCTCTTCGTTCATCGCCGAGCGAAGGCCCAGGTCAAAAGACGGAAACAGCTTCTCATTTTTCTCATCGAGCTTGTGAAAGTTCCTCACCAGGAGCCATTGGGCGGCAAACTCGCTCGCAAGACCTCGAACCCGTTCATCGCCGAGGAGGCGAAGGGTCTGTGCCCGAAGCACAGCCGGCTCGAGAAGCCGTCCTGACCCGGCCACCGAGAGCAGCTCCTCATCGGGGGCCGATGCCCAGAGAAAATAGCTCAGACGGGTGGCAAGCTCGAAGCTGGAGACGGGGCTCGCCGCCTCACCGGGCTCCGGACGCTCTACCTTGAAGAGGAAGTTCGGTGAAACCAGCACAGCGGTGAAGATCCCGCGAAGAGCCTCGGTGTGGAGCTTTCCCGCCTTGCGAAGAGAGCGATAGGCGCCGAGGAGCTCATCCTTCTCACTCCCTGAAAGGGGTCTCCTCCAGGCCCGCGCCGCGAACTCCAGGAGGGCATCGAGATGAACCGGCTCGGAATCGACGAGCCTCTTTTGAAAGAGCGCCGCGCGCGCGCGGATTGGCTTGTCGTAGCGCTTGAAGATAATGACCATGTCGGGACGATCCTGGGTGGAGAACTCGGAGATCTGCTCGAAGCTGTCGACCAGCTTCAGCGGCTCCCGGCTGATGTAGGTCAAACGGTCCCAGTGCCGCTCCAACTCGGCGACCTCCCCCTCGCTCAACATCATCTGACGAAGATAATCATCCTCGCGGTAATGGAGCTTCAGGGTAACCACCTCATCGAGCGGAACCACGCGCGTATAGCACATCGCCGGGGGAAAATGCCTGCGGAACTCCTCGTTCGCCAGCTTCAGCCTCTCGCTTCCCTTTCCACCGGAGAGGGCCAGCAACGGCGAGCCCGCCACAGCGAGGTTCGCGTCAGCGGGTTTCTTCCGCAGGACCGCGGCCTGGAGGCTGCCGTCCCTGCCGAGTTTCGGCTCAGGCCGAGCCGTCACCTTGAAAACCCTTCCAACGGCGAGACCGCCCGGAATTCGAACCTCGAGAACTGACGGGACCTTCATGGCAATGCTGCGGCCATCGAGCTTCGCCCCTCCGGGCCTGCCGCCAAAGGCATCTGGCGCGAGACCAAAGCTCTCCTCGTTCTCCAGCGGTTCCCCGGGCGCTGGTCCGGCTCCCAGGTCCACACCGCTGAAGAAGGGCCCGGTGACCGCCTTCAACCTATTGAGAAGCTCCAGGTCGGGGCCTGCCTTCCCCTGTCCGCTGGTCAAACGGCGACGTGCTTCGATCGCCAGGGCCTCGAGCTTCCCTGCCGGTTCCCCCGCATCGAGCGCCTCTCTCCAATGTGCGAGGATGCTGCCCTTCGGAATCAAATCTCTCGGAGGTGTCTTCTCCCCGATCTTGCCTCTGTAGAAATGCCAGACGCCATTATTGCCAAGGCTGTCATCATGAGGATTGGCCTCCTGGAGATTCCCGGCCACATCGGCGGCCAGGCCCCAGCGACGCTTCTTCCCCGTGGTTTCGCTCAGGACCAGGTCGATCCCGGTCAGGTCGCAGGAATGCGAACCACCCCCCGGATCGATGACCAGCGATACGTAATCTCCGCGCGTGATCTCGAGGCCCTCGATGATGCCTGTCTTCGTCTCGGCTCCCTTGTCGATCCGGCCGCTGGCCAGCGCCCGGGTCGCTCCATCTCTCCAGAGCTCCAGCTTCCAGCCGACGCCATCGCCGCATTCCGGATGCTCATCCTTGACGAAGAGCTCGGCCCTGAAGGACCCCGAGACCGGGCTCTTCCAACCCACCGCCACGAACACCCCCGGGAAGGGATGCACAGCGACCTTGTGAGGCCGCAGCCAGCCGGGAATCCGAACGGTTCCATCGGTGGGGTTGCTGACGATGTTCGGAGTCGCCTTGGGGCCCCAGGCCTTGACGAAAGGATGCTGCTCGTGCTGCCACCTCTCCACCAGGTAGGTCTTGATTGGACTCGCTGAGCCCCCAATACCGGAAAAACCCAGGAAACGAGCGAATCTTTCCGCGTCGAGTTCATGCTTCGCGACAATCTCAGACCGCGAACCCTGCTTGCGATGGACCTCAGCCGCGCCCTCGAGATATTCCGGTAGAGCATCGAGAATGGCCGCGCTCTCCCTCTCCAGGCGGCGATGAACCCTCCGAAGGTCCCTGAGATAGATGGGCTTCCCCCTTCCACCTTCAAGTCGGGGCAGGTCCCACAGGACCCAGTCCTCACCAGCTCCGTCACCCCCACCTCCTGCCGCAAGGTAGATAACGGACTCTTCCTCTCCGCCCGCGGGATCAGCCGGGGCTTCGAGAGCGACCGTCTCGATGACGGCATCCACCTCTTCCTGCCATTTCTTGTAATGCCCGACATTGTTTATTCTCCACAGGATCTTCTGCAGACCCTCGATGGTCGACTTCAGCGCGGCGAGGTCTCCCGGCTTCGAATCGCGCCATACCAGCTGCAGCCTGTCGATAACGGGAGAGTCCGTTTTCGAGGTAAAAACCTTCCAGAGAGCCGCGAGGTACCTGGAGTTGAGCTTCTTTTCCCGGGCCAGGTCCTCAACTGCCGCCTGCGATCCGGCACCGCTCCGAAGCGTCAGGGTCGCCTCCAGGTAATCATCAAGAGGCACCTTCCCATCATCGGGAACATAGAGCCGGTAGAAGGCCCTGAGCTTGTCCTCCAGGGTATGCGACCACTCCAGCCGGTTCGTCCCCTTGAAGAACTCCAGCCCCTCGGGGGTGAGTACGAGATGGGAGGTGACCTCCCGGGCGGCATCGAGGTACTTGTTCAGCAGCGCTGGAGACAGGACCAGGGAGGCCCCGGTATTCGTGAAACCCTCGCCGGCGGCGCCATCGACTGGAAAATGCCGGGTGGGATCGAGCTTGAGTCCGGTCAGGTCTCGAATCGTATTGTTGTACTCCGTATTGTTCAGCCGCCTCAGGATCACCCTACCCGGATCACCCGCGCGCTCACGGGCCTCACCGACCAGCAGGGAGTCGATCCAGCCAAGCAGCCTCTTCTGCTCGGCCGCGGAGGGCTGGGGACTCTTCTTCGGGGGCATCTCGTCGTTGACGAGTTGGTCGACCATCTTCTGCCAGGGTTTGAGATCCACCCTGACCTCCGCCAGTCCCTTGAAGCGCTCCAGGTCGAGCTCACCCTTGTGCTTCCGGGTGGAATGACACTTGATACAATACTTCCCGACCAGCGGAAGGATCTCCCGCTCGTACTCCCGGCGGATGCCCGCCCAGTCCTCCCCGCTCTCCTCCGCGAAGCTGGAGGTCGCCAGGACTACGCCCAGGGCGAAAACAGCCGAGATGGTAGATAGCCGAGCGCTCATATGGACACCAGCTTCAACGGGGTTGCTCAATTTCAGAGATGCTTCACCATCATCCATCCCCACCCCTGAATATTCAATACCGGATCAGGCGTTTACCGGACAGGAGGAAGTTCCATTCGCAAGGTGAAACTGGCCGGACGCCGGCCGGTTCACTATACTGCCGGAACTACAGCGATCGGATGGAGAGCGCGGAGTGAAACACCTGAACTGGAACAGCCGAAACCTGACCCGGGGCTGGCAGCGGGGAGTGACGGCCTTCTTCTACGGTCTCGGCATGACCGAAGAGGACTTCGACAAGCCTCAGATCGGCATCGGCGTCCCCCTCCTAGAAGGCAACCTCTGCAACGTCCACGCCTACGAGCTCGCCGGCGAGATCCGGGAAAGCTGCCGGAGCGCGGGCATGGTAGGTTTCCCCTTCGGCGTGCCGGGGGTCAGCGACAACATCACCCAGGGGATGGAGGGAGGCAACGCCAGCCTCCCCTCGCGCAATATGATCGCCAACGCCGCCGAGTGCGTGGTCAGCGCCCATTCCTACGATGCCCTCGTCGGCCTCCACAATTGCGATAAGAACGGTCCGGGATTCGCCATGGCGCTCGCGCGGCTCAACTATCCGGGCCTCGTCCTCAGCGGCGGCAGCATCCATCCCGGACAGTACAAGAACAGGGACGTAACGATCCTTGACGTCTACGATTCCCAGGCCGCCGCGTCGGTCGGCGCCATCGAGCAGGAGGAGGCCGACGAGATCCTCCGGGTCGCCTGCCCCGGGCCCGGCGGCTGCGGGATCGCCGCCTCCTTCAACACCTGGGGAATCGCCCTCGAGGCGCTCGGCCTCTCGCCGCCCCAGAGCAGCTCCATCCCCGCCATCGATCCCCAGAAGAGCGAAGAATGCGGACGAACCGGGGCCCTGGTCAGGAACCTCCTCGAGGAGGAGATCCGGCCGCGTGATATTCTCACGAAGCCCGCCTTCAGAAACGCCGCCGCCGCGATCGCCGCCATCGGCGGCTCGACAAACGGCATGCTCCACCTGCTGGCCCTGGCGCGCGAGGCACGGGTCGAGTTCAGCCTGCGCGACATCCAGCCCATCATGCGAGACACCCCTGTGCTCTGCGCCTTCGCCCCCCGCGGCCCGGGCACCATGGTGGACCTGCACCGCATCGGGGGAGCCTCAGTGCTCCTGAAGCACCTCCTGGACGCCGGCGTACTCGATGGCGATGGCCTGACCGTCACCGGCTCGACGCTTGCGGAAAACCTCGCCGATGCTCCTCCGCCACCGGAGGACCAGGAGTTGATCGCTCCGGCAGACGCCCCCTTCAAGGCCTTCGCGGATATCCAGATCTGCTTCGGCAACCTCGCCCCGGACGGGATCGTCTTCAAGGTCTCCAGCATGGAGGAGACCAGCTTCCGGGGCCGGGCGGTCTGCTTCGACGACTCCAGGATGGTGGCAAAGGCGGTCGAGGACGGCCGCATCGGGCCCGGAAGCGTCATCGTCCTGCGCTACCTGGGACCAAGGGCCTCCGGCATGCCCGAGGTCCTCGTCGCCTCGGCCGCCCTCTCGGTACCCGAGCTCGATGGAAAGGTGGCGCTCGTATCCGACACCCGGATTTCCGGCGTATCCCACGGGGCGATCGGCGTCCACTGCGCCCCCGAGGCGATCGTCGGCGGCCCCATCGCCCTGGTCGAGGACGGCGATGAGATCTCCTTCGAGTTGCTGGAAGGAAAGATCACCCTGCATATCAGCGATGAGGAGCTCGCCGCCCGCCAGGAGGCCTGGACTCCCCCCGAGCTGAAACACAGCCGCGGCTACCTGGCTGATTTCGCCGCCACCGTCTCGCAGGCGGACTCCGGCTGCGTCAGCCATTGGGTTACCTGAGGAGAAACCGGCTCCCAGCGCTTCGATCAGGCCAGCCGGCGGGTACAACCTATAGCGAATCGGCTTATTGGTCGAACTGGGCGTCGAAGGCGATATCCGAACCGGGGAAGTCCACCGCGCGAACGAATTCACAGGCTTCAGCGGCTCCGAACTCCCGGTCCATGCGGCTGTCCTCCCACTCGACCGAGAGCGGACCGCGGTACTTGATATCGTTCAGGGCGACGATGATCTTCTCGAAGTCGATGTGGCCATGACCGAGGGAACGGAAATCCCAGAAACGCCGCGGATCGGCAAAGTCGGTATGACCGCCGAACACGCCGACCGTCCCGTCGCCCGAATCCGACCAGGCATCCTTCATATGCACATGGTAGATGCGCTCAGCGAAGGTGTAGAGGAACTTCACATAGTCGACGCCCTGGTATTCGAGGTGGGAAGGATCGTAGTTGAAACCGAAGCGCTTGTGTCCCTTCACCGCCTCGACAGCACGCTCGGCGCTGGCGATGTCGAAGGCGATCTCGGTGGGATGGACCTCGAGCCCGAAGTTGACGTTCACCTTCTCGTATTCATCGAGGATCGGAGTCCAGCGGTCAGCGAAATCATCGAAGCCCTTCTGCAAGTAGGCCTGATCGGTGGGAGGGAAGGCGTAAACGGCATGCCAGATACTCGAACCGGTGAAGCCGTTGACGACGGCCGGGAACTCTTCTCCCCCGGGCCGGGCGTCGATGAACTTCCGGCAGGCCTGCGCCGTAGCGATCATCTCCTGCGCCGCGCGCTGGCGGACGCCCTCGGCCTCACCGTCTCCATAGATTTCCGGAGAAAGTATTAACGCGTGACGCTCGTCGATATTATCGCAGACGGCCTGCCCGACAAGGTGGTTGGAGATCGAGTAGGCGGTAAGTCCGTGCTTCTGGAGTATCTCCCAGCGTCCCGCGCAATAGCCATCTTCGCTGAGGGCCTTGCCCACCTCGAAGTGGTCACCCCAGCAGGCAAGCTCGATACCATCGTAGCCAAACTGCTTGGCTTTCTCGCACATTGTCTCAAAGGGCAGGTCAGCCCACTGTCCTGTAAAAAGCGTTACCTTGCGTGGCACGGGTGGAATTCCTCCTTCATTCGAAGCTGGCAAAATGGGTTGTCTGGAATAATTGCTAAGCTCCCTATGATCCATACATGGAGCTTCAAGATCAATCCACTATCTGCCGCCTTGCACGAGTCTTCTCAACTCTTTTCCCCACAGCGGCCGTTGCGCCCCGGGCGAAACATCGCTTAGGGTAAGAAACGAGGAGAACAATCCCCGGGCAGAGTCAAGAAAATGAAGAACCTCATTGTAACGATAACCCTGCCGCTGACCTTCCTGGTCGTATCCCTATGCGGCCAGCGTGCCGTCGCCGAGAACTGGCAGGCATGGCGCGGGCCGCGTGGAGATGGAACCAGCAGCGAAAAAGACCTGCCGAGTAAGTGGAACGGCAAGACAGGCGAAAACATCGCCTGGAAGACAGCTATCCCTGGAGTAGGCCACGCCTCGCCGATCACCTGGGAGGACCGGATCTTCACCATCAGCACGATCGAGGATACAGGCGAACGCGTCCTGCTTTGTCTGAACCGCAAGGACGGGAGCACCCGCTGGCAGCGCACGGTCTTCAAGGGACCGCTGGAGACGATCCATCGCCTCAACAGCCGTGCCTCGAGCACGCCGGCCACCGACGGCAAGCTGATCTTCGTTACCTTCCTGAAGGTCGACGGCCGCACCATCCCCGCCCCCAACGTCAGCGCTCCTCGCCTCATCACTCCCGGTACCATCCTCGTCGTCGCCTACGACCTGGAGGGAGAAAAAAAATGGTCGGCCGAAATCGGCGGCTTCATCAGCGCCCATGGCTTGAATGCCTGCCCTGTCCTCTACAGAGATCTCGTCATCATCAACGGCGACCATGACGGTGATGGCTACATCGCCGCCCTCGAACAGAACACGGGCAAGGTCCGCTGGAAAATCGACCGCAAAAACAAGACCCGCAGCTACGTCACTCCCATCATCCGCGAGATCGCCGGCCGCACCCAGATGGTGCTCTCCGGCAGCAAGTCGGTCGCGAGCTACGACCCTGCCACGGGCAAGGAGCATTGGTTCATCGATGGCCCGACGGAACAATTCGTCGCGTCGATGGTCTACGATGGAAAGCTCCTCTTCATCACGGGAGGCTATCCCGCGCGTCACATCCTCGCCATCCGCCCCGATGGCCGGGGCAACGTCACCAGCACGCACATCGCCTGGCGCACCAACAGGGGCGCGGCCTACGTTCCCTCGCCAATCGTCGAGGGCTCCTACTTCCTCATCGTTTCAGACAACGGGATCGCCAGCTGTTTCGAGGCGAAGGATGGCAAGCGTCTCTGGATGGAACGCCTTGGAGGAGGGCATAGCGCCTCGACGGTATCGGCCGGAGGACTCGTCTACTTCGTCTCCGACAAGGGCGTGACGACCATCGTGCGCCCGGGCTCGAAATTCGATGTCGTCGCGAAGAACGAACTCGGCGAGCGCTGCACTGCCTCGCCCGCCATCAGCGCTGGAACAATCTACATCCGCAGCCACAAGAACCTCTTTGCCATCAGGACAGCCGGGAAATAGCCCCGCCATCGATAAAACCCGGGGGCTGGACGTGTTGACATCAGGGGAAGCGGAGCTGAAGATGGAGACCGTCAAGAACACCTGAAAACGAGGCCCTCGATGCCCAGGTACTCTCCCATAGCCGCCGCAGTTCTCGTCCTCACGCTCACCCCCGGCGCGGCTTTCACCCAGCAGAAGAGCAAGCGGCACACCTGGAGCGGCATCGAGCGTATCGTGGCGGTCGGCGATGTCCACGGCGACCACGCCCAGTTCCTCAAGACCCTCTTCGCGGCGAAGGTCATCGACAAGGATGCCCGCTGGGTCGGCGGCAAGACGCACCTCGTCCAGACCGGCGACCTCTTCGACCGCGGACCTGATTCGCGCAAGGCGATGGATCTTCTCATGAAGCTCGAGGTCGAAGCGAAGAAGACCGGCGGCCACGTGCACTGCCTCGCCGGCAACCACGAGGAGATGATCCTGAGGGGAGACTGGCGCTACGTACATCCCGGCGAGGTGCAGGCCTTCGGCGACAAGGCGAAATACAGCGCGGCGATCGGTCCCGGGGGTGTCTACGGCAAGTGGATCCGGGAACACAACGGCGTCATCAAGATCAACAACGTGCTCTTCCTGCACGGCGGACTCGGCGGAGCCTACGCCACCATGTCCCTCGATGCCCTCAACGAGGGCATCCGAAAGGGACTCAACACCGGCACCGGCATGGCCCGTGACTCCAACGGTCCGCTCTGGCACCGCGCCCTCGCCAGGGGCGATGACGCGAGTGTCAGCGAGCAGGTCAAGCCGATCTTCAAGACCCACGCTGTGAGACATGTCGTTCTCGGCCACACGGTCTCCGGACGCATCATCCCCAAGGCCGGCGGCAAGGTCATCCTCATCGATGTCGGCATGTCGAAAGCCTACGGAGGCCCCGCCGGCTGCCTGATCATCGAAAAAGGAGTCTTCTACGCCAACTACGCCGGCCACCCCCAGCTGAAGCTGCCCGTGGAGACAGGCGCCCCGGCCGGGACTAAAAAATAGGGCTTCATGGACTACGACCACACGCAGACCTCGCCGCTCTTTCTCTTCCTGGCGGCCTTCGGCATCGGCTTCTTCGTCTGGGGAAACCAGGTCGATGGACAGAAGCTCTCCATCACCCTCTTCAGCATCGGAGCCGTCTGGTTCCTCCTCGGCCTCTCCTTCAGGCAGCTGACCTCCCGGGACGAGGGCGATCACCTGCGGATCAGCTTCGGCCCGCTCCCCATTTTCAAAAGGAAGCTCCTGTATGACCGGCTGGAAAAGGTCGAGCAGAGCCGGAGCAGGATCCTCGATGGCTGGGGAATCCACCTGTGCACCCGCGGCGGCTGGGTCTGGAACCTCTGGGGCTTCGATTGCGTCGACATCGACTCCACCGGTGGAAAAAAGCTCCGCCTGGGAACCGATGATCCCGAGGGCCTCGCCGTCTTCCTCAAAACAAAGATCCCTTCACCGGATGACGAGGACGATTCCTGAATCCCCTGCACCCACCGACCGTGGAGATGTGTCTTATTCGCAGCCGGTGAAGCTCTCGCAGCCGAGATCACCGGGACTGCCGAGGGCGTCCGGATCGGTTCCGCAGCCGCTACCGAAGTTGGGTGGACCCGGAGCCGGCGGCGGCTCACCGCTGAGGAAAAGGTAGTTGAGCAGGAAGACGGCGTCGGTGAGGTTCACCTGGGTGTCGTTGTTGGTATCGGCGGTCTCCATGCAGCCTGGCTGGACGCCGGCTTGGAAGAGGTAGTTCAGGACCTGGACGGCGTCGGTCAGATTCACCAACCCGCTGGAGTCGACATCTCCACGTGAGAAGATGTCCGGTGGATTCTTCACCACCTCCCTCACCTCGACCGAGATGGAGAAGGCGCCGGCGGCGGCGGCGACCTCGCTGCTGACGACAACCGTGTAGGTTCCAGGCCCGAGCTCGATATCGAGGCAGGCATCGGCGTCACCTCTCGGGCAATTGTCATTGAAGGCCACCTCGTCGCAGAAATCGTTCCAGAAAGAAACGTTCGGTTCAAAAGCCTCCGAGGTCACCGAGATCGTTCCCGCGAAGATCTCGTCGATCTCGAGCGAGAAAACCTCGATCGGCTGGTCAAACGGGGGCAACCTGCAACCGCCGGCGCCGAGCTCGCCCCCGGTCGCCTCCCCCACCCTGAGCACCCCGGAATCGCAACGATCACAGAAGGTGCCGAGTCCGCCCTCGCATTGGGCTGAAAGGGTAAACGCCCCGGCCTGCCCGACGCCGAAGCTGCTGACCCCCACGAAGTAGGTGCCGCCGGGAAGCTCCTGTACAAGGCGTGAATTCAGCCCAACTCCACCATCGTCATCCTGGGCGATGAGCTGGCAGGTATCGTCGAAGAGCTGGATGAAGGTGTCGTAGGTTCCGGTCAGGTCGATGGTGACCTGGCCGCCATCGACATCGAGAGAGAAAAAATCGAGGGACTGGCCGGATGTTCTGGAGCAGCCCGTCCGGGGGAAGTCTCCATCGAGGGGCTCGTTGCAGATGAGCTGATCGCGCTCGCATTCGATGCAGGGATTGCTGTCGGCGTCGCAGGCATCCCCGACACCGTCGCCATCGATATCCGCCTGGTTCGGGTTGGCCCTGTCGACGCAATTGTCCACCTCGTTCGGAACCCCATCCCCATCATCATCCTCAGGCAGGGCTCCCTGGTTCCTGACCAGCAGGGTGTAATCGCCCTCGCTGGTATTCCAACCATGTGCCAGGACAAGGTAGGTGACCCCCTCCACGGCCTCCCAGTCGACAATCGTCTGCAGGCCGCAGGCATCGTCGTTGCTGGTCACGCAGAGAAGCTCGGCGCACCCCCCTTCGTAGACGCTGAGCCGAGTATCGTAGGTGCTGCCGCAGGTCTCGGCCCTCATCAGCTCACCGGTACCGACCAGGCTGTACCACACTCCCGGCGCGTTGCTCGCGCCGCAGAACGAGCTCTCGGGGTCCGGGGTGGCCTCCGATGTATTGCCATCGACGGTGGCGCTCAGCCCGACCCTGCCAGCGGCATCAATCTCCTCTTCGAAGACCAGCTCGATGGCCTCGTCACAGAAATCGTTCTCCGGCGCCGCGGGGTTGATCACGCCCCCGTCGCAGGCATCGCCGAGACCGTCGCCATCGCCGTCAAGCTGGTCCGGGTTAGCGACATTGACGCAATTGTCATCGCGGTTGATGACTCCGTCGTTGTCATTGTCCTCATCACCGCCGGGGATCGCATCCCCGCTGGTGACCGAGAGGACGTAGCTGCCCGAGCTGGCGCTCCAGCCATGCACCAGGACCAGGTAGGTAACGCCCTCCTCAGCGTTCCATTCGACCACCGATTTACAACAGCCGTTGGCGTTCGTACAGGCATCATCGTTCGAGACGATACAGTTCAGGTTGGCGCAGTCGCCGGAAAAAACGCTGAGCCGGGTATCGTAGTCGCTGAAGTCACCGCAGGTATCAATCCGCATGGTCGAGGCGTTACCGATGAGGCTGTACCAGATCCCGGGCGCGTTGCTCGCTCCGCAGAAGACGCTCTCGGCATCCGGGGCCGCGGCGAAGGTGCCACCTTCAATCACGGCGCCAAGGCCGACGACGCCATTCGCATCAATCTGCTTTTCGAGAACTATCTCGATGGCTCCCTCGCACAGGTCGTTCTCCGGGGCATCGGGGTTGATGATCACATCATCACAGGCATCACCGAAACCATCGCCATCGATGTCCCCCTGGTCCGGGTTGAAGATATCGATGCAATTATCTTCCCCATCCGGTACCCCGTCCCTGTCAACATCATCCCCAATCGGGGGGGCATCACCGCTAACGAACTCCAGGATGTAGTTGCCGCGGCTGGTACTCCAGCCATGCACGAGGACGAGATAGGTAACGCCTTCCTCAGCGTTCCATTCGACTACCGACAGACAGCACTGTCCAGGACGAGTGCAGGCGTCGTCGCTTTGAACGACCATCTCGATGGCTCCACACCCGCCTGAAAAGACGCTCAAGGCTGTGTCATAGTCGTTGCCGGCACCACAGGTATTGGCGGTAACCAGGTCGCCATTGCCGACGAACGAGTACCAGACACCCGGGGCGTTGGGGAAGAGACCATCCGCATCAGGAGTCGCAGCTGCGGTCGATCCCTCGACCACGGCGCCCAGGGAAACGACTCCGTTGGCATCGAGGCGCTTTTCGAAGTCAAGCTCGATGGCATCGAAGCAGAAGTCGTTTTCCGGAACGCCGGGGTTGATAATCTCGTCATCGCACAGGTCGCCTATACCATCGCCGTCGATGTCCACCTGGTCCGGGTTGAAGATGTCGATACAATTGTCCTGTTCATTCGGCACACCGTCGTTGTCATCGTCCTCCTCAACCGGGGGGGCATCTCCGCTGAAGAGCTCCAGGCTGTAGTTACCGCGGCTGGTACTCCAGCCGTGCACCAGGACCAGGTAGGTGACATCTTCCTCGGCAACCCATTCAACCATCGTGAGGCAGCACTGTCCGGGCCTAGTGCAGGCGTCGTCATTCTGGATGATCATCTCGAGGGCCCCGCACTCACCTGAGAAGACGCTCAAGGCGGTGTCGTAGTCGTTGCCGGCGCCACAGGTATTGGCGGTGATCAGGTCGCCATTACCGACGAACGAGTACCAGACACCCGGGGCGTTGGGGAAGAGACCATCCGCATCTGGATTCGCGGCCGCGGTCGATCCCTCGACCACGGCGCCCAGGGAAACGACGCCGTTGGCATCGAGCCGGTTTTCGAAATCAAGCTCGATGGCGTCCTCGCAGAGATCGTTTACAGGCTGCCCCTGGAGGTTCCCGCAAGACAGGATGAGCAAGGCAAGCAGAGCGATTCGGGGCATTTTAATTTCTCCAAGCGGGCCTGAGTGTTTTTCATATTACTGCACCAAATCCGCCGCGCCACGAGTAAATCCTCAGGCGAGAATCTCCCGGATCACCCTGCCGTGAACGTTGGTCAAACGCCGCTGGATGCCGTTGTGGTAAAACGTCAGCCCCTCGTGGTCGAGACCGAAGAGATGCAGCACGGTGGCGTGNAANTCGTGCCANCTCACAGGNTCGACAGCGGCGCTGTAGCCGATCTCATCGCTCTCGCCGTAGGAGGTGCCCGGCTTGAGACCCGCGCCCGCCATCCAGACGGTGAACCCGGCGTTGTTGTGATCGCGCCCCTTGCCCAGCTGGTTGGCGGCGGACTGGGTGAAGGGNGTACGCCCGAACTCGGTGGTAAAGGTGACAAGCGTATCCTCCAGCATGCCGCGGCGGCGCAGATCCTTGAGCAATGCGGCCACGGGCTGGTCGATACGTTTCGCCTCGCGGGCATGGTTACCGACCATGTCCTCGTGGCCATCCCAGCTGGTACGCGGCTTGCCGCCGAGCGGGCCGCCGGCGTAGAGCTGCACGAAGCGAACGCCGCGCTCGAGCAGCCGACGAGCAAGGATACAGTTGCGCGCGAAATCCCGCGTCTCCTTGCCCTCAAGGCCGTATTCCTCGGTAACCTGCTGCGGCTCCTTCGAGATATCACTGACGCCGGGAATCGAGACCTGCATGCGAGCCGCAAGCTCGTAGCTTCTCACCCGTGCGCTNAGAACGGCATCGCTGCCGCCAAGGCGCTCCAGCTGTCTCTTCCGCATATAGGCGAGCAGGCCTCGCTCATCCCGGGCCGCATCGGGCGAGATCGTCCGCGGCGCGAAGAGATCGCGAACAGGGTGCTTCCCGTTGCCGAAGGCGACGCCCTGGTGTTCGCCCGGCAGGAACCCGTTGCTCCAGCTCGAGGCACCGCCGCTGGGAGCCCCCCTGGCATCGGGCATGACGACAAAGGTCGGCAGCGAGTCGGAGAGATTGCCAAGGCCATAGGACAGCCAACTGCCAAGCGATGGGAACCCGTTGACCGGGAAGCCGCTGTTTGAGAGAAACAGCGCCGGGGTGTGGTTACCGGTCTCCGAGTGCATCGAGCGAACCAGCGTCAGCTCATCAGCGACACCGGCGATGTGCGGAAAGAGCTCCGAGATCCAAAGCCCGCTGTGTCCGCGGGGCTGGAACTTCCAGTCGTTCCTGCGAACCCTCCCCACCTTCCCGAAGAAAACCTCGGGCCTCTTTCCCGGCGGCGTCTTGCCATGGAACTTCTCGAGCGCCGGCTTGTAGTCGAAGGAGTCAACCTGGCTGAGCCCTCCCACCAGGCAGATATTGATGGCCCGCTTCGCCTTCGGCTCGAAGCCCGGCAGGGAGGAGCCGCCTTCTTCCGCCTGCAGCATGCTGCTCAACGCCGTGGCTCCGAGGCCGTGGACCCCCCAATTGAGGAAGCTCCTGCGGAAGATGGATTTTGGATCACGGGGTTTCATTGTTTCCTTACTCGATCAGGACGAACTCGCTGGAGTTGAAGAGAACCCGGCAGAGACTCGCCAGCCCGTGCTTCTCGACCAGGGCCTGGCCCTTTTTCGTTTCCGTCTCATCCGGATCCCGCCCCAGGGCCAGCAGCCAGGCCCGGCGCACCTGCCGGCCGGCATCATCGCCGGCTTCCCTGCTGATTCGTCCGGCGAAGGCATCGGCCATGCGCCAGACAAAGGGATTGTTGCTGAGGGTGAGCGCCTGCAAGGGTGTCGTCGTGACCGCTCTGCGCGGACTGGTGCTCGATGGATCGGGGCAATCGAAGGTGTCGAGCAGCGCGCTGCGCGCCCCGCGCGGAGAGAACCGGTAGATTGTACGGCGATTGAACTCTGGCCCGGCCACCTCGATCGGATGGTAGTAGCGCCCGGCGTTGAAGTGCTGCTCACGGACATCTTCATAACCCGGTCCGCCGCGGCGCGTATTCAGGGCGCCCGCCACCGCGAGGATCGAGTCGCGCAGGACCTCCGCATCGACTCGCCGAGGCGAGAAGCGCCACAGGAAAACGTTGTCGCTGTCACGTGCGAGGCCGGCGGGCCGCGAGGCAGATGACTGCTTCCAGGTCTCGGAGGTAACAATCAGCCGGTGCAGAGCCTTGAGACTGTAGCCGTTCTTCCGAAACCAGCCCGCCAGCCAATCGAGCAGCTTCGGATGGCTCGGCCGGCCGCCGCCGGATCCGAAATCACTGGGAGTCTCGACGATCCCCCGGCCGAAATGGTAATGCCAGGCACGGTTGACGATGACCCGCGCAAAGAGCGGGTTCGCCGGATCCGTGACCCAGGCGGCCAGGGCCTTGCGGCGCTGGGCATCGCTCACATCCTTGGCGAGCTTGAATTCCGCGCTCACCCCGCGCAGGGCCGCGACCCCGCCGGGAGTCACCTCATCGCCGAGGTCCCCCGCGCTTCCCCGACGATGAATTCGCATGGCCCCAGGGTTCGCTGAACGCACGGAGAACATCCCGTGCTGCGCCCCGTGGTAGACGCCTGAGAGCGAGGCGGCCACCCGGTAGTATTCCCGGTTGGGAATCGGATCGGTCTTGTGATCGTGACAGCGAGCGCAGTGAACCGTCAGGCCGAGGAATCCCTGGGTGACCGTTCCGACAATCTCCTCCAGCTCGTCCTGGCGAGCCTGTCGCTTCATCTGGTCGCTCGCCCCCAGCACCGAGTTGTGTGTTCCGGCGACCAGGAAGCCGACCGCCGCCGCTCCTTCGCGCCCCGGCTTCAGGATGTCGCCGGCCAGCTGCATACGGGCGAACTCATCGTAGGGCAGGTCATCGTTGAGCGCCTTGATCACCCAGTCCCGGTAGGGCCAGGCGTTGCGACGCGCCTCGTTGTATTCAAAGCCGTTGCTCTCGCCGTAGCGCGCCACATCAAGCCAGTGCCTAGCCCAGCGCTCTCCGTAATGAGGCATGGCCAGCAGGCTGTCGACCAGCTCCGTGTAGGCAACCGGGGAAGGATCCCGGACGAAATCCTCGATCACCCCGGGCGCCGGTGGCAGCCCGAGCAGATCGTAATGGAGACGCCTGGCAAGGATCGCGGGCGGGGCCGGCTTCGCCGGCGAAACCCCTTCTTTTTTCAGCCGCTGACGGATAAAGGCGTCGATGGGATTGGCGGGGTTGGCGCCGGATCCGACCGACGGGACCTCCACCACTCGAACCGGATCGAATGACCACCAACCCGAACCCGGCTCGCCCTCCTGCGCGCAAACCACGGAAACGAGGGACAGGGTCAGCAACAGGGGCCGGACGAGCTTCATCATGGAGGACATCTTAACCGCAGGACGCCCGGCTCGGCACCCGGAAATCATCCCGACGACTCTCTCCA
>NZOA01000057.1 GCA_002695115.1 Planctomycetota bacterium
CCGGCAACGTAGGCATCACCGGGACCAGTGGCCCGGGCCTGGCGCTCAAGGCAGAGGCGATGGGCCTTGCCGTCATGCAGGAACTCCCGCTGGTGGTTGTTGACGTCCAGCGCGCAGGCCCAGCAACCGGCATGCCCACCAAGACCGAGCAGGCCGACCTGCTGCAGGCGATGTTCGGCCGCAACGGTGAGTGCCCCGTGGCGATCGTGGCGCCGCAATCGCCAGGGGATTGCTTCACCATGGCGCTCGAGGCGACCCGCATCGCGGTGACCCACATGGTGCCGGTGATCTATCTCTCCGATGGCTACCTGGCCAACGGCGCGGAGCCCTGGAACATTCCCTCGGTTGCTGATCTTCCGGTGATCGAGGTCAACAACGCCACCGATCCCGAGGGCTTCCTTCCTTACCAGCGGGATCCGGAGACCCTGGCGCGCCCCTGGGCGATACCCGGGACCGCGGGCCTCGAGCATCGTCTCGGCGGGCTCGAAAAACAGGAAGGNACCGGCAACGTCAGCTACGATCCGGACAACCACCAGAAGATGATCGAGCTGCGCGCTGAAAAGGTCGCGCGCATCGCGCGGAGCATCCCCGACCTCGAGGTCCACGGAGATCCCGAAGGCGACCTGCTGGTCCTTGGCTGGGGAAGCACCTACGGCAGCATCACCTCGGCGGTGAACCGGGCGCGGGGCCGTAGCGGAAGGGTGTCCTCCGCCCACCTGCGCCATCTGAATCCTTTTCCCGCCAACCTTGAAGAGGTCCTCGGTAAATTCAAAAAGATACTCATCCCCGAGCTCAACATGGGGCAATTGCTTCTCCTTATCCGCGCCAGGTTCTGTATAGATGCCATAGGGCTCAACAAGGTGCAGGGACAACCGTTCCAGATCGGGGAGATCGAACAGAAAATCGAGGAGCTTCTCTAACATGGGAACGGCATCAGCCGGAAAGAAAAATGACCGCGAAGCCTGAACTCTCACCTGAAAAACTCAAGGAAATCGAGGACTACGATCGCAAGATCTTCACCTCCGACCAGATCGTGCGCTGGTGTCCCGGCTGCGGTGATTACTCCATCCTCGCCCAGATGCAGAAGACCATGCCGGAGATCTGTCGAGAGCAGGGGATACCGCGAGAGAACGTAGTCGTCGTCTCGGGCATCGGCTGCTCGAGCCGTTTTCCCTACTACATGAACACCTATGGTTTTCACTCCATTCACGGACGCGCGCCGACCTTTGCCTCCGGGCTGAAGATTTCGCGGCCGGAGCTGCAGGTCTGGGTCATCACGGGAGACGGGGATGGTCTCAGCATCGGCGGCAACCACCTGATCCACGCGCTGCGCCGTAACATCGATCTGAAGATCCTCCTCTTCAACAACAGGATCTACGGCCTCACCAAGGGACAGTACTCTCCGACATCGGAGCAGGGCAAGAAGACCAAGTCGACGCCGCACGGGTCGGTTGACTATCCCCTCAACCCGCTCTGNCTGGCGCTGGCGGCCGAGGCGACCTTCGTCGCCCGCACCATCGATGCCGACACCAAGCACCTGGCGGGCATTCTCAAGAGGGTCGCCGAGCACAAGGGAAGCGCGTTTGTCGAGATCTACCAGAACTGCAATATTTTCAACGACGGCGCCTTCAAATCATTTGCCGACAAGAAGGTCCGCGATGACAGGACCCTCGTCCTCGAGCATGGCAAGCCCATGGTCTTCGGTAAGGCGAGGGACAAGGGTATCGGGATCGATGGTCTCAAGCCCGTGGTCCTCGACCTTGCCGGCGGGGCGAACGAGGCGGACCTGCTGATCCATGACGAGAAGACTTCTGATGCGACGCTCGCCTATCTCCTGGCGAAGCTCGAGGAGGCCGATGAATCGACGCCCGTCCCGGTGGGGGTGTTCAGGGCGATCGACAAGCCCAGCTACGATGGGCTCCTCGATGAACAGATTGAGGCCGCCAAGGAGAAGCCGGGAGCCGGTGACATGGATGCGCTTCTCTCAGGTGGCGAGACCTGGACTGTCGGCTGATCTGATTTTCATTCCGCATTATTTTGTTTTGACCGGTTTCCGGTTCTTTCAGAGAGGACGGGGTCTCATGGTCTCATCGGGCAGTCTCGAAGAAATGGGCTTTGGTGACAGTTGGGAGTCTCATCCCGAGGCGCATCCTGATTCACCAGAGATTCCTCTGCCGAAGCGCCAGCGGATCCACGAGCTGATTCTCAAGGATCCCATCTCGCAATTGAACGCCCCGCCCCCGCTTCTCTTCAAGGCGGAGGACACCGTGGCGGAAGCTGTCGCGGAAATGAGAAAGCGCCGGTACGGGAGTGTTCTCATCGTCGAAGACGAGGGCCTCCTGGCGGGTATCTTTACCGAGCGGGATCTCCTGAGGCGCTGCTTCGGAGGAGGGAAGCCGCTTGCCGAGATTACCCTTGGGAGCGTGATGACGTCCCGGCCTAACGCCCTGACGCAGAAACATACCCTCGCCCATGCCCTCAACGCCATGGCTGTGGGCGGCTACAGGCACATTCCCATCGTCGAGAAGGGCCAGCCGGTCGGTTTTGTCTCGATTCGAGGCATCCTCCTCTACATAACCCAGAGCTCCCTGGAAGAAAATTAGGTTCTCTTCGGGCTTCCACAGCCTTCAGGGATCCGGTTTGAAACCACGCAGGCCTGCGATTTCCGTCTGGCAGGCGTCCTGGTTATTTACCCGCCTTCCGCCAGACATTATCGGCCCTTGTTTTTTAGCCAATTTCCTCTCTGCCGCTCTGATTTGCTGCCGAAAAAAGATTATCAGGCTATCGATGCAGACGCCTTGTCTGCCGCGCCTGAGAACAGAAAGCGCTTTGCTTTGAATAATCTTTTCTCTGGAGGATCTTGGATGAAATACGGGTTGGCATTTTTGACCGTTTGTCTTTTTTCAGGCGGCCTGGGGGCGCAGGAAGAGGTCGATCCCCTTGGCATGAACTCCAGGTGGAACAACGGCCTTGAGTTCAAATCCAATGATGGCAGCGTCAGCCTGAAGCTCGGCGGCCGCATCATGCTCGACCATGCATGGTTCGCAGATGACGATCCCAGCAGCAATGAGGATGGAACCGAGTTCCGCCGCACCCGTCTCATGCTCCAGGGCAAGGTCAACCAGTTCGAGTGGAAGACCCAGTACGAGTTCGCCCGCGGTGGCGAGGGCAGTGGCGACAAGGGCAACAGGCCCGCCTTCAAGGACGTCTACGTCGGCGTCAGCGGCGTTCCCTATGGGCTCGGCGCCCTGCGTGTCGGCCATTTCAAGGAACCCTTTGGCCTCGAGGAATTGACCAGCAGCAAGTACATCACCTTCATGGAGCGCTCGTTGACCTCGGCTTTCGCGCCCTCGCGTAACGTGGGCGTCATGGCGCATCGTACGCTCGACACCGGCACCCTGGCCTATGGCGTCTTCCGCACCACGGGGGACAATGGCTACGATGAAGGTGATGGTGACTACAGCCTCACCGGCCGCTACACCCGTCTTCTGCGCAACGAAGATGGCGGCAGGAACCTGCTTCACATCGGTGCCGCGGCCAGCAGTCGCATCATCGACGGGCTCACAATTCAGCCCCGTCCCTCTGCGCACCTTGCCGGTAAGCTTCCCGGCGCCGAGGATGAGACCGCCGACGGAGAGTTCCGTTATGGAGTAGAGGCCGCCTGGGTCAGGGGCCCGCTCTCGGTGCAGGCCGAGTTCATGGGCAGCTCGGTGAGCGCGGCCGACAACTTCAGCTACACCGGCTGGTATGTCATGGCCAGCTACTTCCTCACCGGCGAGAGCCGTCCCTACGACACCAGGAGGGGCACCTTCAAGCGCGTCAAGCCGGCCAAGAACTTCTCCTGGGGTGAGAGCTGGGGAGCTGTTGAGCTCGCCGTACGCTATGGTTCCATTGATGGCGGAGATCTTGCCAGATTAGATATGGAGACCAAAATCCCTGACGATACTCGCGACGGCCCTAAACTCGACGATCTGACCGTGGGTTTGAATATCTATCACAACCCGACCTTCCGCACGATGTTCAACTACGTCTATTCCGACATGGATGGCGGGGAGGAAGTGCACGCCTTCTTGGTGCGCTGGCAGATCGGTCTTTGATTTAATCACCGTCTTATTGCGGTCGACTTAGAGGTCGGGCCGCAGTTATCCTGAAAACCGCTGNAGCNAANCNTGGCATTTTCTCCAGCGGTTTTTTTCATCCGGGAGGCTCTCATGTTCAGATCCAGGCGCCTGGTGGTCTTCGTCGGCGTGGTGCTCGCCGGCGCCCTGCTGCAGGCCTTNGCCGGTCCGGGCGGAATCGCGGGCTTCCTGGGCGTTTCCGCGGCAGCGTACTTTCTCACTCTCTTCATCGCCGCNGCCNTCGCGGCTTTCTTCACGCCTTCGCCGCATGCCGCGGGTGGGGACCAGGAGGCCGGCAACAGCTGGCTCNGCGGTTCCTCGGAGTTTCTCTGCGATACCTGCCGCTACAACGACGCCAGGGACTGCCACCGCCCGGAGCGTCCCAACGCCACNTCCTGCGAGGACTACGCGCGGCGCTGAGGGCCGGGGCTCAAAAGCGAACAGGACGGATTCGGGGGTGGTATAATCGCTGCCTGGGGTTCCCCCCCTTTCGGAGGNGGCGGGAACCGGTACAGCTNCCGCGGGTCGTACGAGTCATGATCTTTTCCAGGCGAACCATCAAGGTCATCCTGCTGCTGGCGTTCTCCGTCATTCGCCCGGGCGAAGCCCGCGCGGCGCGCAACGACGANAACGTCGAGTGGGCCGGGGTCTATTCCGATGAGACCTTTCGCNCGCCGCGGAATCCCGGTCCCGGNGAGNACTTCACGCTCGAGGTGCGCGNCTTCNGGGGGGATCTCACCGCGGCGCGGATCCGCGCCTTTGATGGCGNGACCCGCCGCTACGCGATGAGCTGGGTTCGCAACGAGGGNCCCTTTGACGTCTGGCGGGGTGTCGTCGAGGGANGCGACTCCGGCTTTGTCTACTACCGCTTCGAGCTCACNGATGGCTCCGATACCGACNACTACAACCGCCTGGGGATGTCCGGGAGCCCGCCGGAGCACGGCGACTTTCTCGTCAACACCACCGTGCTGGGAGCCTTCGAGCTCGGCGCCACGGTCGATGGCGCGGCAACGGTCTTCCGGGTCTGGGCGCCCAATGCCGAGCGTGTCTCGGTNGCCGGNACCTTCAACAATTGGAACGATACCGCCCATCCGCTGACCAGTGTGCGAGGCTACTGGCAGGGCCGCGTCAATGGGGCGCGGGCGGGGAGCCGCTACAAGTTCGCCATCCGAAACGACGAGACCCTCTGGCGTACCGACCCGCGCTCGCGACGCCAGGTAAGCTCGGTGGGGGACTCCATCATCTGGAGCTCGGATTACGAGTGGGGGGATGATGGCTGGGTGACGCCGTACTTCGAGGACATGATCATCTACGAGCTGCACGTGGGCACCTTCACGGGCGGGGGCGATGGGGTGGAGCACCACCCCGGGAGGTTCCGCGACGTGGTGGACAACCATCTCGACCATCTCGTGGAACTGGGGATCACCGCCATCGAGCTGATGCCCCTGATGGAGTTCTCCGGCGAGCTCTCCTGGGGCTACAACCCGTCCTTCCAGTTCGCGCCCGAGTCCTCCTACGGCAGCCCGGACGACCTGAAATACCTCGTCGACCGCTGCCACCAGCGGGGAATCGCGGTGCTGCTCGACGTCGTCTACAACCACATGGGGGCCAGCGATCTCGCCGGCAACCTGCTCGACTTCGATGGCGAGGAGCTCTACTTCTACCCCGAGGGCAACGGCTACAGGGAGACGCCCTGGGGGCCGCGTCCGGACTACGGCCGTGCCGAGGTGCGCCAGTACCTCCGCGACTCGGTGAGGATGTGGCTGGAGGAATACCACGTCGACGGCCTGCGTATCGACGGCACGGATTTCATCAAGGTGAACGCCGAGGGCTGGAGTCTCCTGCAGGATATCGCCGGGACGGTCGACACGATCTCGCTCAAGGCGATCGTCATCGCCGAGCAGCTGCCCAACGACCCGGCGGTGACCGTTCCGGTCGCGGCCGGGGGCGCCGGCCTCGACTCGCAGTGGAATGATCTCTTTCATGACAACCTGCGAAACGCCCTGGGGGCCGCGGCCTTCGGCGATCCGGACATGGGGGCGCTCGCCGCGGGCATGAACCACTTCGCCTTCGGCGGGGTGCGGGCGGTCAACTACATCGAGAGTCACGACGAGGTGGCGGTGCACGGCCGGGTGACGAGGGTGGCTGATGACGGGGACCCGACAAGCGCCTGGGCGCGCGGCAGGGGCAAGCTCTGCTGGGGGCTCGTCATGTTCACCGCGGGCATTCCCATGGTCCTGCAGGGGCAGGAGCTCCTGGAGAGCCGCCCCTTCGGTGACACCCGTGACCACAACATTCGCTGGGATCGAAGGGAGCGCTACGCGGACTACTTCCTGGCCTGTCGCGACATGACCCGCCTGAGGGGGTCCCTGCCGGCGCTGCGGGCCGATGGGCGGCAGAACGTCTTCCACGTCAACGACGAGGGCAACGTCATCGCCTGGCAGCGCTGGACCTCGAGCGGCGAGGATGTCGTGATCATCGCCAGCTTCAACAACGAAGATTTTCCCGAGTACTGTCTCGGCATGCCTCGCGGCGGGCAGTGGCACGAGATCTTCAACAGCGACTCGGAGCTTTACGGCGGCCGCAACAGGGGCAACGCGGGCAGGATCTCGGCCGACGGCGGCGCGAGGGACGGGCTGCCTCATTCGGCCTGCATCACCTTGCCGCGCATGGGCGTCCTGGTCTTCGCCCGGGAGCCCTTGCCTCCGCCCAGGGAGGAGCCCACATTCCTTCGCGGAGATTGTAACGGTGATGGCGTGATGGATATCTCCGATGCCATACGCCAGATCCGGATTCTTTTCCAGGGGGGCGCGGCCCAGGATTGTCCGGCGGCTTGCGACATCAACGGGGATTCACGCTCGGACATCTCCGACGTGGTCTACGCCCTGAACTTCCTTTTCCGAGGCCGCTGGGCGCCTCCCGCGCCGTGGCCGGAATGCGGCGGCGCGCTCGCCGGACTCGAATGCGACCGCCGGTGCGTCTCGCCCTGAGGGACGTGCTCTCCGGGGGTTCAGTCTCCGAGGCCGAGCGCCTGCTGCAGGGTTTCGCGGAGCTCGTCTCGAACCTGTCTGAAGATCTCGAGCTTCTCCTCGTCGCTGCCCTCGGCGGCGGCGGGATCATCGAAGGGCAGGCTCATGGACTGGACATTCGCGCCGGTGAAGGCGGGACATTCCTCGGAGGCCTTCGCGCAGACGCTGATGACGATGTCAGGGGCGGGCCGCTCGCCTGAGAGGAAGAGCTCGATGGACTTGGGCTGCTGGGAGGAGATGTCGATGTCGAGCTCCTTCATGACGGCCACGGCCATGGGGTGGACTCCATCGGCAGGCTGGGAGCCTGCCGAGAGGCTCTCGAAGCGATCGGCGGCGATGTGCCGCAGGAGGCCCTCGGCCATCTGGCTGCGGCAGGAATTCCCGGTGCAGAGAAAGAGAATACGGTTCGGTCCGGCACTTTCGGCTGGGGCCTCTACTTCAGGCTCGGCGGCGGGCTCCTCTGCGGCTGGGGCCTCTACTTCGGGCTCGGCGGCGGGTTCTTCTGCGGCTGGGGCCTCTACTTCGGGCTCGGCGGCGGGTTCTTCTGCCTGTTCCGGTTCGTCGTTCACTTCTTCATCAATCATTCGAATACCTGTAATTTTCCATCCGGCTGGAATATCAGGGCGCTGGCGCGGCCCATGTAGACCTGCTGGTTCATTCCCGTGTCGATCATGATTACGCTATTGGCGAATCGTCCTTGAATCCTGAGAGACGGCGGTTGCGTGTGCCCGATCACGATTCGGTCCACGTCCTGGATCCCCAGGATCTTCTTCACCTCCGGTGCGAAGGCTTTTTCGTCGCCAAGCGCGAGGCCACGATACCAGAAGGGGCCATCACTTGCGAACAGGAGGCTGGTATTCTTTATCCGCTCAATCGCGGCGAAGCTCGCCGCCAGCTTCGGGTGCGTCGCGGCTCCCGCCGCCCGTTCACCAGCCAGCAGCACGAAGAGCTCGTGGACGCCGAGCGAGAGATCGAAGACCCCGATCTTTTCAAGCTGGTCTGTGGCGGTGAGAAAGGCCTTCAGGTCGGCCTTTACGGAGCTGTTGATCTTCGCCGGAAGGATCGCCGAAACCCGCGGGCTGATGCCGCCGTGAACGAAGAGGTTGCGGTCCTTGAGGTAGACGGTATTGCGGCTCATCAGCCAGGCGCCGATCCTGCCGCGCAGGGAGAAGGCCGCCCTGTGGGCGAAGAAGCCGCGCGGGAAGGCGGTGGGGAAGATCTTCTCGTTCATCCGCGAGCCGAAGTCGGCGTAGTAGTTCGATTTCAGCAGCCCGGCCGATGTCTTGCCGAGGGCGAGGATCGAGGTTTTCTTCTTCGCGCGCAGCGCCGCGGTTTCATCCGCGGCGAAGGATGCGTACTCGCGCGGGTCGACGTAGCGCAGGTCGCCCACCAGGTTCATCACCTCGTGATTGCCGATCAGCGTCGTAGCCGCGCCCCCCGCCTTTTTCGCCTGGCCCTCGAGCTTCATGAGGAGCTCGACGGCGGCGCGGGAGCCCGGCCCCCGGTCGAAGATGTCGCCGGTCTGCACCAGCTCTTTCGAGCCCCCGCTCCAGTTGAGCTCCCTGTCGACGAGGCCGAGCCTGCCGAGCAGCTTGATGAACGATTCGTAGTCGCCGTGGATGTCGCCGATGGCGAAGCGCACGGCGGTCTTCGAGGAGGGGCGCTTCTTCGCGGTGTCCTGGGCTGGAGCGGGCGGCGCGGCCAGCCAGGCCACCGCGGCGACGGCAAGTATCAACAGCAGGTGTTTTTTCATGGTTCGCACATATTACCCGCGCGGAGCCCCGGAGGGAAAAATCCCTCGAAAAAAAGCGCTCTCAGCGCCTGGATTTTTCGAGCGCCTCGCGGGCGATTTTTTTCACCCAGGGGTCCTTGTCGCTCAGCGCGGCGCGCAGCAGGTCGGCGCCATCGGGGCCTCCTGTCTCCGCGACGATCCGGATGATCGCCCTGCGCGTCAGCTCGAAGGGATGGCGCGCCGCCTTCTCGAGGTAGGGAAGGGTCACGGGCCCGAGGTGCTTCAGCGCGGCCTCGGCGCGTACCCTGTTCTGGGAGCGTTGGCGCGAGAGCTCGCTGATGTAGCCCAGGATCTCGGCCTCGAGCTTCGCATCGATGGGCTCAGCGCCGGTCCCGGAGGGTTTTTCTGTTTTCTCAACGGGCCTCTTCTTTTCTTCGGGCTTTTTCGGGAGCGCAACGGGTTTCTTCACGGCGGGCTTTGCGTCCTTTGGGGTACCGCCGCTTCCGGGCCTCCCGGTGGCGGTCCTGAAGTCGCAGCTCGAGTCGCGCAGCACACGAAGGATCCTGTCGGGCTCGAGGGTGAGCGAGCCTCCCCCGGTGAAGGTTATCCTGACGGGGCCGGTGGCGGGCAGCTTGCCGATGACCTTTCCGTGGATGACGCGGCCGTTGCGGAGCTCGATGGTGTCGGCCCGGCCCGGCCCGGCGCTGGCCGACAGCAGTACGGTGAGGATCAGGAGGTTCTTTTTCATGGTTCTCCGGGGCGTTCCGCCCGCATCTCAATTATAGAATGCCGCGGGTGAACTGTCCGGTCGGAAAAGAAGGATGGCCGCAAAAGGTCCGTTCCAGGCCGCCTTCGACCGATAATTCAGTCGGCCTCGGCGTTGCCGGTCTCCAGTCGCACCCGGATGCCGGCGGCCGCCAGCTCGTCCTTGATCCCGGCGATGGTGAAGCCGAGGAAGTGGACCATGCTGGCGATGAGGGCGGCATCTGCCTCTCCGTCGGTGAGCACCCGGGCGAGGTGCTCGCTGGTGCCGGCGCCGCCGCTGGCGATGACCGGGATCTCCACGGCGCGCGAGACCATGCGGGTGGCCGTCAGCTCGTAGCCATCGCGGGTGCCGTCGGCATCAATCGAGTTGAGGCAGATCTCCCCGGCACCGAGCTCCTCGGCCCTCTTCGCCCACTCGAGCATATCGATGCCGGTCCGTTCGCGGCCGCCCTTGACGACGATCTCGTAGCCCGAGGGGATCGATTCGCTGGCGCCGACCTCCAGGGCGTCCATTCCCAGCACGATGCATTGCTTGCCGAAGGCGCGGGCGCCGTCGGCGATGATCCCGGGCTCTCGTACGGCCAGGGAGTTGACGCTGACCTTCTCGGCGCCCGCCAGCAGCACCTTGCGCATATCATCTAGGTCGCGGATGCCGCCGCCGACGGAGAAGGGGATGAAGATTCGCTTTGCCACCTCGCGCACCATCTCGATGTCGATGGGACGGCCCTCGGCCGAGGCGGTGATGTCGTAGAAGACCAGCTCGTCGACACCCTGGCGGTAATATTCCCCGGCCATCTCCACGGGCTCGCCGACCTCGACGTTGCCCTTGAACTGGACGCCCTTGGTGACCTTGCCGTCGCGGACGTCGAGACATACGATGAGTCTTTTGGACAGCATCAGGGACTCCATCCCAGGAAATTGTCGAGCAGGCGCAAGCCGGCCGGGCCGCTCTTCTCGGCGTGGAACTGGACGGCCACGAGGTTGTCCTTCGCCACGGCGGCCGTGAAGTCGATGCCCCCGTAGGAGGCCGTGCCGAGCGCCACGGCCGGCTCGGTCGGCTCGACGTAGTAGCTGTGCACGAAGTAGAACTGCGAGCCAGCGGGGATTCCCTCGAGCACGGGATGGGGGTCCGTGAAGCGCACCTCGTTCCAGCCCATGTGCGGGACCTTGCGCCGGCTTCCCTCGGCGAAGCGGAAGCGGACCACCTCGCCTTCGAGCAGCCCGAGGCCGTCGGTGCCGCCGTCCTCCTCGCTGCTGGAGAAAACCACCTGGCAGCCGATACAGATGCCGAGGATGGGCTTGCCCGCCGAGTGGGCGTCCCTGAGCGCCGCGGCCAGCCCGAGCTTCTCGAGGCTCTCCATCGAGGAGCCCGCGGCGCCGACCCCCGGGAAGATGACGCGCTCGGCCGAGCGCACGACATCGGGGTCGCGGGTTATTTCCGGTTCGTGGCCGAGGTGGCGAACGGCGCAGGCGACGCTCGCCAGGTTTCCGGCATCGTAGTCGAGTACGGCAATCATCTCTGTCGGTGGCTCCGTGGGAAGCGGCACATTATACAGCGCGCATCCGCGCGGTCGGCTGGAAAAAGGCTCCCCTGCCGTGTGCCGGGGCTGTAGCATGCGCGGCATGACTGAAAGGGAAGGTTCCGCGGGGGGTGGTGGGAAAAAACGCCAGGGAGTGGCGAAGGGACTGCATGGCGGTGTCCGCGAGGTGTACCGCGATGAGGCGATCTGGGTGCTCGACAAGCCCTCCGGGGTGCTCTCCCATCCGAACCAGCCGGGCAGGAAGGCCTCCAACGCCCTCTTGAAGGGAGAGTTCGACTTCGAGGACGAGAGCTACCGGATCGAGGTGCCGGGCGGCGACCTGCACCGGGTGTGGCTCCTGCATCGCCTCGACATCGACACCAGCGGTCTCATCGTCTGCGCCCTCGACCCGGAGGCGGGGGCGATCTTCAAGCAGGCCCTGCACGACCGCGAGGTCGAGAAGACCTACAAGGCGCTGCTTCTCTCGGCGCCGCGGCCGCCCATCGGCAGCTGGAGCGACTGCCTGGGACGGGCGGCGCGCGGCAGCCGTGTCGAGGTGCGGGTACGGTCGGGGCGCAAGGCCAACGCCGAGACCTCCTACGAGCTCGAGCGCACCTTTGCCGGCACCGGGATCTCGCTCGTGCGCCTGGTGCCGCATACCGGCCGAACCCACCAGCTGCGTGTCCAGGCGGCGCGCCACGGCGCGCCGGTCGCCGGCGACCAGCGCTACGGGGACTTTGAGGCCAATAAGTTCCTGGCCGAGAAGATTGGTCTCAAGCGCATGTTTCTACACGCCTGGGGACTGAGCTTCCGTCATCCGCTCACCGGCCACCGTCTGAGCTTCCGGCAGGATCTCAGCCAGCGCCTGACGCTGCCGCTCGAGCGCCTCGAGAGGCTGGAGACCCGGGTGCCACGGCGCAAGCAACCGGAAGGCGACCACCACGCGTTCCGCAGGCGTCGGAAAAAGAAAAAAGACCAGGACCGGGAGCAGGGCCGCGGTCGCGGCCACCGGGGCCAGGGCCGGGGACGCGGCAAGAAGAAGCGGAAGTAGCCCTAGCAGAGGCGGGCAGGTTCAGTACAACGGAATTACTTTCCGATCGAACGGATCAATCGGAAGTCGGTCCCCCTATTTGCATA
>NZOA01000058.1 GCA_002695115.1 Planctomycetota bacterium
TAACGGCTGTTCACTCTCCGGCGCTGAGCGCCTGGGAGTCGGGTGGCGAACAACGAGGTAGATACGGATGAAAAAAACAACCAGCCGTCGTGGCTTCCTGGAGCGCACCCTCGCTATCGGCGGTGGGCTCGCCGCCCCCGCAATTTTTCCCGCAGGGTTTCTCGGCGCCCAGGCTCCCAGCGAGAAGATCCTGACCGGTCATATCGGCCTGGGGGGGATGGGNACNGGNCANCTGAATTTTTTCCGCAAATANGCNGGCGCTCTCTGNGANGTNGACACGAGCCATCTCAACNGGGCNGCNNGGATCATCGGGCGNTATGTGCCNAAGTANCGNGANTTCNGGGANCTNCTNGANCAGAAGAACCTCGATGGNGTNCTNATCGCNACNCCNGATCACTGGCACGGGGTGATGGCGGTCATGGCCTGCGAGGCNGGCAANGACGTCTATGTCCAGAAGCCCTCCTCATCGACCATCGAGGAGGGGCGCGCCATGGTCAATGCCGCGCAGCGCTGCGGTCGCGTGATGCAGGTCGGCTCCCAGGGTCGCTCCACTCATGCCGCCTACGCCTCGGCTTCTTATGTCAGGAACGGGATGATCGGCAGGGTGAAGGAGGTCGATTGCTGGCACTACGAGAATCCGGTCGGTGGCGGTAAGCCCGACGGCCCGCCCCCTTCGAATCTTGACTGGAATATGTGGCTCGGCCCGATGCGTTACATGGACTACAACGTCGAGCGCGTTCATTTCAACTTCCGCTGGTTCCTCGAGTTCGGCGGCGGACAGATTCGCGATCGCGGCGCGCACGTGATGTCCTGCGCGCTCTTCATCATGAACGCCGATGGCCAGATGCCCTCCTACGTCGAGGCCACCGGCAAGGCTCCGGATCACGGGATCTGGGACTGCCCGACAAAGATGGAGATCAAGTACGTGTTCAAGGATCCCGATTGGGTGATGTACTGGCGGCAGCCGGGCAACGGGCATCCGCACGCCCCGGGCAAGGTGCACGGCTTCGGTTCGAAGTATATCGGCGACAAGGGGGCGCTGGTCGTCGGCGGCGGCGATGGCGGCACCCATGGCGAGAAGAAGGCTCTGGAGTACAAGATTCCCGACGGCGGGAATTTTCCCTACAAGAGCCCCGGCCACGAACAGGACTTCATCAACGCGGTTCGCTCGCGGAAGAAGCCTATCATGACGATCGAGGCAGGCCATGCCGTCGGCACGCTCTGCATCCTGGGCAATATTTCCTACCGTCTCGGGCGCGGCCTGAACTGGGACGCGAAGAATGAGCGTGTCATTGGAGACGAGGAGGCCAACCGCCTCATCGCCAGGCCCAACCGTTCACCGTGGCGCGTCTGATGGAGAAAGGAATCGAGATGAAAAAAATGACCAAACTTCGTAATTCGTACACGGCTCGGCTCGTTCTCCTTACCGTCGCGCTCCTGCTGGCGGATCCGGTCTCCTTCGCCGAAGAGCTCGGGGTTTTTCTTGATGGGATTCGCTCTCCTGACAACGCCGTTCGCATGAAGGCGCGTCTTTCGGCTCCACAGCATGGGGCCGCCGCGATCGCCGGGCTCGGCAGGATTCTCGTCGGCGCGGACAGGGAGCCCAGCATCACCGCGAGCCACGCGTTGACCCTGATCGTTCACCATGCCGGGCGCCCTGGCGGCGAAAAGGAGAGGGGGCCTGTANTGCGGGAGCTCGGGAAGCTCGTCGAGGGCTCCTCCAGCAGCTATCTGCGCCGCGAGGCTCTCTGGCTGACGGGTTTCATCGGTGGGGATGCGGGCTCGGTCAAGGTTGCCGAAAAATGCCTGTGGGATGAAGATGAACATGTTGCCGAGATCGCCCGCCTGGTTCTCGAGCGGATGCCCGGAGCCGCCGCCCACAATGCTGTCATGGCCGCTATCGGCAAGGCCGACGAAGAGCTCAGGGCCGACCTGCTGTTCACTCTCGCCAAGAGAGGCGATCACGCGGCGGTCAAGACACTGATAATTTTTTCCGGGTCCGACCATGATGGTGTTCGCCTTTCCGCTCTCGAAGGTCTTGCCCGGCTTGCGGCTCCAGAGGGGGTCGAGGTTCTGCTTGCTGTGGCCGGGAAAAGCGACGATCCACTCAGCCGAAAGATCTTCCAGGAAGAGCTGCGCCTGGCCGATGGGCTGGCCGCTGCCGGCAACGTAAAAGACTCCAGGCGTCTCTACGAGTTTGCCCTGAAGAACGCTCCTGAGGATTTCCAGAGAGAGCGTGCGTTACACCAGCTCTGCCCGCGCGGCGACGAAGGAGCCGTACCGGTTCTGTTGCAGGGACTGGCGGATGGGGCTGAACGTGTTCGCGCGCTGGCCATGAGGAGGCTCTCGGCGCTCGAGGGGCCGGGAGTTACCACCGCCCTGGTAAAAGGATACGAGGAGGCCGCGAAGGCCGAGCTCCCTGTATTGCTGAGGGCCCTTGCCGCTCGTGACCCGAAGGCGGCTGAGCCTTATCTCTCTCGGGCCGCCGCGGGAAAGGATCCTGAGCTCAAGATCACAGCCCTGGACGTGAAGGGCGAGCTGGTCAAATCAGAGCTCGAGGCGACCTATCTCGAGGTTGCCGGNAGTGGAACCCAGGCTGGCCGAGCGGTCGCTCTCAAAGGCTACCTGGCGCTGGCGGAGGGGAAGCTTCGAGACGGCATGAAGAAGCAGGCCCTCGATATGTTCAGCCGCACCCTGGGGCTCGCGGAGGACAGGGAGTTCCGCTCCCGAGCCCTGACCGGACTCATCGCCTCGGCTGACAAGGACTCCATCGACAAGCTGGAGCCCTTCCTCTCCGATACGGGTCTCTCGGTCGAGGCGGCCAGGGGATATGTCGGCTTCGCGGCCGCTATCGGCGTCGCCGGGGACAAGGACTCCGCCGAGGGTTATCTGCTGAGGATCGTGAAGGGCAATTTCCCCAGGGAGCTTGTCAACGGCGCGGCGGCCGAGCTGCGCAAATTAGGCAGGGATCCCCAGCGCAAGGCGAAGGACCAGGGTTTTGTCCTCGATTGGTGGCTCACCGGTCCGGTGCAGGATCCCGATGGGAAGGGCTTCTCACGAGAGTTCGAGCCGGAGAAAAATATCGCGCTCCAGAAAATCTGGAGAATCGGTCCGCGGCGCTACCGCTGGCAGAAGCTCCAGGACCTGAGCCTGGCGGGGACTATCAACCTGCTACCGGTCTTCCGGCGCAGCCAGAACGTCATGGCCTACGGCTATACGGTGATCGAGGTGGCCGAGGATACGGAGGCTGTCTTCAGGATGGGAAGCGATGCCGGCCTGGCCTGCTGGCTGAATGGCCAACGCGTGCACTTTGCTCCGGCCCCGCGCGACCTGAAGGTCGACCAGGATTCGGTGAAGGTTCGGCTCAAGAAAGGTGAGAACAGGATCCTGCTGAAAATCGGCCAGCAGAGCGGCCCCTGGGGATTCTGCCTTCGCATCACCGATGCCGCGGGGAAGGCGCTGAAGCTCCAGGGTAGCTGAGGAGGCTTCGCGGCGTCTTTCAGGATGCGCTGGCTTCGAGCTCTCCAGCGAGCTTCAGCGCCGCCGGAGAGAGGGTTCTGCCCTTGAGCCGGGTGAGCGTGATGGGACGTTCGGAATTGAAGCCGGGGATCTCGAGCTGGCAGAGATCGCCCCGGGCCAGGGACTCCCGGGCGGCGAAGGACGAGAGAAAGGTTACCCCCAGCCCCGCGCGGGCGGCCTGCCGGGCCACGGTATTGCCTGGAACCTCCAGCAGGGAGGCGAAGTCCGGGATCCTTATGCCGCAGGCCTCCAGTCTCTCGATGGCCAGGGCTCTCGTGGCTGAGCCCGGCTCGCGCAGGATCAGCGGTAGGCGGGAGAGGTCTCCGGCTTGTACCGACAGGGTGTCGCCTCTCCTGCGGGGAGGCCGGAGGCCGTGGTCCCTGAGGCATTGGGGGGCCGCCAGCGGCAGCACCCGGTCTCTTTCCAGCTCGATCGTCTCGAGGTCTTTGTCGCCGGCCTGTCTTCCCAGGACGGCGAGCTCGATCTCCGCGGCCCTCAGGGCCGCCAGGACGGTGTCGGTATCGCTGACCTGCAACCGGATCTCGAGGCCGGGGTTCTCCCTCTTGAGCCGGGCAAGGTGAGCGGGAAGGATGTAGGCGCCGGGGATCGAGGAGCCTCCGACCTTGAGGATTCCTTTTCTCCCCTCCTTCAGCTCCCGGATCGCCTCGATGCCCTCCCGGCGTTTTCCCAGGGCGGCGATGGCGTGAGGCATCAATGCCTCGCCCGCGGGCGTCAGGAGTGTCCCGCTGCGTGAGCGGTCAAAGACCTTTGCATCGAGCGCTTCTTCAAGGGAGGAGATCCGCAGGCTGATGGTCGGCTGGGTGAGCAGCAGCCTGCGGCCGGCCGCCGTGAAAGAGCCGCATTCGGCGACCGTTACGAAGGCCTCCAGCTCGCGCAATCCAAAATTCTTATCCATAAGAATATTCTATTCATAATAACTGTTTTATCAATGTTTCTGATTATCCGATGGCGGTCCCCGGAGTTAGACTTTCGATAATGGGTACCTCAGCCAGGGGACAGTTGAAATCATTCATGAATCTTTATCGTGCGATTCCTCTCGTCCTGCTCAGCTCCCTCGTCCTCTTCGCCGCCGGGTGCCGGGCTCCGGGCTCACCCAGCCGCTCCTTTCATTTTGACTACATCGCCAGGATCGTCGGGATCGCGGCCGGAGCGCAGAAGGTCGACATCTGGATCCCCGTTCCGCAGAACGATGAAACCCAGAAGATAACCAATCTCGAGATCAAGGCGCCCGGCGAGCATCGCCTCACGACCGAGAAGGTCTATGGAAACAGGATGGTATACGCCAGCCTGGGAGCTCCTTTTCCCGAGGAGGCGGAGGTCCGGGTCTCCTTCGATGTGGAGCGCAGGGAGGTCTCCGGCGTTTCAAGCCTGCGCGCGGCCGCGGCGGGGGAACGTCTCCTCGCTGGGGACAGGATGGCTCCGATCAGCGACGAGGTCAGAAAGAGGGCGAGAGAGGCCTCGGCCCGGGGAGGCGGGGCTGTCGAGGTGGCCAGGGGACTCTATGACAGGGTCCTCGAGGATATGACCTATGACAAGTCCGGCAAGGGCTGGGGGCGCGGCGACGTAGGGCATGCCTGCGCGATCGGCCAGGGGAATTGCTCGGATTTCCACACCCTCTTCATCGCGATGGCTCGCAGCAGGAAGGTGCCGGCCGTCTTCGAGATCGGCTTTCCCATTCCCACGGGAAAAACCGAGGGGCGGATCGGGGGCTACCATTGCTGGGCATGGTACGCCGACGGTGAGTCGTGGAAGCCGGTGGATATATCGGAGGCGGACAAGGCTCCTGGAAAGACGGAGTATTTCTTCGGTACCATTTGCCGGAACAGGTTCTCGATGAGCGCGGGCCGTGACCTGGTCCTCGAGCCGGAGCAGCAGGGCGACCCGGTCAATTTCTTCATCTATCCCTACGCCGAGGTCGACGGCAAGCCGGGTGGGGCGAAGGTCGAGAGGTCCTTCACCTTCAGGGACCTCAACTGAACGTCCCCGGCCGCCTCAGACCTCCAGGTTGTTCCTGCTGAGCGCGGCCTTGCCCGTGGCCGGCAGGGTGCCGCGGCTGATGATGTTGCCGGAGACGATATTGTCCCGGCTCTTGCCGCGCAGCTCGATGGAGGCCTTCATGGTAGCCTTCGCTCTTCGGTCGACGATGGTGCAATTGCTCACCCTGCAGCGGACGGCATCCTCGAGCCAGATTCCCCGGTGCCGGGGGTCCAGCACCTGGCAATCGGTGATGGTGACATCCCGGCTCCCGGCCACCTCGATGGCGCCGCCGCTGTCGGCGGAGCCCTGGAAGCTGTTTTCCAGGATCGTCGCGCTGAGGCTGACCCCGTCGCAGTCGGAGAGCCGGATGCCGTCGGCATGGTTCTTCTCGCGGTGGCCTGGATTCCAGTCAATCGAATTACCCGCGAAGACGAGGTTGGCGCAGCGCTCGGCCACCAGGGTCCTCCCCATGGCGCTGTAGAGGGAGTTGCCGCCGATGCTGACGCCCCTGCAGTCGGCCAGGTGGAGAAGGTCCGTCTGGCTGCCGATGAGATTGCCGGTGATGGCGAGCAGTCCCCCGGTGAGAAGGCCCTCGCCTCCGAGGATCCTGATATTCGCTCCCCCGGGCGTGGGCCGGGCCTGGATCGTATTGCCGACGATGGTTCCCTCCCGGAAGCTGCTGCCCTTCGGACGCATGTCGATGAGCAGGTCGGCGCAGCCCTGGAGTTTCTCATCGTGGTTGTATTCGATGTCGTTGCCGACAAATTGGAAGTTACGCATGCCACCACCTTCGAGCCAGATTCCCGCCACCGGGTTGTAGCTGATGTGGCTCGAGGCGATGATCGCCTGGTGGAGATCGACATGATCGAAGTGGATGCCGATCTTCCGGTTCTCATAGATGTGACAGTGNGTGATGATGAGATTGCGGTTGCGCTTCACGAGATGGATCCCGGTTCCGCAGCGGCGGATGAGGACTCCGCTCAGCGTGGCCTGCAGGGTCCTCTCGAGACGCAGGCCGACAGCCTCATGATGATCTCCGAGGATCTCAATGTTCCGGACAAGCGGCAGTCGCTCTCTATTCCAGGTGAGCTCGCTGACGGAGTCCGGCTCCGCGGTGCCCTTGTGGGTGCCGATGAAATGAAGCGCGGGGCCCGGAGCCGCCATGAGGAGCCGGGCTCCCCCGTCGCCGTCGATCGAGGTCCAGCCTCGCTTCGAAAGGTCTACGACAACGCTCTTGCCAAGCTTGTAGACCCCCCGCTCAAAAACGAGGGTTCCCGTGTCGCTGGCGAGCGCCTTTTCGATGGCGNCGCTATCGTCGGTTTTTCCATCCCCCCNGGCGCCGAATTCCCGCACGCTTTTTCGAGCGCCATCCGGCTGCGCGGCCCCCGCCGGGCCCGCCCCGGCGAGGGACGCCGCGGCTCCTCCCGCCAGCGCGGCCAGGACCCCCCTGTTTACAAAATCCCTGCGATCCATTGCGTTTTCCTCCAGCTCCCGGATGGCTGGCAGGTCCGGTCAGCCGGCTGCCTGGTTGCGATCAGAAGCAGGCAACGATAACACAGCCCCGCCGGCGCCGGAGTCCCGAAAACAGCGCTTCCCCGGGGCGCGTCGAGGCAGGTGTTCTTTGCTGGAGTTAACCGCTCTGAAAGTTTAAGGTGGTCAGGGTGTCGGGTTGCCGGCGCCGGCCTTCCGGCAGTGTTTTCCCGCGAAGGCCGGGAATCTTTTCAATCGGGGAAATAAGTCCGGATGAGCTGGTCACGAAGTGAACTTCGAGCGGGTGCCGCCTGCGCCTTCCTGGGCTTTTGCGTGTTTGCCTGCCCTCTTTTTTCGCTGCCGGGCCTCCAGGCCCAGGTTGCGGGGAAAAACAATCTCAGGCCTCCCGGGGTGACGCCCGTGGTCGAGGCCTCGATCAAGAAGGGTCTCAGCTATCTTGCTCGCGCGCAGGAGTCCGATGGCTCCTATGGAAAGTCCACCTGGAGCTCCAACGTCTATCCCACCGCCATGACATCGCTGTCGGGGCTCGCCTTCCTGGCCAGTGGGAGCACCCCGACGCGCGGTCCCTACGCCAGGAACCTGCAGAAAATCACCAGCTACCTGCTGAACAATTGTGTCGGCACCTATTCCTACGCCCCCGGGCTGATCGCCAACGTCAACGCTCGCGAACAGCGTCCGATGTATTGCCACGCCTTCGCGATGACCTATCTCTCGCAGATTTTCGCCCAGGAGAAAGACCCGCGCCAGCGTGAGGTCATTCGCAAGGTACTCCAGGATGGGGTCAAGCTCACCCAGCGTTCGCAGACCGATGAGGGGGGCTGGGGCTATTCTCCCAACGCCTACGAGGATGAAGGTACCCTGGTGGTCACCCAGCTGCAGGCTCTGCGCGCCTGTCGTGACGTCGGGATCTTCGTCTCGAAGAAGGTCGTCGAAAAAGGGGTCAAGTTCATCGAGAAATCAGCCAACGCCGATGGCAGCGTACGCTACAGGATCAACAGCTACCAGGTGCGTCCAGGGGTTACCTGCGCGGCTATCGTGGCTCTCTGGAACGCGGGCAAATACGACGAGCCGCTGATTCGCAGGATAACCGACTACATGCATCGGAACATCGATCCCCAATGGGGCTATGGGCATCATGCCGAGTACGTGCAGTACTACCTGACCCAGGCCAAGTTCGTGCTCGGCGGCAAGCAGTGGCTGCCCTTCTACAGGCGAAGCGCCGAGATGTTCATCTCTGAGCAGGCGCTTGACGGGTATTGGGATGGAGCCGACGGCGGCGAGCTCTACGGGACCGCGCTGGCGCTGCTGTGCCTGCAGATTCCCTATAACCGCCTGGCGGTATACCAGCGGTGACGGCGGCGCAGGCGGCTGGTAAGGGCCCGGGTCCGGATACGCCGGAGGGGATCGAGCTGCTCGACAGCATGCCCGCGCACATGGGGCGCCTGAGGAAAGAGGTGGGCGAGGTAATCGTTGGCCAGGGCGCGGTCGTTGAACAGCTGTTGATGACCCTGCTCGTGGGCGGACACGCGATCCTGGAGGGGGTGCCGGGGCTCGCCAAGACCCTGCTGGTCAATACGATCGCCCAGTCGCTCTCCCTGGATTTCGGGCGCATCCAGTTCACCCCCGACCTGATGCCCACGGATGTGACCGGGACGCTGATTTTTCGAGAGAAGGTCGGAGCTGGAGAGCGCGATTTCGTTTTCAGGAAGGGGCCGATTTTCACGAATCTCCTGCTCGCTGACGAGATCAACCGGACGCCTCCGAAGACCCAGGCCGCGTTGCTGGAGGGAATGAGCGAAGGNCAGGTCTCCGTGGGCGGCCGGGCGCATACGCTCCCGAGGCCGTTCTGCGTGATGGCCACCCAGAATCCGCTTGAGCAGGAGGGCACCTACCCTCTTCCGGAGGCGCAGCTTGATCGCTTCCTGATGAAGATCTGCATCGACTACCCGGAATTCGATGAGGAGGAGAGGATCATTGAGCGGACGACCGGCAATACCGAGACCGCGGCATCCGCGGTTCTCGATCGCGAGCTCCTTCTCTCCCTGCAGGGGATTCTGCCCGCGCTTCCTGTCACCGAGCATGTGCAGGCCTACGCGACCCGTATCGGGAGGATGTCGCGTCCCGAGGCGGAAGCGGCTCCGGGATGGGTCAGGGATTATATCGCCTGGGGAGTCGGTCCGCGGGCGGCGCAGGCGCTGATTCGCTCGGCCAAGGCCCACACGCTCCTTGCCGGCAGGTTCTCGGTGACTCGCTCCGACATCAGGGCCGTGGCGCTTCCGGTTCTCAGGCACCGCCTGGTCCCCAGTTTTCACGCCGAGGCCGAGGGCCTCGGCCCGGATGAAATTGTCGGCATGCTTCTCGATGACGTGCCGACCTTCAACGCCAGGAATGAATACGATGAAGTCAGCCGACGGATTCTTCGACTCTGAGCTCATCGCGCGTCTCTCGCGACTCGAGCTGGTAGCCAAGCGCATCGTCGATGGCTTCCTGGCGGGAAAGAACAAGAGCTCCCGCCACGGCTTCAGCGTCGAGTTCGTGGAGCACAGGGAATACGTGCCCGGCGACGATCTGCGCCATCTCGACTGGAAGGTCCTGGGGCGGATGGACCGCTACTATATCAAGCGTTACGAAGAGGAAACGAACATCACCGCGTTGCTCGTCCTGGACGCGAGCGCCTCGATGACCTACAGCTCCGGCACTCTCAGCAAGTTCGAGGTTGGCGCCACGACGGCCGCGGCTCTCGGTCACCTTCTGCATCGCCAGCGTGACGCGGTTGGTCTCGCGGTCCACGACCAGGAGCTCAGGGAATTCGTTCCGCCCACAGCCAAGACCCTCGCCCTCGCCAGCATCGCGGCGAGGCTGAAAGGTCTCGAGCCCGGCGGCAAGACCTCGATGAAGGATGTGCTGGAGAGAGTGAGCCTCGAGCTCCCGCGCCGCTGCCTCTTTGTCCTGATCTCCGATTTCTTCGTATCGCAGGAAGAGATCGAGGCATCGCTGGGATTCCTGCGCTACCGGGGCCACGATGCCGTCGTCCTGCAGGTCCTCGATCCCGACGAGCGCGAGTTCTCTTTCGAGTCGAATATTCTCTTCAAGGGACTGGAGGATGCCAGGCAGCTTCTTACCGAACCCCATCGTCTCCGGGAGCGCTATCTCGAGGTTCTCGAGGGGGCCCTGGGTCATCTCAAGAAGACGTGCGAGGGCTGCGGCTTTGACTACCAGCTCATCACCGGCCCCGAGAAGATCTCCGAGGCCCTGGCGAAGCTGCTGGCGCAGAGAGCCCGTCGCCGCAAGGCCGCGGCGAGAAATGGATAGGGGGAACGTGAACCAGATATGTTCGTAAATGGTCTTCTTCTCTGGGGCCTGGCCCTGGCGGCCGCCCCGGTCATCATCCACATCCTGAACAAGCGCCGCTACCGGGTGCACGATTGGGCGGCGATGGACTTTCTCCTCGCCGCGCAGGTGAGCAACCGCCGTCGAGTGAAGTTTGAGGATCTCATCCTGCTTCTGCTTCGGATGGCGATCATCGGCTTCCTGGTGATGGCCGTGGCCCGGCCGGTGCTCAGGGGACTTGCCGGCTGGAGAGAGGACAGCCGGGTTGTCGTTCTCGATGACAGCTTCAGCATGGAGGCCGTCTCCAGCACCGGTAAGGTCTTTGACACGGCGCGGGAGAGCGCGATCAGCCAGGTCCAGGATGCGCTGGGCGGCTCGATACCCGTCAGCGTATGGCTGGGAAGCAGGCCTGGGAGAGAGGTTGGAAAGGTCGAGGGACAGGTGCAGGGTGGTGTCGTGGATGGGGGGAGCGTCTCCGCCGGGGCGCGGGCCTCTCTCGCCGGGCGTGACCTGTTGGACTCTCTGCGCGATGAGACAACGAGCGACCTGTCGCTGGATTTTCCAAGGATCCTGAGAAAGCTGATCGATGAGGCGAAGAGCTCCGCCGCCTCCATTGTTCGCTCGGTGGTGCTCGTGAGTGACTATCGGGGCAGGGACTGGTTCGAGGAGGATGGGAGCCTGCGAGATTCCCTGGCGGTTCTCTTCGAGGAGATCGCCCGCGAGAAGAAGCTGGCTGACAGCTTCAACTTCCAGTTTGTCGACGTGAGCTCCGGGTCCCTGGACAATACCGCGATCACGGATTTCTCCATCGAATCCGATCCTGTGCTGGCCGGGGTGCCGGTTCGGATCGCTGTCGAGGTGACGAATTACGGCAAGGATCCCAGGGTGCGCATAGAGGGAGACATCGAGGTCGGCGGCTCCGGCGGTGACGAGTTCGTCGCGCGGCACAAGATTCCCCTGCCGATGATCGAGAATATCTCTCCTGGAGAGACCGTGCGCGTGGAGATCCAGCATATCTTTATCGAGGGCGGCGAGTATCCACTCAAGGCCTCCATCACCCCCGATCGCCTCGTCCGGGACGATGTGAGCAGCCTGGTGGCTGTCGTTCGCGATTCCCTGGCGGTGGCGCTGGTCGACGGAGCTCCCTCACCGAACCGCTTTGCCAGTGAATCGGGTCTCCTGGTGGCGGCCCTCTCGCCGAGGGGGGATGTCCCATCAGGGGTTTCTGTCTCGCTGATCGAAGGCGAGGTGGAGGCGAAGGAGCTGGAGAATGTCGACTGTGTCTTCATTCTCAATCGCTCGAAGCTCAGCGTCTCCGAGCGGGAAGCCCTGGGTGATTTCGCCCGCTCGGGAGGCGGGATCGCCTATTTCCTGGGCAATAAGGTCAACGTAGACAGCTATCTCGAGCTCGCCCGTCCCTTCGCAGGTGAGCCGGCCCTCTTTCCCGCCATCTTGAAGGAGCCGGGTCCGCCGGGCGCGCGTCACTTCGATTTCGGTGATTTCCGGCATCCGACCCTGGAGCTGTTCCGCGGACTCAAGACCTCTTCTTTCGCCCACGTGGTGTTCAGGCGCTTCTTCCTGCTCGAGCCGCTGCCGGGAGCGAGGGTGGCGGGGAGCTACGACGACGAGCTTTCCACTCCAGCCATCATCGAGGGAAGGTATGCCCCATCTCTCGTAGCCGCCGGCGCCAGGGGGGATGGGAAAACCTCTGAAAAGGATGGGGAAGCCGCCGATGCGCAGCCCGAGTTCGATGGGCGCGGACGCCTCGTGGTATTCAATACCACGGCTGACAGGGATTGGGGTGACTGGCCGACCGACTATACCTACCCGATTCTCATGCAGGAGTGGGTCCGTTACCTCTCGCGCCGGCACAGCTGGGGGAGGACCTCGCAGGTCGGGGAGCTTCTCCGGCTCGAGAAGAAGCCGGGGGTGAACTACAGGATCGAGTCACCGCCTCCTGCGGATGAGAGCTCCGGGGCACCGGCGCCCGTCAGGTGGATCCGGCCCGGGCACGGCGAGGAGTACAGGCCCGAGCTGGCGGGTCTCTTCAGAGTTGCGGCGTCTGCGCGCCCCGGCATATTGGAGGCCGGCGAGTCCGCCCGCTGGTACGCGGTGCGCCGGGAAGATTCCGAGAGTGACCTGGGCGAATGCGATGGAGAGAGCCTGTATGAGGCTCTCTCCGATACCGGGATCCAGTTTGTCATGGGAGGCAACGTCGACGTCGATGCCTTCCGCAGGGACCAGGAAGGCGAGATCTGGCGCTGGCTGGCGCTNGCGGCCGGGGTCTTCCTGCTCGTCGAATTGTTCGCGGCCTGGTGGTTCGGCAGGAAGGTATGATGTTTCCAACACGACTCGAGGTGAACAAGTGAGCTCCTGGCTGAGGACTCTACTCGGACTCGAAGAGGGAGAGGTCCCCGCTGGAGGAGAGACCTTCTGGGAGTTCTCCAGCATGCCGCAGGGCTTCTGGCTGGCGGCATCGGCCGCATTGCTGCTGGCGAGCCTGGTCTTCATCTTCGCGCTCTATTTCAGGGAGCGCCAGCTGGGCACNTTCCAGCGCGCCGTCCTCGCGCTTTTGAGGCTCGGCTGTCTCATCCTGGTGGTCCTGATCCTCCTCAANCCNCGNCTGCTGACCGAGACCTCGATTACCCGCCCGGGCAAGACCGTCATCCTTCTCGATGATTCCGCCAGCATGCAGGAGAAGGACAGGCTCGGCGAAGAGGCGGCCCGGCTGGTGGCCGAGGTCACCGGCCTCGATCCCGGCAGCCTGCCGACGCGCTCGGAGATCGCGGTGGCCGCTGTCGACAGGAAGCTCGAGGAGGAGGACGGGGAGTCTTCTCTGCTCGATCGTCTCGGGCGCAACAACAGCCTCGCGTTCTATACCTTCGGTTCCGAGCTCAAGGGGGTCAGTCCCTTCAGCCAGGGGGCTGTGCCCGACACGGCCCAGAACGAGACCAGGGTAGGAGACGCTCTCGTCGATGTCGTCGGTGAGTTCGACCGTGAGCCCCTTGCGGGGATCGTCATTCTCTCCGATGGCCGCAACAACTCCGGCGTCTCGCCGCTGAGGGCGGACGATGCCATCTCCCTCGACCGCAGGGTTCCCATCTTCGCCATCGGCGTGGGCATGGACAAGCTGCCGATGAACTTCGTCGTTGAGGAGTTGACCATGCCGCCGCTGGTCGAGGTTGATTATCCCCTAGAGATCGATGCGAAGGTGCTCCTCTCGGGTATCCAGCGTTCGGTCAAGGTTCAGCTCCATCGCAGCAGGGAGGATGGCCGCGACAGGAAGCTGGTGGATGTCCGCAACCTCGTACCGAAAAACAGGCTGCTCGAGGAGCGCCTCCGGTTCACCGACAGGCTGGAGGAGAAGGGGAAGTACCGCTACACGCTCAGCATCGAGAGGGACCGCAGGGAGATCGAGTGGAGGGACAACCTGCAGAGCGCACAGGTGACCGCCGCCAGNGAGCTNCGCCGGGTNNTGCTCATGGCNGGNCACGCCACCANNGANTACCGNTTCCTGCGCAACCTNGCNATNCGNGATGACGGNATCCAGGTNTCCTGCTGGCTCAGCAGCGCGGANACCGAGTANCCCCAGGANGGNGATATNCTCATCNGCGAGNTGCCNCAGANNAGNGANGCCCTGCGCGAATACGANGTNGTGCTGNTNCTNGATCCCCAGCCNTCGACNGTNACCNCGGAATTCCAGGAGGCGNTGGTGGATTTCGTTACCGAGCAGGGNGGNGGNCTNGCCTTNGTNGCNGGTGANATCAATACCCANANCCTGGNNGGCGANGCCCGNTTCNGGAAGCTGCGNNCNCTNCTGCCNGTNGANCTCGNCTCGGGCCGGNNGCCCCTGGCCGGCAGGNTCTTCGANAANCCCTGGCNGCCGNCGCTTACNGCNAGGGGNCGNGNNTACCCGCTCTGCCGNCTGNGGGATGAGCCGGTGGANAACCTGGAGNTCTGGCAGCANNTNCCGCCGTTTTANTTCTGGTACNAGGCCAGCAAGCTNCGNCCNGGNGGGGTNNCGCTGCTGCAGAAGGANNCTGACATNGTCGCCGCGACGCANCGCNTCGGNTTNGCCGAGGTNNTCTACCTNGGCAGCGATGATTTCTGGCGCTGGCGCNCNGTNGATGTCGGNNTNCANGAGNGNTTCTGGGCNGCGATNATNCGCCAGCTNTCNCNNGGAAANNAGCAGGCGGGNACGCGGCGGGCGACNATNGAAACCGACNGNGACCGCTACAGCANGNAGGAGGATGTTCGGATCAATGTGCGCCTGGTGGATTCCCGCCGCCGGCCGGTCGAGAGCCCCTCGGTCGAGGTCTTTATCGAATCCGGCAGGAAATCTGAAAATGAAGGGGAGCCGCAAAAGCCCGGAAAATCCCCCAGGGCGGGGGATGGCAAGAGGCGCAAGCGTCTGACCCTGTCGCCCGTCCCCGGCTCAACCGGGAGCTATAGCGGCATCTTCAGGACATCGGATGCCGGTCATTACCAGGTCAGTCTCGGCGAGGAGGCGAAGANCTTTTTCGAGATCGTCGATATTTACTCGGAGCTCGATGATCTCTCGCCTGATTTCAGGACGCTCGAGCAGCTCGCGGAATTGAGCGGGGGGCGTTTCTTTACCGTGTCGCCGGAGCTCGAGGAGCTCGGTGACGGCGCGCTGATTCCGGACGCCTCGATCAGCGAGGTGATTGCCCGCCGGGCCTCGACGGTNTGGGATTCCGCGATGATGATGTTCCTTTTTACGGGCCTGCTGGTGTTAGAGTGGATTCTCAGAAAGCTCTGGAGGCTCAATTGATGGACCGGGAATCGAATAGCCGTAATAATGGCCTCATTGGATCCGCAGGGGGTCCATTGGCAAGCGGAGGGCTANATGAAATATAGAGGCTCCACGGCGGATCCCGCCCCTGCCCTGAACAAGCTTTTCGCGCGCCTCGAGCGCAGGTATTACCGCTTGCTGGCCTGGCATGGGATCTCGTCTATCTTCCTCATGCTGGCGGCCACCGCCGCGCTCTCCTTTATTCTCGACTCCGTTTTCGAGTTGTCCCTGGGACTGCGCCTGGCGATGCTGGTCGTGGCCATCCTGCTCTGGATCCGGGTCCTGGTCCGGGGCCGCCGCCGCCTGCGCTCCGCCCTGTCGAGGGAGGATCTCCTGGCCGCCGTTGAGAACNGCTCCGAAGGCCTCGAAGGCGAGCTTGCCAATATCGTCGAGCTGCGCCGGGATCTTGCCGGCGGGCGAGAGGGTGGGGAGGATCGCTCGGAACTCGAGCAGGAGCTTTTCGACAGGGCCCTGCACGAATCCCAGCGGGCCGTCAACGCCCTGGAGATCGGCGGGGTACTGGATGCGGCCTCGGTACGAAAGAACCAGCTCGCTGCCGCCGGGGCCGTTCTGTTCCTGGTGTTTTGCGGACTCCTTTTTCCGGCTCATGCGTCGCTCTGGGTCCAGCGCAACATCAAGCTCTCACAGGTTCACTGGCCGCGGGAAACGCATTTCTTCTTCGAGAGCCCCGAGCCCGTTCAGCACCACCCGCGCAAGGCCCGNCTCGATCTGCGCGGCTGGGTGACGGGCGCTCCCCGGGATGTCTTTATCGTCATCGATGCAGGGCTCAGCAGCCGCAGGAGCAGGCTGGTGCCGGGAATTACCCGGGAGGGGAGCTGGCCCGTGGCCTCGGCGGTGGAAGAGGGCGGCCCAGCTCCCGGAGAAAAATTCCGGGCGGCGGCGCTCAGCTACAGNATCCCAAGCGTCCTCGACGAGTTCGAATTTTATTTTCTCGGCGGTGATAACTACAGCAGAACGACCCGGGTCGAAGTTCACGATCGGCCGAAGGTCGTCTCCTCTGTTCTGAGGGTCCTGGCTCCCGGGCACACAGGGCTCGGCGAGACGGAGATCTCGAATCCTGCCGGAGAGGTGGAGGTCATCGCCGGCTCGAAGGTCTCTTTCGAGGCCGAATGCGACCGGGAGCTCAAGAGCGCCTGGGGACGCTTCGGTGAGGCAGGGCAGGGCGAGGCGAAGCTCATTGGCGAGAAGGGATTCAGGTACTCCTTCGAGGTGGATTCCAGCGGGTTCCTGGAGGCCGGCGTGAAGGGGTCCGAGTGGGGCTTCGATAGTGAAGAGAGCCGGCTGGCCCTGGTCGCGCTGCCGGATGCCCAGCCCGAGATCGAGTTGAAGATCGCCGGAGAAAACCGCGAGGTGACACCGAAGGGCAGGATCGAGTACAGCCTCAGGGCCAGTGATGATTTCGGATTCTCTGAGCTGCAGCTGCTCATCGGCGGGCTCCAGTCCGCAGATATCGAGGAGGGAAAGCCGAAGCCCGTGGAGCTTCCGCCCTGGGATGCTGTACGTACCGACGAGGGCCTGGTGATCGAAATCAACGGCTCGATCGACCTGGCTCCGCTGGCTCTCGAGCCGGGTATGAATATCAGCTTCCGAGGGGTTGTTCACGACAATGATGAGCCGGGAGGCTACAAGGAGAGCTTTTCCGAGGAGATCACCTTCGCGGTCGTTTCCGCTGAGAAGTTGAAGGAAAACCTCGACAAGGTCAGGGTCAAGGCACAGGAGCGTCTCGAGGAGTTGGCCTTTCGCGAGAACTCGCTGGTCGATGAGCTGCTTCGGCTGCAGGATGGTCTCTCAGAAAGGCCGGGAATATCGGCCGGCGGCGAAGGTGAACCGGGCGAGGGCGAGGTAAGCGCGCGGCGGGAAGGGGAGGAAGATCCGGGAGAACCGGAGAATTCCGGACAGGAGCCCGCGGAGCTGGCGTTGGCCGACCCATCCGAAGGTGGCAACCCGGCGCGGGGGGGCAGGAATCCTCCGGGAAGCCAGGGACTCCCCGGTCGCACGGGCAGCCANCCGAAGGTGGCANNCCGGCGCGGGGGGGCAGGAATCCTCCGGGAAGCCAGGGACTCCCCGNTCGCACGGGCAGCCAGGCTTCCGGCCGGCAGGGACAGGATGCTGAAGGCGAGCGAGGCGAGGATCCCGGGGAGCGGACAGGGGAAGGCGAAGAGCCCGGGGAGAGGGAGCCGCGTGAAGGAGAAGAGCCCGGCGATGCCGGTGAAGATGGCGAGAGTGAACCGCGCGAGGGAGAGGCTGGTGAACAGTCCGGCGGCAGGCAGGGAGCCCGGGGAGGACGGCAGGGACAGTCCGGCCAACCGAACGAAGGACGACAGGGCCAGGCTGGTGAGGAAGGGGGAAATCGCCAGGAAGCTGGCGAGGACGGAGAGGAAGGCGAGCCGGGTGAGCGTCCCGAGGATGGTCGAGAAAATACTGGAGAGGAAGGCGGACGGGAGGATGCTGAACGCGGAGGGGAGCCGCGGGAGGAACAGGGTGAGAGTGAATCTTCCGAGGGCCGGAGGAATTCAGCCGGCACCGGTCAACGGCAGCAGCAGGGTCAGCAGCAGGGTCAACAGGGCCGGCAACAGCAGGGTCAGCAGCAGGGTCAACAGGGCCGGCAACAGCAGGGTCAGCAGCAGGGCCAACAGGGCCAGCAACAGCAGGGTCAGCAGCAGGGCCAACAGGGCCAGCAGCAGCAGGGTCAGCAGCAGGGNCAACAGGGCCAGCAGCAGCAGGGTCAGCAGCAGGGTCAACAGGGCCAGCAGCAGCAACCACAGAACGATTTCGATCGTCTCTCGCGTGAGCAGGAGGGCATCGCGGAGGAGTCCCGTGAGCTGGCCCGCAGCCTGAGAGAGATGGCCGATGACCTCGAGCGCAATCAGCTCATGGAGCGCAGCGAAAGCGAGCGCTTTGAGGAGGAGGTGACCCGTCCGCTTGAAGGCCTCGGGGAGGATCGTCTGCCGCGCAGCGCGGATGATATAGAGTCGATTCCCCGCTCGGGAAATCCCCGGGAAGAGGCCGCGAGGGCTGAAGCCGATGCCCAGCGAATCTCCAGGAACCTGCGCGATGTTTCCCGGAACCTCGCCGGCAGCGGAGATTTCAGGGAGATCCTGCAGAGACTCGAATCGATCGTTGAGCTGCAGGGCAAGGTCATCAGTGAAACCAGGGAAGCGACCGATACCGAAGATGCCGGCTCGATCGAGGTCCCTGGCGGCAAAAAAGACAAATAATTACTCCTTATTATTAATTACAGGCGCTATCCATTAGTCTGGTGCAGAGAGGCTTGGGAGTTCCCGTGGTCTCTTTTTCCAGGAGTCCTTCTTATGGCAAGCAGTTTCTTTTTCATTACTCTAATGAGCCTGGCTGGTGTCCAGGACTCCGGGCAGAAGGCTCCTGAAGATCCGGTTCGCCTCGATCGCGAGCAGAAAGATCTTGCCGGAGAGGTCGAGCGGCGTTTTTTGCGGCTGATCTCGCTGATGGGGCAGCTTCTTGCCAGGGAGGATGAGCTCGAAGAGTCCGGGCGTCTGCAGCAGGCTCTTGTTCGCAGCCGCGAGCTGAAGATTGTCCCTCGGCTGGAAAACATCCGGGTTCTCCTGGAGAAGAAGGCTCTGAAGGACGCTCTCGAGGAAGAGCTCTTCGTTGAGAAAGACCTCCAGAGGATATTGCTCATTCTNCAGGGTGAGGACGAGGCGCAGAGACTCAGGGAAGAATCCGCTGCGATTCGCGATATTACCGAGCAGCTCGAACGCCTGCGGCGCCTCAGCGGCGACCAGGAGGAAAATATCGAGGACACCGAAGATGCGCTCGAGAGCGGCCGCGAAGGCGAACAAGGGAATAACGCCGCCGGGGAGCGGGGTGAACGGGAAAACGAACGTCTCTCCCGTAGGGAGCAGGAGCTCCAGCGTAAGACGCGCCAGCTTGCCAACGAACTCGAACGTGAAGCCAACCGCGGCCGGCAGGGCCAGCAACAGCAGGGTCAGCAGCAGCAAGGTCAGCAACAGCAGGGTCAGCAGCAGCAAGGCCAGCAACAGCAAGGCCAGCAACAGCAGGGTCAGCAGCAGCAAGGCCAGCAACAGCAACGCCAACAGCAGCAGCGTCGCCAACAGCAGCGCCAGTCCCAGCGTCAGCAGGAGAGCATGGAATCCCTGCGGCGAGCTGAGCGCAGGATGCAGGATGCCGCTCAGCGCCTGGATGCGGAAAACCTCGAGGGAGCCCTCGAGGACCAGGAGGAAGCTCTCGCCGAGCTCAACCGTTCCGAAGAGCAGCTGCGGGAAGAGCGAGAGGAGCTGGAGCGAGAGCGCCGCGAAAAAGTGACCCGCGTAGTGCTGGCGAAGCTCTATACCATGCTGGCCGACCAGCAGCTCATTGGGGNGGAGACAAAGGATCTCGAAAAACAGCGTAAGCTTCTTCCCGCCTCTGGAGGTCGTTCAACCTTCGGAGTTGCCGAGGCGTTTGATTTCGGCAGCCGTTCGCTTGCGAGGCGGGAGCGATCCCTGGGGACCGATGCGGAGGACATCCTTCGGGTTCTCTCCGAGGATGCCTCCTCGGTGGTGGCGCCGGAGATCCTCCGGCGAATCATCGCCGACCTGGAAAATGTTTCGGGACGCCTGGATGAATCCGACACCAGCGCTCTCGTCCAGGTGCTCCAGCAGGACATCGAGACTTCGCTGCGGGAGCTGATCGAGGCTCTGCAGCCCTCGAGAAATCGCAACAGGATGGAACGGAACCGGCAGAGGTCCGGAGGCGCCGAACCGAAAAAAGAGCAGGGCCAGCAGGGCCAGCAAGGGCAACAGGGAGAGGAGGATCAGGAGAAGAAGGATCTGATCACTCCCGTCATGGAGTTGCGCATGCTGATCAGCGCCCAACGGCGTGTTCGGGCCCGCACTGCGAGGTGGAACGATCTTGGAGTGCTTCCGGTGAAGGGTCGGGGAAAGTCGGATCCCACCGAACCCGACAAGGATCGGCAGCTGCGCGTCGACCAGGCGAAACGTCTCTCCGAAGCCCAGGAAGCTCTCGGGGGACTCACCGACGAGCTGATCAGGAAATATCCGATCATCGACCAGTTCCTTCTCGGTATGGANCTCGAGGATCTGCAGGGCATTGTTGAGGGCCTGCGCGGCGGGAGCGAAGAAGCCGGGGAGGACNCCCCGGACAGTGAGAAGGAGAGAGGCGGCTCACGGCTGCGCCGTCTTCTTCCCCGTAAACGGGAACGTGGAGCGGAACCCCCCGACGAAACCGAAAGCGCCGAAAAGGAATCCGTCGGCAAGGATGGGGATGAGTAAGATGGGTCAAAGGCGTCTCTTCGNGAATGTTCTCCTGCTCGCGGTTCTCGCGGGAGGGGGCGGTGAGGTTTTTTCCCAGGGAGTCTCCGGGCTGAAGGATCTCCAGGATTTTCTCGCCGCGGGTGATTCCTGGACACCGGCCGGAGTCTGGAGAAAATTCGTTGAGCACCAGATCGAGCAGGGCCGAGAGGACCTGGTCCTCGACAACCTCGATGATTCGCTCAAGGATCTCGGTGATGACAGGCTGGGAGGCCTGGCCGCCGGTCTCCTTGGTCCCGAGGCCTTTCCCATGCCGGATCTCGCCAGGGGTGATCCTGTCCTGGGTATTCTCTTTCGGCAGTCGGGCGAGCTCATCAACCTCCACGCCCAATTCGATGAGGTGGGGCAGGAGGGCGGTGCGCGGGATGAAAAAATCAGTTCCCTTGTCAAATCTCTTCGCTCCGGCGGCGACCTCTTTCTCGGGGCCTATGCCGATTTTTACGCCGCTCGTCATGCCATGGAGAAAGAAGATACCGCGGCCGCGATGGAGATCATGGAGCGCCTGGTCAAGTCCGAACATTTCCTCCCCCGGCACAAGGTTCGCAAAAGCCTGGCGAGTCTCTACAGAAGCCGCGGCGAGGTAACCCTGGCGATTCTCGAATTGCAGTTCTATCTGAAGGATCTCTCCGAGGAACAGTCCACCGAGCGAAAGTGGGCCGAAGACCAGCTCAAGGAGATCCGCAAGGATCACGACGGCCCCCTGCACGATGTCGCCGGCCGTGCCCGGGGCATCTCGGAGACGATGGCTGAACCGAAACTCGACAAGGAAGTTCAGACCGAACAGAAGGATGTCGAGGTGATCCTCGAGAAGATTGTCCTCTTGATGGAAGAAGAGACCCGCCGCCAGATCGAGGAAATGCTCGAACAGATGCAGCAACAACAACAGCAACAACAACGGCAGCAACAACAACGGCAGCAACAGCAACAACAACAGCAGCAGCAGCAGCAGCAGCAGGCGAATCAACAGAGAGAGGGGAATAGGAACAAGCCGAAGGATGAGACCGCGGGCAAATCCAAGCTCCGCCAGGGAGAAGCGGCCGAGGTGAATCTTCGCAAGCTGACCCCTGATGAGAAAGAGATGTGGGGCAAGATCAACGACCGGGAGGTCAGAAGATCTCTGCAGGAGGTCTGGGGGCGTATGCCGACACGTTACCGCAAGCTGGTTTCCCAGTATTACAAGGACATCAACGACCTCTCTCCTTCCTCAAAGAAGCCGGGGGTTTCCGGGGCGAAGAAGGGTAAGAAGTAGGTCGTTCCCGCCCGGGCTTCTCACCGTGGGCGGATTCCCTCTCGCCCGGCGGCGAGGAAACCTATCGGTAGGCCGTGATCTTCTCCGGTGGCCATGCAGGCCAGCATCTCGCCCAGGACACTGGTGAACTTGAATCCGTGGCCTGAGAGTCCTGCGGCGAAGACGACGCGTTCNCAGTCCGGATGCCTGCCGAGGATGAAATGTTCGTCAGGCGTGCAGGTATAGAAGCAGGTCTCGTGGCGCGTGAGGTCGGCCTCGACCCCCGGTAGGTGGNGGACGAGAAAGTCGCGTACCGCGGCAAGGTCCTCCTCGTCGGGGTCGCGGCTGCTGTCGAGGGGATCCTCCACCCTCTCACCTCCCGAGTGCCGGGCCACCTTGATGCTCTCCGCATCGATGGAGGGAAAGCCGTAAAAGAATCCCGCGCCGGTTTCAAATACGAAGGCGGGAAAGCCCGAGCTGTCGCGGTAGCGTTCGTCGGGGCAGCGAAACCAGTAGAGGTGCTTTCTGCGCACCTCCAATGGGACACCGAGCTTCTCCAGGAACTCCGGGGCCCAGGCCCCTGCGGTGATGATGAGGCTCGCTGCGCTGAAGGTCCCCTGGTCTGTCTCGACAGTGATCCCGTCCCCCTGCTCCNTCCATCGAAGGATGCTCACGCCTGTTTCCAGCCGTGCACCCAGGCTCACGGCTTCCTCCGCGTGCGCCCGCACGCAGCTTTCCACGAGGAGATAGCCGGCTTCTTTTTCATAAACCCCGGCCATGGAATCCTCGAGCCTGAAGCCGTCGAAGCGCCCCTCGGCCTCGGCGGCGCCCAGCCTATCCACCACCAGGTCATGTTCCCGGGCGCTGCGCAGAACTCCCTCGACGATGTATCCGCCTTCGGGGCCCACCTGCAGCAGGCCGGTCTCGAAACGCAACCTCTCACCGCGGGCCTCCTCAAGCTCATCCCAGAGGCTGTGCGCCCGCTTCAGCAGCGGGACGTAGTCGGGATGCTCGAAATAGGCCATCCTGATGATCCTGGTGTCGCCGTGGGAGCTGCCGCGGTCGTGCCCGGGAGCGAACCGGTCGAGACCGAGTACCTTTTCTCCTCTGCCGGCGAGGTGGTAGAGGGCCGCGCTTCCGGCGCCCCCGACACCGGCGACGATACAATCATAGGTTTCCATCGGGCGCCTCCTGTTCGCTTGCTCCCCGGCTCATCCATCGACCAGGAATGCGGCGGCGAGCTCATCCCAGCGTTCGCGAACCCGTGGACCCCAGCGATCCATCGTCCGGGCGATGGCCCGCGGTTTCTTCTCCTCCCAGAGCTTCACGGGCTTCTTGCTGTAGAATTTGTCGGCTACGCAGATAATCTTCTCCTCCAGGCTCACCGGCAGGTAGTCGCGCTCAGGAAGCGGGAGCCCTCCCTCTCGAACCTCCTCAGAGGTGATGCCAGCTCCGGTATGCCTCTCGCAGACCAGGGCGTGAAGCGGCAGCCCCTCCTCTTCGAGTAGCCGCCGGCCCAGGATTCCATGGCATAGATACGGTTCCGTTCCGTCGCAGTGGAGCTCCGGCGCTGCGCAGAGGCCGATGCCGATATCGTGCAGCAGCGCCGCCTCGCGCAGGAAACCAAGGTCCGGGCTCTCTTCCGGATTGTGTTTGACGTAGCCCCGGGCAATTTCCGCCGCCTTGCGTGCCACGAGCGTCGAGTGCAGCACGAGGATCTCAAAGGTTGGACCCGCCGGATCGTGATGGCGTGCGAGGATCTCGAGGGGATTCAATGAATCAGCCGCCGTTGAGAGGTTTGACCTGCAGGAAGACCTTGACCGCCTGTTTCTCGGTGGTCAGCAGCCGCATCATCTTCTCGTATTCATCGAGGCCTTCGACCGGGTGGGAGAGCAGCTTCGGAAGCCAGCCGGGATACTCGCTCTGGGCATGAGCGAAATCCTTCACTCCCAACTCGAAGTATTCCCGGTTCGCGTTGACCGTTCCGAACATCACCTTATTGTGCAGGACGAAGTCGAGGTTCACCTGGTCGCCCGGGATTTCCACCTTCTCATCTCCGCCGGTGATGCTCGTGAGTATGAGGATCCCGTTCTTGGCGAGCACCTCCATGGCCTTGAAGGCGATCCACGACACTCCCGTCGCCTCGAATACGATATCAAACGGCCCGTGCTTCTCCGCCACTTCGTCCAGATCCTGTTCCTCGGTGCTGAGATACCGGGCGCCGAGCTCCTCGACAAGCTGGGACTTGAGATGGGGGGGAGGGGTTCGCGCCATGGTGACGACGTCGAGGCCGCGGAGCTTCAACACCAGGGTCGCCAGCTGGCCGATGGCGCCGGCGCCCAGCACCAACGCTTTTTTCGGTCGCCAGAGTCGCAGGCGGCGCTGGATTTTGTACGCCTGGACAATCCCCTTTTCCACGACGCTCATGGGTTCGAGGAGCACTCCCACCTGCGCCAGCGTATCCGGCACCTTGACGAGGTATTCCAGCTCATCGACGTAGAATTCCGTGAGAAAGCCGTGCAGCAGGTTGATGCCGCGTTCGTAGTAGGTTTCGTCGGTGGTCATGTCGTAATGACCAATCCGATCGTAGATGCTGTTGCCGGGGCGGCGAACCGTGGCGGTCACGTAGTCGCCGGGCTTCAGCTGGTCGACACCGTCACCCACCTCCACCACCCGGCCGAAGCTCTCATGCCCGATGACGAGAAAGTCGTATCCGGGAGGAGCGCCGCCGTACTCGGCCGCGTTGATCTCCTTGTCGGTGCCATCGACCCCGACCTGGAGCACCTCGACGAGGACTCCACGTCCATCGGGTACCGCGTCTATTGTCGGTCTCTCCAGCTCCGTGATGTGGACACTGTCTGGTTTGCCGGGGATGACGGCAATTGCTTGCAAAGGTCTGACACTCCTTGGTGGGCTCTCAGTCGGTGACGGTATTGTCACCACAAGGTAAAGACAAAATCAAGGGATGGAAGAAATGGTCTGCCCCGTAGTATTCTGTTTAAGGTCAATAGCCAGTTTTTCCGGCAGGTGCCGACGATAAGGGAGTCTGTATGAAATATGTGATGAACGCCAGCCTGGTGGGCTCCCGGCTCCTGGCGCTGGGGGCTGTTCTCTCACTCCTGGCGGCGACCGTGGGGAGCCGGGACGCCCTCCTATGGGCCCAGGAAGGGCAGGCAGGCTCCGATCCCAGGGCTGCCATGCTCCGTCGGGAGCTGCGCAAGCATATCGAGAAGATGGACAAGCTTGCCGACAAGCTCAAGGCGCCTGATTTCGCCGCAGGCAAGGAATGGTTCAATTCTCCCTCCCTCTCCCTGAAGAGGGAGCTGCGCGGCAAGATTGTCGTGCTGGATTTCTGGACCTATTGCTGCATCAACTGCATCCATGTCTTGCCGGACCTCGCCTGGCTCGAGCATCGTTTCGCCGGCTACCCGGTGGCCTTCGTGGGTGTCCACTCGGCCAAGTTCGACAACGAGAAGGTGTCGGAGAACATCCGCCAGGCGGTGCTGCGCTACGAGATCGCCCACCCCGTGATAAATGATGACGAGATGAAGATGTGGCGTAGCATCGGGGTGCGCAGCTGGCCGAGCATCGCGCTCATCGGGCCCCGGGGGAACCTCCTGCTGCTGGTTTCGGGTGAGGGTAACCGGGAGGTGATCGATGCGGCGATCTCTTCAGCTCTCGAATTCTACCCGGCCAAGGCCTTTCGTCACGATCCCCTGCCGATCCAGCTTGAGAGCGGGAAAAACCCGCTGAAATCGCCGCTGCGTTTCCCCGGCAAGCTGGCGGTCGATGGTCCCGGCAAGAGGCTCTTCATCAGCGACTCCAACAACCATCGAATCGTGGTGACGGACCTCCAGGGAAAGTTCATCGAGTCGATCGGCAGCGGGCGTATCGGCCTGCGGGATGGAGGCTACGGGCTCGCCAGGTTTAACAGGCTCCAGGGACTTGCCGTCGATGGACAGCGGCTATATGTCGCCGACAGCGAGAACCATGCCCTGCGTGTCGTCGACCTCGCCTCGAAGACCGTCTCCACCCTCGCCGGAGACGGTGTGCAGGGCCGGGACTATACCGGTGGAGGCAAGGGGGCGGCGCAGAGGCTCAGCACGCCATGGGATGTCGCCGTGGCTGGCGACAAGGTCTACATCGCCATGGCCGGAACCCACCAGATCTGGACCTACGACAAGGAGAAGGGCATCCTCGAAAACTTCAGCGGGACCGGGAGAGAGCAGAACAGCAACTCGGACGACCGTCTCCTGGCTGCCTGGGCGCAGCCGTCGGGGCTGAGCATCGGTGGTGGGAAGCTCTACATCGCCGATAGCGAGAGCAGCACGGTTCGCTCTATCGATCTGAAAAGCGGCGCCACCTCGACCCTGGTCGGTGGAGAGGATGCCGAGCCGCGGAACCTCTTTGCTTTCGGCGATCTCGATGGGATCGGGCAGAAGGCTCGCCTGCAGCACGATCTCGGCGTGCTCTGGCTCGAGGCGACCGCGCGGGTTGCCGTGGCGGATACCTACAACCACAGGCTCAAGCTGCTCGATCCGGTGAAAAAACAGGTCACCCGCTGGATCGGCTCGGGCAAGCCGGGTCTGCGCGATGGAAAAGGGCTCGAGGCCCAGTTCTCCGAGCCCTCGGGATTCGCTCTCGTTCCCGGCGGCGGGAAGGTCTTCATCGCCGACACCAACAACCATGCCATTCGCATCGCCGACCTCCGGACGCTGGAGGTCAGCACCCTCGAGCTCGAGGGGGTTCCCCCGCCCCTGGCACCTCTTGCCCCGCGCAGCCGGCGTCTCGCTGACCTGCCTGGGACCGTCGAGGTGAAGAGCAGGGGGCTGAAGCTCGAGCCCGGCGGGGCCGGCAAGCTCGTGCTGAAGCTGGAGATTCCTCCGAAGCACTACTATTCGAAATCGGCTCCGAGCCGCTGGCAGGTATTGGCGAGCGGAGCTTCGCCGGTATTGCTGTCGGAGGCCTCCGCGCAGGGAGTTCTCGGCGCCGATGGGAGCATCGTGATTCCGCTCGAGGGCGCGGTCTCCGAGACCAGCGGTGAGGTGATCGTGGAGGCCCTTGCCTATTATTGCGATGAGGCCGGTGCCTGCAAGGTCGCCGGAGTGGTCTTCAAGGTCCCCGTGTCGGTGGGGGCCGGCGGGGCGCCGGAGGCGCTCCTGGAGCATACCTTCGGACTCAAGGTTCCTGATTTCGGCGGTTTTTTCAAGGCTGGTAAAGAGTGAGGAGGGCATCGGCTTGCCCTCCAGTCATTTCGGTCTTTGCCCTGGCCCTGCTCCTATTGTCGGCGGCCGGCTGCGGGACCCCCGCTCGCAGGCCGGACATGGAGCTCCGGTACTGGCTGGAGAATATGCGGCAGCATCGTTACAGTTCGCAGGAGGCCGCGGCCGCCACTGGGCTGAGCAGCGCGGCCGTGCGGCGCCTGCTCAAGGCCCTGCCGGCGAGCCCCGCTGGCGAGCCGGGACGGGATGCCGGCGGCAGGCTCAGGGTCCTGCCCTATCCCGGCGGCCGCCATCCAAGGATCGGTTTTCTCGATGGAGCGATCGAGCCGCAGCGTGACACCAAGGTGAGCGTCTTTTGCCCCTGGGAGGACGGCGGCTACGTGGTGATAGATCTCCCCGAAGCTCTGTGGCGCGATGGCGCCGGGAAGCCCGAGTTGATGTACCTCGCCCATACGCACATTCCCACTGTATGGGATCGCCGTAATGTCCGGCTTGATTCCATGGACTGGATCCGCGGGCCCCGGGGAATGCTGGAGTCCCGCAGGAGGTTGCCGGACGGAGTCGAGTTCGGCGCTCGCGTGGTGCCGGGAAAAGAATTCATCGAGCTCGAGCTGTGGCTCAAAAACGGCCGCTCGACCGGCCTGTCGGGGCTTCGGAGCCAGGTCTGNGTCATGCTCAAGGGCGCNCCTGATTTCAANGCCCAGACTCTCGACAATAAGGTCAAGAAGGGATTGCTGATCGCTACGGGCTCAGCGGANTCGAGCCGCTGGGTTCTCACCCTGTGGCAGAGGGCGAGGCCCTGGGGGAATAAGAGGGTTCCCTGCATGCACTCGGACCCGGTCTTTCCCGATCTCGCCCCGGGAGAGGAGGCCCGGCTTCGTGGCCGTCTCTGGTTCTACCAGGGAGACGACCTCGAGGGGGAGATGGAGCGCCGGCTGGGAGAATGGAAGGCCGCCGGCGAAGAATGAGGATGTGCCGCCGGATTCGGCGCTGTCGGAAGCGGGCGCGGGCGGGGTAAACTCCGGGAAGCGAATCGTTCTCCCCTCCTGGCGCTTAACCCCGAGGGCGCATGCCACCAGCTCCGGTTCTTTCCAGCTTCAGCTTCACCTTTCTCGGTACCGGAACCTCCGCGGGCGTTCCGGTCATCGGTTGCCAGTGTGACGTATGCACCTCCGCGGATCCGCGAGACCGGCGCCGGCGTGCCAGCGTATGCCTGCGCTTCACCGATGGTGGTGGACAGGAGCGGGTCGTGTTGATCGACACTTCGCCTGACCTTCGCGCGCAGGCTCTCGAGCTTGCTCTCGATCGCTGTGACGCGATTCTCTTTACCCACGATCATGTCGATCATACCTTCGGACTCGACGAGGTGCGCCGGTTCAACGCGGTGATGCGTTCGGCGATCGATATTTACGCGGAGCAGGAAACGCTGGATTTTCTTCACCGGGTCTACCGGCACATCTTTGAAGCCGAGAAAAACGTCAACAACTCCTTCGTCGCCAGGCTGGTGGAGCATGAGCTCCACGTGGCGCAACCGCTCGACCTCTTCGGGCTTCGTTTTACGCCGATTCGGCTGCTTCACGGCAGGCAGCCCGTGCTCGGGTTCAGGATCGAGGCNCTGGATGGATCGGGAGAGGTGNCGNCGTCGCAGCCCGGNCCGCTGCCGCTGGCCTANTGCACGGATGTTTCAGAAATTCCCGAGGAGACCTGGGGCCAGCTTGGCGGGCTGAAGACCCTGGTGCTCGATATGCTGCGTCCGCAACGGCATCCGACTCATTTTTCGACGGAGGAGGCGGTTTCCGCGGCGGAAAAAATCGCCGCGGAGCAGACCCTCTTCATCCATATGACCCATGACATCTCCCATGCCGGGCTGGAGCTTCCCGCCGGGATGGCGCTTGCTCACGATGGTCTTGCGCTGTCCTGAGGGCGTGTGTTTCGACGTTCGGCCGAGTTTTTCCTGAGTCTGTAGAGCTCAAGGAAGAGGAGGATTCCGAGGAGGACCAGGCAGCCCGGCCCGAGGAGCCAGCCGCCGGCGACAAAGTAGGTGATGCCCCGCCGCGGGTCGCGAAGAGGAACTGAACTCACCGCGGCCCAGGCCTGGTTTCGCGGCGCCAGGGTCCGGCGGGNACCTGTATTGTTCACGATGGCGGAGNTGCCGTTGCTGGTTGCCCGGCAGATGCAGGTTCCGGTTTCCAGTGCGCGAAAGGCCAGCAGNCGATTGCGCAGCGGATCATTGTCTATTCCTTTTNGAGTTCCGTNGCCGGCTACCAGGAACAACCGCGTTCCNNTCGCGACNAGGCGGCGCATNTGGTAGGCAGAGTGGCTTATGCGGTCAGAGACAGCGAGGATGGATNGATCCTCCTTTATGTCAATCGCCAGGNTCCCTNNACGTCCANGCTNCCCANGCNCGCCNCCTTTNGCGATGTGTAGAAGGGTTCGGNTCCTGTCGCCTTNGCTATTCGGTTCCAGGATCATGCNCGCGACGAGGNTCACGTTTTCTTCGCGGGCGAAGGTCTCCAGCTCNGTNTGAATCCCGGGCTGGNTGTCCGGNNGGGCCNCGAAGGCGTCAGCGGGAAAGAANATCANCTGGGGCTCAGANNTCAGCAGCTGNCGCGCNAGCTNGAGGTGGTNCTCGNTGNCGCCGTCGTCGGTCTGGACAAGACCGATTCGCATGGCCTCGCGGGGCGGGTGCTCCAGGTACCTGAGCATGGCCCCAACGAGGCCGCCAATGCTCAGCAGGCTGATCGCCGCCCCGGTACCGACAAGCGTCGAGAAGAACTGAACGCGCCCCCGCCGCTCTCTCAAGGCCAGGAAGAAGGTTCCGTTGACCAGGCAGAGCGCGAAACCGAGTCCCGTGAGTCCAATGGCCGCCGCGAGCTGCCCCTCGGGGTTTTCCGGCTTCAAGGTCTGTCCAAGCTGCATCCAGGGGCCGGCCAGCGGGATACATTCGACGCGCAGGTACTCGAGCCCGGTCCAGGCCAGGGCCAGCCCCGGGACTATGGCGAGGCGGGAGGGCTTTCGAAGCAGGACTCCCCCGGCCGCGCAGAAGAGCATCCAGGACCCGATCATGAGCAGGCTGGCCCAGGCGGTAGCCAGGATGGACGTTTTGTTCCATTCCCCGGACAATACGAGGGGCCAGCAGTACAGGATGAATCCGAAAAATAGCCCGTGCAGCAGTCGCCATTTCAGGTCGTGGCGATGACGGTCCAGGCTGATGAAGAGGGGGAGCAGGCCGAACCATGGAATGGTGCGTTGGAGGACTCCGTCCTGTTCGAGAAAGCACAGGGACAGCAGCATTGCCGAGAGCGGTCCGCCGAAAAAAACGCCGCCTCGTTTTTTCCCTCGTGAACCGTCCTGGTCGTCCGTGGTGGGCATTGAGATCGGCACCTGGGAGTCCCCGGTCATTGTTGCGGACGGATCCGGTTCATCGTCATTCGTTGATCACGCTGAGCGCGTCATGCTCGAGGGCTCATGGGTTCCAGCCGTTGAAGAGTCTCTCCATTGGACGGAGAGAGTATGTGTGAAAGGAAGTTGGTGGTCCAGAAAATCTCCCGTGCGGAGGTCGCCGTGGATGGAATAAATTGGGACTTTTACCGACTGTACATTAACTGGTAGGGTTGTAGGTCCTCGGGAGGGTCGATGGTCCGCCCGGGATGGAATAATCGAGGAACAATGCACGCCACCTGTCTTGCAGATCCGACCCTGGTCCTGAATAAGAACTGGTTGCCGATCCAGGTATGCACAGTGCGAAGGGCTTTCACTATGCTCTTCAAGGACCTGGCCCGTGTTGTCGAACCGGACGACTTTTCTCTCTATGATTTCGAGAGCTGGTCGGACCTGGCCATCCCCAGGGGCGAACCGTTTGTGCAGGGTGTCGGTGACCGGATTCGCGTCCCGGAGGTTATCGTTCTTCAAAATTGCGACCGGTTCAATCGGCCGCGTGTCGTTTTCACCCGGCGAAATCTCTTCCGCAGGGATCGAAACAGCTGCCAGTACTGCGGCAAGAGATGCACGACGGAGAATCTCTCGATCGACCACGTGATTCCCAGGTGCGCTGGAGGGATCAGCAGCTGGACCAATTGCGTGGTCGCCTGCCTGGCCTGCAATGCCCGCAAGGGCGGCCGGACCATCAAGCAGGTGGGTATGCGGCTGCTTCGTGAGCCTGGCGAGCCTCCGGCCCAGTCGGCCTTCACTCTTCATGTCACGCGCCGCAAGGCGAGCTGGGATCACTTCGTCAGCGAAGCCTATTGGAATACAGAGCTGAAGCCCTGAACCCCCGGCGTCCGCTCTTTTGTCCGGGCATTCCTCTTGGCTTGACTGGCGGGGTGGGGGAGCCCATCATGCTGCTCTCCTTTGCACGGGTAAGGCTGATCCCGTTTTTATCAATGATTCCAGCAGATGGATAACGACATGCCATTTTCCCTCGATGGCCGGGTGGCCCTGGTCACCGGCAGCTCAACAGGCCTCGGCAAGGCGGTCGCTTTTAGCCTGGCCCGCTCGGGAGCCAGGGTGGCCTTGAACTATTTTAACAACGAGGAGCGCGCAGCTGAGACCTTGGGTGAGTTCCAGGCTGAGGGGCTCGAGGGTGTCATGCTCCGCGGAGACGTTTCCGATGAGTCCGCGGTGAACGCGCTCTGTGGAGAGGTCGTCGAAAAGCTCGGCGAGATAGATATTCTCGTCGTCAACGCGACTCCGGACCAGCCCCAGATGCCCATCGAGGAGTTCACCTGGGAGCATTTCCAGACGATGATTGATTTCTTCATCAAGAGCCCCTATCTGCTGACCCGCGCGGTGCTGCCGCATATGAAGAAAAACCGATGGGGCAGGATCATCAATATAACCAGCGAGGTTTTTCAGCGCAGCATCGGCAACTTCAGCGCCTATGTGTCCGCCAAGGGCGGGCAGATTGGTTTCACCCGCAGCATGGCGACCGAATTGGCGCCGTTCAATATTACCGTGAATCTCGTAGCGCCGGGTTGGATTCCCGTGGAGCGGCATGAAAACGATTCGCAGGAGCAGAAGGATGGTTACAGGGAGATGATCCCGATGGACCGCTGGGGCGTTCCCGATGATGTCGCCGGGGCCGTCGCTTACTACGCCAGCGAGGAGGCCGGCTTTGTCACCGGGCAGACGATCTGCGTCAACGGCGGGATGAGCCCCTGGTAGGAATCAGCCGGGCTCCCGGCTGTCGCCCGGGACCTTGCTGGAGATTGTGAATTCGCATGTCGCGTATTGGTGAACTGGCGTCGGTCAGCTTCAGGTTGGGAGTTCTCGGCTTCGGCGGGCCGGCGGCGCACATCGCCATGCTCGAGGACGAGGTCGTGAAGCGCCGGGAGTGGATCACCCCGGAACGTTTTCTCGATATGATGGGAGCGACCAACCTGATTCCAGGTCCGAACTCCACCGAGATGGTGCTTCACGTCGGCTTTCTCAGGGCCGGCTGGTTGGGCCTGCTGGTTGCCGGAACCTGCTTCATCCTGCCGGCGGTGGCGATCGTTACGGTTCTGGCCTGGCTCTACGTGGGCTACGGAGGCCTGGTCGACGAGAATGGACGCTTTGCGCTCAAGCCGGATGTCGCGCTTTTCCTCAAGGGCATCCAGTCGGTCGTTCCCGTGTTGATAGCCATGGCGGTCTGGAGGCTCGGCCGGACCGCGGTCAAGAGTCCCCTGCTGGCGGTGATCGGGGCCGCGGTGGCGGCGGCCGTATTCATGAAAGCCGATCCGGTTCTCGCTCTTCTTGGCGGTGGACTGGTGGGGCTGGCGCTGGCAAAGACGTCCACGGGCTCTCCGCCCGGCAAAGGCCCGGCTGTCGCCGTCGGCTGCTGCTGCGGGCTGTCCGGGGTGGGTGGTGGCACGCTGGTCGCGCTCGGCGCGGCGGAAGTCATGAAGGCGACGCTGGTGGAACTCGGTCTCGTATTTCTCAAGATCGGCTCGGTCCTGTTCGGGACGGGTTACGTCCTGGTCGCCTACCTCGAGCGAGAGCTGGTAAACCCGGAATTCGGGCTTACCCATGAGCAGCTCCTGGACGCTGTGGCGGCGGGCAATCTCACTCCCGGCCCTATTCTCTCGACAGCCTCCTTCATCGGCTACCTGCTGGGCGATCTGCCGGGCGCCGCCGTAGCGACCGCGGGCATCTTCCTGCCGTCGTTTATCTTTGTCGTTTTATTGGCGAAGATTATCTGGAGGCTTCGCGCTTCGGCGCGGATGGGAGCGTTTCTCGACGCGGTAAATGTCAGCTCCGTAGGATTGATGGCGGCTGTGACCTTCACGCTTGTGGAAAACACCCTGCTCGAATGGCGGAGCTGGGTCCTGGCCGCGCTGGCAGCCGTTCTGCTCTCGGTCTTCAAATTGAGCCCCTTGTGGCTTATTCCGGCATCTTCCATCGCCGGTTGGCTGCTATTTCAGTTTTGAGCTGTCGGTGGTTTGTGTGGTCCTTTTACCCATGCGTAAAAAAGGTTAAAATATACCTTCACCGTTCGGTTTCCCGGGGGGTGTTTCGTGTTGGAAGTCACTGTGGCGACAAACTTTGACAATCGCACTCTTGTCGCCATCCAGTGTTGATTTTACATTAGGCAGGCTATGGCCAAGTTAACCGTTGAATCCGGCTCTCAGAGAGGGAAGCAGTTCAAGCTTCCCGAGTCAGGAAGCTTCTCGATCGGCAGGGACGAGAGCTGCTCCTTTTGCATCGAGGACCAGATGGCCTCACGGGAGCATTGTGTGGTGCGCTGCGAGCCGGGCAAGTGGGTTATCGAAGATTCCGGGAGCACCAACGGCATCCGGGTAAACGATATCCCGGTGCATGAGCACACCCTCATTCCAGGGGATACGATCGCGATTGGTGACACCCTCATGTCGCTCGCCACCACCGATGAGGATCCGCTCATCGGCAGCACCCTGGCCGGTTACAAGATCGAGAAGCGTCTGGGCCGCGGCGCGATGGGTACTGTCTACCTGGCTTGCCAGCTTTCCCTCGATCGGCAGGTCGCCCTGAAAATCCTGGCTCCCCGGTTTTCCAAGGACGAGGATTTCATCCAGAGCTTTCTGAAGGAGGCGCGGTCCGCTGGCAGTCTGAACCATCCAAATGTAGTCCAGGTCTACGATGCGGGCAACGAGGGCGACTATCACTATATGTCGATGGAATACCTCGAGGGCGGTAGCCTCGAGGAGCTTCTCGAGCGGGAAGGGCGCCTCGATATTATCCGTGCCGTCAATGCGGCCAGGGATGCCGCCCAGGCCCTCCAGTTCGCCCAGCAGAATCAAATTGTCCACCGTGACATCAAGCCTGCCAATCTCATGCTCACTCTCGATGGGACGGTAAAGGTCGGAGATCTCGGTATCGCTGCCGACCTCAGCCAGTCCGCGAGTGGGGGAGGCGGGGGCAATGTTCCCGCGGCAGGCTCGCCCCGCTATATGGCTCCTGAGCAGGCCCGGGGCGAGGCGCTGGATCACCGCGCTGATATTTATGGCCTTGGGGCGACGCTCTACAGGATGATCGCCGGGGTAGCCCCCTTCGATGGGTCGAGCGTCAAGGAGATCATCAGGGCCAAGCTGGATAATGATCCGACGCCTCTGCGGAAGCTGAACCCGGAGATTCCCGGAGGGCTTTCCGCCGTCGTACAGAAGATGCTCGCGCGCAATCCCGACAGCCGGTACGAGAACGCGGCCCAGGTCTACTCGGCCCTGGAACCATCCCAGTACAGAAAGAGTATTTCAGCCAAGGGAAAGGCGCGCGCCGCCCGGGTTGCCGTGGCGAGCCAGGGCGCCCGTCCGGCGGCGGGGCGCGGAGGCACCAGGCATCCTCGCCGCCCGGCCCAGGGGTCGCAATCAAATCTTATTGTCGGCTCGATAATAGGGGTCGTCGCGCTGATTCTCGTACTCGTTCTCGTCTCAAACTTCAGGAATGATGGAGAGCAGAGCCCCGACAGGGGCAAGTCGAATGAGCCAGTCACTTCCACCTCAAAGCCTCCGGAGGAGCATAGGGAGGACAATCCGGGTCTTGAGAGGAATCAGTCGAAGCTCGCCCTCAAGCGGCTCGAGAAGATCCAGGAGCTCTATTCCGGGGGGAAGCTCGATGCCTCGGCGGCGCTCCTGCAGTTGGAGAACCTTCTCGCGGACAATCCGCGGATCGCGCTCAGCGCTGAGAAGCTCCTGAAAGAGCTTGGCTCCAAGGCGGAGTTGGCGAAGAAGGAGGCGGCCAGGAATCGCAAGAAGCAGGCCACCGCCGCGCTGGCTTCCATCGATGTTCTCATCGAGAAGAACGAATTGCGCAAGGCCGCTGATTCCATAGCGGCTTTTCTCGCGCGGTATTCCGATCTCGGTGCCGGGATGGTCTCCCCGTACCAGGCGAAGCTCGGCGGCATCGTTCGCTCGGGAATGGATGCGGCCGGCAAGCTGGTGAGGCAGCTGTCCTCCAGCGGCGACTTTGAGAAAGCTCGCGCGGAGATCACCGCCCTGAAAGCGCGGATGCCCTCAAGCGAAAGCGCGCGTATCCAGTCCATGGAAGCGGAGATCGGCCTGGTTGAGAGCCGACGGGCCAACAGCCTGAAGTTCATTGAAGACAATCGGGCCGGCCTCTACACGATGCTGGCCGATTTCGATTTTGCCGGCGCCCGCAAGCATCTTGATGGCATCATCGGCAAGCTCGGTGGCGCCGACGCGGTTAATAAGGAGGCCAAGGCTCTCCTGGAACTTCTTGGCAACCAATTGTCCGCGAGCCGGAAGAGCTGGGAGGAGCTCCAATCATTTTTTTCGAAGTCGGAAAAGTCCAAGTCAGTAGTGAAGGTCAGGTTTCTCCCGGTCGCCAAGGATGACAAGGAGCTGCGGTACAAGGTTCTTGGTCTCGAAGGGCACGCGGTGAGGGTCCAGGAGTCCGGCTCCAAGGCGCCAGCCCCGGTGGCCTATCGTATCCTGGGACTTGATACAGGCAGTCTTGTCAGGCTGGTCGGGCAGCCGGGAGCATCGGGCCTCAAGGAGGCGGAGGTGTTCCAGGGACTCGGAACGCTTCTGCTGCTGAGAGATGGCCCCGCCCGGGCGCGTTCCATGCTCCTGTCCGAGAAAATTCCCGTAGCCGCCAGGAAGGATAATGAGAGGATCCTTGCCAAGTACGTCGAAACCTGGCGGGAGGTACGCTTGTATTCTCTCCAGAAACTCGAGAGCAAACTTTCAGCTGGAAAGCAGCCGGTGTCCTCCGAGCTGTGGAACTTCATCGCGAACGACACGGGCTTTCTGATCACCTCCTGGAAAACCAGGCCCGACTACGCTAAGCATCGCCCTACCCTGCATGAATTATTTCTCCGTACCCGGATCGCGTCCCTGGCGGGCGCCTCGGTGGAGGGAGCATTCAACGCCAAGACGGTCAAACAGGAACGCGATGGTCAGACCACCCTGTCCTACGATTTTTCATCGATGGATCAGCTGAAGGATTTCTACCCGGTGGGCAAGGGCGCCTCCTCGCTGGAATGGATCGAGAAGAAACGGTTTTTCAAGCTCAAGGGAGAGGCCCGTTTCCTTGCGGCTAACCCCTTCGAATCCAGGATCGCTGTCAACGGTGTCGTTCCTTCCGGTGGCTACCATGCCCCCGCTCCGAATATCAACGTCGCCCTGTGGACTGAAGAGAATGATCACGTAACCCTGGGTCTCGATGGCGGACGTTTTGAGTACAACTCCTGGCGTGAAAGCGGTGGTGATGGCGGGGATCCCCCGGCGGATTACTTCGCTCTCGGAATGGGATACAAACCCGAAATAAACATCTCCACCGATCTTCTTCCTGGAGGACGCCTCGGACGCCTGGCCGGCCTGTTGACCAACGTGCTCCCCGGCTATTTCAGAGAGACTTCTTTCGTGCTTCTCTCGGGTGATCACAACGCCACCCTGCATCGGCGCAGGGATGAGAAAATCTGGGAGCAGCCCGTGGGTAACGTAATGCGCTCAGGGGGGGTGCGTTTCTCCATTTCGATGGAGAACAGCGATCTGAGGTGGAAGATCAACAACAAGACCCTCAACTACAAGACCAGCCGGGCGGCGGCCCGGCTGGGTGAGAAGATTCCTCACGCCGGATCGCTGACTCTCTTTACCAATAACAGCACCGTCTATTTCTCCTCCCTGGAGATCAGGGGCCAGATCTCGAAAGAATGGGCCGCCGGTCTCGCCAAGAGCATCGCGGAGCGGGAGCTCAAGAAGCTGGATTCTTCCGTAGAAAAGGGCAAGGGAAGCGCCAATGAAACGCCCAGGTCTGAGTCGGGGGCAGGGAATGGATCGGGAAAAGGAAGCGCCCCGGAAAAAAAACCGGATCAGGACACCGGCTCTTCAGGATCCCTCGATGGTCTCAAGGGGGTTATGGAGAGATTCGACAAGAATGGCGATGGCAGCCTGGACGATGACGAGCGCAAGAACCTCCAGGATTTCCTGCGGGGGAGCCTGGAGCCCGGGTCGGATTCTTCTCCAGATAAAAAGAAGCCGGCCGGCTCAACGGGTGGGGGATCATCTTCCTGATTTTTGAGATTCCGGGATGAGGCCGATCGGATGGTTGTGAATCAAGAGGGCTGTTGTCCGAACTCCCGCTCTCCGGTCGCCACGCGGCCCGGGCGGAGACCATCCCGCCTCCCGGGCTTCAGCCCGGGGAAGCTCCTGCCGGGGCTGCTGGCGTTTTTACTGCTCAGTTCGGCCACTGCCTGGAGCCAGCCCCTTTCGGTTCGCTGCGGAATGACCGTTTCGCGGGAGGTCGAGGGGGAGAGCAGGAGCCTGCCGGACCTGCCCTTCAATGTTTCCAGGGGTTACGGATTTATCGGTGGCTCCTCGGGAGCGCTCGAGGCGGGCACGGTTCGGGGCTGGCGGCCGGGGGCTCCAGTCTCCTGGCGTTCAGGGGAGACAAAATACGTATTCAAGCTGGAGAGGGGAGACTACCTGGTGACCATCGATCTGGTGGAAACCGAGGTCGCCGCGGCGGGCTTGAGAGTGTTTGATGTCGAGGCTGAGGGGAAGACCGCAGTCGAGGGGGTCGATATTTTTGACGAGGCGGGTGATTTCAGCCTGCTCCAGAGGGTCTTTCGCGTCGGTGTCTATGATGGATGGCTCGATCTGCGCTTCGCGGCCGTTACCGGGGACCGCGGTCCCCGGGTGTCCAGGATCTCCGTAGAGCGGGCACCTCCCGGTAAGCCGGCAGAGCTTTCGCTGGTAAAGCCGCTCCTCACAGGCAGGGCGGGGCTGTTTCACAACACCCTCTCCTGGCAGCCCTCAGGGGGAAAAAGCTGGGGGACGGCTCCGCTCGCGGGTTTCAACGTCTACCGCGGTGAGGATCCGGCTGGTCCCTTCGCGCCCCTGAATGACAGGCTCCTGAGGGTTCCCTTCGTCACGGACCGGGACCTGGTCCCGGGGGAGACCTATTACTACAGGGTGGAGAGCCAGGATATCGATGGAACCAGGAGTCCTCCATCCGCGGCGGTTGTCGTCGAGGCCTCCGTCCATGGTGAAGGACATCCGAAACTCTACGATTTCCGGATCAGCCAGGCTGATCTTCAGCACATGGCGACCCCTGCCGGTTCGCGCGAAATGGTTCCCGCCGAGCTTCTCTACATGAAAGACCGTTTTCCCGTGGAGCTCGGTTTTGATTCGAGGCCCGGAAAGTGGCTGGCACATAAGAGCCTGGTGGTGGATATGACCAGGGACAGCTTCAGGGTTTTTCGCAAGAGAGACGTGCTGCTGCTCAGTACGCAGGAGCTGGATTTTACCCGGATGCGCCACTGCCTCACTGCCCTGGCGGCTGAATCCATCGGGCTCCCGGCCGCAATGGCTGAACCGGTCGTGGTGCTCATCAACGGTCGGTTTTTCGGCTTGCGTTACGATATCGAGAGAATCGACAGCAAGTTTCGAAAACGTGTCCTGCTTGACAGGACCGGCCCCCTGAGCCGGCTCAACGGCGATGACCACTGGCGTTCGGATTGGAGCCTGAGAGGGCGCAGGATCGGCAAGAGTGGCGACCTGTTGTCGGTGAACGAACTTGTCAGGCAGGTCAACCGCCTCCATCCCGGGGAGGTCGAGAGCTTTTTCAGGAGCCGCTTCTACCTGCAGAAATTTATCGATCGCCTGGCGTTCTCGGCGGTTCGTGGAGAGCTGGATCCGGCGCCCACAGATTTTCTTCTGCTGCGAGATTCTCGGAATGGAAAGTGGGAGATGTTCAGGGAGGATTATCGCAACAGTGACTGGGGGATCCGTGATCTTGAAAAAGAGATCCGGGAGCTCACGTCGGGAGAGCTGGAGCGGGCGCTCTTTCCTCTCTGCCAGAGAGCTGGAGCGCCCAGGCGGGAAGCCTGGCTGGTTCTCTTCACCCGGTTTTTCAAGGTGCCGGCTTTTCGTGAGCTCTATCTCCAGAGGGTGGAGGCCCTCTTGCGTGAGGAGCTGTCTCCCGGGCGATTCGATGTCCTGGTCGACAGGACCGCCGCCAAGGTGGCCTCTTCCCTGGAAGACTGGAGGTTGATCTGGCCATACGACGAGGGCGTGACCCTGGAGAGCTCCGTCGAGAAGATCAAATCCGCGCATCGCAGGCGGTCCCTGGCTCTCAAGGGATTCATCGCCGAGGTCAGGGCGCGGCCCACGGAGCCGGTGTGTTTCTCAGCCTGGTCCCTTCATCCCTCCATCGGCGCGGCCTGGGTGGAATTGACCAATCGTTCCGGAGAGCCTGTGCGCCTGGCGAGCTACCGGTTCTCCGAGGGTTTCTCGGAGAATCCCGGCCTTGTCTCCCTGCGGGAAGTTCTCGCTCCCGGAGCGAGCTTCCGGATCGAGCTGCCGGGCGGGGCGGCGGCATCGCGACGCGCGGCTGGAGGACTCCTGGCGCTCTGGCGGCGCGGGTTGGCCGGAAGCCTGGTCGTTTCGGACTTTTTTTTTCATGGTCACCAGGTTCGCGGCATTGTTCAGAAAAAGGATCCGGGCGCCGGTGGGGGATGGATCTTTGTCTCCGGTGAGGAGAGGAAGGGAGAGTGCCCGAGCCCTTTTTTCTCTCATGGGGTCACTCGCCAGGACAACAAGGATCTCCTGCTCTCCTTCAGGTTCCAGGCTCCGCTTGGCACGGGCGGGGGCGAGAGGCCCGAGATCGAGCTGATGTACCGTCCCGTGACAGAGAAGGAATACCGCAGCGTCCCGATGAGCTGGGATGATGAGAGACATCGTTACCTGCTTACCCTCGAGAAGGAAGCTGATCGTCCCCGGACCGAGTACTACTATCGGGCCAGGGGGGCGAACGGGCTGGAGCGGGCCTATCCCCTTGGTGCCCCGGCCCTTTCGCTGGCACTGCCTGTCCTGCCGCCGCTGTTTATCAACGAGGTCTGTCCCCGTCCCGGAGGGGGCGCGGATGGCCCGGGTGAGTTCATCGAGATCTTCAACGGGTCTGATGGTGAGCTGTCTCTCAAGGGCCTCTATCTTTCCGACGACAGGCGAAGAAAGGCGAAGTGGCGTATCGATGAGGATATTGTCGTCAAGTCGGGCGGCTACGTGGTTTTCTATGGAGATGGTCAGAACCGGGGTCGGCATACGAGCTTCAAGCTGTCCAATTCCGGAGAGTTTATCGGTCTCTACACGCCGCCGGAGGAGGGGAGCCTCCTGGTTCATGGCTGCGCCTTCAGGGGTGTTCCGCTGGGAAACTCCTGGGGAAGAAAGCAGGATGGAAGCCGCTCCTTCAGGGCCTGGAAAGATCCCACGCCGGGCAGGAGGAATCTCCCGAAGATACCCGATGGTCTCCTGGAGAAGCTGCGCGCGAAGGAAAAGGAGAAAGGCGCGAAGGAGGAGGAGAGGTAGAGGGCCGTGCCACCCTGGGCGGGTCTAGATCTCTTCGTCCTCAAAGAGCCTGCCGAGCTTTTTCATGAAGGCGGGGAAGCCCGGATCCTTCCTCAGCTTCAGCAGGTCGCCATCCTTGCCGATATTTCCGTAGTGCTCCGGATTTCCCTGGACGGCCTTCAGCAGGTATTTCCTGGCGCGCTCGAGGCTGCCGTTGAGGCTGTTGGAACAGGCGGCGTTGTAATAGTGGAGGTTGAGCTGGTCTTCCCTTGCCCGCAGAATCTCCTTGGGCATTCCGGCCTGGCGTTCAGCCTTGTAGATTCTCTCGGAGAGCTCGAGGATCTTCTCGTAGGCCTCTACCGCCTTTGCGTAATTGCGGATTCGGTAGTAGAGATTGGAGAGCTGGACGTTCGCGCTCAGCCTCACCAGGGTTCGCTGGTGGTCGACAAACTTGGTATACCGGGCCAGCTCTTTCTCTACCGATTGCGTGTCTCCGAATACTGCGAGGATGATTCCCAGCTCTTCTCGAAGCCGGGCGTCGAGGAGCAGGTCCCAATAGAGTTGTCGAAGCCGGGGGATGAGATTCTTGTCCCCTATGTCCGCCAGCGCCCGGCAGCTGCTGAGGCGAATGCCCAGGGGGCTCGATTCATCGTTGAGCAGGTGGAACAGGGCCTCGATGTTCTCAGCCCTGTTCGAGGCCAGCTCATTGTATTGACCATCGAAAGAGAGCTGGGATTTAATGCCGCGCTCGAGGACCCGCGACACCTGCTTCGCGACGATGTTGTTGCGGGCCAGCTCGAGGGCCCTGGTGATGGAGCCGGCACCTGATTTCAGCCTGGCGCGGATTGTTCCGAGCGCGTCGGGGCCGAGCCCCGCCAGCTCCCTGCTCAGGCGGGAAGCATCACCGCCCTTTTCGAGCTTCTCGATGATCGCCTCAGCGTTATTTTCTTCCGCCGTGGCCGGCAGGGAGAGCGTGAGGACAAGGGCCGCCTGAAGGAGGAAATGGTGTCTCATGATCCGGGAAACTGGTTATCGACCGGGAAATTCCTCCGGCTTGAGGCCGGCGGGAAATTTACCCGCTGAATAGTACTCGACCGCCTGTGGAGGGGATACAGAAAAGACACCTAGTGGAGCTGCCAGCTGGCGTCTTGCCAGGCAGGCTTCTACCGTGGAAAATATCCTGCCTCTTGTGCGCGGATTTCCGAGTGAGTGGAGTGTGAGATGACAGGTAAGCAGGAAGACAAATCGACAGAGACCCGTGACGTTCTCTCCACGGCCCAGGAGGACTATATCGAGACCATCTTCAACCTCGCCTCCGGCATGGAGAGGGTGCGGGTGACCGACATAGCTGAGCGGCTGGGTGTGAGGATGCCGGCGGTGACCCGGGCGGTGCAGGGCATCGAGAAGCTCGGCCTGGTCGAGCGGGATGATGGTCGCGGCATCACACTCACTCCCATGGGGCAAAAGCTGGCCGAGGCCCTGGTCCATCGGCATAGCGATCTGGTTTATTTCCTCACCGAGGTATTGGGCGTGGACGAGGGCATAGCCGAGGCCGATACCTGCCAGATGGAACACGGGATCTCTGCCGAGACAGCGCAGAGCCTGCACGAGTTTCTCAAGGAGTACGCCCAGCTGGATGAGACGACACGGCAGCGGCTGCGTTCCAGCAGCACGAAGTCGGAATTCCGGTTCCTTCCCGATGGGAAGGGTTCCGGCTGGCGGGCCTGAGGTCTCTCTCAGCTCCCCAGCAGGGTCCTGGCCTGCGTGGCGACATTCCCGGCGGTGAAGCCGAAGTTCTCGGCGAGATCCTTGATCGGCGCGGACGCTCCGAAGCGGTCCATCCCGACAACGACTCCGTCTGTGCCGACGTAGCGTTCCCAGCCGAAGGGAGAGCCAGCCTCGACCGCTACGCGCGCGGTCACCGCCCGGGGTAGCACCGACTCCCTGTAGTCATCAGCCTGCGTTTCGAAAACTTCCCAGCACGGCATGCTGACCACCCGTGCCTGGATCCCCTGCTCCCGGAGGAGCCCCGCGGCCTCTCGCGTGGTGGCTACCTCGGAGCCGGAGGCAAGGAGAATAATGTCGGGCCCATTATCGCCTTCTTCCCTGTCGAGGACGTAGGCGCCTCTCTCGGAGCCCTGGCCGATGCGGGTGTCGTCATAGATCGGCAGACCCTGCCTCGAAAGCAGTATGGCGCTGGGGCCGGTGCCATGTTCAAGCGAGAGGGCCCAGGCCATCGCGGTCTCATTGGCATCAGCCGGCCGGAAGACGCGCAGGTTCGGTATCGCTCGCAGGGCGGCGAGATGTTCCACCGGCTGATGGGTTGGGCCGTCTTCGCCAAGGAAGATGCTGTCGTGGGTCCAGATATAGATGACCGGTTGCCTCATCAAGGCCGCCAGCCTGACGCTCGGTCTCATGTAATCGCTGAAGACGAGGAAGGTGCCGCCGTAGGGACGAACGCCTCCATGCAGGGCCATGCCGTTCATCATGGCGCCCATGGCGTGCTCACGGATGCCGAAGTGCATATTGCGTCCGTCCATCCTGGCGCTCTCGATGGAGTCCTGCTCCTTGACCATCGTATTGTTCGATGGGGCCAGGTCGGCGGAGCCGCCAATCAACTCCGGGAGAGCCTCGGCGATCGCGTTGATCACCTTTCCCGAGGCGGCCCGCGTCGCGATGCTGCCTTCGGAGCTTTCGAATACGGGAAGCTTCTCGCGCAGGTCGCTCGGGAGCTCTCCGCTCTGCATCCGGTTCCACTCCGCGGCCAGCTCGGGGTTTTTCTCCCGGTAGTCTTTCAGCAACTGCTTCCAGGCGGCGTGTTTTTCACCTCCACGATTGCCGGGCTCGAGGAAAAGCGGCCTGACCTCGTCGGGAACCGAGCACTCGGGGTGATTCCAGCCGAGAGCTTTGCGGGTCAGTTCGCACTCCTCGTCTCCGAGGGGAGAGCCGTGTACGCCTGAGCTCCCGGCCTTATTGGGGCTGCCGAATCCGATGGTGGTCGTGGCGATGATGATGCTGGGCCTGGCGGTTTCGGCCCGCGCGGCCTCGAGGGCTCCGGCGATGGCCTGTCGATCATGTCCGTCAATCGACTGGACCTGCCAGCCGTAGCTCTCGAAACGCTTCGCCGTATCCTCACTGCTGGCGAGCTCGGTTCCGCCTTCGATGGTGATGGCATTGCTGTCGAACAAATAGACAAGTTTCCCAAGACCGAGATGTCCGGCGAGGGATGCCGCCTCGTGGGAGAGCCCCTCCATCAGGTCTCCATCGCTGACCAGAGCGTAGGTGAAATGATCGACGAGCTTGTGCTCGGGAGTGTTAAATCGTGCGGCCAGCAGACTTTCGGCAAGGGCGAGGCCGACGGCATTGGCTGTTCCTTGTCCCAGCGGCCCGGTCGTCGTCTCGATTCCGGGAGTATCGCCGTATTCGGGGTGTCCCGGGGTCATCGAACCCCACTGTCTGAAGTTCCTCAACTCTTCAAGCGGCAGATCGTAGCCGCAAAGATGGAGCATGGAGTAGATCAGCATCGAGCCGTGTCCCGCCGAGAGCACGAAACGGTCTCTATCAGGCCATCCGGGCGCTTTCGGGTCAAATTTGAGACTGCTGGTGAAGAGCGTGTAGGCCAGGTCGGCACACCCCATCGGCAACCCGGGGTGTCCTGAATTGGCTTTCTGTACACATTCGAAAGACAGGACCCTGATCGTATTGACGGCCAACTCTTCGAGGGTTGCGTTGTCAGCTGAGTTCGTCTCGTTCATGGCGCCTTCCGGAATAATCTGCACTTCGGGATAAACGGCGCATACTAAGCAGGCATGGACACTTCTATCAATAGAAAACCAACGGTGGGTGAATACCTTTGCTCATCCGCCCAGGCCTCGTTTTCACTCCGGTGGGCACGAAGATTGCTTCATTTTCTCCGGTAGCATAGCTGTTGTCGTGATTTACAACCCCCGTGAGACCATATAAAATGATTCTTCAACGAGCAACGAGGAGCCTTCTATCGGTGGGCTCATTAGAGCTTTCACCTTTACCTGTCTGAATAATCAGTGATCTATATTTCCAGCGCTTTGCGTAGCGTGAGTTCATTTCTACGCGCGCGATTGCGCAAAAACACAATACTGACGAGGGGGTGTCCGGCGATTGAACGCGTTCGGCCGCTTCGCTCAGTCCACGCCATATTTTTCCTGGTGGCCAGCTGCCTGGTATTTTCGGTGGCGTCCGCGGCGGAGCTCGTGATCACCTCGGCGACAGTGCATGTCGGCAATGGAGAGGTATTGGAGGCCGCCACCGTGCTGGTCTCCGACGGGCGCATCGCGGAGGTCGGCAAGGATGGAGAGGTGGAGATCCCGGCTGGCGCGGAGCGGATCGATGCGAGTGGACTTCACCTGATGCCGGGGATGGTTGACCTGCGCAGCCTCGAGCTCGTGCCTGAATCTAGAGGCGCTTTCGGGGTGGATGCCCGGATTGCCGTGGCGGATGGTCTCGATTCCTTCGAGGACTGGGGCCGCGCCCGTGAGGAGGGCGTTACGACGGTCGCTGTCAGCGGGGCGGGCGGTAGCGCCCAGAGCAGCCTCGGAGCTGTCCTGAAGCTCCGGAGGCGCAACGGGTCCTCTGTCGCGCTCAACGAGTTGCTGCTCGGGAGAGAATCCCACATCGTGCTCTCCCTGGGAATTGCCGGGTCGACCTCGACCAGCGCTCAGCGTCTCGAACAATATTACGCACTCAGGAGGCAGCTGGTGGCCGCTCGCAATTACAGCGAGTCCTGGGAGAACTACTGGAAGGAAGTGGAGAAGTACAATAAGGCCGCCGGTAAATTCAACGACGGACTGAAGAAGAAAAAAACCGCTGGAGGATCTGGGCAGAAGAAGGAAGAGAAGAAGGAAGAGAAGAAGGAAGGGAAAGAAGAAAAGAAGGCTCCCGTTCCACCCCCGGCGGAGGAGAAAAAAGAGCCAAAAAAAACCCCCCCCGCGTCAAAATCCACCGCTGCCAAGGCCCCTCCCAAGGCTCCAAAGAGGCCCAAGCTCGACATTGTCCTCGAGGCGCTCAGCAGGGTATTGAAGGGTAAGCTTACCGTCTTCATCGAGGCCCATCGTGCCGACGATGTTCGTTACGCTCTGCGTCTGCACAAAGAGTTCAAGCTGGACTTCACCCTTCTGGGCGCCGGGCGCGCCGGGAGCGTGGCTGGGGAGCTGGCGGCTTCCGGCCTCACGGCCGCTCTCGGGCCGGTTCTCCAGGGTGCCTGGGACCTGCGTCGCAGGGCGGAGAGCGAGCGCCTTGCGGGTGTTTTCGAAGACGCTGGAGTACCCCTGGTGATCACCTCCGGGGCGGCCTCCGGAGTGGGTTCGAGGTATCTTCGTCTGCAGGCTTGCGCCGCGGTGCGAGGCGGTCTCGATTCCAGCAAGGCGCTGCAGGCGATTACCCTGCGGCCCGCGAAGCGGCTGGGACTGGAAAAGAAAATTGGCTCCATCGAGAAGGGAAAAGACGCGGACCTGGTTCTGCTCGATGGCCCTCCGATGGATGTCCGAAGCCGGGTCATCTCGGTCGTCGTCGAGGGAAGAGTCGGCGAAGAGAGCCGGAGCCCGGCTGAAAAAGCCGACAGGGGGCCTGCGGCGGGATTGAGCTTCGATGCGATAAAGAAACACGGCAACGGGTGGATTCCTGGGGGCCCAACGATCCTGAAGAACGCGGTTGTCATGCGAGCTGCGCCCGGGGGTCTGGAGGTGATGGAGAAAGCGACGGTGGTGCTCCACAACGGCAAGATCGAGAAGGTGACGACCGATCCCGTCAAGGAGGAGCCGCGGCACGCGGTCTTCGATCTCGCCGGCCGCTGCCTGCTGCCCGGTTTTATCGACGCGCACTCGCATATTACCCTCAAGGGTGATGTCGATGACCTGTCCGTCGCGGTGAATGAAGGGCTGCGTGTTCTTGACAGCTTTGACCCCTGGGACGGTGAGCTGGCGACCCTCCTATCCCGGGGAGTGACGACCGTGGCCCTGAGTCCGGGACGCAACAACGTGGTCGGCGGAGAGATCAGCCTTGTCAAGCTTCTGCCCGGAGGGGTCCCCCTGCGGGTTCTGAAACGGAAGGCCGCGGCGAAGACATCCCTGGTTCCCAACCTGGCCCTGCCGCGCTACCCAACCGCGCACAGTGGCGCGGGCGAGGCCTTCGCGAGCTGGTTGAAAGTTCGCTTCGGCGGGAAAGCCGCGGGGTCGCGGGCACCTGTGGTCGCCTACTTCGAGACCATCACCCAGGCCGAGCGTTCCTTCGCGTTGGCGAGCGCCCACGGCGTGCCGGTCACGTTTCTCGAGGGTGTAGGAACCGATGGACGAACCTTCGGCCGGCTGCCCAGGGGATCGAGGGCAATCCTGGGTCCGTACTCGATAGAGGAACCCGAGAGGGTCTTGCGGGCCCCGGCGATTCTCGAAGAGACGGGAATTCCCTTCTCCTGGGCGACCAGCGGAACCTTGATCGATCCGCTGAGCTCTGCGGTCCTGGCCATCCTGTACGGGTTGAGCGAGGCGGAGGCGCTTCGTTCACTCACCACGCATCCGGCCGCGATGTACGGTGTGGAAGGGCGGATCGGACGCCTCGAAAAGGGCGCCGATGCGGACCTGGTTGTCTGGGATGGAAATCCGCTGACTCTCACCGCGTCGGTCAGCATGGTTCTCATCGATGGAGAGGTCGTCTACGAAAACGGGCGGGCAGTCGCGGGAAAGGTGAAGCTGTCAGGAAATGATGAGGGCGCCGAGGCGCCACCGACGCCGGTGGTCGCGGCTGCCGTTGAGGATCCCGTGGCTGTAGCTGATGCGGCGGAGTCAACCATCCTGGTGAGAGCCAGGAAGGTCTACACGGTCTCGGGCGCGGCTCTCGAGCCCGGGCAGGTGCTGATTCGCGCCGGGAAGATTGTCCAGCTTGGCAAAAGGATAGATATCGACAAGGCGACTCCCGGCCTCCTGGTCATCGATGTTCCGGGCAGCATCTGTCCAGGATTCATCGACGCGGGCTCCGGGATGGGGGTGAGCGGGCGGCGAGCTGACGAATTTCGGGAGATGACCCCAGACCTGCCGGCCCTCTTCGGCATCGATCTTCACAGCATCGACCGCCGGAGGGCGCTCCAGGGTGGCGTGACCACCGCGGCGATCACTCCCGGAGACCGTAACGTAATCGGCGGTCTCGGCGGGGTGATCAAGACATACGGAGATGAGCTCTCCAGTGCGGTCCTGGAGGAGGCTTCTTTTCTCTCCATGTGCCTGACGGAGATGGCGAGCTCCGGTAACCGGCAACTTCGATCAGGCCGGCCAAGCACCTATCTGTACCGCATACCCACCACGAGGATGGGTACGGTTTTCCTGGCCAGGAGGGCGCTGCTGGAGGCGGATCCCGCGGGCTGGGACAGGAGCCAGGCGGTCGGTGACCTGAAGGATATGTTGACGACGGCCGAGCGAGGTGTACTCAGTGAAGTTCGTGCCGGCAAGCGTGTGCTCAGGGTCCGTGCCCAGACCCGCTACGAGATCCTGACGGCTCTTCGAATCGCCGGAGAGTTTGGATTGAAGATCCAGCTGGAAGGAGCCAGGGAGGCGCTTCACCTGGTGGATCTCCTCAAAGAGAAAAAGACGGCTGTCCTTCTCAGCGCCGCTGAGAGGTGGTCAGGCAGTGAGCTGGAGGCGAACCTCAACCTGGGTGCCCGGCTCCCTGCCGAATTGCACAAGGCGGGGGTTCCCTTCGCGTTCTATTCGGACTCCGCCTCTTCCGTTCCTCTGCTGAGGGAGCGGGTGACCTGGTGCGTTCGCCGTGGCCTTGATGAGGCCGCGGCCCTGGAGGCCCTCACGCTGGGCGCGGCGCGTCTCCTGGGCGTCAGCACCAGGGTCGGCAGTCTCCAGCCCGGCAAGGATGCGGACCTCGTCGCCTTCGCGGGCTCGCCCTTCGATCTGAAGGCGGGCGTACTCTGGGTCATGGTGAACGGCGAGCTTGTCGCTGATCCGTTCAAGGGAGCGCCGGCTATTGAGCGTCCCCGTGCAAGAGTGAACAAACGAAGATCATTGGCCCCGCAAGGGGATTTTTGAAAGCGAACTACAGGAAAAGACATGAATTTCATTACCCCGATCATGATTCTCACCGCCAGTCTCGCCGCGCAACCCGATGAGGTTGTCGCGCTCAAGGTGGGGCGGGCGATCACAGTGGCCGGCAAGGAGATCGAGAAGGCCGTCATCGTCATGGAAGGCGGCACCATCAAGGCCATCGGCTCCGATGTCGAGATTCCGCGCACGGCGCGCGTGGTGGATATGCCGCGGGCGGTGGCCATGCCCGGCATCGTTGACGCCCACAGCGTCAACGGGCTTCGACTGTCCAATGAGCGTCTCGCCAATGTTCCCTACGTGAGCGTTCTTGACGGCATCGATCCATCGTCGCCGGGGCTCAGGAACGCGCTGCGCCACGGGGTTACCAGCATTCACTGTATCGCTGGAAACGTTACGCGCTTTGGTGGCCAGGGAGCAGTCATCCGTACCAGTGGAAAGACGGTCACCGAGCTCGTGGTGCAGACACCCTCGGCCATGAAGCTCTCCCTCCAGCCCGCCTCCGGCGAGAACCGGATGGGGAATATGGCCGCCCTGCGCAAGACCTTCTACGATTTCTATACGAGGATGAAGGCAATCCAGGGAACGGGGGGACAGGCTCCTCTTGTGGAGAGGAAGAAGCTCTCGCTTACCGACCTGGTAAACACGCGTCCGAGCTGGGGCGAGATCGATTGGAAGAAGGTCCCGCACGACAAGGTGTCCGAGCGCGACAGGCCGATGCGGGCCCTTGTGAAGGGAGAGCTCAGGGCCTTCATCAACTGTCCGACAGCCTCCGATGTCTTCAAGGCTTTCGAGCTCATCGACAACAACCACATTGACGCGACCCTTGTGCTCGGGCCGGATGCCTGGAAGCTCGGAGATATCCTGGCTGTGCGCAAGAACCTGGGACCGGTGGTCCTCAACCCGCTGCTGGAGGTCTGGGATCGAGATGATGAGACCGGTGCGGAGAAGCGTCATATAACCCCGGTGCTGCTTCACAAGGCGGGAATCTCCTTCGCGCTGCAGGTGTTTACCGACACGAGCTTCAATACGGGCCCCTACTTCGGTCGCAGTGGTCCCTACCATCACTGGTACCAGGCGGCGCTGCTGGTGCAATACGGCATGCCCAGGGACAAGGCGCTCGAGACGATCACGATCATTCCTGCGAAGCTCCTCCGTCTCGACCATCGACTCGGCTCGTTGGAGGTTGGCAAGGATGCCAATATAGCCATCTTCTCGGGAGATCCGCTCGATGCCCGCAGCTGGGTTGAGAGGGTCTTTATCGAGGGCAGGGAGGTTTACGATCGAGGTAAGGATCGTGACATCGAGCGGCTCTTGAAGGACCCCGAGAGGCCATTCTGAGACGGCGCCGAGCAAACAGGATCGGCAAACGAAGAGACATGAGAAAACCATCCAATCAACCGAAACCGAGAACAGCCAGGGGGCTTGTGGGTGCGGTATGGCTGCCGGCAGTCTTGCTGGTCGCGTTCTTGTCGCCTGCCGTGCTTCGCGGCGGCGAGGAGGCCTCGGGCCGTAGCTTCGCCCTGCGCGGCGCGACCATCTATACGATCTCGGGGGAGGTCCTGGAGAGTTCAATCCTCCTGGTCGAGTCTGGAAAGATCAAGGCCCTTGGGAAAGACGTCAAGATCCCCGCCGGCATGAAGGTCTATGACCTTGGTGGCTACGTCGTGCTTCCCGGGCTTCTCGATGCCGAGACGACGTTGGCAAGCGACAATAGGGATACGCTCGGGAGCTTGTCTCCCCAGGTCCGGGCCCTGGATGGCTGGGATTTTTATCGTAAGAACAGGGAGCTTCTCGAGGGTGGGGTCACATCGGTCTACCTCTCTCCCGGAATTCCCGCCTCGACGACGAGGACACGGCTTATCTCAGGGCAGGGGGCCGTGGTCAAGACGGCAGGCTCTGCGAAGGACCCAAGGCAGCGGGTCGTTTCAGCCTCCAGCGGCCTGCAGGTGACCCTCGGGGAGTTGTCTCGGCTTCAACCTTCGATCTACATCCCCCCGGTAGGGGCCTCACCGGACAATCCCTTCGAGGTTATATTTCCGCCGCTGCCCCAGTCTCGCGCCGGAGAGTTCCTGGCGCTGAGGCAGGTGCTTGCGAGAACCCGCGCCTGGGGAGCTTCCCTCGCCAGGCATCTCAAGGATGGTTCCGCGGTCCCCGCCTACGATGGCCTCTCTTCAGGTCTCTACCCGGTCGTAGAGGGCCGTGACCATCTTCGGGTTCGCGTCAACAAGGCGCGGGACATCTACCATATTCTCGAGCTGGCCCGCGAGGCGGATATCAAGATCGTCATCGAAGGCGGCGCCGAGGCGGAACGCCTGACCGCCTGGCTTGCCAGGATGAAGGTTCCGGTTATCTTCCCGGGAGCGTTCCAGGCTGGAAAGCTGCCCGGTGGAGACCTGCAGACCCCGTCCCTGGAGGGACGGCTTCGGGAGGAATCGATCCTGCGGATGCATCAGGCAGGGGTCAGGGTGATTCTCAACAGTCCGACGGATGTCGAGGTGAAGAATCTGCTCCTGCAGGCTGCCGCGGCGGTACGCATGGGAATGGAGCCCATGGAGGCTCTGCGCGCCGTCACGCTGAATCCCGCCGGGATTCTCGGGGTGGATGACCGCATCGGCAGCATCTCTGTGGGCAAGGATGCGGACCTGATCGTTCTTGGCGGGGACCCGCTGGGAGCGGATAACCGGGTGCAGGCCGTATTCATCGATGGAGAGCTGGTTTTCAACCGCGCTCCGGCGGTCACCGGGGACTGTACCGTGATCCGTGCCGGACGTCTCATTACGGGAGCTGGCTCGGAGCACTCCAACGGTATCGTGATCGTCAGGAACGGCAAGATTGAGTACGCCGGAGCGGGATTGATCCTGGAGACCGGAGAAAAAGCCGCGCGTGTAATAGACGCCTCCTCCCAGACGGTCATACCCGGGCTGATCGATGCCGGCGGCACGGCCGGGACCCGGGCGGAATCCCTGGTTCCGAGCCTTGGAGTGGGCAAGGGCAGCTCGGGAGCGGGAACGGCGGCCGGCTTCCGGCTCGTTGATTCCATCGACCCGGGGGACCCGGCGCTCATGGAGCTGGTGAAGGCGGGTATCACCACGGCCCTGATAACGCCTCCCGGCGCAGGCCAGGTCTCGGCTCTCAAGCTCGCCGCGGCAGATCCCGCCGAGGCGGTCCTCAAACCCTACGCGGCGCAGTATTTCACGAAATCATCGAGCAAGACCCTGAAGACCGCCAAGAGCTACCACGACAGCTGGGTTAAGTTCAAACAGAAGAAGGAGGCCGCTGAGAAAAAGGGCGAAGAATTCAAGGACAAGGCTCCCAAGGTCCAGGATGCCTATGAGCCCTACAGGGCGCTCTTCAAGGGAGACGTTCCCGCCCTCGTCGAGGTGTCTACAGCTTCGGCTGTGTCCGGCGTCATCGCGCTGTACAAGGACCAGTATGGCATCCGTGTTCTCTGCAGCGGCCTCTCATCGCTGAAAAGGGATGAAGATCTCGGTGCGCTGGCAGGCATGCTCCTCTCGAAGACGGGGGGAATCGTCCTGCAGACCCCGCTGATCGTCAAGCAGGACAACCAGTCGGTCAACTGGCCCCGGGAATTGAACGCTCTCGGTATCACGCTCTCGGTTCGTTCCCGCGTCGCCGATGGGGCCAGGCTGCTGCCCCTGCAGGTCTCCTACGCGGTTCGTGAAGGTTGGAATTCGAGGTCAGCCCTGCGTTCGATGACCTCGGTGCCGGCGAAGCAGTTCGGAATCTCCGACAGGGTCGGCAGCATCGAGAAGGGCAAGGATGCCGACCTGGTCATACTCTCGGGCGAGCCCTTCTCCGTCACCTCCAGGGTGCTCGGGGTCATGGTCGATGGAAAGCTGGTGCATGGAGTCGAAGAGTTCAAAGGACAGGTTGATGGCAATGATTAGATCCCGCAATACCGTCATGCTTCTGCTCGCGTTGAGCGTTTACGCCTTGCCGCTTTGTCGTGGCGAAGAGCCCGTCGCGGAGAAATGGGCTATTCGCGGGGGCAAGGTCGTCACCGTGACGAAGGGAACGCTCGAGGGAGCCGTCGTGCTCGTCTCCGGCGGCCGCATCGAGAAGCTCGTCTCCGCTCCCGGGCCGGGCTGGAAGCCGCCCGCGGGCTACAAGCTCATCGATGCCGGCGAACGTTGGATTGTCCCCGGCTTTGTCGAGCTCCACTCCCATATCGCCGGCGGTGATCTCAACGACATGGTCTACCCTGTGAATCCNGGCTTCAGGACCCTCGACAACGTCATGCCCCGCAACGCGCTGCTCAAGAGGGCGCAGGCCGGGGGCGTGACCACGGCCCTCTTCATTCCCGGAAGCGGCACGAACATGGGCGGCTTCGGAACCCTCATCAAGACCGCTGGAAAAGACCTCAGCGAGATGCTCATACGCTTCCCGGGCGCCCTGAAGATCGCCCAGGGGGGGAATCCCGAGCGGCGAGGAGGGGACATCGGCTATTCCAGGCTCGGCATGAACTGGTTGATCCGCAACGCCCTGAAAGAGGGCAAGCTCTACACCGAGGCCTGGGATGCCTGGGAGGCGGACAAGACGAAGAAGAAGCCGCTCAGGAATCCCCGTCTGGAGATGTTCCGCGGCCTGTTCCACAAGGAATACCCGGTGGTGGTTCATACCCAGGGCTACCACCTGATCCTCTCCACTCTCAGGATTCTGCATGATGAGATGGGGCTCTGGGTGGTAATAGACCACGGGACCTTTGATGGATTCGAGCTCGCTCCCGAGGTCGCCAGGCGCGGTATCCAGGTGATGAACGGCCCACGGGAGTTCCGTTGGGACAACCGTCTCGGCGGTTTTCGGGGCCTCGCCTACGAATGGTATCGCGGAGGAATCAAGACGGTCGGCGTCAATACCGACGCTCCCGTTGTTCCGGCCGAGGAGCTCATCTACCAGGCGTCCATGGCTGTCCGGTTTGGACTGAAGGAAGATGTGGCGCTCGCGGGGATTACCATCCACGCCGCCCGCGCACTTGGAATGGAAAAGAGGATCGGCAGCCTGGAGGCCGGCAAGGACGCGGACATAGTCATCTGGACGGGAGATCCGCTCGATCCGCGCCAATCGGTCGTGCTGACGATGGTGAATGGAAAGATAGCCTACGATACCAGCAAGGAGCCCCAGCGGTTCTGAGTCCGCTGCGCCCTGTCATGAAAATGAAAACAACACAAGGTCATATCAATGCGGTACGCGGCGGCGCGTGGGCCGCCCGGCTGTTTTTGCCGGCGCTGTTGTTCGCCTCGAGTCCCGCGTTTCTCGGGGCCGATGAGCTTGTCGCCTACCGGGCCGCGAAGATCGTTCGTTCCGCCGGGGAGGTCACAGCTCCAGGCCTGCTCATCGTGCGCGATGGCAAGGTGGAGGACGTTCTCGCCGGCGATGCGAAGCCTCCGGAAGGAGCGAAGGTTGTCGAGCTCGCCGATACGGTCATACTTCCCGGCCTGGTGAATCCGCTCAGCGCCATCAGCCAGAATAATTACAGGTCAGGGCCCGGCCGGGCCTCGCAATCGAATTCCTCGCCGACCGATGGTCGCAAATCCGTCGGGCTCTCGGCCTTGAACCTGAAGCACGAGATCTACAGGCGCCTTGGACGAACCGGGTATACGACCTTCGCGGTAGTCCCCAATGACACGAAGGGGATCATCGCCGGGCAGGCATCGGTCATCAGGCCTGCCCTTGGAAAAGAGAAAGAGGCCAAGGAGCTGGTGCTGTCCGACTCGGCATATCTCATGCTGGGATTCGCATCGGGAAAGACCTGGTACGACGCGGGCAACAGGTACCTGAAGAAGGCGGTCGACGATATTCTCAAGGAGAAGGCGGCGAAGAAGAAGGCCGAGGAGGAGGCTCGAAAGAAGGCCGAGGAGGCGAAGAAGAAGGGCACCAAGCCGGCGGAAGGTGAAAAGAAGCCGCCTGCCAAGCCTGCCGCCAAGCCGCCCGCGCAGGCTCCCGCCAAGGCGCCGGCCAAGGCGCCGGCCAAGCCGAAGGCGCCTGATCCCCTGACGCTGCTGTTCAAGGGCGAGAAGAAGGCTTTTGTCCGGGTAACGAGCCCGGCCGCGATCTCCCACCTCTTCGCCTTCCTGGACTCATTGCCCATGAAGTTCCAGTTTGTCCTGGTGACGGGGCCGCAGCCTCCGGAGCTGGTCGAGCTGATTCTCGAGCGCCGGAAGCAGATCACGGCCGTCATCCTGGAGCCACGCATGGGGCGGCTTCCTGATACCAGCGTATATGTCAACACCGCGAAGTTGTTCCTGGAGGCCGGGATGCCTGTCGCGTTCGTTCCCCTCCGCGATACCATCGACGGCCATCGGGAGGTCTTCTTCCACCTGGCGGCAATGGTCAAGTCGGGTGTTCTTCCTCATGAGGCCCTCGCCGGCGTTACCACTGTTCCGGCAGGCCTCGTCGGTCTCGACTCGAAGGTGGGAAGCCTCTCGAAGGGAGGGCTCGCCAATTTCGTTTGCTACGACAGGGACCCGCTCTCGGGCGCCGCGAGGATGCTCTCGGTCTATGTCGAGGGCAGGAAAGTATTCGAGGATGATCCGGCAACCGGCAAGCTGAGTGGGGAGGCGGTTCGATGAGCATGAAACCCCGGGCCTTTAGAGTCATGAACTTCCTGGCGGCGTTATCGTTGGCGATGTTTTTCTCCTCCGCTGTCGGAGCCCAGGAGAAGAAGGACAAGGCGGAGGAGAAGAAGAAGTCCTCCGTTCACGCGGTTGTCGGAGCCACCGTTCTCCCGGTGTCCGGGCCGATGGTGCGCAGGGGAACCGTGACCTGGAAAGACGGAAAGATCCTCGAGGTGGGAGCGGAGCTCGATCCTCCCGAGGGTGCCGAGGTCCACAAGGGCGAGGGCCTGTATGTCTGCCCGGGATTCGTTTCGGTGGTTTCCATGGGGGTGGGTATCGAGACCAGCTCGGGAAATATCAAGAACGGGCTGAACCCCTGGGACCGTGAGCTGGCAATAGCACTCGCCAGCGGGATCACGACAGTGCAGGCTCTCCCCGCGCCGTTTTTCGGCGGCTTCGGACAGGACAGGCCGCTCTCCGGAGGCTCCAATTCAGCCATTATCAAGCTCACCCGCGGCGACCTGGGCGGGATGCTGGTAAGGGAGCCGGCGATGAACTACTTCTCGCTCCCCACGCGCCAGCTTGAGCTCAATTATTTCCTGATGAGAGAGCGCTTCAGCCAGGCGAAGAAGTACCTGGCCAGCCGTGCTGAGGCCCGGGCCAAGAAGGCCAAGGAGCCGAAGCTCAGCTCGAGCCTCAAGCTCTACGTCGCGGTTCTGGAAAATACCCGTCCGACGGTCTTTTCTCCGGCGAACAACCACGAAGTGAAGATCGTGCTCTCGCTGAGCAAGGAATACGGTTTTGATGTCGTTCTCAACGAGCCCAAGGATGCCTGGATGATGGCCGCGGACCTGGCGGCCGGGAACGTTCCGGTGCTGGTGAAGTCCAGGGGGCGCGACTTCGACTTCAACACCACCGGGCCGGTTTTTGAGAAGGGACAAATGGCTCCCGTGCGGCGTCCCGCCGCCTTCGCCCGCGCCGGCTGCCTGGTGTCGATCCTGCCCTACCGCAGGGGAATTACCCTGAGCGGCCTGGCCGGCCGCGACCTGGCGACCTTGCACGTTGACGCGGCCTTCGCCGTTCGCGGCGGAATGAGCAATGAAGATGCCCTGGAGGCCATCACTCTGAATCCCGCCCGTATTCTCCGGGTGGATGATCGTCTCGGCAGTATCGAGAAGGGAAAGGACGCCGACCTGCTCATCCTCAGCGGCCATCCCCTCGATTACCGCAGCTTCGTCCTCAAGGCCTTCATCAACGGCAAGCTTTACTACGAGCGTGACAAGTCGCGAATCTTCCGCGAGGTTCCTCTCACCCGCGACAAGTAGAGCAATCTTCGCAGGGAGGCTTTTCGAAGGGCGTTTTAGCTGTAGAATCCGGCTATGCAGTCGCCAGCCATACAGCCCGCGCTCCCGAGGTGTTTGACGCTCCTGGGCGCGCTCCTCTTCCTCGGCTCCTGTGAGAGGGGGGTCGCGCCGCCTGTGGGGGTGCCTACTTCCGAGGAGAGGGTGGAGGTCTTCTGCTCCGCCTGTCATCTCCTTCCTCCTCCCGGAACGCTTCCTCGCGGAATGTGGGAGCGCAAGATCGATGAGATGTACGAGCTCACCCGGGGCTCGGAGAAAGAGCTGCCGCAGGGGCTGCCCCCGAGGCAGGAGGTGGTGAGCTATTACACCAGTCGCGCCCCGCTGGAGCTACCGGGTCTCTCGCATACGGTCGGCAAGGGAAGCGAGTCTCTTGATTTCGAGGCCGTCGGGGTGCGGATTAGCGGGCTCGAATCCTACCCGGGGGTTTCCAGCGCCCGCCTGGTGCACCTGTCGAGGGATGATCGTCTCGACCTGCTGATCTGTGAAATGCGGTTCGGCATGGTCCTGGCGGCGAGACCCTACCTCGAGCCTCTCGATATCCGGGTGCTTGGCCGGGGCTCCAATCCCTGTACGGCCGAGGTGGTCGATCTCGATCGTGATGGACATCGGGACCTGCTGGTCTCCGACCTCGGTACGGTGACCCCATCGGATGCCGAGAACGGCAGCGTGTTGTGGTTCCGCGGCGATGCCGAGGGGGACTTCAAGGTCATCCCCCTGGCTGCCGGGCTGGGACGCGTAGCACATTGCCAGGCGGCGGATTTTGACTCCGATGGAGACCTCGATATCGTTGTCGCGGTTTTCGGGTGGCGGAAGGTGGGAAATATCCTGCTGCTTGATAACGAGACCACCGACTATTCAACTCCCCGGTTCGTGCCGCACGTACTCGATCCGCGTCCCGGGGCGATCCACGTCCCGGTCGTTGACCTCGACGGCGATGGCGACCAGGATTTCGTGGCGTTGATATCCCAGCACCATGAGACGATCGTCGCCTTCCTCAACGATGGAAGCGGAGAATTCAGGAAGGAGACCATCTTCAGGGCTCCCCATCCGAATTGGGGCTCCACCGGTATCCAGCTGGTCGATATGGACGGTGATGGAGATCTCGATATTCTCTCGAGCAATGGCGACAGCCTCGATGATTTCATTCCGAAGCCCTACCATGGCATCCAGTGGCTGGAGAACTCGGGCGGCTTTCCATTCAGGCCCCATGCCCTGACGAAGCTCTACGGCTGCAACGCGGCGAAGGCGGCGGATATCGACGGAGATGGAGATGTTGACGTCTTCGCCAGCGTCTTCCTGCCCTACATCAGGAAGGAGACCCCGGGTTCGGAATTCATGGAATCGCTAATCTGGCTGGAGCAGGTCAGGCCGGGGCACTTTGAGCGCTATTCGCTGGAGAAGTTTACCACTTTTCACCCAACGCTCGATCTCGGCGATTACGATGGGGATGGGGACGTCGATCTCGTGGTCGGCAATATGACCATGGCCAGGCGCAAGGAGGACACCCTGGCGCATTGGGCTGTGTTGTGGAGAAACCAGGAGCGCTGAGCGGCCTGCTCAGATCGATTTCAGATTTCTTACCCTGAACCGTCTGTCGAGGCTGGAGCCGATTTTCTTCAATAGGCTCCTGATCTTCCGCGAGAGTCCTGTCGCCGTCTCCAGGCGGTTGGCGGCCAGGAGCAGGCGGTTCTCATAGTCTTCGAACTCGATGACGCGGGCCTCGGGCCAGGGGCGTGAAACCATCGTGAGAATGGCCGGCCAGGAAGCATCCGGCCAGGGCAGGAGGTTGAAGATGGCCGCTCCATCCGGCCGCAGCTTCTTTGAGATCAGCCGGGGCAGCTCATCGAAGCTGGCCCATGGCTTGCAGGCTCCCAGCCGGGGGTGTGGTTCGGAAAGATCTTCGATGACCAGGCCGTAGCGGCCCCGGCGTCTTCGAAGCCATTGGCAGGCCTCCGAAGCAGAGAAGTCGACCGGGCCGCTCCAGCTGCCGGAGAGCTCGCGAAAGAGAACTTCGCCGTCAGCCCAGAGATCGACACCCGTGATACGGCAGTCACAGCCCATGGCGCGCAGGGGAGCGACGACCCCCCCGGCTCCAAAGCCGAGAACCGCTATCGGTGAACCGTCAGAGAGGCAGGCGGCCGAGGCGGCCAGCGTGTCAAAGAGGGTTCCGGTCGGACCTGGTCTCCTGAGCACCCTGCTCAGGAGAATCTCTCCATCGATGACTCTCGCGCCCGCTTGATCGCGGATGATTTGTATCGCCATGGTGTCCCGGGTTGCCGGCTCGCCTGTTTCCTCCAGTCCTTCGCTCACCGGGGAGAAGCTTATCACGGCTCCATTTTGGATGAAGAAGATTTCATTCGGCGGGTGACACTGATTGTCACTTTTGACAGATCACGGCGCTGAAGGTGTCGTTCTTTGCCTGTAGGGGATGCGGGAGAAATCTCGATGTGCTGATGGCAAAGGGACTTGCGATTATTGCCCGGGCTGGCATGGCGCTTGAAAGGGATCTGTGGGGGGAAAGGTGTATCGATGGAGCTGAATCCCTGAAGAAAGCTCGGAGGTTGAACGGTTGACGATGCTGGCATTGGAAAGAAATGAGAAATTCTGCATGAGACGCCAGGGCGGCTTCAGTCTGCTGGAGATGGCCCTCTCGACGGTGATCCTCGGCGCCGTGCTCATCGGCACACTCGGCTCGCTTTCGAGCGCGGCGATCGGGCAGCGCACGGATGGAGTCAGGGTCGAGAGCCAACTGCTCCTCTCGCGTGTCATGGAGGAGCTGCGGTCTACATCTTTTGAGTCACTCCCCGGTTTTGATGAGACCTGGATCGATGAGGGAGGGCATAGGGCCGAGATCAACGTGACGCCCCAGGGACCGGGTCTTCTCAAGCTCTCGGTCCGGGTTAGGCATCAGGGCAATAGGGCGGTAGAGACTCGTGGCGTTCTGCTGGTCACGCGACGATAGGAGATTCAGATGGTTCGAGCGGAAAAACAGTTTTACACGGTGGGCAGGATTGCCCCGCGGCAGTCCGAGGCGGGCTTCAGCCTGCTGGAGGTCTGCGTCGCGGTAGCCGTCGGGGTGCTCTGCGTTCTCACGCTCGGGCAGGCCCTGTCGGGCGCGGCGGGCTCCAGCGAGTCCATTGTCCGGCAGGCGGACCTGAACGCCCAGGTCCATCGTAGCTTCGGCGCCCTGCGCCGGGAGCTGCGGTCTTCGAACCCCGACCTGGCCGAGATCTCCACCCACGCCGATGGCAACGATATCCTGGTGCTCAAGACCTGCGGACCCTATTCCGAAGCTTTTCGCTGGGGGGCCTGTGACAATAGCGGAGAGTGGCGGGCGGGCTGGTCTGCCCGTTTTCGTGTTGTCGAGGGGCAGCTGGTGCGGGAGGCGCTCGATCTTTCAGGCGCTGTGAGGGGAGAGCCTCGGCCGCTTGCCAGGGGTGTACCGCTGCGGGAGCTGGACGAAAAAGGTTTCTCAGTGGAGAAGGACGGTTCGCTTTTCACTATCAGCATCTCGATGCGCAGGACCTTTCGTGATGGGAGTGAGCTGAGGCGGGTTTTCTCGACAGCGGTCAAGGCCTTGCCTGGCCTGCTCGGGAACTGATGGAGCGAAGGCATGGGCGGACCGGAGGGTCCGCATCAAGGGAGTAATATCGATGTTATCAGGAGACAGAAAAAACCGGCAGGCAGCTTCGAGAGAGGCGGGCTATATCAGCCTGCTGCTTGTGGTGGGAGTTTCTCTCATCGCCACCGCCGTTCTGACAGCGACGGCGACCGTGGCTACCTCGACCCGGGATGTTCGCCGCAAGGGCCACCTGCTCACAGCGGGCCTCGCCGCGAGGTCGGGTATTTCCGAGCAGGTAGCTGATATTATCGCGGTGCGTGACATGGCTCCAGTTAGAGAACCCTTCAGCGGGCTCGACACCATCGATACAAACCCGCTCAGGGGACCCGGAGGCTTCACGACGACCGTGGACGGGAGGGAACTCACCGACCACCAGGGAGAGGCCCTGGCGGAGTACGACGTCTTCGTCGACGCCTTGCCGGGCTCCTCGACCTCCAGGCGCCTCGCGATCACAGCCTACGCCTACGTTCCCGGTAAGGCCGCCTATGATTCGGGCGACCCCGATGCGGCCCGCGCCGATGCCCACGCCGTGGTAGAGGTTCGCTTCCGGGGCAGCGAGGTTTTTGATTATTCCTATTTCATCAATCACTGGGGCTGGTTCTTCGGCGATTCGATCATCTCCAACGGCAATGTTCGCTCCAATGGTCAGTTCGACTTCGGCCATCATCATTCCGAGGTGAATGGGAGTCCGAGATACGAGGCGGCGCACGGCTCGCAGCTGCTGGGATATATTGATGACAATGGCGACGGGGTGAAGGATGGCAGCGACGGCGGAGCCTATTCCTCGGTTTCGATATTGAACACCACCCATGTGGATGGAATAGACGGCGAGTCAGGCAGCAGTCACGTGACCTCCAATGTGGTCAAGATGCCCAATCTCGAGCAGCTCGATTTTTACGAACAGAGGGCGAGAGCCCGGAGCGCGAGTATCGGGGTGGAAGGTTCTTTCGAGGTCGCGGGGGTGGTTGGGGACGATCCCGCCGAGCCGCAGAACCTATACCTGGTCGGAACCCCTGAGAATCCTATTCTTCTCAACGGCCCGGTGGTGGTGAGGGGCAGCGTGATCCTCTCAGGTTACGTCAGTGGCCAGGGGTCGATCTATTCAGGCGGCAATATCTACATTGCCGATGATGTGATCTACATGAACGGGCCCGAAAGCGTCCGCCCGTCCTCGAATGATCAGCAGAGCGTTGAGGACTGGCGTTCGGAATCTTCGGGGCGGGATTCGCTCGGCCTCTTTGCGAGGGAACATATCGTGGTGGGTGATTTCACCGACGACTGGTGGCAGGAAAATGTAGCTGCCTGGGTGGGCCATGACCTGAACAAGTCCAGTGAAGACGCGGGCATCGATGGTATCCAGAATACCCGCGAAGGTCCCGATGGCATCCTGGGTACGGCGGACGATGATTTTCTCGAGGACGATGGCGTCTGGACGGTTAGCCACTACACCGAGGAGGATGCCGAGAGGAATCTGATTCCCGAGGGCAAGGTGCCCGGCGACGTCATTCCCGGCAGCGGCGAAGACATCGACGGTGACGGGGATTACGACGGCACCACCCGGATGTCCGAGTTCGATCTTCGGCAACCGCTCTCGCGGGAAAACTGGGCGGGGAATCTACAGGAAGGACAGGAGACCTACTCCGATGTCTCGAATTCCGAGATAGGCCGTCTCGATGCGGCATTTTATACCAACCATACCTTCGCGGCCGTCGTTTCCAATCCGGCCGGCAGGATCCAGATCAACGGCGCGGTCGTTTCCCGCAACGAGTCGATTATCTATGCGGCTGATGGACTCGAGCTGAATCACGATGAGCGCCTCACCGGAAGGGGAAACTCCCAGAGCGGCTTCGACAGTCCTCTAGGCTGGGATCCCGTCAGATTTATTCACTGGGAGTTTGATCGGCCTTTGCCGGAGGATGCCATTACCACGGCGGGGAATATATCGGGCTACTTTGAAGGTATTTCAGGAGGAGGCGAGGAATGAGCCGGGTAATGAAGGTGATCGGTCTCGTAGCGCTTTTCTGGATGCTGTTTCCGGCGGAGGCGGAAGCGGGAGAAAAGAAAGTCCAGCCGGGGGGAGGCCGGAAAGAAAGCCAGGCCGCGGGGATCCGGGGCCTTTTCATCGACAAGGGCGCGATTGCTGAGCGTGCGCAGGACAGGGCGGTGAGACGTACTCCGCAGGAGAATCCGCATACCGGCAGGGGTTTCCTCCTGGAGAAAATCCAGGGCGGCCGCGGCAGGGATAAGCTGGCGCTGAAGGAAATGCGCCAACGCCAACTGGAGCGCTACGAGCGCAGACCCGCGGCAAAACCGCACGCGGTCAGCCCGGCTGAGAAAGAGCGTCCCGACACTCTCTCGGGAGCTCACGAGATGGATGTGTCACAGGAGTCCGGCGGATATTCCGGGATCGTCTGTGCCTTCGGAGTTCTCGCCGTGGCGGCCTTCGTGGTATTGAGGAGGCGGACGGGTCGCCAGGGGCGGGAAAAGAAAAAAGCGCGCGGTCTCTATTGAGCCAGCGCGCTTTTTTCGCTACCGAGCCTGCCTGAAGTCTTACTTCAGCTTCGCCAGCACCTTCTGGGCGCCTCGCGGAATCTTCGGCGCTTCAACCTTGCCGAAGTCCGACAGCTTGTATTCGAAGTGGAAGGCGGCATGCTCTCCACCGACGATCTTGTTGCCTTTGCGACGGGTTTTTCCTTTGCGGCCCGTCAGCGCGGTAACCTTGATTCGGATGGGAAGAGCGGTTTCAGGATCAATCTCGATTTCATAGAAGGCGTTGGTCATTGTCTTGTCCGCACCGGACACGAATTGAGAAACGCCTCAGCCACCGCCGAGACAGCCGGAATTTTCTACTGCCAGGTAGTGATTGAGAGCTTCCCTGGTCGGGGTCTGCACAAGCATGACGGTCGGCATGATGGCCTCGGCCTCTTCTCCCGACAGGGGCTTCTTTGAAACCACAGTTCTTCCGCTGTCCTCGAGCTCGATCTCAAGCTCTTCGGCTGCCGGCCTGGCCGGGTTCTTTTCGGCTTCGGCGGCAGGCTGGTCAGCGTCGAGCCACCTTCCACTCTTCTTGGCGTGGCGCAGGGCCTGCTTGAGGACTTCCTGGGGGAAGTTGAAGAAGGTCTGCAGCATCTTGCCTTGCGGATCAGAGTGGATGTTTCGCCAGGCGCCTTCGAAGAAGCGTACGCCCTTCCTGGGAGTTTTGAAGGATTCTTTTGCCGAGACGTGGAGCAGGCCCTTGTAGATATCTCCCTGGTAGGTCTCCTTGACCGCGAATTGATGGATCTTGTGATCCTTNGTNTTNGACAGTCCACCCTGNACNGTNAGGGTNGTNTTGAANCCCTTGATCTTTGAGAGGTTTNTCGCGGCNTTCGCCAGCTGCGAGTAGGGGGATGGGACTTTCTTTTTGGAAGAATCCCCTGCGAAGAGGAGACCCGTGCAGGCGGTAAGTACCACCGCCGGCAGAAGAGCCCTAATTAAGAGAGATTTCATCATATGTCCTTTCTCTCCAGGTAATGGATATTGATTTACCGACGAGCGCCACGGGGTTCTCATCGGCTATCGATTGTATTTCTAGCTCCTCCGGCAGGAAAGGGTAATTACGTCTCGCAGCAAATTAAATTCACCACGAAACTGTTTAAGTCGTTTTATTCCGAGGCTTTGCGGGTCACCTGCAGTCCGCTGATTATCGGCGGCAACTCGCTGCGGGATTTCAGCTTCAGGTGCAGGGTTTCCTCTAAGGCGATGTCATCGATCGTTTTGATGATGCCCCGCCTTGGGCCGCCGGCTTCGCCGGCAACGTCAAGCTTCTCAAGGCAGGGGACTCCCTGCAATTCGACATCAAAGACCCGACTGGCGGATTTCAGGTCTTCCGGTTCCGCGAAGATAAAGCGGATCGTGTAGAGGTTGGAGTTGGCCTTCCCCCTGGGCCTTCGCATGTTCCAATAGCCCGCGACATTCTCAGCCGGTACCGCCTCGACGCTCTTTTTCAGCAACTGGGAGGGAGAAAGGCTCACATTGCAGATCCGCAGTTCGTCGAGAAGATTACCAGCGCCCTTTGCCCCCTTGGCGATCTCGTATTTGGGTTTCTTATTGTCCCACCACAGGCGGCGGTTTGCAGGCCCCTTGTGGTCACCCGCCAGCTCGCCATTGATATACAGGGCGCCGCGTCCTGTGGCGGCGTCGTAGGTGAAGGCGATGTGGGTCCACTTGTCCTTGGGGAGCTCGTTGCCGGGCTCGATCTTTATTCCCTTGTCGTTGTCGTCGCCTGCCTCGTTCGCGACGAAGTACCGGACCCTGAGCTTCCTGTTGTCGAGGACGAAGCCGTGCCGCGAGTCCTTTCCCGATCCGCGCGCGTCGATGTAGTCGATGTCGGAGTTCACCCGTGTTCTCAGTTCGACGCTGATGCTGGCGGGTGAGAGCTCCTCAGAGTCTTCGATTTTCGCCACGAGAGCATCTTTGCCGCCGTCCTGTCCGAGGCTGCCGGAAGGTTCGGGGCCAGCGCTTGCACTGTCCGGCGAGTCGGCGTAGAGCTTCGCCTTGCTGGCGATGACAGGGCTCCTGCCTTTGACCAGGTTTTCCAGCTCGAGGGGCCCGGTGGGTTTCTTTCTCAGGGGGATGATGATCTCCGCCTCCCCCTCGAGGATGGAGGAGGAGATCCAGGGCAGCTTCCCGGACTTGACCAGGGAGGAATGGATGCGCCTGTACTTCAGGTCTTTGCCCTTCAGCTTGACCCCGGGCTGCGGCGATGGGCCGCCAACGCTGGGGTAGTCCAGCCAGTAGGTCCCGTCCTTCGCCCTGCGGTCTCCCGGGGCACCGAAGTTGATGCCCAGGTTGTCGACGCCTTTGTCGTCGTTCTTGTACGTGCTGAAGGTCCACATCTCGGCTTCCGGCATGTGGACTAAGGCGAGGGAGGCCTGGTTCTGATAGGAGCAGGTGCAGGTACGCGTATAGTCCGGCGCGTTGAGGACCCCGCTGGCGGGGATCAGGCTGGAGGTGCAGCCTGATCGGAAACCACCGAGATTGCCTGTCCCGGAGTCGCTCGTGAGGTCGTAATAGCCGGCCGCCGCCGAGCGGAAGGTGATCAGGTTCGTGCAGCCGATGGCCGTCGTGCAGCCGTAGTTTCTCGTATAAGACCAGTTTACTGGCTGGCCGGAGACCGGGTGCGCCCGCTGGATTCTCTTGCCGGTGAGGAGGTCGTAGGCATGTCCCGGCGCGGCATCGGACTGGGTTACCACCATCCGATCGATGAGAATCGGGGGGCCGTAGTATTTTTCCGAATGCTCCCACAGCTTCTCGCCGGTGGCTCCACGGTAGGCGACCATGCCCTGGCCAACCTCATCGGCGCTCCGGTCCTTGGCCTTGCTGCCGGCCTGCAGAAGAATGTCGTATTTCTCCGAGTAGCTGATCCAGGTTCCGAAGACCCGTTCGCTCACCTTCCAGAGCACCGTACCCGTGCTCAATTCGATGGCCTTGATGGAGCGGTCTTCTTTGGCCACCTTGCCCCTGCGCTTGAAGTAGTTGAGCTGGGCATCTGTCAGGCGGTCCATGAAGAAGACCTTGCCGTTGCCGGCTGCCAGGGTGTTGTGCCTGATGTTGTGGATGGCCTCGTGCTCGCAGATGAGCTCGCCATTGTGGCGATTCAGCACCGCGATTCTCTTGCTTCCTACCCCAATCCAGCTGCCGTCCTTGCCGGCGGTCTTGGGCGCGTAGTCGGGGAGCCCGAAGACCTTATTGAGAATCGTTCTCTTGATGCGGACGGCGGCGGCATCCGAGTGACTCCTGCCGGGTACGGCCTCGAGGTATTTGCGAAGCTGTT
>NZOA01000059.1 GCA_002695115.1 Planctomycetota bacterium
TCCAGGAATTCGCGCAACGACAGATTGTTATCGAGCACGTGCCGGAAGAACGTTTCGGTCTCTTTGCGCATCGCGTTTTCGAGGTTGTCGCGGTAGTACTCAAGAAAGTCTTCTGAGGGGGGCATGGTCCCGATATTGTCCAGGTCCAGCCAGCGGCGCACGAAATGCCTGACAAATCGATTCGACCTTGAATCGGCAAGCATGCGTGTCACCTGCGCCGATAAACCGGCCTGCAATTTTCCGGCGGCTGCCAGCTTGAGAAGGGTTTCATCTGGAGGCGATGACCAGAGGAAATACGACAACCTCGAGGCCAGCGCGATTTCGTCCAGCTCACCTTCACCCAGGTTCAGATACAGGAATCCGGGAGAACAGAGAATCGCCTGGCAGCCAAGCTGGAGGGCCTNNANGGGNTNCACGCCTTCGTTGAGCTTGCCGGCCACAAGTCGCTGGATCGGCTTCANCTCTCCGGCAAGCGGTGGACGTCGAAATGCCTTTTCGGCGAATGCTGCAAGCCGCTGGCCGATCGTCCTGGCATTCAGCTCCCCAGGCGCCAGCTTGCCATACAAGGCGCGATGGCCGGTGGTCGGCCAGGTATCAAGGTGCGGGCCTTCGACCCCGATNTCCCAGATNCGCAGNCGCGGCCCCCGGTAAGCTTTGAGAACTCCGTGCGCCTTCTCGGTCCCACCCTTCATGCCGATGAAAGGTTTGAATTCCGGTTTATCGGCGGCCTGGGTCGTCAGCAGCCGGACCATTCGCTTGGCTGCCAGGGGGCCATTGCGAAAGCGGACCTCCGGCTCGTAGCCGGCTTCCATGAAGACCTTCCACTGAAACCACCGCGGCTCTTCATTCGTCAATTCGATTCGTGCCAGTGATGTCATCTTCGAGACGTTTCCAGTGCTCTCGACGCTGCCTCGCCGATCAACTGCGGCGATTTCCATCACCAGCGGATCACCGTTTCGAAAATCGCCCAGGGCTTTGCCATAGTCATGGACGCGGCTCACCGCTGCCGCTCGAACTCGAATGGTGTAGATGCCACTGTGAGCGACGCCGCCCTGCCGCAACAGTGGCAGGAATCCAATGTGTCCACCGCGATAATGGCGGCCGTAGAGATCGGTGAAAGGCGTCTCTGGAATAAAACGGAAGCGATCGACCTTGAAGAGTTTCGGCAGGTCCCTGGAGNTCTTGCCGCTGAAGTAGAACGGAGACTNCTGCGTGTATTTCTTTGATGGTGGGCGGTCTCCAAACTGGGTGGCTCGACGAATGGCTTCTTCCGCGGCGGCAAAGTAGTGATCCAGCAACCTGCCGGAGGTGACCAGGCCGGCCCCATTGTTATCGAATCCGTCGACTTTAACCTCCTCAGGAAACTCTTCGGCTGGATTCCAGACCTCGACATTGAGCCCGAGCAGGTCGCCGATCGTCTGGCGGTACTCCCACGAGTTCAGCCGTCGCAGCGCACTGTGTCCACCGGAAGTGTTCAGCTCGGCCCGGGCGGTCGTGAGCTGCCGGGTCAGCTGGGCAATCGCCCTGGCACGCTCTTTTACTGGTGGCTGGGGCTCTTTTTCCGGTGGCATGTTTGCAAGATTCAGCTGGTCGACGATTTCCTGGTAGCGTTCCAGGTCGTCGAGCTTCCTGATCTGCGCCGGGAGTGTGTCGAATCGNCGATCGGCCTTTTGTTTCTTGCTGCCGTGACATCGGATGCAGTGTTTCTGGAGAAACGCCGCAGTCAGTTCGTCAGCGCAGGCCATCGAGCTGGCCAGGGTCAGAACTAAGGCTGCACATGGGATGATGGTTTTCATGCTCTGCGCTATCCGAGCTTCATCGGAGAGAAGGTTCCCGTACTTCTTCCAAACCGATCGGTCTCGGAGCCAAACCACTGCAGAACGGACAGCCATAGATTCGAAAGCGGCACACGCTTGTGTTGCTCTGTGGGACAGACAACATGGCCCTGGTGTTTGAATCCGCCACCGGCAAGCAGCACTGGAAGGTTCCGGTTGCTGTGCCTCGACCCGTCGCTCATGCCGCTGCCGAACACGACCAGCGTGTTGTCGAAAATCTTTGCTTCCTTCAGTCGGGAAATGAAGTTGCTGAGCTTTGTGGNCAGGAAGGCTTCCACGANNTGAAGCTGACCGATCCGNTCTTTTGACTTTCCGTGGTGAGAAAGGCCGTGGTANCNGCCTAAATCCAGTTCGGCTGTGCGGAACCCCAGCCCGGTTTCCANNGTCGCGACGCGGGTGGAATCTGTCTGCAAAGCCAGGGCCATCAAGTCATAAAGCAGGGCCACCTCGTCGATATGTTGTCGCTCTTCGTCCAGGACTTCGTCAATCGGCGCTTTTGGCTTGGGACGATTGAGCCACTCTTTCGACATCTGCAACCGCCGCTCAACATCACGGACCGATGTCAGGTATTGGTCCAACTTGTCGCGGTCGGCCGCGTTGAGGGTTCGATTCAAGGCGCTCGCCGAATCACGCAGAGCGTCGAGTACGCTCACTCGATGCTTCAGGCGCGTACGTTCGGCTTCACGTGCACTTTGCGGCGAATTAACGAAGAGACCTCGAAACAGCGTGGCGGGATTGTTGATTGGCGGTACATGAACACCGGCACGGCTCCAACACATATCGGTGCCTNTNNNGATCCCGGTATTGATCGAAGGGAAACGCGTGGANCTGCCGACATGCTCGGCGGCGGCCTGGTCGAGTGAGATATTCTTTNCAGGAAACCCAGCGGCTTCTTCCTTCTTGATACTGGTCAGAAAGCCTTGAACTGCCTTGTGCCCGCCATTGAGTCCGTGATCCAACTGCGAAAACACCGTCAGCTGGTCTCGATGCGCCTCAAGCGGCTTCAGCGTCGACGTCGCCACATAGTCCTCCCCGGCCGCCTTCGGGAAGAAATTACCCGGATAGAAGCCCAGGTGATTTCCGATACAGACCAGGCGCCGCGGCGGCTTCTTAGCGGCTGGCAGAACGGCCGCAAAACTGTCGAAGGCNGGGAGCGACAGAGCGATACCCGTCCCCTGGAGAAATCGCCGCCGGCTCAGGTGTGTCCGTTTATTCATGATCAATAACTCACTGATATTTCAAGTTAACCCTATCCAATAGCCTAAGCGAGTCCATGGGCGGGGGCAAGGAGAGGGTGGCCCCTGGTTGCTTATCGCCCGGGGCATCGCTTAGGGTGATGGGGTGTTTTACAGGAGGATGGGTGAATGGAAATACTGGCGAGTTGGTTGGATAGCCCGTTGGGTCGTTTTTTGGTGTACTCAGCACCATACCTCGTTGTGTCAGGTGTGGGGATTTTGTTGGCGGTAATACACTGGCAGAGGCACTCCAAAGCGTCGCTACTGTTGCTGTTCGCTTGCCTGCTTATGATGGTGTGTGTGCTAGTCTATCCTGTAGTTAATCTCATAGATCCCGACTGGTTCCAGGGACTGGGACTCAGAACCATTGTGCTACTGCTTCAGAGTGTTAGTGGGATTGCGTCCACCGGCCTCTTTATTGCCGCCAGCCTCAGCCAGCGTTCGAGTGAAACGGAACTTACTTTGACAGCAGGGGTTCAGACCTCGCAAAGGAGCCCCTATGGGGGAGGGCCACCCCCGATTGTTTCTTCACCACCTCCAGCCCAGGCTCTCTCACCCTCCGACGACCCGAAGGCCCGCCTGCGCAACCTTGAAGACCTGCACAACGACGGCCTGCTCACCGACGCGGAGTACCAGGCCAAGCGGGAGGAGATCCTCGGGGAGGTTTGAGGAGATGAGGGGAAGCATTTTCAACCACCGGAGACCAAGGGATGAGTAAAGCCCAAAAAATAGTCCTCATCGTAGGCCTGGTGGTCGCTGTGGTGAAGGTGCTTAATCCACCACGAATCGTACCCTGGGCAGGGGAGCTAACGGGAGGTGTGCAGGATATAGCGCGCGTTATAGAGCACAGCGGGGACTACAGGGACAACAAGATCGATTCAAGACGCCTCATTTTCCAGCTGCTTGCCGTTGGCTGTACTACGGCCGTCGCATACATTTTCTTCGGCAGGCGCAAGGCGGCCCAGGTGGAGGNTGCGGAGCCCAAAGACGACGCTCCCCCCAGTTGACCTACTGAAGCTACTGAAGCACTTTTCCAATACCTTTAGGGGGTAAAAGGGGGTGTATATGAAAAGGGTTTATCGCAAAACCGCTTCAGTAGCTTCAGTAAATGGCCGCTCCCACCAGGGCCACTCCCGCCGGGTGGGAAAGTCTCATTTGCTTTCGGGGTAATGTTGAGGACAATAGCTGATGGTTTAGCGGTCAAAGGAAGTCTGGAATAAATCACAATTCAATTGGCAGGGAAGCTCCATGCGCAATGTATTAAGTGGGTCGATGCTGGCTTTGGTAGTTTGTTGGAGTTCGGTTGCCTTCGCGCAGGGTGTGGATGACGAGACGGTCAACGTCGGACCGCTCGGGATCGCTACCCAGTCTTCGGAATACAACAATGGACAGTTTCCCGCCAGCCTGGGAATCGATGGCAACCTCGCCAATTTTACCCATACGGGGGCCGGGCAGAACCTGCCGTCAACCTGGGAGCTTGATCTCCGGGCCGAGTACCTGATCAGCGCGATCGTTCTTTACAACCGCCGTGGTTGCTGCCCTTCGCGTTTTCGTGACCTCACCGTCCTGGTGCTCGATGGGCCGGATGGGGATATCCTCTTCGAGTCGGATCTGCTCAACCCGGAAAATGTCCTCGGAAATGGGGAGGCCAACCAGGCCCCCGACAGCCTGGTGATCGACCTGGTGAAACTGCTGGGAGACGCGGTTGCCGGCAGCGTCGTACGGGTCGTGCGAACCCCGGACCCGGATCTTTCCGGCACGAGGGGGGTTGGCAATCCCGATGAAATGGATGTTCTCTCCCTCGCCGAGGTGGAGGTCTGGTCTCCGGAAGGAGATCTGCCTCCTCCCCCGCCNCCTCCTCCGCCGCTCGATCCGATCGATGAGGGCGTCAATCCCAGTGGCTGGATTCGCAGCAACGCCTGGAATATGCTCTTCCTCGACCAGGACACCGGTTGTGGCGCCCTAGGCCGTATGGAAGGAAACTGGGTGGCCCCCTACGACCTGGCGGAAGAAAACCCGCGTCCGGGAGATGAATGGGACATCGATTTCTTCGAGGCCGAGTCGCGTGGCTGGACAGGCGGTAATGTCAGTGACGTGCCGACCTGGATCAGCATGAATTTTCTGCGCGCGAACGCTATCGATCTCATACCCCAGGACCTGGTGGATTTCGATATCATGGCCGCCCGGGCCAGGTTCACGAGCACCGACCAGATCGTGGCGATCTCGACGACCTACGTCGAGAACATCACCGAGGAGCCGATGAGGGTTTTTGTCTGTTCGGCCAGCGATGACGGGCTTCGCGTCGACATCAACAACCACAACGTGACCCTGGTCAGCGCCTGCCGCGGCAGCGGCCTCGATTGCCAGGAGGTTACCTGCTCCGAGCTGGCGCCCGGGATGAACAAGATCTCAACCTACGTCTGGGAAAACGGCGGCGGCTGGAGAATGGCCATCGGGCTGCGGGATGAGAATATGCAGGTCCTGGATGACTTCAGCGACGGGATCATCTTCCACGGTACCGGCGAGGATGACGAGCTCGAGGGACAGGAGGTTGACGAGCCTCCTGAGTGCATCATGGAGGGGGTCAACCCCTTCGGCTGGATCAGGACCGAGGCCTGGAACATGCTNTTCCTCGACCAGGATGGCGGCTGCGGCGGCGGCGGGCTGGATCGGATGCTGGGTAATTGGGTGGCGCCCTATGAGATGGAGGATGAGAACCCGCGCCCTGGAGATGATTGGGATATCGACTTCTTCGATGCCGAGTCGAGCAATTGGGGAGGCACGAACGTCAACGCCCTGCCGACCTGGCTCAGCTCGGGCCTGCTCGATGATGAGGGCATCATGGCGCCGGTTGGCGACCTGGTGGATTTCAACGCCATCGCCATCGCGGCCGGATTTTTCGCCAACGACAACATCGTGGCCGTCTCGACGACCTACGTCGAGAACACCACCGANGCGCCGATGCGGGTCCAGGTCTGCACCGCCAGCGATGACTCGATTCGCCTCGACGTGAACAATTATACCGTGACCCTGGTCAGCGCCTGCCGCGGCAGCGCCGGTGACTGCCAGGAGACCCGCTGCGCCGACCTGGCGCCCGGCATCAACAAGATCACCGCCTACGTCTGGGAAGGCGGCGGCGGCTGGAATATGAGGATCGGTCTTCGTGATGAGGACGGCAATGTCCTGACCGATGCGAGCGAGGGGATTGTCTTCCACGGCACCGGGGATGAGGACGAGCTCGAGGGGCAGTTCATCGATGATCCGTCCGAAGATTGCGTTGAGCAGGGTCCTCCGCCTCCCCCGGATGATGGGGGTTACGTCAACGTCGGCCCCAACGGCATCGCCACCCAGTCGTCCGAGGGCTGGGGCGGCACTCCAGATCGCGCGATCGACGGCAACACCGATGGCCAATGGGGTGCCGGAACGACCACCCACACGAACCAGCTCGATGGAACGGCCTCCTGGTGGGAGGTCGATCTCCAGGACACCTATTACATATCCTATATGAGGATCTGGAACCGTCTCGATTGCTGCAGCGAGCGCCTGACCAACTTCACGGTCACTGTCCTCGACTTCGAGCTCGAGGTGGTCTGGGAGGAGACCTTCCTCCCGGACGGCGGCCTGATCGCAGGACCTTTCCTGCCGATCGAGGACGTGGAGGCCGAGGGCCAGTTCGTACGGGTCTCCATGCCCGGGCAGTACCTGAGCATCACCGAGCTGCAGATCCTCTCGCCGGACGGCGAGCCTCCGCTGCCGGATGAGATCTGCGACAACGGAACCGATGATGACGAGGACGGCGACACCGACTGTGACGACGCCGATTGCTCCGAGGCGGAGAGCTGCCAGCTGCCGCCCGACGAGGTATGTGACAACGGCATCGATGACGACCAGGACGGCGCCGCGGACTGTGACGACGATGACTGCGTCGCGGCCGCCAANTGCGCTGCTCCCGGCGAGCCGACCTTCGTGCGCGGCGACACCAACTCCGACGGCAGCATCAATCTGACCGACGGCGTCGTGCCGTTGCTCTATCTGTTCTCAGGTGGCGCGGCCCCGGTATGTCTCGACGCGGCGGACACCAACGATACCGGCAGCGTCGAGATCACCGATGCGATCATCGTATTCAGCTGGCTGTTCTCAGGCGGCGCGGCGCCGGCGAGTCCGTCGCCGCTCAGCCCGGGCTACTCCAGCGAAGAATGCGCCGTAGATCCGACCGACGACGGCATCGGCTGTGACCGGCCATCGCCTGTCTGTAACTGATCGGAAGGATTGCAGCCTCCGCTGCAGGTTGTTATGTGGAAATGACAAAGCCCCGCAGGTCTGCGGGGCTTTGTACTGGAGCGCCCCCGGGGATTGACCAACCTTAAAGGGCTGAACCTCGCTGCACCCAGCTCGCCAATGCCGGCGTCAAGAAGCTCCTGCAGACATTGCCAACCTGCAAGGTTCCGCACTACCCCCCCTGGTTGCTTATCGCCCGGGGCATCGCTTAGGGTGGTGGGGGATGGTCAGCGAGCAATATTTCAGAGTCTTGGAAGGCAGGGGCCGTGAAGGCGGAAATTAAAATAGTATCTTTCATGGTCCTCCTCGGGCTCTCGATTATGGCGTACCTGGTGTACGAGCTGATCAACTCGCCTCCCAGGCTTGAAGAAGCGGGGAGCGAGAAAGTGGACTCTGCAGATGTCTGGTACGAGCAGGGCTGTAGATCCTATCCGCCCCACATGTCCGTTCGCAGCTTTAACAAGAAGGTCAGGTGCTTCAGCGAGGCGATCAAGCTGAAGCCTGATTTTCCTCGCGCCCTGATTAACCGGGGCATCTCCCACCGAAATATAGCCCTCCGGGGACACGAGGGTATTAAAAATCACGATCGGGCGATCAAGGACTTCACCGATGCCGCCAGGCTGAAGTCTAAATATGCTCCTCTTGCCTTGTTCAACCGGGCTGTCACCTATTCCAGCAAGGGTGATCCGGACCAGGCGATCAGGGACTACAGTGAAGCGATCAGGCTGAAACCAGATTTTGCCGCTGCCTGGTATCTNCGGGGCAAGATNTTTCGCNATAAAGGTGNAAACGCCCCCGCTATCAAGAACTTCAGCGAGGCGATCAAGCTGAAGCCTTACTATGCTGACTACTGGGAAGCCCGGGGCATTCTCCGGAAATNTATGGGGAACGCAGCCGGGGCCGAGGAAGATCTCNAGAAGTCCAGAGAGCTGCAGAAATTTACTANANACTGGAGGATGAGCCATACGGACTACGCCGCAGGGACGCCCAGTGAATTGCCGGACGGCGAGCCTCCGCCCTTAATGCTTTTCGCCGACCTGGAGCGTCAGATCTACGACNTGGAGTACGAAAAAGTCAAACGGGAGCATGTCAGGCCCTGAGCCGCTGCGCGGGGTCTCGTTGGTGCAAGGGTACACCGAATTTTTTTTACGGGAGTGACAGATGGCGACAGCCGANTTTNCGGATGCTCTGGCCCGCCGCATCGCCGACCGGTCTCTCGGGTGGATGGATGTCCGGACGAAATTACAGCATTTCGCGCTGATCAATTACGCCGTTCCGATGGATCGGCTGCGGCCTCACATTCCGGAAGCTCACTTCGAGATTGTTCCGTTCGAAATCGGCAACCAGACATGTGGACTCCTCAGTGTCGTTCCGTTCCTGGACGATGACTTTCACTACCCCCGCCTGGCCCCGTTCGCGAAGTTCAGCTTCGGACAGACGAATCACCGTGTCTATGTGATCGATCGGTCTACCGGCGAGCACGCGGCCTGGTTCTTTGGTACGACGCTTGGTTCCCGGCTTGTACACTTTGCCCGCTCGTTGTGGCGCATCCCCTGGCACCATGCGGCCTATGACGTCGACTGTCAGTACGATCCGGATGCCGGGCGGTACCGGCGGTATCGTTTCGATGTCAAGTCGGACTGGTGCAGCTGCGATATCGAGCTGGAAGATACCGGCGAACCGGTGCCGCTGCTTGAGGGCTTCGATTCTATCGAACAACAGCAGCTCATCCTGACGCATCCGATCGAGGGCTTCTTCTATCGCCTGAACGGATCGTTAGGAACGTATTCCGTCTGGCATGATGAAATCGAGCTGACAACGGCCCACGCGACCCGGCTGCACTTCAGCCTGTATGAAAGGCTGGGCATCCTGAGCAGTGACGAAATGACAAGACCACACTCGATCCTGGTCTGTCCCGAAACACTGTTCGAAATCCATCTGCCACCACGACGGATTGTCGCCGCCGGACGCTGACTGAACTCCCCGGGCAAGTGCCTGCCCGCAGGCAAGGAGAGGGCGGCCCCTGGTTGCTAATCGCCCGGGGCATGGCTCAGGGTGGTCGGGGCTTTCTGAACACTCATCGTCTCTCCTTCGTTCTCGGGTTCACTCTACCCCAACCGGCACGCCGAAGTGGTTCAGGAAGCTTTCAGCGCCCGGCGATATGCCGCCAGCGTCTGCGCATTGCCGCATTTCTCTTTTTCCAGGAACGACAGGATCGCACGGACAGACTTCTTGTCCTTCGGGATGGGCAACCTGGCGATCCTGGCGAACATCCTGTTCTTTACTGTCGTGTTGTAGAGTCCCTCGGCAGGGCAACCCGGCTTGCCGGCGACCGGCGCCAGGGCTGCCAGGAAGCTCTCCCAGAAGAGTATCTGCTCCTGTGGCGTGGCGGCCGTATCCTGGGCCGCGTCAACGAGCAGGAAGTTGTAGACATTCATGGCCAGGCCGCTCTTCAGGAGCTTCATGCCGTGAGCCTGGCGCTGGCGCTTCGGCAGCAGGCGAAAAACGGCATGGGCTATCACGCCATCGAGGTAGGATCGCAGGCTGTAGTTCACTCCCCAGGCCAGGCTCTGGTGGTACACCATCGGCTTGCGGTTATGGAATGCGATCTCATAGCCGTTTCTTCTGCCGGTCCGCTTGAACTGGGCTTCGAAGGGCCAGGGCGTGAAAGGTCCCGTCTTTTCGTCGCCGCCTGTGGCGTATTGCCCGCCCTGGCAGCGATAGGTCCTGCTCTCAGGATCATAGCGGAAGGCGACCATGGCGCAATGGCCCGGCTGGGTGGCCTGGGAGGCGGGGATGCCGAGGGTGTTGTGGCCGCGCGCGGAGATGGAGCCCATGGTGCCGCAGACGCCTCCATCCTTCAGCATTATCTGGATCGTAGCGTAGGTGAAGGGGTAGGGCGTCAGGCGTCGCGCGGATTGCATGGTCTGCTGCTGGGCGATGCCGCCGATATATTCGCCATAGGTGTGGAATTCCCCCCTGTCGCGGAAGGCTATCCACCGCTCCTCACGCTCGCGCAGGGGCTGTCGGTCCGCCGCCAGCATGGTCAACAGCGGCCAGGGCGCGGTCAGGGGGAATCGCGGCCATTTGCGCTTCGCCTGGAGCTCCGGTGGAAATTTGTACTCGTGGTTTCTGATCAAATAGGCGCATCTCTCCGCAGGCGAGGGAAAGGGGTCGCGCCTGGCGGGCATCAAGCCCTTGGCTTCGTAGGCCCTGCGGAACAGGAGGTAGGCCTCGTTGATCTTCCTGTACTGTTCGCCGCGGACCATGTCCCGGCTTTTCCAGTGGACGACCCGCTCGCCGCAATCGATCCGGATGTCGTGCCCCCTGGACTTCATGTAGGCATTGAACTTCGCCTGGAGCTCCTTGCTGGCCAGCACATCGGCGGCGTAGAGGGTGCGCGAGCGCTTCTTCGTGGCCGCGCCTTTTTTACGCTTTGGTTTCCGGGGAGAGGGAATGGCGATGCCCTTCTTGTCGTACCTCAGCTCGGGAACTCCCCTGGAATCGACCAGGACCTCTTCCTCGATGGTGTGTNCGTTGAGGAAGTTGATAATGTGATCGTTCCTGTCGAGCTCGCGCCCAGGATCCTTCGTGTCTATCGGTTTGCGAGGATCCCCGGGGATGACCAGCTTCAGCGGTTTTCGGGGCGTGATATCGGCTTCCATGCCCTCCTTGGCGCTGACGAGGGCCGCGGCGAGGGCCAGCTGCCGGTATTTCTCGAACCTGGTTTTTCCCAGGTCCCAGCGCAACGAGTACAGCCACAACAATACTTCCTCCGGCTTGTGGTGAGCGGCATAGACGCCGGCCGCCACCTCCGGGTCCGAATCAACCCACGAAAGAAAATCCCGCGGCAGGGATTTTTCCTTAGCCTCCAGGCCTGCAAGCGCCAGCTGCCTGGAGTAGGAGAGAAAGGCTTCGCGCAGCTTCGGCGTAAATTCGTACCCCTCGGCCGCGCAGGCACGCAAGAGGTCGTCTTTCGCCGAATCAGCCTGGGGATCCACGCGCTTTTCAGCCGCGTAGGCGCCCTTCACCGGTCGGCCATACTTCACCAGCTGATGGGCGGCAATCCCCAGGAGCGCCGCCACGAGAACCAGCGTCGATACGACGATGCGTTTCATGTCCATACCCTCTCTATGTACCAGTTAAATCCGCCCAATAGCCTATGCGAGTCCATGGGCGGGGGCAAGGAGAGGGTGACCCCCCCCTGGTTGCTGATCCCCGGGGAATCGTCCAGGGTGGTGGGGGTGGTAGGCAGGCGGCTTATTGGTCATGTCCAGTGTCCGCGACGGATAAACGGTGACCCACCGTCGCACCAGGTCATTCTTGCGTCATCCTGGCTCGCCAGGCCGGGTACTCAACTTCCAGGAGTTTTTCGGGCCATCGCCCCCCGATCCATCCGTGACCCATCCGATGCTTGTGGCTGAGTTCGGCAAGGCTGTACTTGACTACGCCTTGCTCGATGTACATCGGCCTGTTGGTGCCGATCTCGTAGTATCTGGCCCATATCGGACCTGCCTTCGAGTCGTTGACGACGCGCCGGTCCTTGCCGCCGGGGACCGCGTCGTCCTTCACGGTAATCACCCTCACGCCGGTAATCTTGACCTCATCGAACCAGTCGACGGCACTCTTGACGGCATCGATCACCTCGGCTGACGGTCGGTCGATGGTCATCAGGTACCTCACGACGCCAACGCTCTCAGCGCCGGAGATGGAAGGATTTTCCGACACCCTGCCTTGGGCGGCCTTCAAGGTGATTTCGTCATGCTGCTGACACCAGGCCGTCTTCTTGCCATTCACGACGATCTGGCATTTGAGGATGCATTGAAGTCCCTTACGAGCGGCGTCCTTACACCTTACCCGCAAGACCTCGTCGGCCAGGCCATACGGCTGTTGCCGGTTCGCCACGTCATCCAGCACCCCCAGNGCACCGATCATGGCGGCGTCGTTGAAGGTGATGCGGCTCGAGTAGCCTGGTCTGAGTGGGTAGAACTGTGGCCATCCGCCGCTTGGATATTGAGCCTTCAGCAGATAATGGACACCCTTGAGAAACCCATCTTTGTACTTTCGTCGGCCTGTGGCCGCGTAGACCTTCGCAAGGTATCGCATCTCGGAGTGGGTCGCGTTGTTGTCAAGGGTGCAAGGATACTTCCTNTGTACCAGCGCTTCCTTGAACCGCCTCTTTTCAACGTCGCTGAGCAACTCGGTCGCGGCGTTCCCTGATGGATGGATGCTTCCATCGTTCTTGTACCAGCCCCCGATGTCGGCCTGGTAGAGCAGGACGTTGTTGGCGATTCTCATGGCCTCTGGAGTTTTGTACCAGGCCGCCTCCTGTCGGCCGCACGATCCCCACGAGACAGAGGGCNGAGGTNTCTTCCGATCCACCTCCCGCGCCCTGATACCCTGCAAGTTTCCCCCTGAATAATCCGTCCCGGCCAACACCCCTGATGGTAGTACAAGGAAAAGCGATGCCAGCCAGGCGTTTTTCATTGTCGATCCTCCGCCACGAGTTGAACCCAGCCAACAGCCTATGCGAGTCCATGGGCGGGGGCAAGGAGAGGGTGGGTTACTCAGGCAGGGGCTCCTCGGTCGAAGGGGCGGGGGCCTCTTGCGGAACGACCTCCACGCTATCGGATGAGCCTGGAGCCCAACGACTGAGAGGCGCCCATATAGTCAACGGCAAAAGGGCTGTGTCCATGGCCAGGCTGGGAAGGAAATCGATCGTATTAGCGGCATTGGCCAGCTTGTCGGCCAGCAGCCCCATGATTCCGAGAGCTGAGTGGCTTTGTCCGCCAGAGGAATTCTTCATGGTCCGGATTCCACCGTAGACCTGGGGAGCTTCCGGGAATTTCCCCACCTGCATCAACGTGTGACAACCCGTAAGCGAAACGACAAGCGACAAACCCAATAGCAGCACCAGCGACCTTTTCATGCCTGTCCTTCTTTCTGCATAATCAGCAAATACGCAATATGTCGAGTTGTTAACTAAAAGTGTACGAAAGGGCGTCGTCGCGGGCAATCACAACAAGCATCCATCACCCCCTGGTTGCTTATCGCCCGGGGCATCGCTTAGGGTGGGTGCTCACTCAGGCAGGGGGCGTCGGGCAGGTGGGCGGGGGTGGTGATCAGGTTATGAGCGTATGTGGATCAGGGAACATGCTGATCGTTGCTCCCGGCCCTGTTATTGCGACCACCGCTCACCGTAGCAGCAAACCCCGAGGCCACGTTGCCCTGGCCACCGCTCACCGTG
>NZOA01000060.1 GCA_002695115.1 Planctomycetota bacterium
AGGCGACGATGCCGGCGGAGGCGACGATGCCGGCGGAGGCGACGATGCCGGCGGAGGCGACGATGTTGCTGATGCCGATTCCGGCGGTGACGAAGAGGCTGATCCTCCGGCCACTTCCTGATTATCAAGAATGTCAGGGGAAATTCCTCCGGCACGCGTTTGTGCCGGGGGAATTTTCTTATTCCTGCGGTCGCCCGAAGATCTCGACCTCTTCGTCGGTGAAGAGGGGCTCGCCCCAGAGCGTCGTGAGGGCTTTTGAGCACTCGTGGAGCTTGGCGCGACGGATTCCCTTCTCCGGGTTGAAGTGGCGTTTCTCGATCGGGCCTTTCGCGTCCTCCCGCGCGGCGTGCAGACCTTCGCGGCTGCGGTTCTTGTGCAGGACCACGACGCCGATCTTGAGTGCCTTATCGCTGAAGAGTCCATCGAGCCCTTCGCGCGCCGCGTGGTCCTGGTGCGTCGGGCTGTGCTCCGACTCGAAGATGCTCCGCAGGAACGGATGGCGCTCGAGCAGGTCCTTGACGTGCGGCGGGGTGACCGAGACGTAGCCGCCCGCGATGGCCCGGCCGTGGAGGGTCTGGAGGTACATGTCGCCGGCGGCTCGCGCCCGGTAGCCGCCCGGGATGTTCAGGAGGACGCCTTCCGGGGCCTCTTTTACGTGATGTGTCCATCCTGGCCGGGGCAGCTCGCGCATCGGGTAGGGGATCGAGAGGAAATCAAGGAGCACCGCCGCGATGAAGATTCCCAGCAGCCGCCTGGGGTTCGCGGATTGTCTCAGCCAGAGACAGGCCCCGGCTCCAGCCAGGATGGAGAGCCCCAGCATGGCCGGTACCAGGAATCGGTTGGCGACGCGCAGGGAGCTGAAGACAGGCAACTCCCGCAGCAGCGCGAAGGGCAGCGGCAGCCCGGTGCCGGACCCCAGGAAGCGCAACTCGGCGCCGAGGGCCAGCAGCAGGAAGAGGCCCCCGAAGCAGCTCCAGAAGCGCAGGGAGAGCCCGGGCGAATCGTTTCGGAAATCAGCAAACGAATCCGTTCGTTTGAAACGGAAGAAGACGGTCGACAGTACCAGCAGGATGGTCACCAGTCCAAGGTAGGCGGTGAAGCCGACCGACTTGTAGCTCCTGTATTGCTCGTGGAGATCCGAGACCAGCGGCCCGAAGAGGGAGTGCTGGGCCGAGGGGATCGCCAGGAAGGCGGGGTCGAGGGGCTTGTTGATCGGNGGCTTGGCGGGAGANCCCGTTCCCGANACGAGCTCGCTGAGCATGGCCCAGGCAAAGGGCAGGCAGATGAGGATGGCCACGAGGGAGGCGATCGCCGCGCCCGTGGCGATCAGCTTGCGCTCACGCGGACGTTTTCGAAGCTCGATGAGAAAGAGCGCGAGCGCTCCCGGCAGCAGCATCAGGCCGTTGTGCCAGGCAAACAGGCAGTTGAGCGCGAAGAAGAGACCACAGTAGATCCAGGATCGGCTCGATGGCTCGCGGATGGCGCGGATCATCCAGAGGAGGAAGAACGGCATCGCTCCGTAGCTCGAGAGGTTCAGGTGCTCGAGGCTCTGTTCGAAGTGCTGCGGAAAGAAGGCGAAGATGAGTCCGCAGAGGAAGGCGCCCCGCCAGTCACCCAGCANNTCCTTCGCCAGCAGGTAGGCGCCGAAGGCCGCGAGGATGAAGCCGCCAAGGGTGGCGAGCGAGAGGGCGGCGCCTTCGCCGAGCAGGAGCAGGAAGGGCAGGGTCAGCAGCGTGTTGGCCGGCGAGTGGGTATGGAAGGCGAGCGAGGTCTCGGTTCCCGAAAAGAGCATATCGGTCGAGTAGGGGGAAGCTCCCTGCTCGAAGAACGAGGTCTTCCACAGCCAGAGGTTCCAGTAGTTCTGGAAGAGGTCATTGTTGCCGCCCGGGACGTGGCTGGTAAATTGCGCGGCGAGCGGCCAGGTCAGGATGATGGCGATGAGGGTGTAGGCCGCGAGGATCACCAGGCAGCGGGGCTTCTGATTCACTTCAGCGTTCATAGAGTGGAGTCTCGATCTTCCGCTTCATGCCTGCCGGTACTGGCTGTGCCATCGGAAACTATGACGATTTCCGCCGCCGGGCTATTCACCCGGGCCATTGAACACCAGTGCGCCCACCACGACAATAGACGAGGACGGCAGGGCTCNANGGCNCGCCGGGGAAACCCCTCGCGNAGGGCTGAAAACCGCGGAGATGGNGGTTTTTCAGGAGCCCGCGGGGGTANCGGCCTGTTCTTCCAGGAGGACCNTGATGTCCTCTACCAGCCGGTTGACGTCCTGGGGGAAGGTGCCGTTGTAGANCCCTCGGATCAGGTTCTCCTTGTCNACNAGGANNAGNTTCTCGGTGTGGATCAGGGTCTTGTAGTCGTCGTCCCGGCCGTCGGTCACCGCGAAATAGGACTTCCGGGCCAGGTCGAAGATGTCTTTTTTCGCCCCGGTGAGGAGGTACCACCTCTCGGCGTTGATACCCTTCTGTTCTCCGTAGGCCGTGAGCGCCTCGGGTGTGTCGATTCCAGGGGTGACCGAGTGGCCGACGAGGCGCACCTCGTCCCGGTCGCTGAAGTGGTCCTGCACCTTTTTGAGCTGCTCGGCCATCTTCAGGCAGATTCCCGAGCAGCTGGCGAAGAAGAAGTAGGAGACGTAGATCTTGCCNTCGAGGTCGGCGAGGGCGCGCTGNTTGCCGCGCTGGTCGGTCAGCTTGAAGTCGAGGACGTGGTGGAGGTCGTTTTCCGGGATCGGGTCTTCATGAAGCCAGGCAGGCAGCAGCTTTTTGCTGTTGTAGACCGGGAGCCTGGATTTTCCCCGTCGCGCACCCTGCTGGTCGCCGGGAGATCGCCCACAGCCGGCGGCGGCGAGGGCCAGGCAGAGAAAGACGCAGCTGATCCTTCGTGATATTTCCATGGTTCTTTTACATCGCCGNTNCCGGCTATTTTTCTCCGCTTTCGCAGAGCCTCCTGCCGGGCAGTCCGTAGCGCCTGCCGTCTCGATAGACGTAGTTGAAGTGTTGGCGGCCATCACGATACCAGCCCTGTTGCAGGCCATCTTCCATTCCNTCCTTGTAGTTCATCAGGCGGTATTGCCGGCCGTTTTCGTACCACTCCTCTTTTTTCCCTTCCGGGCCGCCGGGCAGGGTGGTGAAGGTGTAGCGCCTGTTGCCGTTTTCCCACCAGGCCTCCTGCGGTCCGTTCTTGCGGCCGCCCCGGTAGTGAAGCGTTACCCTGGTGGCTCCGCCGGGCCACCAGGANCGGTAGAGGCCATCCTTGAGACCCCCGCGGTACGAGATCCTGCTTTTCAGCGCTCCATCCGGGTAGTGTTCGGTGATGGAGCCGGTGAAGGGGCTGCCCTCGAAGGAAAACCTCCCGTCTTTTTTCACCAGGCGAGGATCGGAGGTGTCGACCTCGGGGCCGGCNGGCTCCCGGTCGCCGGAGGAGTAGGGTGNGGCGGGCACGGAGACGGTCTCCTGCGCGGGAGACGCGGTCCGCCGCGACCCGCGTTCATCGCAGGAGAGCGAGAGGGTCGCGATAAGCAGCAGCTGGATTCCCGGGCGCCAGTGGTTCATGGGCGTCTGAATGGAGTGAAACGGTTCATCTCAGCGGATTCCCGCTCAGGGGCCTTAGCCCCCAGGCCGNGGAGGAGGCCGCGGAGGCCGTGGAGGTGGAGGCGGTCTTCCTCCGCCACCGGGCCCGCCTCCGCCCCGCAGGGTCACTCGTCCACTGTAGCAGCCCAGGATGAAGGGGAACTCGGTCGTCATGTGGTAGTGGTANTCACCTTCGGGCTCCCGCGGGGTGGGGCCGAAGTGCCCGTTGCATTCATCGAGGTCGGCCGGCGGACGCCCGTTTTCTCCGTTGGGACCGTAGATCGCGAACCCATCGAGGGAGAAGCCGTAGATCCAGGAATGTTCTCCCGGGGTGTCGTCCATCCAGCAGGTCGGCATCTTGTGATAGTGGTACATGTTGCCGGGAGAAGGATGGGCGTTGCAGTCATCGAGCCAGTTCTGGGGTACCACGCCGCCGCCGCCTTCGTAGGGATTGAACATCACCACGCCGTTGATGCCGATGGCCATGATGCCCAGCTGGGTGTCGGTGTTCGTCTCGGCAAGCTCGGGNTCCAGCGGGATCTCAACCTCGTAGTTCTGTTCGCCGATGGAGTTGGGGTTGCCGGGCCAGGGGCCGGTTTCGTGCTGGGGGATTCCATCGCTCTCGATGACCATCATGTCATCGAGGTAGGTGATGGTCACGTTGTCTGTCCAGGTGATGGGCTGGGANCCCAGCGTCCGGTCGCCTTCAACGGGCGGCTCGCCGCCGCCGGGATCATCATCGCAGGTNGACCTCTCACAGCCGAGCCGGTCGGAGGTCGTGTCCATACCGCAGCCGGGATAGGGAGCCGGTATGGNGCGCCCGCCGGAGAAGAGGTTGGCGAAGAGGTAGACCGCGTCGTTGAGCAGGACCTCTCCGGAGTCATCAACGTCCGCGGCGTCAAGGCANNTGAGCGCCGGTCCGCCGAGGAAGAGATAGCCGAGCGTCGCCACCCCATCGCTGATGTCGACTGTTTCATCGAGGTTGGAATCACCNCGGACAAAGGCGGACTGGGCCGTGGCTGAACCGTTGAACAGGGTCAANGNGGCAGCGACCAGGAGCGTGGGCCACGATTTNCGAACGCTTCGAAACTTCATTTCCATGTCTTTCTCCAGGGTGGAAACCAGGTGAGTCGACAGNCTCAGAACCCGNCAGGCAGTCATCAACGAAAGCCGCGGCCTTAAACCCCGCGTCGCCGGATTGGTGGCGCNTCGCGAGTTGATTTTATTGTACAGGTTCCTTCGGACTGGGAAAAGCAAACGAAAGAAGACCCGGNGAATGAGCCNCNCGTCCCGCCCCTTGCACGNCGGCTTCNGGCGGTGATACAATCCGCCCTCTGTCGNGAATNNAGAGCGGGTGTAGCTCAGTGGNAGAGCGTCAGCTTCCCAAGCTGAATGTCGAGGGTTCGACTCCCTTCACCCGCTCCATTTTTCCCCCTCGGTGGGAAAGCCGCTCTCAGCTCGGGCCTGAGTAATGGCCGGGCGCGAGCGCCGGGATGAGGTTTCGCGCCAGGGTGTAGAGAACGAGCACCACCAGCAGGACGTGAATGCCCCGGCGGCCGAGGGAGAGCGAGGGCGGCCTATAGCCCAGGGCCGCCGCGCAGAGGACGGACAGGAAGTGGAAGGCAAGGTAGGGGAGCGCCGCGAGGGCGAGGAGGTTGAACCTGGTAAGAGCCAGCAGGTCGCCATGGACCATCAGGGTGGCCCCTCGAAGCACACCGCAGCCGGGGCAGTGGGTCTGGGTCACGAGCTTCCAGGGACAGCGGGGATAGAAGGAGTATTGACCCAGCGGGTAGTAGAGGGCAATGCAATAGAGTACGGCGAGAGCGAGCGAGACGATCACCAGGGTCCTGGCGGCCTGGCGCCTTTCGCTCCCGGAGATTCGCGTTCCCTTGACGATTCGCACCTCGGGCCCGCTTAAAAGCCGCCTGCGCCCTCTTCGGCCAGGCCTACGAGAATATAGAAGATGAGGACAATGAAGCCGCCGCCGATCGCCAGGTTGCTCCAGAAGTTAGCCTTCTTGCTGGACTCCTGGGCGGCGGCAAGGTCGCCGCTTCTCAGGTGGCCATCCACCTGGGCGGCGTAGACGATTCCCGCGACCCCGGCCGGCATGCAACAACAGAGGGTCGCGATGATGGCTTTTACCAGGTGGTTGGGCACATGCCCGGCGGGATAGCTTTTTTCCGCAGGCTCGCTGGGGGCGGGCTCGGGTGAGCTTTCAGCGTCCTGAAGGGGTGGTGGCTGCCCGTAAAGGCGAGGGCCCTCAGATTCATCTTCGACGAGGCTGGCGCCGCAGTGATCGCAGAAGGTGGCGTCTTTTTGTATCTTCTCTCCGCATTGATTGCAGTACGCCATGAGCTTACCTCGATGAAAAACCGGCTCGATTTCCTTAAACCAACCGGGATATTAAATCGACCGGGGTCGCGGATGATAGACCAAAAATTGATTGGGGGTCACTTTCCATCGTCGGCGGGAGCCGTGCCCAGCTCGTCACTACCCTCGGTAATTGAGAAGGCCGTATCGAGCCGAACATCCTCGAAATGCTGCACGGTTCCGCTTGTGGGCCAGTGAATCTCGAGGGCCGTAATGCGCTCGCACTTTCCAAGTCCGATGAGCTGAGACAGCGGGTTGGCTCCGAAGCTGCCGCCGCTGGTGACGCTGCGGTAGATCGACCGCCTGGCCGCGCCGGTTTCGACCTCTACCCGGATCCTGGTCCCGATCGCCGAGCGATTGGAGGTTACGCCCCTGCAGCGTACGCGGATCCAATGGTTGCCGAAGCCGGGATTCTCGAAGAGCAGGTCCCGGTAGCGGTCGCCGATGTAGGCGCCGCCCATCTGCTCGAAGACGTCGANNTCNCCATCCNNGTNGATGTCGGCGAAGGAGACCGCGTGNCCCTTCTGGAGATGACCGAAGCCGCCGGCCATGGTCACGTCCACGAAGCGCTTTTCCTCCCCGCCCAGCAGCATCAGGTTGGGCATGAGAGAAGCGTACTCAGGGTCGCCGGTGCCGAGGTAGAAGTCGAGATAACCATCGCCGTTGAGATCTCCGAAATTGGATCCCATCGGCAGCATCGGGAAATCCAGTCCGGCCTCCGCGGCCGTATCCGTGAAGCCGCCCCTACCGTCACCCCGGTAGAGCTTCGCCGGCCTGTACTTCCCGGGTTTTCCCAGGAGGTGCCGGGCGATATCCTGGGTCTGCCCATCATAGCTCGAGACGAAGATGTCGAGGTTGCCGTCATTGTCGTAGTCCCAGGTCCAGACCGGGAAGCTCTTGAGAGGCCGCGTGAGCCCTGCCTCGGGAGCAATGTCGGTAAAGGTCCCATCTGCGTTGTTTCNGTAGAGNCGGTTTTCCTCCCCCAGGTTCGAGATGTAGAGATCCTGGTCATTGTCGTTGTCGTAATCTCCCCAGGTGATGCCCTTGGTGAAGCGGGAGTTGGCGACACCCGCTTCACTTGCCACGTCCCGGAAGGTGCCATTTCCCTCGTTGCGAAAGAGCTGGCAGGGAGCGGCCAGGCTCTTCGTGGTCTCGTTTCCGATGTAGAGNTCGAGGTCGCCATCGTTGTCGTAGTCGGCCCAGCCCGCGGTCTGGGTGGGATANTGNGATTCTCCCAGGCCCGCGTCAAAGGTGACGTCCTCGAAGCGCAGCCCGCCCCGGTTCCTGATGAGGGAGTTGGGTTGGCGNCCCNTGTCGNCGAGCCAGGCTCCCCTGAGCACGAGGAAGTCCAGGTAGCCGTCGTTGTCATAGTCTCCCTGGACCAGGTTCAGGCCTCCAAAGATGCCCTCGAGCCCGCTGCCGACTGTCCTGTCCTCGAACTTCCCGCTCCCGGNGCTGGTGAAGAGGCGGATCTGTCCCCCGGGCTCCCAGGTAGAGCTGAGCACGTCGAGGTAGCCGTCGTTGTTGAAGTCGTCGATGACCACCCCCCCGGAGCAGTTGAAGCGGTCGATCCCCAGCCGGGGGGCGACGTTCTCGAAGCGGGGAAAGTCGGTCTTCGAGTGGAAGGCCGCCTCGGGTATGAGGTAGGGGAGGGGAACCTGGGCGGGATAGCCGTCCAGCGTCATATAGGCGATGTTCAGGAGCCACCGGGAGGCCATGTAGATGTCGCTTCCAGGCGGCAGCAGCTCCATGGCCCCGGCGAAATATTTGATGGCCTGGCGCGAGCTCGCCTGGTCGGTGTGGATTCCTCCACCGCGGATTGGCAGGATGCAGCTCTCCGGGGTGAAGCGCGCGCAGCAGTTGAGCGTTTCTCCTCTTCTCATATGGCCGACCCCCAGCCGGAAGACCGTTTCGGCGGCGTACTCGACGCCGATCCTGGAGCTGACCTTCGGCAGGAGGCTGTAGGCGGTCTCCAGGAGCCTGATTCCCTTCTCCTCGTTGCCGGCCCTGAGCTCGGCGACGCCCGCGAGGCGGCAGAGCTTCCAGCGGGTCTGCGGCGGGGCGCTGGCGGCGAGCTGCTCAAGCTGCCTGTTGTAGTCCCGGGCGAGGCTGTCGCCGTAGTAGCGGTTTTCCTTACGCGCGGTTTCGGCGTATTCGGCAAGGAGCCGTACCATTCGCTGGTGCCCGGTCGCTTCGGGGCTCTCCTTCGCTCCAGGTTCCGTTCGGGGAGAGGGTGGGGGAGGATTGCAACCCGTGCTCATCAGGGATGTGTAGAGGGACAGTAGCAGCAGCAGGCGAATCGGGAATCCACGCATAACCTGTTATCGACTATTTTATCGGGAGCTTGAGCAGCTTTCGCTTGTCGCCGCGCAGGATCTTGACGGAGATGACGTCTCCGGGCTTTCGCTTCTGAAACACGTGCGCGAGGATCCCGGTTTCACTGAGGCGTTCGCGGATACCGTCGAATTCAACGACGATGTCGCCCTTGCGGAAGCCCGCGTCCTTCGCTGTTCGATGCTGGCCGTATTGTCCGACACGCTTGACCCACAGGGCCATGCCGTCGAGGCCTCTCTTTTTTCGGTTTGAATCCTGCAGGTCTTCCAGGACCATCCCACCCAGGCCCATACGCCGAAGCGGCCAGGAGCTTTCCCGCCAGGAGATGTCGATGTTCCTTCTCCAGCCCGCATCGAGGTCCAGGTTGAGCCGGGTGTTCTTCCCCGTCCGTTTCACAACCGCCGTCAGCTTCGCGGGTGACGGAGCGTTGTGGAGGACCCATTGGATGTCGGCGATCGACAGAATCGGCTGGTTCTGGAATGAGAGGATCTCATCGCCGCGGCGGAAGCCGGCCTTCTGAGCCGCGGAGGCGGGATCGACTTTCAGCACCAGGGCCTTCTCGCTGGCTGAGAGTCTCAGCCCGATGGAGCCGGGCAGGGGCCATGGATAGAAGGTCTTTTCGGGCAGGGGGTCATTTTTTGAGTGGAGCANCTCTATTTCCGCGGAGTTGATCTGGTGGCAGTGCAGGCAGCTCTGGGCTACCTTGCCGCCGTAGTTGAGCAGGGGAGTGAATCTTTTGAGAGTGGGGTAGTGCTCCGGCACCGGGTAGCGGGGCTTTCCTCCCCGCTTGGCGGCGAGGGATTTTCTGACCGATGGGAACCTGCCGTGCAGTTCCAGGGCGCCTTCGAGCGCGCTCACGAAGCCTCGCATCGAGATGTCCCGCTCGGGTTTCTCCCGGCTGGATCTCGTTCCGTAGCGTCCGTAGATGGTCCGGTCCGCGTTCATGAAGAAGGCGGCGAAGGTGAGGTCGTAGTCGAACTGAAAGAGCTCCAGGTCGAGTGAGTTTCCCTGGATCACCCTCACACAGACGAATTTCTTCAGCAGCTTTCTCAGTTCTGAATCTCGGGGACGTGCAACCTGCACGTCGAAGCCTTCGCAGGCGTGTCACGGGATTCAGCGAAAGACGATCANCAGCGGTCTCGAGGTCTTGCGGGCGAGCTCGAAACCTTTGTCCACATCGTTGTAGATCCACAGGTCTGAATCCCGCATCTCCTTGAGGTCGTCCCTCACCAGCGTGTCTCGGTCTTTTTTTTCCTGGGCTCGCAGCGCCGGGACCGGCAGGGACCATGCCGCCGCGAATAAAAGACAGAGTGCCAGGGTCCTGGTCATCTCATTTTCTCCGGGGTTGTTTTCAGTCAGGCTTCGCCGCAATCAAGTACCAGCTTACCAAACTGGCCGTGGTTCTTCATGCAATCAAGCGCCACATTGCCATCGGCGAGCGGATAGACGCTGTCGATGATNGGGTGGAGCTGGTGGGTGGNGATGAATTCGAGCAGGGCTTCCATCTCATCGACAGTACCCATGGTCGAGCCGATGATCCTGAGCTGTTTCCAGAAGATCCTGAAGAGGTCGAGGCTCTCCGGCGCCCCGGCGGTGGAGCCGTAGCTGACGAGCCGGCCGGCCGGCAGGGCGATATCGAGGAGCCTCGAGTAGTCTTTTCCGCCGGCCCCATCCACGATGAGCTGGACCTGTCCGTGGCGGTCGCGAAATTCCTTCGCCCAGTCAGCGCCGCGGTAATTGACCCCGCCCCGGGCGCCCATCTCTACCACCCGGTCAATTTTCTCTTCCGAGGAGGAGGTCAGGTAGACCTCCGCCCCTGCGGCGATGGCGAGCTGGGCGCAGAAGAGGGCTACGCCGCCGCCGATGCCGGTGATGAGAATTTTTTGTCCCGCGCGCAGCTTCCCCTGCGTGAATACCGCCCGCCAGGCGGTCAGCGCCGCGATGGGAAGCGCGGCGGCTTCCCGCATGCCGAGATGCCCGGGTATGGAGAGCAGCTGCCCGGGCGTGGTCACCAGGTGGGTCGCGAAGGTCCCGTCAGTGGGCATTCCGAGGACCTCGAAGTCGGCGCCCTGCGCGGCTGGATCTTCGCCCCAGTTNTTTGCAGGATTGACCAGGACCTCCTTGCCCGCGAGCTCGCTGTCGACGCCGTCACCGGTCGCGCTCACCACGCCCGCCCCATCGGAGCCGAGCACTACAGGGGTTCTGATGCCGGGATAGAGTCCCTGGGTTATCCAATAGTCCCTGCGGTTGAGTGATGCGGCGTCGAGGGTTACGACGACCTCTCCCGGCCCGGGAACCGGGTCCGGTCGCTCCAGCATCCGCAGGGGTTGTCCGGGCTCTTCGAGAAAGAGGGCTTTCATATCCTGGGTACCAGCCTGGGTCGCTAAAATTCTATGGGGGGCAGTTCGGGGGAATAAACATATACAGGCAACGATTTGAGCCTGATGCGGCCGGGGGAGTGCTCGAGCTCTCTCTCAGGCGGCAGTGTCCATTTCTCTTGCCGCGGTCTCCTCTCCCTCCGAGTGAAGGGGATGGAGCTTATTGGAGCGAGCTTCAGCCAACACGTGTTCCGGCACNGGGCGGAGATTCCAGACGATNCCCNCCCAGGAGAGGGNNTTGAGGATGTAGTAGGTTACATCGAGCTCCCACCAGCGGAAGCCCTGGCGGGCCGAGCTGGAGTAATGGTGATGGTTGTTGTGCCAGCCTTCTCCCAGGGTTATGAGCGCCAGGAGGAGATTGTTACGGCTGTCGTCGGTGGTTTTAAAGCGCCGTCTGCCGAATACGTGCGACAGCGAGTTGATCGTATAGGTCCCGTGGTAGACCGCGACGGTCGAGATGAAGAATCCCCAGACGAAGAGCTGTCCGGCGCTGGTGGCGAAGGCCTCGGGCAGGAGGGCGCCGGCTCCAAGCAGACCGGCCCCGAGAAGAATACCGGCCAGCCAGTAGAAGCGGTTGANGAATTTAAGNTCCGGNACCTTCATCCAGTCGGCCACGTATTTCTCATCGGTGNCNTTATACTCNTCCGTCATGAACCAGCCCATGTGGCTGTAGAGGAAGCCTTTTTNCCGTGGAGAGTGGCGGTCCAGCTCAGTGTCCGAGGTGCAATGGTGATGCCTGTGGTGCGCAGCCCACCAGATCGGTCCGCGTTGCAGGGCGGCGCAGCCGCCTACCGCGCCGATGAACTGGAAGACNCGGGAGGTNCTGAAGCTCCTGTGGGAGAAATACCGATGGTAGAAGGCNGTGATGAAGAACATGCGAGCGAGGTAGAGAAGGACGGCGCAGGCCACGGCGATCCAGCTGATGCCGACCCAGAAGACCGCGATGCAGCCGGCATGGACAGCGAGGTAGGGGATGCTGTCAACCCAGTTGACCTTGAAAGTCTGCGCATCGTCGAAACCGGGTTCTCCGAGTTTTCTCCCGGAGGCTTTGGTCTCGAGGCTCGTTGGTTTCTNTTCGCTCTTGGTATTCATCTCTTCACTTGGAGTTCTGAGGTTGACTAGGCTAAGCCGATAATCTCCAGGGTGNGGCCGATTGAATTCTCAGGAGATTAACAGCCTGAGAACAATCATCATAGCCTCTATTCATCGGCCAATTCAGAAAGACCCCTCGCGGGGCTTGCCCGGTTTACGGCCGGGAGCTTATTATATACCGCTTGTAGTGCAATACATGGCCGAGTACGGCTGTTCTGAACCACGAGGATTGGGAGCTTATTCATGTTGAGAAAACTCACTTTGTTTGCCGCTGCGATTTCTATTTGTTGTTCGGTGGTCTTTAGCGGCGCTGAGCTGTTCGCGCAGGTGAAGCCTGACATCATCGAGAAGATCAACGCGGCCCTTCCCAAGTCAGCTCCGGCCAAGGCGAAGAAGGCCCGCAAGGTGTTGATTTTTTCGAAGACCAACGGTTTTCGCCACGGCTCGATCGCGGTGGGAGCCAAATCCCTGGCGATGCTTGGTGAGAAGACGGGAGCCTATNCAGCGGTTCACTCTGAAGATGATTCGATGTTCGAGGCCGACAAGCTCAAGGAATTTGACGCGGTCATCATGCTCAATACCACCGGGGAGCTCTTTCGTCCGCGCAGGCTGCCNAAGGATGCCGAGGGGAAGAAGGCCGCTCTCGAGCGNGAGGAACGCCTGAAGAAGAACCTGGTCGATTTCGTCAAGAGCGGCAAGGGCCTCGCCGGNACCCACTCCGGCACCGACACCTACAAGAACTGGAAGGACTACAACGACATGATGGGNGGNGCCTTTGCCGGACATCCCTGGCATGCGCTCGTGCCGATCAAGAATCTCGAGCCCGGCCATGTCGTCAATAAGTGCTTCGAGGG
>NZOA01000061.1 GCA_002695115.1 Planctomycetota bacterium
CGGCATGCTTCATGCGGCGAAGAACGACTGGGCGAAGCTCTTCAAGCGTTTCCTGCATCTCGATGGCAAGCGCTGGAACAACTACGAGATCCGGGCGATCGGCAACGACATCACCCTGAGCCTCAACGGCCTTGTCACCACTCGCTATAGCGAGAAGGACGCCAAGATCGACCGCTCAGGAGTTATCGCCCTGCAGCTTCACAGCGGCCCGGCCATGGAGATCGCCTTCAAGGACATCCGTATCCAGGAGATCGAGCCGAAGAAGATTCTCTTCGTCACCCACTCCGCCGGCTTCCGGCACGGCTCCATTCCCACCGCGCACAAGATGCTGACCAAGGTCGGCCTGGACTCGGGCTACTTCGAGGTCACCGCGACCAACGACACCGACCAGCTCAACCCCGAGGGGCTGAAGAAGTACGACGGTGTCGCCTTCTATACCACCGGCGACAAGGCTCAATTCCGTCTCAGTGAAGCCAATCGCGATTATTTCATCAAGTGGGTCAAGGACGGCCACGCCTTTGCCGGTTTCCACAGCGCCACCGACACCTACAAGGACTGGGAGCCGTATTGGGACATGATCGGCGGCAGCTTCGACGGCCATCCCTGGCACGAGGACGTCACCATCGATGTCGAGGACCCGAGCCATCCCTCGGCGCTGCACCTCGACACCCAGTGGACGATCAAGGACGAGATCTACCAGTTCAGGAACTACAACCGCGATCGCATCCACGTCATCCTGAGCATGAATCCCAAGTCCGTGAAGGGCAAGGGTAAGCGTAAGGATGGCGACTACGCAGTCGCCTGGTGCCGCGCCTTCGGCAAGGGCAAGGTGTTCTATACCTCGCTGGGCCACCGCGACGACGTCTGGACCAACCCGGTCTACCAGCAGCACATCGAGGGCGGCGTGCTCTACGCTCTGGGGATCCCCGGCTACGAGGCCGATGAACGGCCCGGCCTGAAGAAAGGCCCGGTGGAGTTCACCTCGCTGCTCGATGGCAAGACCCTCAGCGGCTGGAAGGCTGTTCATGACGGTGTATGGACCGTGAAGGACGGAGTTCTCACCGGCCGCGGCAAGCAGGGCCACCTCTTCAGCCCCAAGCGCTACAGGAACTTCCACTACAAGGCCGAGATCAAGGTGGGCACCAACTCCAACAGCGGCATGTATTTCCGCGCCCAGCTTGCCAAGGCCCCGAAGCGGCAGCCGCGCTGGCCCGATGGCATGGAGGCGCAGGTCAACAGCGACCACGGCGACCCGGTACGAACCGGCAGCCTCTACATGTATAAGAAGGTCTTCGAGCAGCTGATTCCCACCGGCGAGTGGGGTACCCAGGAGATCATCGCCGTCAACAACTTCATCGTGCTCAAGGTCAACGGCCGGGTCACGGTGCGCGGCCGCTTCGGCTACGACAAGAAGCACTTCGAGGAGGGCCACTTCGCCTTCCAGCAGCACCACCCCGGCAGCGAGGTCGACATCAGGAATGTCGTCGTCCGCGAGTTGCCCTGAGGGCTTCGCTATCGAGTTCAGGCGGCGGTTCCCCGGCAGGGGGACGCCGCCGTCATTTCTTCTTCACCCGCAGATCCATGCAGATCAGCGTCTTCGTGTCGCGCAGGTAAAGCAGCCCGCCGCTGAGCGTGGGAACCGTCCATGCCGGGGAGGTGAGGACCTTTGGCACGCGGGTAAGCTCCTTATGCCCCGCGGGGGAGAGCTTCAGCAGCGACAGGTCGCCGAACTCTCCCATGGCGATGAAGTGCCCGTCTGAGTAGATCATCGAGCCGCGGTAGAAGTGGCTGCGCCACTCCCACTTGACCTTGCCAGTGGCGAGCTCGACGCATTTGAACATCGCATCNGGCGGGTTGCGGCCGCTGAAGNCGTAGAGATGGCCGTCGAGATAGTTCGGCGGCGTCCAGTGNATGTCGAGAATGCGGCCGCGCTTGGAGAGGTCGTCCTTCCACAGCGTCTTGTAGGAGTCTTTCTTCACCTGCAGGCAGACGCTGCCGGTTCCGTAGGTGGCCGAGAAGAAGAGCTTGTCGCCGACGACGAGAGGGGTGGCCCCATTCACCGAATCGCGGAAGCGAGCATGCCAGGGAAACTTCCAGCGCTCCTTGCCGGTGTCCGGGTCGTAGCAGGAGAGGCCGCCGCGGTGGAAGATGAACAAATGGCGGGCGCCGTCGATCTCCGCGAGGCTCGGCGAGGCGTAGGAGCCGCCATCGCTCACGGTCTTCCAGAGCTCCTTGCCGGTCCCGGCGTCGAAGGCGAAGGCCATGCCGTCGCGCTTACGAAGGGGAATGAACTGGATGCTGCCGAGGTTGCAGTAGACCCTGCCGCCGGTGACCAGGGGGGTGGCGCCGGTGCCGAAGAAGTTGGGCGCGATGGAATAGCGCGAGCGTATATCGATAGCCCACTTCTTCTTGCCGGTCCCGAGCTCGAGGCAGTGGAGTACGCCCCTGGGACCGAGCGTGTAGACGCCTCCCTCGTAGACCGCGGGGGCGCAGCGCGGGCCCGCGTCGTAGCCGTAGAGATCCTCGTAATCGGTGGGGTAGCTGAAGCGCCATTGGCGCTTGCCGGTGGCGGCCGCGAGCGAGTCGACGTGGAGCGTGTCCGCGATCCGGTGAAAGAGAATCAGCCGGCCGCCGGAGATGATGATGGAACTGTAGCCGCTGCCGATCTTCTGCTCCCAGAGTCTCGGAGGTCCGGCCGCAGGCCACTTCTTCAGCCAGCCCTTTTCAGCGGAGGCTCCGTCCCGCTTCGGTCCGAGCCAGTGGGGCCAGTCATCGCCGCGGACCATCCCCGGCAGCGGCGCCAGGAGGACGAGGAGCGCGAGCAGCAGCGAGGTGAATCCGGGCTGGAGACAGCGGGCTGGTTTTCTGGTCATTTTTCCTGTTCAGTCATCCGTGTTGAGAATCCGGTGGTCGCCTTTTCGAATGGTGAAGCCCTCGCGGTCGAGCTGTTCGAGCAAGGGGATGCTGTACTTGCGGGTCGAGTCGATCAGGTTCTTTGCCTCCCCGGCGGTAATCTGCTCGTTCTCCTCGAGGTATTTTTTCATCACCCGGCGAATCTCTTCAATCGCCTCGCGGTGAAAATAGATGCCGTCCGCTATTTTCTGGAGCACTCCCTCCTCATCGAGGAGGTCNAAGAGGTCGGCGGTTTTTTNCGCGTCCCAGCCGCGCTCGGAGGCCAGGCCGCCGGGTGAGGGCGGGGTGGCCGCGCCCTCGAGACAGGCACTGGTGATCTCCTCGATGGTCTTTTCCTCCTCGGCGCTGAGGCTGGGGCCGAGATCACGCCACCTCAGGTGGCCGGTCTTGGCGTTCTCAACCTCTCCATCAGCCTGCATCCGGGCGATCATCTCCTGCAGGAAGACATCGCTGCAGCCGATCTTCTGGCGCAGNACGGCCTTTTCCATGAGCCGCCGCCTGGGGTTCCGGTCGAAATAGTCGGCGGCGGCCTTCGCCGCGGCCGTCCTGCCGGCGCGCAGCTGCGAGTCGCTGATGAGCTGTCCGCCGCGGCTCGTCCTGCAGGCGAGGCCTTTCTCGAGGAGCGATTCGACCAGCGCGAGGGCGTCTTCATTTTTCAGACCGGCCTGGCGGGCGAGCTCGGCCTCGCTGACGGAGCTGAGGCCCGCCTTGTCAAGCTGGTGCAGGAGGAAGTCCCGGGAGTCCGCGAGGGCGTCGTTCTTGCTGCGCAGGGTGTCGATGATGAAGTCCTTGCCCGTCTTCAACCGGTACTTCGAGCTGTCGATGATCTCGCCGCCGCCGATGGTCTCCATCGGCGAATGGAGCCGCAGCACGTAGCGATCTCCCGGGGCGGCGACCACCGGCTCCTCGAAGCGGAACTGGACGTAGCCCTCCTGTCCGGGCTCGAGTATTTTTCCCTCGAGCAGGTAGACCTTGCCGATCAGCTCCGCGGTTCCCACGTGCAGGCGTATGGTGGTCTGGTGCTTGAGCACCCGGTGATTGTCCGGAAGGTAGTGGAGCCGGGCCTCGAACATCGTGGAGCCGGTAAAATAGCCGGGCTGGGTGAGGACCATGCCGCGGCTCACCTGGCGGTAGTCGATATCCGACAGGTTGATCGCCGCGGAGTGCCCGGCGCGGGCCGTCTCGGCCTGCTCCTTGTAGGCCTGGATGCCCCGAACCCGTCCCTTCTCGCCCAGCGGCACGATTTCCAGGGTGTCGCCGAGCTGCGCGGTGCCGCTCACCGGGATGCCTGTAACCACCGTGCCGAAGCCCTTCGGTGAGAAGACCCGTTGTACCGGCATGCGGAAGATCCCATTTGCCTCCCGCGGGCTGACCTTTTCCACGAGGGTGTTGAGGTGTTCCTCGAGCTGGTCGAAGCCGGAGCCGGTGATCGAGGAGACCTTCACGATCTCGGCGTCCTCCAGGAAGGTTCCCTCCAGGGTCTCCCGTACATCTTCCTCGACGAGCTCGATGAAATCTTCCTCGACGGCATCGATCTTGGTGATGACGACCATCCCGTGGCTCAGCCCGAGGATCTGCATGATGGTCAGGTGCTCGCGGGTCTGGGGCATGACCCCATCGTCGGCGGCTATCACCAGGAGTACCAGGTCGATACCTGTCGCTCCTGCCACCATGTTCTTGATCAGTCGCTCGTGTCCGGGGACATCGACGATACCCACACGCCGTCCGTTGCGAAGCGTGAGGGGGGCGAAGCCCAGGTCAATCGTCAGCCCCCGGCTTTTTTCTTCAGGAAGCCGATCGGGATCGATACCGCTCAGGCGTTCCACCATGCTGCTTTTTCCATGGTCAATATGCCCGGCCGTTCCGATTACGATATTGAAGATCTTGTCGTCGTTGGTAGTCATAGAATGTTTAGGGCTTTTATCTTAGCGNCTTTGCCCGGACAGGTCATCAGGGTTGGAGAGAGCCGGGTTAGGGGTACGTTCAGCTTGATAGCCCGGGTTGACAGTTATTAACCTAAGCCCTATGATGGTATACTCTTCGGAGTTTAAACCAACGAGTGAANCCGCCTGTGGCTTCCGGCAGATTGCCCGGGACAGTACAGGCTTCAGAAGGTCTCTGCTACCGGGGGCTTTTTTCCGGTCCGGATGCCGGGTTTTGCCTCGCTGTTGAGCGGGCATGACTTTGTCGCAGGGTCGGGAATTTCGTGAATTTCTTTCTTCCGTGACGGAATACAGGTAAGCGAAGTTATGAGCCAAAAACAGGATCTCCTCTTCTGTAAGATTGCTATTTCCAATGGCAGGGTCACCCAGGACCAGGCGAAGAAGTGCCTGGCGATCGCCAACAAGCGTGAGCTGGAAACCGGGCGCAGGCCTACGATAGGCTCGGTTTTCTCAAAATACAATCTCATGCGCAAGCAGGAGGTCCAGGCCGTCTACGAGGCGATCGCCAAGAGAACCGGGATGCCGATCCCGCAGGCGGGAGGGGCAGCCGGCAAGGGAGCCGTNGCCCGCGCGGGCGGGAAGGGGCGCAAGCCCGCCTTCGCTGATGACACGCCTGCGCGCAGGGTGGATCCCAATACCCTCGCGCTTGGTATCGCCTTCGGGGTCATCTTCCTGGGCATCATCATCGGTCTCGTCGTGATGTTCGTCATCGGCCCCTCGAAACCGGAGAAGCCCGACGCCGGTGCGCCCGCGGTAGCCGGTTCGGCGGGTGAAGCCGGGACCGGAGCGGCTTCCGGTTCACCGGCTTCCGGAACAGCCGGCACGCCGGCCACCGGGCAGGGAGGAACCCCCGGGACAGCGCCGCCGGCTCCGGCGGAGATGCGTCCTGATCAGAAGCGGGTGATCAAGCAGAAGCTCGCTGATGCTCGCCACGCCTCGCTCACCAATACCGAGCAGGCCTTGAGCATGGTGATCCAGCTGAAGACCGCGATCACCGACAAGAACATCATTGTCGAGCCCGGTCTCATGGCCGAGATCGAAGCGGACATCAAGTACTACAAGACCGGCGAAGAGGGTGCCGCCACCGAGGCCGGGGGTGCCGACGACGGTCTCGACGACGGTCTCGACGACGATCTCTGATAACGGGTCTTCAATTGCCAGAGAGCCGGAAGCTNGAGTGGATCTTCAGGACCTCGTCGTAGCCTATCTCCATGCCGCGCAGCTCCCCGGGCCGCGCATCTCTCCAGGTGCAGTGCTCCAGCCCATCGAGCCGGATACTGCCGACCCTGGTTCGCGCCAGCCTGAGGACCTTGAGTCCGATGGCCTCGAACATCCTGCGGACCTGGCGCTTCTTTCCTTCGTGGATCACCAGGGCTACCTGGGTGTTGTTTCCATCCTCCACGACCTGGAGGACCCTGGCCGGTGCCGTCAGGTGATCGTCGATCTGCACGCCCGCGGCCAGCCGGTCGAGGGCGTCTTTTGACGGCTTGCTGTTGACGAGGGCGACGTACTCCTTCTCGATCTCGAAGCTCGGATGGGTGATGCGGTGGTTCAACTCGCCGATGTTGGTCATCAGCAGGAGCCCCTCGGTCTCCCGGTCGAGCCTGCCGATCGGCAACACCCCGCAATCTATGAGGGCGGGGGGCAGATAGTCCATCACGGTCAGGCGCTCGTGCGTATCGTGGGTGCTCGTGATGATCCCGGGTGGCTTATTGAAGAGAATGGTCCTGGGCTCCGGCAGGCTGATCTCCTCGCCGTTCACGGTGACCACATCCCCGTGCTTGACCTTTGCGCCGAGGCTCATGAGGGACTTGCCGTTCACCAATACCCTGCCGGCCTGGATGAGAAGCTCGGCCCTTCGGCGGGAGGTATAACCGCAGGCGGCGATGTATTTGTGGAGTCGCATGAGGATGGATTATATCGAATAAACCCTCCGGCTTCCCGACCGCATTCTAGAAGAGTGCGTTTGCGGCCGCCTCTGTCCGCTTTCGGACGACCGCGCGGGCGGCTGGGCGGCGGACCCGGTCGCCTAACCCCTTCCGGGCGGAGCTACTTGGAGAAAAAGCCGCCGCGCTCCGGGTTTTGGCCAGGGGATTGCATTTCTTACCGGGGTGGCCACGTCACTGCGCCACGCCAGGAATTTAATGCAACCTCCGGAGAGCCCCGCCCCATTCCATCCCAACTATATATCTTCGCGCAAGCCTGAACCGAACCCAACAGGCATGGTCCAACTGGTCCTGTCCACAGCTGATCCCACCTATACTATCAGCCCGCCTCCAGACGCTCTCCGGAGGAGCTTCAATACGAGCGGCGCAGTCTCGAGGCCGGGATGCCGACCTGCTCGCGGTATTTCGTCACTGTCCGCCGGGCGATCTTGAGCCCCTCCTCCTGGAGCAGGTGGGCGATCGCGGTATCGCTGTAGGGCTTCTCACTGTTTTCTCTCTCGATCAGCTCCTGGATCCTGCGGTGGACATTTCGTCTCGATTCGATCTCTCCCTCGGCGTTATCAACGCCGCCGGTGAAGAAGTAGCGCAGCTCGTAGATGCCCGAGGGGGTTTCGATGTATTTGCCCTTGATCGCACGGCTGATGGTGGAGAGGTGGACGCCCACGGTATCGGCGATCGTCTGCATCTTCAGCGCCTTGAGTCGCTCGGGACCCTTGAGCATGAAGTCCTGCTGGTATTCAACGATGGCCAGCGCGATATCCTTGATGGTTCTCTGCCTCTGTTCGATCGCGTGGATCAGCCACTTGGCGGACTCGATCTTCTTTCGCAGGAAGGCGCTGGTCTTGCGGTCGCTGCTGGCATCCTTGAGCGCGGTGCGGCACGAGCGGCTGATCTCGAGCTGGGGTAGCGAGTAATCCAGCATGCTGATCTCCAGCTCGCCATCGATCTCTTCGACCAGCACATCAGGCCGGATATACACGGTCTCCTCCGATTCGATTTGCCTGCCGGGCATCGGATCCAGCGAGCTGATAAGCTTCGCGGCCTCCTTGATCTCTTCCACCGGGCAGCCGAGCTCCCTGGCCAGCTTGGGCAGCTTGTTCATGCCCAGGTCGAGCAGGTGGTTGCGGATGATCGCTTCCTCCAGCCGGTGGTCTCCACCGTCTCGCTGGAGCTGAAGGAGCAGGCAGTCCCGCAGGTCGGTGGCGCCGACGCCCGCCGGCTCGAGATTGCGAACGGCCTCGAGGGCCTGCTCGATCTCTTCGGTGGAGGGTCTTCCCTCGATCCAGTCTCCCAGCTCTTCGGCCGTGCAGCCGAGGTAGCCGCGGTTGTCGAGGCTGCTGATGATGTCCTCACCGATATCACGGATGCGCCCGGGGATTGTCTTGAGGCGCAACTGTTCCATCAGCGTCTCCTTGAGCCCGGGGGGTTTGTCCGGAGTGTTCTGCAGTGCCGCGTGCTTGGCATCGCTGGAGCGATTCGAGGATTTTCGGGGGCGTCTCTCGTCAAAGGACCAGCTGCCGGAATCGCGCAGCCTCTCGTGAAGTGTAGGCTCCGCTTCGCCCTGCTCAGCCGTTTCGCTGTTGGCGATCGGCTTGTCCCGCGCCTCCTGCTCGACAAGCTCGAGGGCGGGATTGTCGCTGAACTCCTGCTGGATCCGCTGCTCGAGGTCCAGTGTCGGTAGCAGCAGAATGTCCATCGAGAGGATCATCTGCGGAACCAGCACCTGCTGTTGCTGGAGCTTCTGTGTGAGCTCTAATCTCATTACGATTCCCGGCTTTCCCCCCACGGGTAGCCGCGTCCCGGTTCTCTCAGTCACTCATTCCTTCCCTGCGGGTCACCTCAAGTGGCCCGGAGAAGTTTAGGATGGAGTGGAAATACCGTCAAATCGGCCACCCCGGCGGGCTTATCAGACCTTGCTGAAGCGGCCGCGGAGGCGCCTCTCAGCAGGATTTGAGCACAAGGAGGGTAATATCGTCCGATTGCTCGGCGCTCTTCTGATGGACACGGAGATCCTCCATGATGGTGTCGAGAATTTCCTGGGCTTTGCGGTCCCTGGTCTCGAAGATCAGCCGCTGGAAGCGTTCATCACCGAAGTCGTTTCCACGCGGATCTTTTCCCTCGACGATGCCATCGGTGTAGAGCACCAGGACGTCATCGGGCTGTAGAGTGAACTTCTGGGTCTCCAATTGGGAAGAAAACAGGGGACCCTCACGGTCGAGACCGATGGCGATTCCCTTGGGATGGAGATCGATCACCTTGCCGTGCCGGGCGCTGTAGAGCAGCGGGGCGTTGTGGCCCGCTCTTACGAGCCGGATCTCACGGTTTCTCGTGTCCAGCACCAGGTAGGCCATGGTGACGAACATGCCCGGGTTCATGTCGGGAGCCAGGCAATTGTTGACCTCGATGACGGTCTTCTCAGGCGAGAGGTTCTCTTTCGCCGCCATGTGGAGCAGGCTGCGGGTCATCGTCATGACCAGCGAACCGGGAACTCCCTTGCCCGAGACATCCGCCACCACGATCCCTGTCGTGTTTTCGTCCACCGCGAGGAAATCGTAATAATCTCCTCCGACCTCTTTCGCCGGGAGATAGAAGGCGGCCAGGTCGAAACCGGGGAGCTCCGGCAGTCCGGAGGGGAGCAGGCCGCTCTGGATGTTGGTAGCGAGCGAGAGCTCGTGATCGAGAGCCTTCCGGGTCAGCTTTGCGGCCTGGGCGGTGTGGAGGTTCTTGGTCATCTGGTTGAAGATCCTGGCCAGGTTGCCGAGCTCGTCGCTCGAGTTGACCTGTGACTGGTGCTGAAGATTTCCCATGCTCACCTTCTTGAGATCCCGCATGAGGGTCCGAATGGGCCTGGTCAGAAAGGTCGCCAGCAGGAAGGCGCCGAAGGCGCCGCCGATGGAGGCGATAATCGATACCTGTGTGAGCGAGCTCGAGAGATTGGCGCGGGCCTCCTGGATCGATTTTACAGAGATGAGGATCTCCACTTTACCGATCCCGGCGATGTTCTTGGAGAAGCTTCGAGCCGGATCGCCACCTTCGGTCAATTCGTTGATCGAGACCCCGGCCTGGTTCGCCTTCGGGTAGAGGATTTTTTCTCCCTCCGAGCGCTCGTCCTCTCCCCGCACGCTCCCGATTATTTGGCCCTGGAGGTTCATGACGACGATGTCGCGGATCCTCGATGATTGTTTATAGCGCCTGAGCAAATTATCGAGTTTCTCGGTTTCCTGATTCCGGATCCATTCCGGATCAATGAGGCCGGCGACCGACAGGACCTGGGCTATGCCGTTTTCGTTGATCTCGGTTTCGAGGTGTTCGACGCCCTTTTCTATGGCGGTCATGGCCTGCCAGGCCATCGCGGCGATGACCAGCACCGCTATCAGGGCCGTGAATTTCAGCGCGATGGGGATGCTGAAGCCCGAGCTGGGGCGTGAATGCCGTGCGCCGCCCGTGGAGCGACCGGGATCCCTGTCAGGGGTCCTGGCTTTGCCGAGATGCGGTCTTCTTCCTCTGGCTCCGGGTGGATGCGCCACGATTGCTTTCCTGGCCCAGGTGGGCGGGATGGACTGGTTGACTCGCTGCTATAAGTATAGTGCCTGCGGCCGGGTGAGGTAGAAAAACCGTGCTGCTCGCGTCGGCCTCAGCTTCTGAGGACCTTGGTAGCCTTGTGCAGGTAGACGATGCAGGAATAGAAGGTCGAGATCAGCGTGGCTGCCAGCAGGGCGATCACCAGCCAGTACAGGGGCGCGGTCAGCCCGGGCCACATGGGCTCCTGGATTTTCGTTCCGGCGCTGTCGGCAATGAAGTTCGCCTCGTAAAAGAGCAGGGAGGGGATCGTCAGCCCCTGGATCGTCAGCTTGACCTTGCCCGCCCAGGCCGCGCCGAAGGCCACCCCGGCCGACTCGATGAAGCTGCGCAGCCCGGAGACCAGGAACTCGCGGAAGACGATCGTCAGGGGGTACCAGGGCTCCACCAGGTCGGAGATGGTCGTCAGCATGATGAAGCTGCCGCAGATAACGATCTTGTCGACGAAGGGGTCGGCGATGCGTCCGAAGGTAGACTCGATGTTCCATTTGCGGGCGAGGTAGCCGTCGAGGAAGTCCGTGAACATGGCCAGCATGAAGAGAGCCGTAGACCAGTTCAGGATGACCTGCCTTGTTTCGGAATCCGTTCCGTGTCCGACAATCCCGAGGAGGACGAAGAAACCGAGCGAGAGCACCAGGCGGGTGACCGTTATCTGGTTCGGTAGATTGGCAAAGCTTGGTTTACCTGCCGGCGTTTTTTCGTTCATGTTCCCCGCTTCCAGCTATGGTTGCGAGCAGATCGTATCCCCTGCCCCCGATGATTTCCACTGTCCTGCGCTCTCCAGCGGCGGGCAGTGGCGGCGGCGGCTCGCAGGACAGCTCGAGGACTCCCTCGGGCATGGCCGCAGGGGGCTCATCTTCACAGGGCTCGGCGCCGGGCGCCGTGATGAAGACCACCGGATCGATCTCGGGGCTTTCGCCGTAGCTGCGGGCGATGGCCGCCCTGAAGGGAGCCCCCTCGAGGGGGTCCTCCCGCTCTTCTTCGGCGGAGTCGACAATCACCTCGGAGATCTCCCCGGCTCGCTGCCGGTTGTGCCTGAAGGCGATCTCCTGCTGGATGAGCATCAGCTCTTCGAGGCGTTCATCGATAAGCTCCTGGGGGAGCTCATCTTCGAATTCGGCGGAGGGTGTTCCCTCCTCCTTTGAGTAGGGGAAGACCCCCATGCGCTCGAACTCGAAATCGCGGACGAAGTCGCGCAGGATGCCGAACTCGGTATCATCTTCGCCGGGGAAACCGACGATGAAGGTGGTTCTCAGCATCAGCCCGGGGATCCTGGCGCGCATGCGGTCGAGCAGGTCGCGGGTTTTCGTCTCCATCATCCGCCGGCCCATGTGGCGGAGCATCTTCTCTGAGATGTGCTGCAGCGGTATGTCGATGTAATTGAGCACCTCGGGCAGCTCGGCGATGGCGTCGATCATCTCGTCGGTCAAATAGGCCGGGTAGGCGTAGAGCAGCCGGATCCACTCGACGCCGTCGATCGCGGCGAGGCGACGGAGCAGCTCGGCGAGCCGGAAGCGCCCGTCGATATCGACGCCGTAGGAGGTCGTGTCCTGGGAGATCAGCACCAGCTCGCTGGCGCCGCTCTCGACCAGCTCCCTGGCCTCAGCCTCGAGCATCTCGATGGACTTGGANCGAAAGCGGCCCCGGATCGCCGGGATGGAGCAGAAGGTGCAGGGGTTGTCGCAACCTTCGGAGATCCGCAGGTAGCCGTAATGCGCCGGGGTCAGGCGGAAGCGTCCGACCTCGGCATTGCAGGCCTTGTCGGGATCGCTGACCTGCAGGTAGAGCCCGCCATCGGTCTTNCCGAACAATCCNTTCAGGGCGTTGCCGAGGTCATCGTATTCGCCCAGGCCGACGATGGCATCGAGCTCGGGGATCTCCCTGCTCAGCTCCTCTCCGTAGCGTTGTCCGAGGCAGCCGGTGACGACGACNTTTTTTTCGGTTTCGGCATCCTGCTTGAGCTTGCAGGCCTCGAGGATCGTGTTGACGGACTCTTCCTTCGCCGACTCCACGAANCCGCAGGTNTTGACGACGATGACGTCGGCCTCACCNGCATCGGGCGTCAGGACAAANCCCTCCTGGCCGAGCTTGCCGAGGATCATCTCNGAGTCGACGAGGTTCTTCGGGCAGCCGAGGCTGACCATGTTGACCCGGATCTCGTTTTCGANNTCGCCGNCTTCTTCNCTGCCGCTGCGGGTCGACCGGCTGGGTTTACTGCTCGTCATCCGTATCCGTAGTATCCTGGGAGTTCTCGATGTCCTGCTCTTCAGCCGCAGGCTCTTCGGATTCTACGGGGTTTCGCTCGGGATCCGCAACATCGTCGTCACTTTCGATTTGCGTCCCGGTGACAGGGGCCTGGTCCGCGGCGGTTTCCCGGCTGTCCTTGAGGGCCTTCGCTTTTCCTGCCTGGTATTCTTCCCAGCTGTAGTAGGTCTCTCGCGCCTTGGAGCCTGCGTGCGGGCCGACGAGGCCTTGATCTTCCATGGCATTCATCAGTCTCGATGCGCGCGAATAGCCGATTGAGAAGGTGTTCTGGAGCAAGGTGGTGGAGCCGCGCTGTTTTTCGAGAACCAGCTTCACGGCGTCCTCGTAGAATTCATCCGTGCTGTCTTCTTTGCTGATTCCATCGATGCTGCACTTGGTGAGGCTCTCGTCAAACTCCTGCTCGCCCTGTTCGACAACGTGATCGATTACCCGGTTGATCTCCTCGTCGGTCAGGAAGGCCCCCTGCGTACGCAGGAGAGCCTCGGAGTTCGCGTCCTTGTAGAGCATGTCGCCGTTTCCGACCAGCTTGTCGGCGCCCTTCTCGTCGAGGATGGTTCGCGAGTCAATCTTCTGGGTGACCTTGAAGGAGATCCGTGTGGGCATGTTGCTTTTGATCAGGCCGGTGATGACGTTGACCGAGGGGCGCTGGGTCGCCACGATCAGGTGNATACCGACGGCTCGTGAGAGCTGCGTCAGGCGGGTGATGTGGCCCTCCACGTCCTTGCCCGCCGCCATCATGAGATCGGCGAGCTCGTCGATCACCAGGACGATATAGGGCAGGGTNTCCTTNGCCGCCTCGGCCTCCTCGTTGCTGCGCTTCTCTTTCAGGCGCTTGAAGATCTTTTTCTTTCCGAGCCTGTTGTATTCGGAGATGTTCTTGACCTTGACGTCTCCCAGCAAGGTGTAGCGGGACTTCATCTCACCGACCAGCCAGGAGAGCACGGGGGGAGACTTCTTNGCGGAGGTGATGATCGGGCAGTAGAGGTGGGGGATCTCTTCGAAGGGCTTCAGCTCGACGACCTTGGGGTCNATCATGATCAGCTTGAGCTCCTCGGGGGTCTTGGTCAGCAGGAGATTGACCAGCAGTGAGTTGATGAAGACCGATTTTCCCGAGCCGGTGGCGCCGGCGATCAGGGCATGGGGCATTTCCGCGANATCGGCCGTGATGACCCTGNCCCTGGTGTCCTTGCCGATACAGATCGGGATGAGCCCGTTGTCGGTNTCTTCTATGGNGTCTTCGAGGATCTCNCGCAGGCCGATGATGGGGCGCTTCTCGTTGGGAACCTCGATGCCGACGGTNTCCTTACCCGGAATCGGAGCGATGATGCGGATACTNNTAGCGGACAAGGCTCTCTGAAGATCTCGATCCAGGCTNTCGATCTTGNTCACCTTGGTACCCGCGGCGAGGGTCAGCTCGTAGAGGGTGACGGTCGGTCCGGGCNGCACCTTGACGACACAGGCTCCGTAGATGCCGTAGCTCTCGAGNGCCTGCTCGATCTTTTCAGCCTNNCTCTTGAGCGAGGCGNTATCGGCCTGCCCCGTNTCTTCCTGGCGCTCATCCAGNAGGTCNATCGAGGGAAGCTGGTAGGGNCCGGTGTTTTTCTTCGCCTTGCGCTTACGCTTCTTCGAGGGCTTGGCCNGCTCNGGGGTATTGATGATCAGCGGCGGGCGCTCGGGTTCCNCGTCCTNCNTGGGAGCTTCCTCAGTCTCAGCCTTCTCCTCGGGCTTCGCCCTGGATTTCTTGTCGGGCTTGAAGGTCTTCTGCCGCGGCTTTTTCTCCGGCAGCAGGATCTCAGGTCCGGATCTGGAGGCCGGCTTGAGACGGGAGGCTGTCCTGAAGAGAGACAGCGTCCCGGCTTTCAGGACACCTGCCACCCGGCCGCCTACGTCACCGGCGACATCTCCCCAGCGCTTCGAACCCCTGGCCAGCTTGCCGGCGTAGGCGAAGGCCGGGTAAAACTCGGCGTCGGTGCTTACCACGAAGGCCACGACCGTGATCATCGCCAGGAGGAGGTAGGTTCCCACGATATGGAGGTGCGCGAAGAGGAATTCGAAGATGGCGTAGCCGAAATAGCCGCCGGCGAGGTAGCCGTGACTTCCGGAGTTCCTGAGGGCGGCGACCTCGAAGGTCGCGAGGGTGAAGATGATGCTCAGGCTGCCGAAGATTTTCCAGCCGGGCTGGCGGATGTTCAGACGAAAGAACATGCAGATCCCGGTGATGGCGAGGATCGAGGTCAGGGTATAGCTGCCAATCCGGCCGAACCAGCTGATGATCCAATTGCTGAGCAGGGCTCCCACGGGGCCGCAGATATTGGCGGTGTTTTCATTGCCCGGGAGCGTGTCCCCGGGATTCCAGGTGTAGAGGCAGACCGCCAGGAATGCGGTAAGACCCAGCAAAACGAACGCCAGGACCTCGTTTGAAGACTCTTTGCGCATTGATTTATTCATCCATTGCCGTCGGGAACAGGGGTTTCACCAACCCGCGGAAAGTCCGCGGAATTACGTCTTGATGGCGACAAACGCGCCTGTCGTTTTATCGGCAGTTTTCAACGGTTTCTTTAGCTCCGCGGAGCCCGTACCGGCTCCGAATCAGCCGCTGCCGGTCTCGATGTGGTCAAGGAGGCTTGAGGCGAGCTCGCGCTTGGAGATGAGCCCGAGCGCGTGTGTGGTGCCGTCGGCGCCGAGGATGTGGTAATCACTGGCTTCCCGGCCTATGGCCTCGGCGTCGTTGACGACGATCCAGTCGAGGTTCTTGGTCTCCAGCTTGCGCCGTGCGTTGTCGAGATGAGCCTCGGTTTCGAGCGCGAAGCCAGCGTGGATTTTCGCGGTCTTCTGCTGGCCGAGGATGGCGAGGATGTCCTCGGTGGGCTCGAGCTTCAGCTCGAGGTCTCCGGCGCCTCGCTTGCGCTTGGAGGACTGGAAGGCGGCGGGCCTGAAATCGCTGACCGCCGCTGCCGAGATGAGGAAATCGCAGCCGGGATGCAGCTCGAGGGCAGCCTCGAGCATCTCGGCTGCGCTGACGACATTGAACACCCGGGCGCCGGCGGGCGGCTCATGTTCGATGGGACCCAGCACGAGCTCGACCTCGTACCCCCTGCCGAGAGCCTCCTGCGCCAGGGCGATCCCCTGCAGGCCGCTCGAGGCGTTGGAGACGTAGCGGACAGGATCAAGGTACTCCCGTGTGGGGCCCGCGAGGATAAGACAGCGCGGGGTCTCGCTCATCCGCCTCCGGGCTCCGGCTGGAGGACCTGGTCGATGACGTCAATGAGCTCCACGACCTCCGCGAGTCTTCCGGGGCCGATCGAGCCACAGGCGAGGTGGCCTTCCCCGGGCTCGATGAGCCGGTAGCCCAGGACCTCCTGGAGCCGGGAGATGTTCTCCTGGACGACGGGGTTCTTCCACATGCGGTCGTTCATCGCCGGAGCGAAGAGCACCGGTTTGTCGAAGGCCAGGGCGGTGACGGTCAGCAGGTCCCCGCCGAGTCCCCCGGCGAGCTTGCCGATGAGGTCCGCCGTGGCGGGAGCGACCAGGAGCATGTCAGCCCACTCGGACAGCGAGATGTGCTCGCCCTTGTAGGCCGGGTCGTCTTCGAAGATGTCGGTGAACACCTCCTGGCGGGTTACAGCGCGGAAGGTGAGAGGAGTGATGAACTTCTGAGCGCCCGGGGTCAGGATGGTTCGGACCACGTCACCCCGCTGGGTAAGCTTCGATGCGAGGTCGGCGCTTTTATAGGCCGCGATTCCCCCGGATACACCCAGCAAGATGTTCGACATGATTGCTTGCCAGGGGCCGTATCCTCCCTTCCGGAGGCTCCGGCCCCTGCTCCCGCTTGACCCTGCAGTTGTGAGTCTTACTTCTTCTGGTTCAGAAGCGCGGCCAATTCCTTGATTCGCTGCTCCTTGATCTTCTTGATATCGGAGCCGTAGACCTCGCTGCCTTCATCATTTTCGTCGCCTTCGCCCCCGGAAGCGTCAGCGGCTTCCGGTTTTTCGATGCTCACGGCCTCCTGCAGGGCGTGGTCCAGTTCTTCGCGAACCGCCAACTCGATCTTGCCCTCGAGGATCTCCTTGATGACGATATCGCGGAGGGTGGGCTCTTCATTGTCTTCGAATTCGACCAGGGAGGGGGAGCCCCTGTTCAACTCAACGATCCTCTTCTGGATGAGCGAGGTCAGCCTGAACTTACCGCCGACCATTTTAACCAGCTCTTCTTCACAGTTAATATCGAGCATTAGAAATCTCCATTTACCCGTGGTTATTGATTTTCCTCATCTGATTCGCACGGTCTCGTGACCAGGGCCTCGAGATCCTCTACCGCCTTGTCGAAGTCTTCGTTGACGACGACGTGATCGAAGGCGGATTTTTCCTCTCTTTCACACCTGGAAATTTCCAGGCGTTTCCTGATTACCTCTTCTGAATCCGAGGCCCTGTCCAGGAGCCTCCTCTCGAGTTCCTCCCCGCTGGGAGCGTCAACAAAAATCGTCATCAGCTCGGGAATTCCCGAATCCCGAAGCTGCCGGGCGCCCTGCACATCTATATTGAGCAGCAGGTCCGTCCCGTTTCCTATCCCCTCCTCAACCTGGTCCCTGGGAGTTCCGTAGAGGTTTCCGTAGACCTCCGCGTGCTCGAGGAATCGACCGGCCTGGAGGCCTTCTTCAAAATGGTTCCTGTCTGAAAAATGATAATCCACTCCGTCCTGTTCACCCTCACGCGGTGGCCTCGTGGTGCAGGTGATGACCCTCTTGCATCTCGATCTCTCGAGCAGCGCCTCGCAGAGGCTGGTTTTACCGACCCCGGAGGGCCCCGATATGACGATCAAACGACCTCTCTTACTCAACGTTGAGAACCTGTTCTTTCAGGCGGTCCACCTCGGCCTTGATCTCAACAACAAATCTTCCTACCTCGCTGCCGGGAGCCTTGGAGCCCATGGTGTTGGATTCCCTGAACATCTCCTGGCAGATAAATTCGAGTTTTCGTCCCACGGGTTCCGTACTTTCCATGGCTTCGGAAAATTGATCCAGGTGGCTGTCCATTCGAGCGATCTCCTCGCTGATGTCCGACCGTTCCGCTATGATGGCCGCCTCTCTCAGGATCCCGCCCTCATCGAGACCGGCCTTCTGTTCTCCAAGCAGCGCCCCGGTGCGCTCTTCCAGTTTTCTGAAGTGTTCTTCGAGCGCCTGCGGCGCGGCTTTTTTCACATCTCCCATCAAGCTCCCGAGGTTTTCGTGACGGCCCCGGAGCTCTTCGTGGAGATTCCCGCCTTCGTGCTCACGCATCTCGATCATCTTTTCCAGGGCGTTCTCCATAGTCTCCAGCGCGATCGGCAGCACCGCTGCCCGCTCCGGGATGACGCTGTCGTCCGCCTTGATCGCTCCGGGCAGCGTGAGGATGTCCTGCAGCCTCACGTCTTCTGTCGAGCCCAACTCCTCGCGGAGTTTTTTTACCGTAGCCACGTATTTTTTTACAACGTCCTCGTTTACCTGGTAGAGGTCGGAAAAGGTGGTCGGTTGAAAGCGCAGGGTGAAAAAAATCGACCCTCTCGCAAGGCGCTTTCGTACCGCATCGTCCAGGTCAACCTGGAGAAAACTGACCTCGTCACTGATTTTCGAACTAATCTTGAGAAAGCGGTTGTTGACGGCCTTGATATCGATACCCAGAACGAATTCCGGTGTTTCGGAAACAGCGTCACCGTAGCCTGTCATGCTACGCATTTTTCGGGACTCCCGTTCCCGCCCGAGCGGGATTCAATTAGGCGGCTCAATTGCCGCTGCCGCCAGAAGAGTCGCCCGTGCCTCCCGGGGCAGGGCTCAGGCCGGGCAGCGCCTCCGCTCCAGCGCCCGCCGCGGGGGGCTTGATCAATTCTTCGAGATCGCCATCGCCGCCGCCCGCTCCAATTCCCGCACCCGACATATCATACATTCCCCATAGGATGATCAGGATAGCGAATGCAATGCTCAGACCCGCGGTCACCTTGACGATTCCCTTCTGTCCGCCGGCTCCCAGCAGGGCATCGCTGCCGCCGGCCGAACCGAACGCTCCACCGAGGCCTCCCTCCTTGGAGTCCTGGAGAAAGACGATCGTGATAATCATCAACAGAGCTATGAACGCTATGACACAGCCGATGATTGCCCAGATGACGCTGCCCCAGGAGAAGGCCGCCAGTATGGGAGATGGATTGAATGTCATTTTGCCTCCGAGATTTTCATTGGTTGGAACCGCTCTCAGCCGTTCCGGTTTTTTTATTCCGGGCCGCAAGGCCCGGGGTTGATTCTAATCGTTTTTCTTTTACTTCGATCAGCCGCATCCTTCACAGATGCCGAGGAAAGATTCGGCATCGAGACTCGCTCCGCCAACGAGGGCTCCATCGATATCGGGTTGAGAAAGAAGCTCAGCCGCATTGTCCGGCTTGACGCTGCCGCCGTAAAGAATCCTGGTTTTTTCGTGGCCGGCGCCTTTCGCGCCGCGTTTTTCAAAGGCGCTGCCAAGCTGCTCACGAATAAAAGCGTGAACCTCCTGGGCCTGCGCGGGGGTCGCTGTCCTGCCGGTACCGATCGCCCAGACCGGCTCGTAGGCGATAATGACTTCTTCGAGCTGGGCCGCCTCCGTCAATTTCTCGAGGCCGGCTTCGAGTTGGTTACCGACGACCTCCGTGGTGTTTTCAGCGTCACGTTCTTCGATTGTTTCTCCTACGCAGAGTACCGCCGTAAGCCCCGCATCTACAGCGGTTTCCATCTTGGCTCCGATTTCGGAATCCGTCTCGTTGAAAACATGGCGGCGCTCGGAGTGACCCAGGAGCACACTGTCGGCCCCACAGCTCAGCACCATCGCCGAGGAGATCTCCCCGGTGAAGGCTCCGCTGGTTTCGGCATGCATATTCTGCGCTCCAACAAGCACCCTGCAGCCCTCGAAAGTCGAGCACAGATCGGCGATGAGACCCAATGAGGTTGCCGGCGGATAGAAGCCGATATCGCAGCCGACAGTGCTGAAGCCGACCGCCCTGGCGGAAATGCCTTCGAGAATACCCACGGCGAGGGCGTGTCCCTCTTCGGCCGTGGTATTCATCTTCCAGTTTCCCGCGATGAGGGGGGTGCGGTTGTTAGAACCTGTCATTTCGTAAAGTCTTACAATTCTCGTTTTGGCGCAGGGGGGGCGACCCTCGGCCCACTGTTGTTTACAGGCCGAAAAAAAAGGTGAGGAGCCTGTGTCCCCGATTTTCCCTCAACTGCTCGATCCTGCCGGCCAAATGTCTGCAACGGGGCTCAGGCAAACGGCTTATAGTATTTGCGGTAAGGACTTGTGTCAAAGAGATAATGCCTTCTGAAACTGCCGGATGAGGCGGTCGCGCGGGTGAATTTACAGCAGGAGGTGAAAATGGCTCAGCCCGGCTCAAAATAGGGTCAGTCCCGCTTCGCAGGGGCCATTTAAGGGTTGTTTGGTCGGCTAGCCGTTTGGTAGCTCAGCCTTCATGGGTTAAGCTTCCCTCCGATAAAGTCCGCCGCTTTCGTTTCCATCTCGAAGTTCCGTCTTATCCATGGTTTTTTTAGCAATTGAAACTTCCGATCCGCAGGGCAGCCTGGCCCTCTTTGATGCCGGGGGAGTGCGTGAGGAGGAATTTTTTTCCGAGGACATGGCCCATGCCCGGGAGTTCGCCGCTCGGATCGATGGCCTGCTTCGCCGCAGCGGCCTCACTCCTCGGGAACTTCGGGGTATCAGCGTGAGCGCAGGTCCGGGCTCCTATACCGGCTGCAGGGTCGGAGTAACAGCGGCGAAGACACTGGGCATCGCCCTGCGGATACCTGTCGTGGCGGTTTCTTCGCTCGAGGTGATGGCGGCCTCCGCTATGGAATCCGCCCGGGTAGAACTCGCGGATGACGAACATCCCCTCGATGTCTTCGTTCCGGTTCTCGATGGCAGGAGAGGTTTTTTTTACGGGGCGCTCTTCAGGCACGGCGGCGGGGGACGGCCGATCCGTGAGGCGGAGGACCAGGTCGCTTCGCTCGCTGAGCTCGCCGATGTCCTCGAGGGGCCGGCCTGGGTCCTTGGCGCCGGAGCCGACGAGTTTCTCCGCGGTCTCGAGGCCTCCGGCGGCGGCCGGGGCTATCGCCGTGGTCTCGCCGAATGGGATCAGCCTCACGCCGCGACGCTTGCCAGGCTGTCGTTGGAGCCGCTGGCGGAGTCGAGCTTCGACCGGGAGACGGTTCACTCGCTGAGCCCCGCCTACCTGCGGCCTTCCGAACCCGAGATCGTGCTGGCGAGGAAGCTCGCGGGAGAAGACAGATGACGAAGGAGTCGAGAATTGTCGCCTAGGCTGCGCAAATCGAGATTGGCCCTGATCCTGGGCGGCCTGCTGCTCATCATCCTGGTGATCGTGGTCATCAACGTACGGCTTGCCATGCGTCCGGAGGCCGTGGAGGCGAGGGTTCGGTCGATTCTCGGTGATTACCTCAGCGCCCCCTTTGAAATCGATTCCGCCGAGCTCGACCTGTCCCGGGGGGTGCTCCTGAGCGGGCTGCGCATCTCCGAGCCCCGGCGCCGTGAGGGAGAAGAACGGAGGCTGCTCGAGTTTCCCCGGATCAGGATCGTTCCCGACTACGGGAAGCTCTTTTTCGGGAGCTTCGAGCCGGCGCTCGTTTTTTTCGAGGGTGGAGAGATCGATGCGATCGTCGGCGAGGATGGAATACTGAACCTCTCAGAGCTGCTGAGGGAGGACCCATCGGCGCGTTCCCGGGCGAAGCCGGACGCCGGGTCCGGAGGCCCCCCGCCTCGTCTGCCGGCCTTCCGGTTGCGCGGCCTGCGGGTGCGCTATGCCGACAAACGAAGCGGGCTGGCGCTGGCGGCGGAGGACCTGGACCTGTCGCTGAGCTCGTCGGAAGCAGGCGTGCTCCTCGCCACCGCCGCTTTTCGGATCGAGGGAGCCGCGCGGGTAGAGGCGAGTGGCCGGCTGCCGGGGGGAATCGCCCTCCTGGAGGAGGGCCCCCTGGATGTTGACTTTTCCGTCTACAAGCTCGATCCGGCTGGAAAGCTCGCCTCGGTCCTGGATGAGAAGATAGGCAAGCTTGTGAAGGAACGGTCGTTCAGCGGCAGCCTCGATCTCGAGGGCGCCCTGCGTTACGAGGGGAAATCCGGCCTGCGCGTTACCCGGCTCGCGGCGAATCTCGCCGGCTGCGGGCTGGTGGTGCCGGGCGTGGAGCGGCCCCTGAGGCTGACTGCCGGCTCGATCGAGTTTCTAGGCGACCGCCTCGAGCTTCACGAGGTCCGGGGGCAAATCGCCGGCGGGGTCCTGAGCGCCAGCGGCAACGTCGGACTTGACCTTGCCAATGGTTCCGTTACCACCCTGAAGGGCTCGCTGCGGGTGGATTCGCTTCTCGTCGATGGAGAGCTTCTCGCCGCCCTGGCGCCGGGGATCGACAGGTCTTACCCCGGTATAGATATCCGGGGCCGGGTAGGACTCGTCTGCGAAGCAGCCAGGGAGGTGAAGTATCCTCCCGCTCTCGAGACTCTCAGCGCCAGGGTGGAACTCACGGATTTCCAGATCACCCACGAGGATCTTCCCTATCCCGTCGAGAAGCTCTCGGGTGTTCTTGAGCTGGACAAGGGCCTGCTGAAGGTCGGAGAAACACTGACGGGAAAGGTGGGGACCGCGCGGCTGGCGATCTCGGAGGTGAAGCTCGCCCTCGGAGGCGATGGGGCCTCCGATGTCGTCATCGACATCGGCGGTAAAGACCCCGTCGAATGTCTCGCCCTCGATGGACGGTTGCGCGGCATCCTGGATGAGGAGGCCGTCAAGGTATGGGACGGCCTGAGCCCCTCGGGTTGGGTCGCTGCAAAGGCCAGGGTCAATTGGCCGCCGGCTCCGGGCGAGGGAGAGGAGGCGCTCGAGCCCTACGTCATCCTCTCTGTCTATCCCAGGGAACTGAAGATCAGCTATCGGGGATTTCCCTACGCGGTGGAAAGGATCAGCGGGGAGGCGGTCTACGATTCACGCCGCCGGAGCATCGATACCCTTGATCTCGAGGGGTGGCATGGAGAGCGAAAGATCGTCTGCAAAGGCTCGTCCGTGCTCGGTGAGAAGCTCGATCTCAGCATCTCCTGTGACAAGCTTGAATACGACAAGGACATTCGCGCCGCGCTCAAGCCGGAGGTTGCCGAGCTGATTGATACCTTCGCCTTCAAGGGAGGCTTCAAGACGAACGTGGTGATCTCTACGGGTGAAGATGGGGAGTTGCGGGCGAGGACGGTGCTCGATCTTCTCGCCGGAGAGATTAGGCCGGTTGATTTCCCATACCGGCTTCGCCTCGCCGCAGGCCGGATCGTCCTGGAGGATAGGCAGAGGGTTGATTTCAGCGGCTTTCAGACGACTGCTGGGCAAGGGCCCCAGGTCTCGTTCGACGGCAACCTGCGTAGCCGCGAGGGAAGCAGAAGGCTCGAGTACAGCCTGCGGTTGAAGGATTTCGAGCTCGAAAAAAATTTCCGGGAGGCCTTCCCTCCCCAGCTTCAGAACCTGATCGGCGGCCTGGGTTTGCAGGGCGCCTTCTCGGGCAGGTTGAGTGGCTGGTACCTGAAGGATCTCGATGACCCCGCCAACAGTAAGACCTATTTCGAGGGAACCGAGATCCGGACGAAGAATGCCGCCGTCAACTTCGGCGTCAAGGTCAGTGGGATGGATGCCCAGGGCCGTTTTACCGGCGGGCACAGCAGGGAGCGTCCGAATCATTTCTGGGGCGAGGTCAAGGTCGAGAGGGCGCGTTTCAATCGTCTGCAGCTCACCGATGGCGACATTCTGTTCGCTTTCGGAGAGCCGCACGACCGTATCCGGAGGCTGGTGGACAACGCCGAGGTTCCCGGAGAGAAGGGGCCCTATCTCTCCAGCAGCATCATCAGCCGTCTCTCGAAGGGAGATGTTTCCGACACCTTCCAGATGAGCATCGCCTCCCCTAATTTCTACAGGGGCCGTCTCGATGGCATGCTCTATGTCGACACCGGCGAGAAGGTGGGTGATCTTGGCGGCGAGTTCGCGGCTTCCGGCATCCAGTTGTCGGAGGCTTCCGGAGATGTTTTCGGCCTCGTCGACAATGGAATCGGCGGTGAGGCGTCCGGCAAGGTATTTTTCGCGGGCAAGACCGGTGACCAGCGGTCGATCCGCGGTGAGGGCTACGGCTCCATCAAGGATGGAGAGCTTGCCCAGCTGCCGCTCTTCCTGGGGATCTTCAAGCTCTTCAAGATCCCTAACCTGATCAATCTCGGCTTCTCGGATCTTTTCACCCGCTCGAAGATCGACACCTTGAGCATTCCTTACACCATAGAGGATGGCCGCTTCCTGACCAAAAAATTGGAGATGAAGAGCAGCAACTCCGCTCTCTCCTTTTCCGGGACGGGGAGCATGGACTTCGACGGGAACCTCGCGCTCGAACTCGAACCGCNGCTGCCAAGCACCAGGCTCAAGCTGCCTCTCCTGCCGGAGCTCATCGACCTGACCGGNATCGACGTGGAAAACATCCTGGGGTTCATCAAGAAGGGGATCCTGAAGATCAAGGTCGGTGGAGATGTCNCCAGGCCCAAGGTCGANCTCGCGACGGGCCTGGGGCTTCTCAAGGTCCCCCTGCCNGCGGGAACNCCGNGAAAGAAGCCTCCGGCTGAAAAAAAACAGGCTNAAGAGTGAGGGCGCCTGGCTGTCGCTGGAAGGATCACGCAGAAAAAAAGGGCAGGAAAACATGGATCTCGGTCTGAGTGGAAAGGTAGCGGCGGTTGCGGCATCTTCCAGCGGTCTAGGCAAGGCGGTCGCACTGGCCCTGGCGCGTGAGGGAGCCTCGGTGGCTTTGTGCTCGCGCAGCCCGGAGCGCCTCGATGCGGCGCTGGANGACATCCGCNCCCGCCTGGCCGCCGAAGGCGGGGGTGAACCCGNGCTGGCGGCGGTGTGCGCGGATCTGGGCAGTGAGGATGGTCCCGTAGAGTTCGTCTCGGCCGCCGAGGAGGCTCTTGGCCCGATCGATATCCTCATCGCCAATAACGGCGGTCCTCCGCCCGGAGATGCCTCCGGCCTCGGTGACGAGGCCTGGAAGCTCGGTTTCGAGACCACCTTCAGATCATCGCAGAAGCTCGCGGACGCGGTTGTCGTCGGGATGCGCCAGCGGCAGTGGGGGCGCATCGTCTTTATCACCAGCACCAGCGTGAANCAGCCGATCGCGGGGCTGACAATTTCAACCGCCATGCGCTCGGCCGTCGTTGGCTTCGCCAAGGCGCTCTCGGATGAGGTCGCTGCCGATGGGGTGACGGTCAACACGGCCGCCCCGGGCTCTACCGCCACNGCGCGGTTNGAGTCGATCTTTTCGAAACGCGCGGAGGCGGCGGGAGTTCCGCTCGATGACATCAAGGCGGGAGCCAGGGAGATCATTCCCGCCGGCAGGTTCGGGCAGCCGGAGGAGTTCGCCGCGGCGGTCGTTTTTCTCTGCTCCGAGGCGGCCTCCTATATTACCGGTATTGTGCTGCCCGTGGACGGGGGGCTCGTGCGCAGCCTCACCTGAGCCCGNAGCGCCTCNAGGGCNCTCCACGGGGTCCTGGGACGTCTTCCGGTAAGCTCTCGCCCCGACAGGAAGCCTGCCGGGGTGGAGCGTTGTAGACTTGAATAACGAGGCTGTTCGTGTCGCGCGGCCGGACTCGAAGGGGATACGGGGTACCGGGGGAGCGGTTTGTGCGGATCCATCGGCGTTCGNGTCGAGTGTGGAGTGCGGAGAATATGTTGAGGAAATACTACGACTTCATCGTTGAGCGGATGAGCTGGGGGCTCGTCCTGGCCTGGCTGGCNGCGGGCGCCTGCGGGCTCCTCGCCGGAGCTTTTTCTACTCCGGCGATCGGCGTNCTCTGCGCTCTCGCCCTGCTCGCCGTCCTCCTGGTGGTCTCGGCCGCTGGTGGAGACCGCAGTGATGAGCTGCTGGATATTCTCTGGGTGAAGGACCGGACCCTCGGGAGAAATCACGCTGAGTTGGAGGAGCTGCAGGGTCGCTGTGATGAGCTCGAGAAACAGGCGCGGGCCGCTGATTCAGCCAGCCGAGCCAAGAGCGAATTCCTGGCGAACATGAGCCACGAGATTCGTACTCCCATGAACGGCGTGATCGGTATGACGGANATCGCCCTGGCCACCGACCTGGATAACGAACAGCGTGAGTACCTGGAGATGGTTCGCAGCTCCGCGAGCTCGCTGCTTGGAATCATCAACGACATCCTGGACTTCTCCAAGATCGAGGCGGGTCGCATCGAGCTGGAAAATATAGAGTTCTCTCTGAAGCAATGTCTTGGTGAAGCGGCAAGGACCCTCGCCCTGGAGGCTCATGAAAAGGGCCTGGAGTTGATCTTCGACATCCCCGACGGGGACAATGACCTGGTGGTCGGCGATCCCACCCGCCTGCGGCAGGTGGCTGTCAACCTGCTGAGCAACGCCATCAAGTTTACCTCCGAGGGGGAGGTGGTCCTGGGGGTGCGGGCAGCCGAAAGCGTTGGCGGCAAGGCGGAGTACCATTTCTCGGTCAAGGATACCGGCATCGGTATACCTGCCGAGCGCCGGGATGAAATTTTCGAGGCCTTCTCGCAGGCCGATTGTTCGACAGCCAGGGAGTTCGGTGGTACCGGCCTCGGCCTGGCCATCAGCTCACGGTTGGTGGACATGATGGGTGGACGGATCTGGGTCGAGAGTGAACCGGGAGTGGGCTCTACCTTCCACTTCACCAGCAGCTTCGAGGCNGGCGAGGGAAGGAGCAGCGGCGGAAANGTTCGGCCCCCGGTGCAGCTCGAGGGCCTGAACGTGATGGTGGTTGATGACAACGCGACCAACAGGCGTTTTCTCGAGCGAACCTTGAGCGGCTGGCGAATGAAGCCCGTGCTCGTTTCCGGCGGGGCGGAGGCGCTCGAACGAATCGAGGCGCTGCCAGGCCCGGGCGGAGGNCTCGACCTTATCCTGCTGGACTACCATATGCCCGGCATGGATGGTTTNGAGNTGGCTGAGCGCATCAGATCGCTGCCNGCCGCNNGGGGNACGACGGTGATGATGTTGAGNTCGGGAGAGAAGCCCGGGGATATGGCAAGAAGCAGGGCCNTGGGGATAGGGGCCTTCCTCCACAAGCCCGTCACCCAGGCGGATCTCTACGACAGCATCGTGGAGACCCTGACGGCGGCCANGGGNCGGCTGCCCGAGGAGACGTCGTGTATCGCCCAGGACATCGAGACGGATTCGTTGCGGATCCTGCTGGCGGAGGACAACCCGGTGAACCAGAAGGTGACGGTCGCAATCCTGGAGCGTAAGGGCCATACGGTCGAGGTGGCGGAGAATGGCCGCCTGGCCGTAGATGCCCTCGAATCGGGAGACTTTGACGTCGTCCTGATGGATATNCAGATGCCTGTGCTGGACGGACTCGATGCGACCGCCGAGATTCGCGAGCGCGAGCGCGGAACCGGCTCCCACACGCCTCTCATCGCCCTGACGGCGAACGCGATGAAGGGAGACCGCGAGCGCTGCCTGCAGGGTGGGCTCGATGCCTATATAGCAAAGCCGCTGCGTCCGGCCGAGCTCTTCAGGACGATCGACGAGGTGCTGAACNCCGAGGCATCCTGAGTGCCGCGGCGTGGAAGAGTTGACGGGGGATCAGGCGCCACGCGCCGGGAGGGTGACCAGGCGCAGATCGTGGGATCCATCTTCCAGCGCCATCTCGTAATAGACGAAGAGGGTGTCACCGCGTTCCACCCCGCAGGCGTAGCGCACCGAGCCGGTGGCATGCGGTACGCTGATCGCGGGNGCCGAGGGGGTAAGCTTNGTCCAGGTGGAGAGATCGNCGGAGGCGGCAAAGCCGGTTTTCTCTTCGTAGTTNTCGAGATGGCTCGCTGAGCCGTCGTAGTAGCCGTACCANCCGTTCCTTCCCTTCACGATCGCTCCCAGGCGTGTGGCGTAGGAGTCCCAGCTGCCCTCGGCGCCTACATCGAGGCAATTGCCCCGCCACTGGAAGTCGCGGCCGTCCGTGGAGGTNGCGAGCGCCGAGGTGGAATAGAGCAACCCTGTGTTGAAGACGTCCGAGGTCTCGTGCATGAGCCCCGGATCTCCATCGTCTCGCGGAGTTCCCTCCGCGTAGCTGATGAACATATGGTAGGTTCCATCGATATGGTAGACCATCGGNTCCTTGACGCCCTCGACCGGGGCGTCCTGGGCGGCGNCGGCCGAGGCGGCGGTGAAGACCTCCCGGCGGGAGGAGATGTCGATATCGCCGGGTGAGCCGCATTCGACCAGGTCGATTCTCCAGCGTTCGTCGGCGGGATCGACGTAGCTGAAGTAGTAGCGATAGACGCCGTCCTCGCAGCGCAGCAGGCAACATTTCTCGATGGAGGTCGTGTCGAGCTGGTCCTTGGTCATGCTCCAGATTGTCTCGAAGTTCTTTCCATCCGTGGATTCCGCGACAACGGTGAGGTAGCCGCGGTCCGGAGTGTGCTCTCGCGGNCTCCTCCTCCTGTAGCACAAGAGGAATGAGTCCCGGGACGCATCCCAGGTGACGGCCGGGGCCCCGACCCAATAGCCCTGCGCCCCGTCTTCAGGCTTCAGGATGATCTCCCCCTCGCGGGGGTCGAAGATCGGCAGATCCTGGAGCTCGGCGTCGGTGGATTCTGTCATTGGTATCCTGTCATCGGTCGGTTTCTTCCCCGGGTGAAGCCGCGGCCATCCCCGGCGGGACATCACGAATTCGCAGTATAAGCATCGACGGCGGGTCCGCCAAGCCCGGCCTGCGGGGATTTACGGCGGTGGCCAGGGCCTCTCAACTCAGCCTGTCGGCGATCTTCAGGCAGAGGGAGGAGACGGGCAGGACATTGCCGAGCTCNTCGGCCCGTCCCCATCGAAAGGACGGCTTNNCCCTGGTGGAGAAGCTGCCCGCCNCGAGGATGCGGGGCCGNAGGGTCAGGCGCCGGAAGGTGATGGAGTGCCTGATGGCCTCGAGCTCCGCCCCCTCTTCGATGCTGGTTGCCAGCCTCTTCCTCAGCCGGGCGGCTATGCCGCCGGAGTCGGGCCGGGCGAGGGGGAAGCNCCAGAGCCCCTCGAGATAGTCGAGGTCCNCGNTGCGCTCNAGCAGGTAGCGTTTACCCCTGCGGATGATGCCGGCCTCGAGCTCGACGGCCACCGTCTTTCGCCGCGGCGGCAGCTTCGGGAAGTTCTCGGGATCGCCATGTTCGGCGGCGGCGCAGGCATCGTGAATCGGGCAGGCGGCGCAGTTCGGCGACACGGGTACGCAGATGAGAGCTCCAAGCTCCATCATGGCCTGGTTGAAGCTNGAGGCCTTGCCGCGGGGCATCCAGCCACCGGCGATCTCCTTCAGGTATTTCTTCGTCGCNGCCNTGCGGGGNTTGTCCGCGAGNCGCAGTATCCGGGTGAGGACCCGCTCCACGTTTCCATCGAGGACGGGCCAGGGCTCGCCGTAGGCGACGCTGAGGATNGCCGCCGCGGTATAGGGTCCGACTCCAGGTATCTCCAGGGCGGCCTCGTAGTNCCTGGGAAATACGCCGGCGTGATGTTCGATGACGGTCTTCGCCCCGGCCAGGAGCGAGCGCGCCCGCCGGTAATAACCCAGGCCCGACCAGAGGGTGAGCACCTCGTCTTCGCTCGCCGCCGCGAGGTCGGAGAGGGTGGGAAAACGGTCGAGAAAGCGCTCGAAATACGGGATCACCGTATCCACCCGGGTCTGCTGCAGCATGATCTCGGAGACCCAGACCCTGTAGGGTTCGGGGTTCCTGCGCCAGGGNAGATCACGGTGGTTGGCCTCGTACCACTCCAGCAGCGCCCGGCTGATGCCGCTGTCGCTGGCGCTGATGACCTCTGTACCCATGATGGCGCGTNTTTCTCCGNCCGGCGTTCCTGCAGCGAGCGCCAATCCGCGATTGTCTCGCTCGATTACGGCCCTATACTATCATCAACCAAGGGACAGGAGAGTCAGCATCGGTGGTGATTGGAGCTTACCTTGTGCCCGGACGCCTTTCCGGATTCGCATCCGGGTGCCGTGCCGGGTACGAAGAGCCGGTTGGGAGAAGTGAGAAGGTGGTAAAGAGATGGCGACCCTAACCCACCTGGGCCAGTACTGGTCGGCAAGCCGCGGGGAGATTCGTCTCTTCGGCGGCAGTGGTCTNGAGGTATCCGGCNGCACCCAGACGCTTTCGGACGCATGGGATCTCACCGATTGTCTNNCGCTGCCNGGCCACAGGCGAANCTACCGGCGGACGGCTCCCGAGGCGAGCTGGGAGGCCGCCAGGTGGACCTTCAGCGGCCTGCCGACACCCGTGGTCGAGCTGGTTGAATGGCTGGAGAGCCGCCGGCTGCGGGTGGGGGAATGGGCCGGAGATTTTTCGCCCGGGGAGAGCGGCGCCGAGCCGCTCGACCTAGGTGCTCTCTCGCCGCTTCCGGCCGCGGGGAGCGATCACCTGGTCGCNCCGGTGATTCCCCGGCGGGCCCAGGCCTTCGGGGTTACCTACATCAACTCCGCTCTCGAGCGGGAGACGGAAGGAAGCCGCGGCGATTACGGTTTCGTTTACCGGGCCGTCAAGGAGCGGGGGCAGCGGCCGGAGCTCTTTCTCAAGGGAACCTCGCCGGAACATTTCGTGGGTCCCGGAGGACGGATGGGGCTGCGAACCGACCTGACCAATTCAGAGGATCTGCAGGGGGAGGCCTGCCAACGGGAGACGGTCTCGGCGGGCATCGAGCCGGAGCTGGCCGCCGTGGTTCATTCCGATGGGGAGATCTGGGGTTACACCCTGGCGAATGANGTCAGCGGCAATCGCATAGAGAACGAGACCCTGCTCTACCTCTACCAGGCCAAGCATTTCACCGGGTCCCTCGTCCTGGGTCCCCTGATCCTGCTGAGCGACAACCAGTCCAATCCAAACCTCGAGATCAGGACCCGGATTCTCGGTCCCGCCGGCGAGGAGCTCTTCGAGCGCGACTCGAATACCTCCAGCATCAACGCTCCCATCGGCGACCTGGTCTCCTGGGCGGCCAGCCATATCCGGCTGAAGCCGGCGGAGGTTTTTTCNACCGGAACGGATGTCGTGCCCGATGGTCCGGTCAAGGTNCTCTCCGAGGGGATGACGGTGGAGATTTCCTGCGCCGAGATCGGGGTTCTCTCCCACGGGGCCGGTCCGGTGGAGACGGGTTCCGAGCTCAACCTGGACTATGCCCGGCTCCAATTCGAGGGCGGCGCCGCATGATCGTCAGGAAGGAAAACCCGGCGGACCTGTTCAANTCCGCGCTGGAGGCTTTTGCGGCGGGGGAGCTGGAGGTCGCCGTCGCCTGCCTGCGGGCGGCTTTTTTCGAGAACCTCTACATCGCTCCGCACCTGATCGGCGAGGATTATTTCCAGCAGGAGATCTGGTATCCCGGTGATGATGCCGGACCTGGCGCTGCCAGCGAATACGCGGATCGCTTCGGGGGGCTCTGGAAGGAGTCCAGGCGGACGATCCGGTTCCTCGAGTACGTCTGGAGTGATCCGCTGGTGCGACGTGAGCTGGAGAATTTTATCAATCTCTCCAGGGCGCTGCTGCGCGCTCCGGATGAGAGGGCAAGGAACGAGCTGCTCGATGAGCGCCTGCGTTATACCGACAGGGGCCGGATCGATGCCACCCAGGCGCAGATACTCCGCCGCCTTCGAGACCTGGACCATACCAGCCCGACCCGGCCGCCGGCCCTGGATTCAATCTACCTGGCCGCGGCGAATACGGAGGAGAGCGTCGAGTTCTACAGGCGGCTTCTCAATGTCGAACCCCGGAAGACCAGCCGCCGCGCACGGGGCTGCGCCGAGTTCGAGCTGGCGGGTTTCAGGCTGGTCGTCCATGGTCATGACCAGCAGTCAGCGGAAGACCCCTACCGTCTCGGGCCCCGGCCTCAATCGCTGGGCTGGGGAGCCATGCTGGTGCTGGGGGTCAGGGAGCTTGACCGCTATTTCGAGAACGCCCGCCGCAACGGGATAGAGATTCTCGACAGCGATCTCGAGGGGGCGAAGACGGGCGCCCATGGGAGCGCCGGCAAGTCCGTGGAGCGATTTTTCCTCGTCAAGGACCCCTCGGGATACCTCGTGGAAATAGCCGAGCGGCGGTGAGCAGCACGGGGTTTCAGCAGGTTGCCGATGCCGGAGGTTCCGCAGGCTGTTATGGTTAAGAAGGGTTTTTTTGTATAGAATCGCCCCTCGGCAGTCGGGTTTCCCGGGATCCAGCTTTTACCGGAGTAGAAATGCCCGTTCTCAGAAAACCGCTTTTATTGCTCATCCTGCTTGTTCCGTGCGCGGTCCGGGCCGCTGAGCTGGGCCCTCTCGTACGTGAGTACACCGAGGCTCTCAAGAAGGTGACAGGCCCGTTGAATCAGCGCCCGGGCCTTGTTGTCATCCATGTGGTGCCGGTTCTCGAGAAGATCGGCGTCCTGTCGACGACGGCTTCGGAACGCTGGCTCGCGGCAGAGCTCGACAATGCCCGAACCGCGAGCTACGTGAGGGAAACTATTCCTCGCGTCCTGCTTGCCGGCCCGGGCAAGGATGTCGCCAGCATCCTGTTGCAGGGCCTGGGCAAGAGGCCGCCCGGAGTGCGGGAGGCTTGCCTGAGGGCCCTCGCGGAGAGTGAGGGCTCGCTGGGGCTCGCCGAGTCGAAGCTGCTGCTTCAGCAGCTGGGCGCGAAGGCATCACGTCCGGGCGATGCGGGAGCCGCGCAGCGGCTCGAGCTGACCATAGGCGTCTTCAGGAAAATCACGGACGGGGCCGTGAGGACCTGGCTGGGAGGTGAAGCTTATTCTTCGGCCGGAGGAAAAACGGACCGCCTGTACGTGCTGGCGCGGCTGGCCGCCGAGCTGAAGCTCGAGGGCGCTCGCGCCGAGCTCGTAAGGCTGGTTGGTCACCGGTCCCGGGAGCTGGCGATTACCGCTATCGAGGCCCTTGCCGAGATCGGAGTCGGAGATGCCTTCGAGGAGATTGGCGCCGCGCTCGACAGGCCGGGCGTCGATGTTCGTCTGCGGGCGCGGGCGCTCGATGCCCTGGTCGCCTCTGAGAAAGGGATCGAGTTCGCGATCGAGGCCGCCTCCGGAAAGGATCCCGAATTGAGGGCTGTCGCCATGGGGAGCCTTGCCCTGAGAGCCGCGGATCCGCGCGCCATGAAGATCCTGCTTGGCGGGCTCGAAGACTCGGACGCTTCGGTACGCAATGTAGCCCTTCGATCGCTTCGGCAGGTTCGCGTCAAGTCCATGATCGGGGCGCTGATCAAGGTCGTCGGGAGTCACCCCGACGAGAGCTTCAAGGTCAGGGCGCTGGAGCTGCTGGTGAACGCCTCCGGCCAGAACTTCGGCCTCGCCGCCGTTGATTGGAAGAAGTGGTGGGCCCAGAGCGAG
>NZOA01000062.1 GCA_002695115.1 Planctomycetota bacterium
AAAAAAATCTCCTCATCGTCCCTACTCGATGAGGAGGTGTTTGGGTCTGAAATAAACGAGGAAAAAGGAGGAACCTACCGAGTGGGGTGTGTAGGGAAGGGTAGGTTGAACCACTAATATCTAACTAACATTCAGAATTTCATACCCTCGGGGTCTTCACCTGCTCTTCAAGAACAATGAAGATAATAAAACAGGACCACCGACCACTCTCACCAGGCCCCGGCGGCAGAAACCGCCTCTGAGGGAAACATATCTCTTACTTCTTCTCCTCCTGCTCTGTCCGCATCCGTTGCGGACCTCTTCGTACGGGTCTATCAGCTCCTCTAAATTACGCCCGCATCTCGTTCAAAACACATCAACCCTTGCGGGCCGGGTTTTTATAGTTCGCAAGTTAGATATCTGTGCGGTTTATGTCAACAAAAAAAAACCCGCCGTATCACTTATCGGACCTTATCCCCGGGTTTTTCCCGCCCTGAATTGAATAATCAGCCCCGGATACCCGTCAGATCTATACGGAGCGTTTTTTTCACAGGAACTATAGATGATGATGAGAGCCCAGCTCAGCCCCGCTACAATCAACGGCGCGTGGACACGCCAGCGCGGAATCCAGGAGGCGCCTCCAGTTGCCGAAGGGAGAATCCACCGCGACTGCGAACGGGGCGGCGCTATCGTCATCCCGATCCAACCCGCAATGAAGCGTTGGAAACAGAAATTGAGCGATTCCTCCGACAACGAAGATATTCTCAGAGTGAAGGCCTTCCTCTCCGGGGATGAAGCCGCGTTCGAGTTCCTCTTCGAAAAATACCGGCAGAGGGTCTATGGAATCGCCTTCCGCTTTGTACGCAACAGGGAGGACGCGCTCGAGGTGGCCCAGGAGGTTTTCCTGCGTGTCTACCAGGCGCTCGAGAAATTCAAGACCGACTCCAAGTTTTTCACCTGGCTCTACCGGATCACCGTCAACCGTTCAATCGATTTCACCCGCAGCCGAAAAAGCCGGCCTCTCCACGGCATGGATGAATCAGCCATGGAAGCCCTGGGCAAGCCAACCGCTCGGCGAGCTCCGGACCAGGCCCCGATCGAATACGCCCAGGAACAGGAACTTCATGAGAAGCTCCGCCAGGCCGTCGCCGAGCTCTCCGACAAGCACCAGATCGTTTTCATTCTCCACACCTCCGAAGATCTCTCATACAAGGAGATCGCCGAGGTCGTGGGTTGTAATGTCGGGACAGTGATGTCACGACTTTTCTACGCACGAAAAAAACTGCAGGAATCACTCGCCGCCATGGGCTACAAGCTCAGTTGAAGCCCCGGCAGGCTGAACCCGAACAACCCGGAAGGAACAATGCCCCGCGAAGAATTCAGCAAATTGATCGGTCCCTATCTTGATGGAGAGCTCTCCGCCGAGGAACGTGAGAAGGTTGAGGAATACCTTGCCGGCTCCGATGAGTATCGCCGTATGGCCGCTGAAATAGAAGGGCTCACCCGGATCGTCCGGGAGGACGCGCCGCCCGAGGTCCGCGATGAGAAATGGAAAGAGATGCTCTCCTCGCTCAGGAGCGATGGCGCCACGGAACCCTTCACCGTCGTCGGCTCGAAGCGGCGCTGGCTGGCTCCGCTGGCCGGCCTCGCGGCGGTCCTCGTGATTGGGCTCTTCCTCTGGAGCGCCGGCTCCGACTCCACCGGGGAGCTTCCCACCCCCAGGAAGGACTATGCGAGCACCGAAGATGCCGACCACGAAGACAAGGTTCGCATCGATACGGTCGAACCCGAAGAGAAAGAAAAGACTCTTCAGCCCACCGACCCTAGATTCGAAGAGGAGTGAGCTGGTGGGGAGCCGTACCCGGGATCACTCAACTGGCCGTTCCCCCGCAGAGTAACAGCCAGGAACAGAAACAGGCTCCCGAGAGGACCAGGCACCGGGGCAGGAACCTGCGCCTCCAGACGAAGGCCTCCCCCGCCGGGGCTGAGACTGCTGGACAATCCGGCCCCCCCCTGTGTGGAATACGCAAAAGCTGCGCTAGCGACATTTCTTCAGGCCTCCTGGATACCCGTCCACCGTGGCCCTCTGTCTAATGGAGAATATCATCTCCCGGCAAATCTGCCACTGATACTGAACTGACACCTTTTGCAGGCAATCAGCGCCTTTTCAGCCATTTTGGAGGTCAAGGTGGCTGGCGGAGGACCTTCGGGGCCGGCTATTTATCTTGCGTCCGATAAAAAAAACACTAAAATCCCCCAAGTACTTCCTAAGTGCTTTCAGCGTTAAGACTTTCCCGTACGTGGAGGGCAGCTCGATTCAACCGGATCGGGGTTTCCCTGGAGTTCAGCACCCGGACGGGAAAAAGAGGAGTCCACCGCTGTTTGTAACACAATTGACGGGGGAAGAGTGAACTAGCGTTCCCATCACTGGGAGAGCATGGAGGGTATCAAAAGTGAAGAGTTTTAGTTCCCGATTCATGACGCTCCGCCTGGCGGCAAGCGTCCCTGTTTTCGTCGTTCTGGCTTTCTGCCTTGGGTGCGCGGGTCCTCCAGCACAACCGCCCACTCCCTACATCAATGAAGAGCTGGGGAACTTCCCGGTCCACCCGGAATTGGAGTACAAGAAAGGTTACCGCTACGCTCCCCAGGAGCTCGCGGGGACCGATTTCAAACCTACCTGGACCGGTCATTACTGGGGACCTCGGCGGCCGGAGAACTACGTAGCTTTTTACCTTCGCGAGATGAAAGCACGGGAATGGAAGCTCCGCCGGATCATTGAAAAGATCAATGGAGACAAGATTCTCGAATTCTCGAAAGAAGCAGAAGGCGCGACCATCAAGCTTCAGCGTGCCTTTAATCGTAAAACGGCGAGATTCGCCTGCTCGCTGGTAGCGGAAATAAGAACCCTGGGATTGCAGCATTTCAGCCCGGAGGAGAACTACCGTCATCTCACCGGGAGCTCCCCCGGGGCAGCCGTGGCCCCCGCGCCAGCCCCACCATCTGATAACGTCGAGAAGGCTTCTCCAATTAAGCCTGTTAAGGGCACTTTGGAGCCGGCAGACCAGAACAAGGCCCGCCAGGAGTTGATAATTGAGTAAGTCCTGACTTCGAGGGACTTGCACCTTGCGCAAAGGGCTGTAGACTGGCGGGATACGTAATTTTTGTGTCCTTACAGAATCAGGCCCTAGCCGCAGGACGGCCTGCTGGAGCAAAGAACCTTGTCGAAAAAACTTACCCGCAACAAAATCCATCGCGCCGGCCCTGCCTCCGAGGATAAATCCCAGGTTGTTAGCGCTGTTGAAGGCATCACGGCCTCCGCCAGGAGCACGGTTAAGAGAAATCGAGCTCCCCTGATCTTCCTGCTCGTCCTGTTTGTTCTCGGCGGGTTGGCTGTGTGGGTCTTCCAGGAGATCAAGGCGGGCCAGGAAGACACGATACAGCAGAGGCTCTTCGATTTGACCTCGAACCCTATAGCCAACGGCCAGGAGGGAAGCCGAATCGCGGACATGGAAGAGCTCCTGGGGGAGGTGACGGGACAGCCGCAGGAGGAGAGCTTTTACCTCAGGATTGTCAACACGCTCATCGAGCAGGCCGACCCTGCCGTGGCCAACAACGCAAGCCCCCTATCGATAACGACCATCACTGATACTCCTGGTGACGCCAACGATGCCGGGAAACGCAAGCTGCTCGAAGCGGCCGGACGCCTTGCCGGGGAGGCCAGCGAAAAATTCGCCGGCCTGGCTGGCTGGAATGAGAAAATCCAGGCGGTTGTCAGTGAAGAAGCCGACAAGACCTGGCTCCACAAGCCCCGCTCTTATAAATTGCTTGTACCCANGGCCGGAGCTTCCAAATAAGACCGGCGACAGGATCCGCCTTTGCCNAACCGGNAGAATCCCCCTGCGAGAGATGGCGTGAGCAGCCCAGACCAGGAACCCAGGGAGCCGANTGAAACGCCGGCNGATACCGGCCGCCCCGGGACCGCTGACGACGANCTCCCGCCCCTCGAGATCCACGANNTGGTGAACGAGAGCGAAGCCCGNCGCCTCGACCANTTCCTCNCNGANCACCTCGAGGGCCATAGCCGCAGCTACCTGCAAAAGCTCATCAGCTCAGGCTGCGTAGAGNTGGATCCGGCGCCTGCAAAACCGNTCAAGGCATCGCTCAAGCTGGCCGCGNGGACGCGGGTCAGGGTCAAGGTGCCTCCTCCCCGGAAGATCTCCCTGGAGCCGGTGGCGCTGCCCATTCAATTCCTCCACGAGGACGATCACCTGGCGGTCATCGACAAGCCCGCGGGGCTCACCGTCCACCCGGGGCCTCACCTGGAGGAGCCTACCCTGGTAAACGCTTTGCTCCACTGGATCGATGACCTCTCAGGCATCGGCGGCGTGGAGAGGCCGGGAATCGTCCATCGTCTCGACAGGGAGACATCAGGAGTCCTGATCGTCGCGAAGAACGACCTCGCCCACCAGGGACTGTCAGCTCAATTCAAAAAAAGAACCGTGAGGAAAACCTACCTGGCTGTTTCCAGGGGAGAGGTTCGCCACAGCGAGGGAACTCTCGACGGGCCGATCGAGCGCAGCCGCTCTCACAGCAAAAAAATGGTCATCGCGGCGGCCGATGAGGGACGGGAGGCACGGACCGATTACAAGGTGAAGGAAAGCTACGATGGCTACTGCCTCATCGAGTGCCATCCGCATACGGGCAGAACCCACCAGATTCGCGTTCACCTGGCATCCATCAGGCTCCCCATCGCCTGTGACAAGCTCTACGGACGNGAAAANGCCATCTACCCATCAANCCTGCGAGGAGAAAAGAAAGAGCCCGGTGAGCTCCCGGTCATGGAGCGGCACGCGCTTCACGCGCAGAACATCCGTTTTACCCACCCTGCCACCTCCAAAGAGATGAGCTTCAGCGCCTCCCTGCCGGACGATATGAGCTCACTGCTGAAAAACCTGCGGAAATACCGCTCTCGGGGCTCGATTTCCGGCGATTGAAGACGATTCTTTCTCAACCTTCCGGGGCTTTCGTGCCGATAAAACTTTGAGAGGATCACTCAATAGGCCTTTTTGGACACCGCCTGATGAAAACATGGGTATTACTGTTTTTCTCGTCGTTCACGCTGGGCTTCTGTCTCAGCTACCTCATCAGCAACCCGCCTGAGAATTCTCCCGTCGCCATCCATCTCAATGTCGCTCACGATGGCCAGGACGGCATGGCTGTCTCCATTGACGACGACGCCACGAGCCGGCGGACCTCATTCGGCAACCCCGGCAACAGTGCCCGGCTCCCGGTAGCCTACGCCAGCTCCCGGGAGGCGACGGAAATCCGCCGAGCGGGAAATCCAGCTTCGAGCCGCGATGGTACGTACCGACCCAGCTTGAATACCCCCGACACGCCGAAAGCCCCGGAGGATGGCCCGGGGAAANAGGACGAGCTTGCCGGCCTGCTGCTCGACGCGGCGAGACATGAGCTCGATGGTCGCACGGATCAGCGGGACCTCATCCTCGCCTCGCTTTTCGAAGCCGTCATCCGCAGCAGGATCAATGAATCAGCCCGCCCCNGAAATGAAACAGCCGAGGCGCGNCCCGCCGCCCGGNAACCCGTTGNNAAAAAACAGGCTGTGAATGACCGCCCNCGGACTCTCACGACGCCCCTGCCCACCCCACCAGGGGAACCTGTTGCGCCCGGGACCGTTGCCGGGCCGGAGGTGGCCTTGCCAACGCCGGCTCAAGCCCCCTCCGCGAAGGAGACCAGCGAGCCGGCGGACACGGAAGCCGCCTTCCGCATGGTGTCGGTCACCTTCGCCAGTGAGATCCAGGGNCCCGGAGACTACAAGCCGCTGGGCAATAGGGTNTTCNATCCCGGCGACCACGTGCTGATCTACGGTGAATTTGAAGGCTTCGAGGAGGAGCCTCCCAGGNCGAAAGAAGACCCGACCTATACGCGCAGCTTCAGCGGGGAGCTGAAGTTGGTCAATGACCGGTCGGAGGTGCTCGACACCTTCACCTTCCTCAACCCCAGCCGGGTCGCCTATCGGCCGCAACAGAGAACCAGGATCGTTAACTTCTGGGCAAGGTACAGGTTTCCCGAGGATCTGCCGCCCGGGACCTACAAGGTGAATGTAGAGGGAAGTGATCTCATTGGGGGAAACGAGGCCTCCGCGACCCTCGGCCTGCAGGTCAGGGCCCACCCCCCCCTTCCCCCGCTGAAACCGGGGGAGCTCGACAACGCCGACCTCGAGACCCTGCCTCCCTACGAGGAGCCCGAAGCGTCCCCAGGCGTTGAGAGAAACAACACCACGGACTCGCCGTAAACGCGGCGGTCATCCACCTGAAAAGGCGGCTCCCGCCTGTACCAGGAGGGCAGGCGCAGCACCATCGTTCTTTTCTCCCGGCCCGGCTCCGGGTACAGGAGCCGCTCCGCCATGCTGAAAACCCTCTCGGCTCCCCCCTCCTCCTTGAATACCGTGAAGGGAGGATCGGCGAAGATGAGATCGTAGACCGCGTCAGCGGAATCATGGAAGCCATAGGCGTCCCCCTGCTCGACGCTCACGAAGGCATCAAAGCCCAACAGCTCGATATTTCTGCGCAGGATAGCGAGGGAGTCGGAAGAATTGTCGACAAAATGTCCCTTCCTGGCGCCGCGGCTGAGCGCCTCGAGACCGAAGGCCCCAACACCGCAGAAGAGATCCAGGACACGCGCGCCCTCCACCTCCGACGACAGGATATTAAAAACCGCCTCCCGGACACTGTCGAGGGCCGGGCGGACGGATGAATCCCGCGGCCCCAGCAGCTTCCTCCCTCTTTGTGATCCGGAGATAATCCGCATATTCAGCTCGGTAATACAAACAACAACGGCGACCCCGGGCCCCACAAGCGGGACCGCGGCGGACGGAATCATACACTCCCGACATATTGACCGATGAACCCCTTTTAAGGCAATGTATTGGGCATGCTCGAAGGTACCTACTCAGTCCTGATCATCATCGCCGTGGTGCTCGTGGCGCTCCCCGCCGCCTTGATCGCGCTCTGCTGTCTTCTCGCCCCGTTCCTGCGCGGCCCCGAGGACACCTTCATGCTCTCTGTTTCCCGGCTGTTGAACACGATCTACTGCCGCGTCTATCACCAGCTGAAGGTAATACCGGGAAACGATCATATTCCGGATTCCGGCCCCTTCATCCTTGTCGCCAACCATACCTCAGGGGCGGATCCGTCCCTGGTCAGCTGCCTTACCAATAGGTGGATACATTACCTGATGGCGCGCGAATACCATGAGACCTTCGGGATGCACTGGTTCTTCAATGCCATCATGGGCGCGATCCCCGTAAACCGGGATGGAAACGATCTGCGTGCCACCCGCTCCACCCTCAGAATGCTCAAGGAAGGCAAGGGCATCGGCCTGTTCCCACAGGGCGGAATTCGAACACCTGAAGAGCTCGAGGGTGAAAACGCCGCCAAGATGGGCGCCGCCCTGTTCGCCCTCTGGTCCGGGGCTCCGCTGATCCCTGTTTATATCAAGGGCGCGCCCGCCTTCGACTCCATCCTGCTGGGTATCATCTGCCCTTCGCGCAGCCGTCTCTACGTTGGCGAGCCCCTTACCTTCGAGGACGCAGGGAAAAGACCCAGCCGGGAAAAGATAGAAGACGCCTCCGAAAAGATCCTCGATGCCATACGCCTGCTGAAAGAAGAGGCCGAGCCGGAAAACGACTGACTATCCGGCAGGCGAAAACTCAGGGGCACCAGAGCCCATCCGGGGTCTGGTCGGTACCGGGCTTCGGGAAGGGGGCGGGCGGAGGAGCGCCGGCGGAGAACAGGTAGCGCAGAAGAAAAACGGCATCGGAGACATCCGGCTGGCCGTCATCATTGGCATCCAGCACATCCAGGCATTCGGCCCCCGGACCGCCCCTGAACAGGTACTCGAGAGTGGCGATCGCATCGGATACGTCCACCGTTCCATCCTCGTTGGCGTCAGCCCGCAGAAAAACCGTCTCTTCAGGTTCCGGTCCGCCGCCCTCAAAGCCGAAGGCCCCCATATCGCTTCCCTCCCTGCCGACACCGAGGCAGGGAGACCCTTCGGAGAGAGTATAGTCGAGACCGGCGGGATCGCTGAAGAGAGGATCCACGGAAATATTGCCCTCGCCGGGCCATTCAACCATCCCGATGTTCGAGAAATCGAATGCCACCGTCGACAGGTCATCGACAATGACATCCACGGCATTTCCCCAGCAGATCACGCTGTGGAAGGTCGCGTGTCCGCCCTCGTTGCTGTCATCCTTGGCAAAGAGCGCGATACCCTCCCGGCACTCGGTGATGGTGTTGTGATCGCCCTCGGAAATCGTGATCCCGTTCTTGATCGCCATACCCGTACCACAGCGAACGATCAGGTTGCCGGTGATCGTCGGGTGACCCTGGTCGCCGACATCTTCGATGGAGATCGCCTTGTCGGCTATGTTCACGAAGATGTTGTCCTTGATGTCTACGGACACCTCGCCGAGATCGACTCCGTCATCGGAGCTTCCGATGAAGATACAGCCCTCGATCCGGGAGCGTCCTTCACCGCTTCCGTCAAAATCGATCGCGTCGCTGTTCCCGGTCATATTCTCGATGATCGTGTCCACGACAATAGCGTCGGAATCCTCACAATGGATTCCCTCGAAGATGTCCCGGATCCTCGTGCGGCGGACCTCGAGCACCGCATCCACTCCATCGATGGCGTTTGAGGGGATGTCCGCCAGGAAACAATCCGTCACGAGGAGACGGGAATCCGTCGGCGCGATGCAGCCCTCATAGTCATCCGGGCTCGAGCCTCCCCTGATATCACAAAAACTCAAGAGATGGGTCGGGTCGTCATCGTCGGTTCCGGTCTCGTTGAAAGCGATCCCTCCCCACTCGTCGGCGCAGGAGAAGGCCCGCATGATGATCGGAGCTTCGGCGCTGCCCTCGGCCCGCAACTCGCCGCTTACGATGATCGCGGCATCATCATCAGCCAGCACCACGGTGCCCGGCCGAATCCGCAGGGTGACCCCATCGGGGACCCTCAATTCACCCCGCAACCTGTAGGGGCCTCCTTCGGCGGTCCACTCCGTATCCTCATCCAGGCTGCCATCGTAATCACGGAAGTCGCCCTCGAAGCGGTGAACCGTTGCCTGGAAACCAGCCACCTGCTCCCCGCCGCCGGCCTCCTGGTCAAATGCCGTGACCTCGACGAGATTTTCTCCTTCCTCGAGGCCATCGACCGCTACCCGCCAGCGCAGGCCGTAGGGCCCCCTGCCGCCGGTTATCATCTCGAGGGTCGCCTCGCGGCCGCGGACGACCACGGACCTGGTATTGACCGGATCCGCCAGGCCCTCGAGGACCAGGGTCGAACCGGTGGTATAGAGATGGTCGCCGCAGCCTCCCGTGGGGCCCGCGATGGCCCCAGCAAGGGTGGAAGAGAGCACCGGGATCACGGTGAAATCGCTCGAGGGAAGGGACCCGTTGATCCCCACCACGCAGAGAACGTTCTCACCCGGCCCTAGCTTGTCCAAGGCGATATCGTAGCGATCGAGGTCGTTGCCCGCCTCATGGTTGGAGGTCGAGGTCGATTCGAAGTCGATGAGTCCATCGGGAGCGTTGTTTGACCGGGCGACCTCCTCCCCGTTGACGAAGGCGACAAAGGCGTCGTCATAGTCCATAACCAGGGTGAGGGCGCCTATGGCGGCCAGATCTTCGACCTCGAAGGTCTTCCTCAGGAAAACGGTCGTGTAGTTGTTTCGCATGTCGTTGAGAACAGTCGCGTCATCTCCATCGGCGTAACCGAAACCGCTCTGCCCCGTCTCCCACTCCTGATCGTCATAATCGACACGGGTCCAGGCGAGGCTGTCGCCCGGTGGATTTTCCCTGCCCCGGAAGAACCTCCAGGAGTCCCCACTGGCGATAACCTCAATGCCGCCATCCTGGTTGCGGCGGGCGCCGCCCTCCACACCCAGCGTGATGTTGGCATCGAAGTAGCCCAGGCGCTCTGTCACCGTCGTATCTGTCTCATCGACCACATCGTAAATATCGTCAGGAGCGAACATCACGTCGGCATAGCCGTAGCGCTGGCGCATCTGGCCGCGCGAGAAAACTCCTCTCCTGGCCTTGATCAGCTCCTCGTAGTAAAGACGGGCGAACTCGGGTACGGAGAAAAAACGCACGAGCGCGTCCGCTTCCGGACGGAAGAGGCGCTCATTGGATCCGGTGAAGGTCTCCTCGAGGTCCCAGCAGAGGATCAACCACTTGCCGGCATCGGGACGATCGGCATCCTCGGGCATGTGATAAAGAAAATAATCCTCGCCGCCATCATTCCAGATGCCTCCATCGCTATTGGTTATGCAGGCCATCACCGCGAAGAAGCGGGCCCACTGGCGAACGTCGAGCATCTCCTCAGCACGCTGCCTGAACTCGGCCTGGGGAGTTTCACCGGCATCGAAGAATCTCGTCAACGCGATGATGTCACTGAAGTCATCTTCGTCATTGTTGGTTTTCTTGTCGTAGATAAGGCGGTAATCATCGACATCTTCGCCCTGGTATCGAAGATCCCCCATTCGCTCTCGGCCGCCGAAACCGCCGAGGCCGCCGGGATCCATCGGACGGTAGAGATTGCCGTGGGCGTTGCCGGCGAAGAACCTGTCGAGGAAGGTCTCATCATAAGCTTCCTTGCGAATGTAGCGGGTATCGAAATCCCGGTTCACCACTCCGGCAAAATGCAGGACGGCGTTCCATTCCTGCGGATAAGGCTCACCCATCCTTCGATAGAGATCGGATGAGAGCAGCTCGGTGAAGGTCGAGGTTCCGAAATCATTCCCGTTGCCCGCCAGCAGGTTCATATTACGAATCCCCTTGCAGGAATTCTCAGGCGCCAGGCGGATCTTGAAGGCCTTGTTGTTCAGCTGACGCGAGTTCTCCCCGCGGTAGCGGACACCAACGCAATAGAAGATCTCTCCATCGCAGATCAGCGTCGCCGGCAGGAGAACGTTGCTGTCTTCATCTCGATCCTCGAGCTCATCGCTGTCGTTGGGATTCATGACGATCCGGAACACCTCCGCGCCGGTGGAAGGAGGACTTGAATTGTCAACCTCGTAGAGATAGAAAACGCCCTGGAAATTCCGGAAGGGATCGGCCTCCGGCTCCAGCGGCATCCTCGTGCGGCCTCCGGCCGCGGTCGATGTGACGATCGAGAAGCGAACGACATCTCCGTCATCCTGGGCGGGAATCCCCGCTGAATACTCTCCATCCGCCGCGATCTCATCAGCGCCTTCTCCATCATCCCTGAGGAGAGAACTGCCGGAATCACCTCCGGCTACCGACCACTGGACCTCGGCCTCGGTCAGCTCCTCGACCGTTGTGATCGAGCAGGTCACCACGACGATGTCGTCGCTGCCGGGCACGGCAGGGGAATGTTTCACCGATCGAACCGAGGGAGCGGGATCCGCCTCGAAGACCGAATTCCGAGTCCCGGGGGTGCCGCCATCTTCACTGGAGGCTCGCCACGAGACTCCCGCCCTATTGCCGAGGCCGGGATTGACCAATTCGAGGGAGGGTCCTTCGCCATCGGCCCCGCTCGGCCAGGCGCTGCCGCGGAAGGTACGATCATCTACTCCATTTTCGGGGTCCTCATCATTGCTCGCGCCCCCATCCCCGTAGACCACCCGGTCGACACGGTTACCGAGACTGTCGCGCAAATTGACCGTATCGGTAGAGTGGTTGAGCCGCCCGGACCAGTCTCCGACGGCATTTTCGACGCCCTCGTGAATGGCTGAAAAGTCCGCCAGGGACGAAGCGACAACCAGGTAACCCCCGGCGCCCAGGGTTGTCCCGGGCTCAAAGGTGTACCTGATTCCATTGGTGATCTTCCATCCCGCAAGATTGACAGCATCCTCGCTCCGGTTGAACAGCTCGACCCATTGATGGGCATCGGAACACTGGCTGTCACATTCCTCATCGGCGGGAACATAGGGCGGATGAAAATGAAGCTCGTTGATGACCACCGGCGTACTGTAGGTATAGACGTTGCTCGCGCCACTGGTCGGCTGATCGAGCACGTAGATGTCCTCATCCCCCTCGGGGAACCGGCCCACGCTGCGGCCGGGAGTTTCGATTTCGACATCGATGTCATCGAGGATGGTCCGGCCATCCGGGGCAAGCAGGACGTAGCGGGCCCCCCCGGAGGGAACGGGAATGGCCAGCACCTCCCGATCAAAGGTAGCAAACTCGCCCGGGGCGAGAACCGTTCCACCGGGTATCTCGTAGAGGAAATTTCCGCGGCTCGAGAGCAGAACGCTGCCCCCAAGATCGAGCTCTTCATCCTCGGAGTTGAAGAGTTCGATGAAGCCGGGGTCGTCCCCCTCGCCGGCCTGCAGCTCGTTGATAACCCTGCCCACGTAGGGATTACCGGCGACGGCACCCTCCTCGGCTCTGAAGTCCTCTACCATGACCAGGTCAACGCCGATGTAGAAGTCCCTGCTGTCCCTGGTGTTGTTCACGCCATGGACCGCGAGGACATTCGCGCCCTCGACCAGGAGACCCGCGATATCCGGAAGCTCGATGGCGAGCGTTTCATTGCGGCTCCTATCCCCTAGCGCATCAAAGGCGACCGGCTCGCCGGGGTCGCCGACATTGTCCCTGGCCACCTCCGTGCCATTGACATAGGCGACAAAAGCATCGTCGTAGGAAACAGAGAGACTAAGAGCCAGCGTTCCCTCCGAGATCCCCGCCAGGGTTTCCTTGCTCACGGTAAAGGCGCTGCGGATGTAGTAGGTATTGAACTGCCCCCGCATATTGTCGATCTGGGTCGTGAAATTGAATCCGGGCCGCTGCCCGTACCCGAAGCTGCCCTGGGCCGTACCCCACTCCCCGTCATCAAATTCGATGCGGGTCCAGGCATCGATGGGATCCGAGGGATTGGAGCGACCGGCAAAGGTCCGCCACAGCCCCTGCGAGGAGACCACGGACCTCGGCCCTCCCTGGGCCAAGCGCGAGGGCAGCACCCTGCGGGAATTCACCTCACCGGGAGTGCCTCCGAGAAATCTACTCGGTCTCCAGTTCCTCGGCAGGTCGTTGGCATTATCGACACCGGTAAACTCCAGTGACGGACCGCGCCCATCGGGGCGGGCGGACCACGGCGTCCTGTCCTCGTAATGAACCCTGCTGATCATCAGCCCCCGGGCATTGACGAGCTCGAGAATCTCTCCGCCATTGTCGAGCTGGCCCAGGTAAGGTCCCAGGACTCTCCGCAGGCCATAGCGGGCCGCAGCGGCGGCCGGATCCGGGCTGAGAACGAGGTATTCCCCCGGCTCGATCAGGGTGCCGGCGGAAAAGACGAAATCGACGCCGCGGGAAAACTCCCAGCCCCCGAGCTCCAGGGTCGTGCCGCCGCGGTTGAAGAGCTCGATGAACTCCAGGCTGTCCTCGCCGCCATTGTCGAACACGTTGTAGTTCAACTCATTGATGACGACATCGAAGTCATCGGCGCGCAGCTCCGCCCCGGTGAGCGGCAGAACCGCAAAGATACATAAAACCATCATCCGCCGGATGGCAGAATAGAAGATACCCTCTAGTGCTTTCATCTCTTTCCGCCCCCCACATTGCTCTCTGAGAATGGGTCTACTATTGGTCCGTGTTTCTTCGTAGATCCGTAGCTCCTATTTTAGACCCGGCATCGGCCCAGAATCTACTGCCGACGCCCATAAAAAGAAAACCGACTCGCGCTTGGACAACCAGCACAAGGCAGGTGAAACCCCGCCCCGGAACTGGTTTTCAAGCGCCGGTGGTCAGTCCAATTCTTCGGGAAAGAGGTCGATGTTCTCCGCCTCCTCGCCCCGGGCGAGGGCTTCTTTGCGTTCGGTATACTTCTCCAGCCAGGTCTCCCAGGACTTGCCCGAGGCGACGTCCTTTCCACTGAAACTCAAACCCCGGATGGACTCCAGGGGGATCCTCCTGCTGGGCCCTCCAGCGGAGGGAAACACCTCGATCCACGACTCCACTCCGGCAGTCCCGGAGATGGAGCGGTTGGCGAGATAACCAACCAGGGCCTCCCCGTCCCTGGGAAAAATTGTCACGTCGCCGCGATAATCGAAGGCGGCCTCGACAACATCTTCCAGGCTACCGGCATCGTCCTCGTTCCAGGAGAAGCCCTGGCCGTAATCCGTCCGCGCGCCATCGGAGCCGGCTTCACCAGGGGCTTCGGATTCTGGATGGTCACCCTGCATCACCGCCGGCCCTCAAGCCTTCGTCTCGGTACGTACGGAACCGCAGGTGGCAACCTGGGTCCTCTCGACAGCCGGCAGCTCGACGATCCCGGCACCGCCGGCCTCACCGCCGGAGCCTTCATCCTCGCGATCCTCAGTCCAGCGGTAGCCCAGGAAGGTCGCCCGTACCGTCGCCAGGAAACCCCGCAGGCTCCCGAAGGTCTGATCGACGGCGGTGGCCTCGTAGCCTGAGTGAACCATGCAGTCGCGGCATTTGTCGTTGCGCTCATGACCGTACTGCTCCCAGTCGGTCGCCTCCATCAGCTCGTCGAAGGTCTCCGCGTAGCCCTCCTGCAGGAGGTAGCAGGGCTTCTGCCAGCCGAAGAGATTGTAGGTCGGGTTTCCCCAGGGCGTGCAATGATAGTCACGCCCCTCGTTTCCCATCAGGAACTCGAGAAAGAGAGGCGACTGGTTGAAGCGCCAGCCCTTGCGAGGGGCGGCGAGGATCCTGCGAAAAAGTCCTCGTGTACGATCCCGATGCAGGAAGCTGCCCTGGTCGGGAGCCTTGGAATAGCTGTAGCCCGGCGAGACCATCATGCCCTCGACTCCCAGCTCCGTCATCTCATCGAAGAACTCGCGGACCCGGCCGGGCACCGCACCCTCGAAGAGGGTTGTGTTCGTCGTAACCCGGAAGCCCCGATCGAGCGCCAGCTTGATCGCTTCAAGAGCATCCTCATAGACCCCCTCCCGGCAGACAGCGAAATCGTGCTCTTCCTCGAGACCATCCATATGGACACTGAAGGTGAGATACTTTGTCGGTCTGAAGAGATCGATCTTCTCCTTGAGCAGGACAGCGTTGGTACATAGGTAGACGTATTTCTTCCTGGCGACCAGCCCCTCGACGATCGTCTCGATATTCGAATGCATCAGGGGCTCACCGCCGGGGATGCTGACGATCGGCGCGCCGCATTCATCGACCGCGCTGAAACACTGCTCGGGGGTAAGCTCCTGCTTGAGGATGTGGCTAGGGTACTGGATCTTGCCGCAGCCCGCGCAGGCAAGATTGCAGCGAAAAAGCGGCTCGAGCATGAGCACGAGCGGATACCTCTTCTTCCTCGTCAGCTTGTTCTTCAGGACATGGGAAGCGACCGCCCACATCTGTGAAATTGGTACGCCGATGGCCCTCGAGCTCCAGCTAATCCGCGAACCCCGGAAAAAGCTATCCACAGAGAGGTCCGTGGGCGCTTTCGCCGGGAAAAACCAGGAAACTGAGTATGCCATCGGCCCATCCCACGGTCAAGAACCGCGGCGAACCCAGGAGGCTCAGGGAAGCTCCCGAGGCTCGATGTCTTCGTGGAGGAAGCCGCGGGCGCCCGGATCATAATCCGCCGCGACATGCCCGCGGCCGTAGAGCCTGTATTTATAGATGACCAGGCCCTCGAGCCCGACAGGGCCCCGCGCGTGGGTCTTGTTGGTGCTGATGCCGACCTCGGCTCCAAGGCCGAAACGGAAACCATCAGCGAAGCGGGTAGAGGCGTTGTGAAAAACTCCGGCTGAATCGACCCGCGAGAGAAAATAATCCGCCGCCGCGGCATCCTCGGTAACGATCGCATCGGTGTGATGGGAGCCATGCGAGTTGATATGCTCAACCGCCTCCTCGATCGATGAGACCGTTTTGACGGCCAGGACCTTGTCGAGAAACTCGGTATCGTAATCCTCGGCGGTCGCGGAAACGGCGGATTCGAGGTGTGCCGCGGCCTCCTCGTCGGCCCGAACCTCGACCCCGGCCTCCCGCAAGGCGGCGCCGATGATGGGAAGGAGATCGGGAAGCCGGTCCCGGTGAACAAGCAGGGTCTCACAGGCGTTGCAGGCGGCCGGGTAGTGCGTCTTCGCGTCTACGCTGACGGCTACCGCTTTCCGCTCGTCGGCATCGCGATCGATATAAACGGAACAGATACCATCGGCATGGCCGAGAACAGGAATACGCGTCGACTCCTGGATGGACTGCACGAGCTCATTGGAGCCCCTGGGAATGATCAGGTCGATCCAACGGTCGAGCTCGAGCAACTCGCGCACCTCTTCACGGGTCGAGACAAGCTGAACCGCATCGGGAGAGACGCCCTCCACCTCGCCGAGAGCGGCCTGGATGGCTCCCACGAGGACCTCGTTGGTCCGCGAAGCCTCATGCCCTCCCTTGAGAATGACGGCATTGGAAGATTTCAGGGCGAGGGTGGCTATCTGCACGGCGGCCTCGGGGCGTGCCTCGAAGATGACGCCGATCACTCCCAGCGGACAACTCACCCGGTAGAGCTCGAGCCCCTCATCCAACCGCGTGGCCAGGGTCACCCGGCCGACCGGATCCGGTAGCCGGGCCACATCCGCGACCCCGGCCAGCATGGCCTCGAACTTACCGCCTTCGAGATCGAGCCTCTTGAACAGGGCGCCGCTCAGGCTGCCGGATTCCACCTCCGCCTCGCAGTCCGCCTTGTCGGCGCGATTGGCCTCCAGGATGTCTTCACGCCGCTCCTCGAGCTTGCGCCCCACCGCCTCGAGCGCGGAATTCTTCACCTGCCCTGAGAGGGCGGCAAGCTGCAGAGCCGCCGCCCGCGCCTTCCTGGCGATGAGCTCGACCGATGAATTGCCGTTTGTTTCTGTGCTCATGTTCTCACTTCACTGGATAGACCGGAAACCGCGGGCTCAGGATAAACGATTCCGGGGATGTCTCAAAGACGCAAGGTCAACACTGAGGAGCATTGATGAGCACCGTCGTTTTAGATACCATGCTCCGCTTGTCTTCCTTGAAGTTGACTCTGATACAGACATTTTCTTTGAACGGGAAAGGTTCAGAATAATGAGCGAAAGAGAAGCTGCTGTAACTTTCAAAGGCGGCCCCCTGACATTGGTAGGCCCTGAGCTGCAGGCCGGCGACCAGGCGCCTGATTTTAACGTCATCGATGGAGACCTTGGACCCGTCAATCTTGCCTCCTCCGCCGGCAAGGTAAGGCTGATCTCGGCCGTACCTTCACTCGACACCCCCGTCTGTTCCGACCAGACCAAGCGTTTCGCCGAGGCCCTGCCCGGGCTTCCCGAAAACGTGCAGGTGCTCACCATCAGCGCCGACCTGCCCTTCGCGCAGGGCCGCTGGTGTGGAGCCGAAGGGGTCGAGATGACGACTCTCTCGGATCACCGTGAGCTCTCCTTCGCCAACGCCTATGGCGTTCTCATCAAGGAGCTGAAGCTCCTGAGCCGTGCGATCTTCGTCATCGATGCCGAGGACAAGATCACCTACGTCGAGATTGTCCCCGAGGTTACCGATTTCCCAGACTACGACGCGGCCCTCGCCGCCGTAGGCGCTGCCGCTGGTTGATCGCGTTTGACTCCCAGGATACCCGGGACCGCCATCGAGATCGAACAGGACGGCGTCACGATCCGGCTCCCGGCCGACGCGGCCCCCGAGCGCATCGCCGCGGTGG
>NZOA01000063.1 GCA_002695115.1 Planctomycetota bacterium
CGACCACCGAGGCAAGCGTCTCCGGTTCGGAGCTCCCGAGTTGGAGCACATCGTCATCCTGGTAGATGATCTGCAAGGCCCTGCTGTTCATGCAAAGCCATAATTGTTTCCGGTTACCCAAAGGAACATCGATCGGCTTGGCGCTTTTGATCTCAGCGAGGGGAATTGTTTTCTTCAGGATGCCGAATCCAAGCCGGGCCTCCAGGTTCTCCCCGGTTACCCAGACCGTCAGCGGGTTCCAGAAACAGGGAATCAGGATGGCCCACGGCAAGAGAAAGACGGTCTGTATCCAGAGCCCCAGGGTAATGAAGTAGCAGGATAGGCCCGCCATGAACAACGTACAGAAGGACATCCACAATGACCTGTCCGTTCTGCGATAGACGACTTCGGAAGAATCCATGTATTCAATTGGAACCGGAAGCCTCTGCTTCCTCAAGGGTGATCCCAGGCCTCGCCTTCTTGAGGACGGAGGCCAGCACATCCGGCTCGGAGGTACCTAGCCTGAACACCTCATCATCGTTATAGCTGATCTGCAGGGCCATCGGGCCGCAACACCACGCGTCCTTCCTGTTTTTTCGATCCATGAATGGAACAGCTACCGCCTTGAGGCTCTCCATCGCGGGCAGGGGAATCGTCTTGTTTTTCCAGCCGAGGCCCAGGGTCACCTCCAGGTTTTCTCCTGTCACACGGATCTCGAGCCTGCTCCCGATACAAAACAACACCACTGCCCAGACCAGCAAGATCGCGGAAAGAACAAGATGCCACCCACTCGCCTCCCCCGCCTTGCCGAGATTCGAAAAACCGAGGATCCCCAGGAAAACACCCAGGGCCAGCTCAAAGAACACGTAGAAGAGATAGACCCGATGCCATTCGGTTTTCTCATAGACGACTTCGGAATGGACCATGCAATCAATCGGACCCGGAAGAGTCCGTCACCTCGAGAGTGACGCCTGGCCTTGCGTCATCGATAACGGCAGCCAGCACCTCCGGCTCGGGGGNACCGACGTTAAAGNCCCTGCCATCAATGCGAGTGATCTGCAGAGCGTGCGGGCCGCAATACATTCCAGCCGCAGAGGCGAGTTTCAGGCTTGTCCCGGGCAGAGACGTCCAAAATCCCGGGATAGCATTCCAGGAATACAGCCCATGGACCTTCACCTGCTTAACGGACTCGATCTCATCGAGGGGAATCGTCCCGGCTCTCGATGGCTTAGAGGAGAGGGGAGAGGGGAAAGGCCCTCGCCAGGCTTCCAGGCGTTCCCTGCTCACCCGAACCGTCAGTCGACGGGAAAGAAACCAGACGCAAGCAACAAGGAAAAACGGCAGGGAAGAGAAGAGCCTCCACCCGATTCCCGTTTCGGGATCCCACTTATCATCCCACTCGGGCCGGTACCAGGCCATAACGCAGAGCAGCAGCACCAGCACGCCCGTGACAATCGCCCGGGGATTCCATGTCTTTTTCAGATAGATCTCTTCGGGGCTGACCATGCAATCAATCGGACCCGGAGGAGCCCGTCACCTCGATAGTAACGCTTGGCCTTGCATCATCGATAACGGCAGCCAGCGCCTCCGGCTCGGGGGTGCCGACGTTAAAGACCCTGCCATCAATGCGAGTGATCCGCAGGGCATGGGGACCGCAATATATTCCATAGTAAGAAGCGATTTCCGCATCATGAGCGTTCTTAGGAACCTGTTCCGGATCAGGAAAACGCCCCTTGGGATCTACCCCCGGAGGATACCGGGAGCAAAAATTCCAGGCGAAAAACCAATTGGCCTTCACCTGCTTTACGCCAGCAATCTCACCCAGGGGGATCCTGGTCGGAGTTCTATTGAATAACGGGGCCAACCAGACTTCCAGGTTTTCGCCGGTCACCCGAACCGTTTGCCGGAAGGGAAAAAGCCACAAAAGGAAAACGAATAAAACGAAGGCGATCGTTACCAGCCGCTGCCAGAGCGCTGGATTCGGGTCGAGGTCGTGAAGGCACCAGGCCCCTACGAAAAACGGCAGCCAGAAAACCACCGGGACAATCGTCCGGGGATTCCATGTCTTTTTCAGATAGATCACCTCGGGATCAGACATGAATCTAAGCGGACCTTCCCAGCAGGGACTACCCCCCCCCACGAAAAGTAAATTACCTCGGCTGCCATTGGATGATTTTCCCGTAAGACGCACGGCTGAGGTAGCTGACTGCTGTAAGGACTCTGCTGCCACCTGGATCTATATCGCCACTCAAATAGAATTCATGCAGGCAGAAGCCTTCCTCGTCGACCCCCTGCAGCATGATACCGACCTCCGGATCACTCTTGTCGTTTTCCACCAGGGCCTTGATCGAAACATAGACATCGNCTTCGTCCGACATCTCGTCGATCAGCCTGGTAGCGATCTCGCTTACCTTCATCTTTTCTTCTGCGCTTTCGGTTTCGCGGGCTTTTTGCGCGGGCCGGGAAACTTGGGCGCTCCGCCAAGGTAGGGATAGCGGTCGAACTCATCGCCGTCGCCCCTGGCCCTCGGGTCGCCGCTCTTTGCGAGCTCCTTCATCAACTGCGCGGACATCTCCTTCACTCGCCCGGCGTAGGCCGCCTCGCCCGCCACGTTGTTCAGCTGGTGGGGATCCTTGCTGAGGTCGTAGAGCTCGTCGGCNGGCCGCTTGCCGAANGAGAGCTNGTAGAGCNTNCGGTGATNNGNGTCCTTGTCCTTATTGTCGACCATGTAGGTCTTGGTCGGCCCGTTGTCGCAATCGGCGAGCCAGGCGCGAGAGATGCTCGCCTTCTCGTAGTCCGGCGTACCCGCCGGCCAGCGCTCCGGCTTGAAGTTCCGGATGTAGAGGAACTGGTGCGTCCTGATCGAGCGGCAGGGATAGCCGCCCATGTCGGGCTTCTCCTGCCCCGGCACATGGCGCTCCTTGCCGGTCAGGACGAACCCCCTGCCCGGCTCCACCTGCCCGGATTTCCTGCTCTCGAAAATATTCACCAGGCTGCGGCCGGTCATATCGGCCGGCACCTTGACCCCCGCCGCCTCGAGAAAGGTCGGAGCGAGATCGGTCAGGCTGACGAAGTCATCGACCGTCCGGCCGCCGGCTACCTTCGTCCCCCAGCGCAGGGCCAGCCCGACGCGGGTGCCGGTATCGTAGAGGTTGCTCTTGGAGCGGGGAAAGGGCAGGCCGTGGTCGCCGGTCATGAAGATGATCGTATTGTCGAGCTGTCCGTTTTTCTTGAGCGCGGCCACCGCGGCCCCGACCAGGCGGTCGAAGCGCTGCACCTCCCAATAGTAATCCGCCACNTCGCCTCGAATCTCGGCGACGTTCGGAAAGCACGCCGGTACAACAACGTCATCGATCTTCATGCCGCTCTGCTCGCCCGAGCCCTTGCGAAAGGGCCGATGCGGATCACTGGTTCCAAGCCAGAAGCAGAAAGGTTTTTCCGCCGGCACGGAGGAGAGGAAGACGGCGAAGTTCTTGAAGCGCTTGCCGGCGATGTTCCGTCCCCTGGTCTCGGTACGCCCGGGCCCCCAGGCCTTGCCGGTCGCGCCGACATGGTAGCCGGCCTTCTCCAGCAGCTCCGGGTAGGTGGCCAGCCGGTCGGGAAAGACACTCCACAGGTTGCCGGCGCCCCCGAGGCGCCAATGCCATTGCCCCGTCAGGATCGCTCCGCGAGATGGGGTGCAGGAGGGAGATGAGACGTAGGCGTGGTTGAAGAGGATGCCCTCCTTCGCCAGGCGATCGAAGGTCGGCGTCTTGACCACCGGGTCGCCATAGGCGCCGGCATGCGGCCAGCCCCAGTCATCGGCGATGGCGAAGAGAATGTTCGGCCTCTTCGGCGCGGTCTCGGAAAAAAGTGCCCCGGTAAAGAGGGCCGCTGCCAGCAATACGGTGAGTGAAGTCGTGATCTTCTTCATATTGTCTCCATTGTCGGGGGAAGCCGGGAAGCACCCGCGCAGGGTCGCTCTTCTCCGGGCCACGCATTATAGCCCGACAATCCGGCGACCCGTCCACGAAGATGATGATTCCCGCTTCGAAACTATACACCGGGACCGGCTTTGACTATCCTCGCTCCCTGGAACTTGAATAACGCTCGAAACCGATCTCTTCCCGCCCCGCTGAGGAAACCCCCATGAAGCAATCCCTCAAAGCATCCCACGCCATCCCTGATTTCGTCACCCAGGCCATGCCCGAGGACGAGAGATTCTGGGTCCCGCAGGCCGACAAGGTCTGGTTCCGGCCGCTGCTGCTCAATACCGTCAACGGCGAATGGGTCAACCTCCTGAAGGTGGCCCGCTCGGGCGTCTTCACCCGCCATCGCCATCCCGCCCCCGTCCACGGCTACGTCATCAAGGGCTCCTGGCGCTACCTCGAGCACGACTGGGTCGCCACCGAGGGGACCTACGTCTTCGAACCCCCCGGCGAGATCCACACCCTCGTCGTCGACGAAACGGAAGAAGAGATGATCACCCTCTTCCACGTCTGCGGGGCGCTGGTCTACTACGACGAGGACGACCAGCCCATCGGCCACGATGACGTCCACACCAAGATCGAGATGTGCAAGGCGCACTTCGAGGAGGTCGGCCTGGGAGCCGACACTGTCCTGCAGTTCATCCGCTGAGGACTGCTCCTCAGCGCCCGATCGCTACCAGATGGTGATGGGCGCGCACGTAGAGGGTGCCATCGGAAATAGCGGGCGTCGCCATGAGGAATTCTCCGATGGAGTTCCTGGCGAGCTGCTTGAATTCGCGGCCCGCCCGGATGACGAAGATGTCCCCGTCTTCGCTCGGCAGGTAGAGCTTCCCATCGGCGGCGACAGGCGAGGCGCTGAAACCGCTGCCGCCGTGGCGAATGCGCTGGCGGTAGATCTCCTTGCCGGTGGCGAGCTCGTAGCAGTCAAACAGGCCATTGTTGTGCAGGACGTAGAGCAATCCCTTGTAGATGACCGGGGTCGGCATATACGGACCGCGCCGCACCATGCTCCAGGCCACCGCCGCGCTGGAGGTCTCTCCCTTGGCCAGCGTGAGGTCGCCTCGGGAGCCGGCGCGCACAGCGAAGATCGGGCGCTCGGGATGGCGACCGCTCGAGACGATGATCAATCCATCGGAGAACACCGGGGTCGGTGCGGTAATCTTCGAGCTGCCGCCGAGCCTCCAGAGCTCCTTGCCGGTAACAGGATCGTAGCCGCGGATGAAATTCGAGGAGTTGGTGACGAGCTCCGGTCCCTTTGGTCCCTCGACAACCGCCGGGGTTCCCCACGATGNCAGCTCATCGCGGTCGGTCTTCCAGCGGGTCTCACCAGTCCTGATGTCCGCGGCCAGGATGAAGGACTTCTTCTGGACATCACATTGGACGATCACCAGGTCCCGGTAGATGACCGGGGAGCTGGCCGTGCCCCACTCGTATTCGGGAAGATCATGAGCCCCCGCGTCGAGACGCCCGAGGTCCTTTGACCACAGCTTCTTTCCATCGAGATCGAAGCCGAAGAGCCCCTGCGAACCGAAGAAGGCGATGACGTAGCGTCCATCTGTAGCCGGCGACGCGTTGGCGAAGGTCGCCTTGATATGGCGCTTCTCCCTTGGAGTTCCCTCGGTCGCTGCGCTCTCCCAGAGCGTCTTCCCGCTCTTTTTGTCGAGGCAATAGACCATCCAACGATGCTTCGAACGGTCGGCATCGGCGGCAGGATCACCATAGAGACCCGGCTTGAAGCTGGCATCATTCCGGCTGCTGATGGCGCTGGTCACGAAGAGTCTCTCTCCCCAGATGACCGGGCTCGAATGAGCCAGCCCGGGGATGCGCTTCTTCCAGCGAATGTTCTCTCCCTTCTCGCTGTCCCACTCATCCGGCAGGTCCTGTCCATCGGCCACCCCCGCGGCATCCCGGCCGCGAAACGATGGCCAGTTCGCCGCACTCGATTCAGCGGGAGTGGCGGCCGGGCGGGCCTTCAGGAATTTCACCCGCACCCCGCGCAGCTCCTTCCAGATCGCTTTTTCGGGCGCGGCGGGAGAGGCGCAGCAGAAGAGATAGCTGTACTTGCCGGCCTTGCCCTTCCAGGTATGGAGCTCGAGGCGAAGCTTCTGGGGCTTCTTCGTCACAAAGGGCTCTATCCAGTCGAGAATTCCAGTCGATGCGGTGACCTCCACCGGGTTTTTCCGCCCTTTCGCCGGCTCCACTTTATTCAGACCGAGAGTGAACTTTCCCGTCTCGATCCCTTCCCCTCCCACGGCCTTCGCCAGGCCGCGGTAGTAGACCAGGATCTCCCGTTCGACCGTCTTCAGGGACAGGTCCTGTTTCGGACCCAGCCGAAAAACGAAGACGTAGGAGAAGAAGCTCTCCGTCGCGGGCTTGAACATTCCCGGCGCGAAGCGGATCTTCTCCAGCCCCTGCAGCTTCATGCCGGGAGCGAAACCGGGCGGGAGGTCGATCGTCTCACCTCTCCAGCCAGCGGGAGCCTCGAGAGGAATGTCCGCTCCCTTTTCCTCAGCATGAAGAAAAGAAACCAGGNCCGAGAAAACAACAAAGAGGCGGATCGTCTGAATGTTCATACCGTCAGTTTTAATGGGCCGGGACCGGGATTACCAGTGGTACAGGAGGCTCCACTCACTCGGTGATGGTGATGGGCCGGGAATCGCGCTCTGACATGAGCTTCTGGATGATGTCCAGGCGGGGCCTGCCGCCCGGGTCGTAGAGGGCGGCTTCCGGAGCCACCCTCTCACCTTCAAACCAGGTATTCAGAACCTTGTTAACACTGTCCTTGTAACGTTTTGTTTCCATGTGATCGAACTCGACCCCGCTGAAGCCCGGCTGCCGCCGGAGCGAGCGATAGGATATGTAGCGGATCGCATCGTAGCTGTCGAACATCAGCTGGACCAGGTAGTAGACCATCCAGTCCGGATCGGAGGCCTCCAGCGCCGGCTTCCAGCCCATGCTCCAGGCCGCCAGGGCGCGCTGGGCGGCATCCCCCCTCATCGCCCAGAGAACAGAGGCCGCGATCGAGCGATCCTCAGTGTCCAGGACGGGCTTCGACTGTCCGTACCATTCAGCCAGCTTTCCGGCAGTCCAGTCGAGGGTCTTGTCGAGATGACAAAGGTTGCAGGCATTCGGTTTTCCCGAGGTTCCGGTCACCTTCGCGGCGGGACTGCTGATGGTGTGACTCCGCACACCCTTCAGCAACCCCAGCGAGGTATGGGGCATATGACAATTGTAGCAATTGCTTCCCGTGGAGTCCGCGGCGTGATGGGTATGCGCCTCGATATCCTTCCTGAAGCCCGGGTGACACTGCAGGCAGGCCTCGTTGCTCCGCATGCCGGTACTGAGCTGGTCGTCGGCCCACTCGTCGACACTGGCCGCAACACCGGCTTCCTGGTGCATCGAATGACAGGAGGAGCAGGTCATCGTTCGCTCACCGGCCTCCCCACCCGCGTAGCAGGGTGATTTCAGCAGGGCGTTGTACTCCCGGCCGGTGACGCGAAGCATGCCGCCGGGCCAGAAGACGCTCCGGGCCTGGGACCGCTCCAGCAGGTCTGAGTCGGAGTCGTGGAAAAGATACTGCCTGGAATCATGGAGATTATCACCCGGGCGATATTCGTGCCCTTTTTCCCGCCAGTGCCGACGCCGACCCTCATCGAGCAGCGTCCAGACCCCGTGGCACTGGCCGCAGACCTGCGCCGACAGCTTCGGTGAGAGCCGCGAGGGATTCACGATAGTGTCATCCTCCTTCGCCTTGCCGTGGTAGCTGTACCTGCGCAGGGGATCGCGGTTCAGCCGCACATGCTCCTCGGCGGGACCGTGGCAGGACTCGCAGGCGATACCGAACTCGGCGACCCTGGTATCGATCTTTCCCGGCTCGTGCAGGCGGGGCCGCGAGCCGGTAGCGTGGCATTGGTTGCAGCCGCTATTCCACCGCCCCTCATGCCCGACCGGCATGCCTCGATTCGGCGGCTGGATAAACGCCGTGTGAACGGGCACCCATTTGTCGCTCTCGATGAGATAGACCAGCGGAAAGAGGCCGAGCTTGCGACCTCCCTCGATCGAGTACCAGTACTTCTGCATATGGTGGCTGCCGGTCGACAGGATCAGCCGCCGCCAGTCCCCGCTGCCGCGCGGCTTCCCCGTATCCCCGATCTCCGCCCAGTATTCATCTCCCCGGCGCTCGAGGCTGAATCTCCAGCCGTAGAAATCCTCCTGGCGCCCGTCAAAGCCACCGGCAACCGTCCGGGAAGAGACCACCTGGGTCATGCTCGAGTGAAAGGAGGTGCGCCAGCTGGAGTGTTCATGGGGATGACAGGATCTGCAGGTCTTTGAGGATACGTAATCAGGAGAAGGATCTTCGACTGGACGGTTCAGCACCTCACTCTCTGCCCGGGGACGCGTGAGCTGGCCGTCCACCAGGAAGAGCGCCCCTCCCAGCCCCGCAACCAGGATGGGAAAGCCCCATTTCAGCAGCCCCGCGCGCGTTCCGAGGATGGCAAGGAGCAGGGGCAGGAGAGCCCCGACGAGCACCGCCAATACGATCAACCCTTCAACCTTCACGACCTTCTGTCTCCAAGTCCTGGAATTGGATCGCTCCTGTCATCCCGGGTCGCAGGCCGCCCCTCGCAAGGCTACTTGCCGGCGCTCTCTTTCTTCTCGTAATCGACAACCAGCACCGGCGCCAGCTCGCGCCGCGAGACCGAGCTGCTCCAATAGGCCGACCCCTGCGGACTTCCCGCCTCGAGAACGAAGTACATATTCCCGTCGTTCGGGTCGACCTTCCAGCCCCCGGGCAGCTCCGCCCGCACGGCGGTCGGGTTCTGAGAACTCCTCTCCAGCCGGGTGCTCTCCGCGAGAGCTTTGGGGAGATCCGGATACTTCACCTTGTTGAAATCGGGCCAGGGAGGACCCTCGAGGCGGCGCACCGTGCCCNTCACCTTACCGCTGTTGTCCGAGCCAGNCCGCGAGGCCTGCAGCATGCCGAATTCCCGCGCCTCCTGCAGGCGCAGCTTCGCTGAACGAATGACCGTATTCGATCTGAGATTCCCCGGAACATGGAACCAGACATAGGAAGCCGCGCCGCCAGGCTTGTTTTTTCCCGGTGCGCAGACATAGAGGAATTCGTTTCGAAGATTGTGAGGACGGAGCTGGCTGCCCCAGCTTCTCTGCAGGGACTCATCCATGATCGTCCTGGTGTTGCCGCGAATGATCTCCCTGGAGAATTTCCCGAGCCACTCAACCGGTATCTTCCTCTCAAAACGGACCTTTCCATCCTCACCAACCAGCTTCAGGCCGACCTGGTGAACTCCGACCTTCATACCGGGCTTGCCCTTGATGGTGACCCGTGCATCGGCCGCACTGAAGGCCGCGGCGGCGATCTTTCCACCGCCCGCGGCCAGGACCTCCAGCCCGCCGGGAGCATCCAGCACAAGCCGGGCCTTCAGGGCCTCCGGGCGTGAGTTTCCGATCCGTATCGAGAGCTCCTTTTCCGGCTTCTCGAGATTGAGCCAGGTCTCCCCTGAAACGACCAGGCCGGCGCCCTTCATCTCCTGCCGCAAAATCTGGACACCGTTGAGAAGGGGAAGCTGCTCATAGCTCGGCGTAGCGGCCGCGCTCACCAGCTCGATCACGAGGTTCTCCTCGAGCTCCATGGTGAATTCTTTCCAGACAGCGATCTCGGCGCCACCGGCCTCGCTGGAGATGTCAAAGTTCTCGAGCACCTTCTTTCCGTTCAGGCGAACGTCAAAGATCCGCTTGCCNGAGGTGTCGCCCGGAGGAGCCGCGAACCCCAACCGCACCTTGTAGGTCCCCGACCCGTGCTCCGGTTTCGCAACGGGCAGGATGCAGCTCTTCAGGCCGGTGAGGGACGAGGCGAAAACGAAGGGAACGTCGGCGTTCTTCGTCTTCGTGAAGCGCGCGCTGCGACGGGCGTCCTGCCAGCCATCGTACATCATGAGCTTGATGTCGTAATGCAGCAGCAGCTTGTGGTTCATGATCCGGTTGGTCGAGGAGAGCCAGAGCTGCCCCTTGTCGTCCTTGCGGTCGCCATTGGCTCCGAAATCCACATGCAGGTGCTTCACCGGCAGGCTGGGNCCGGGCTGGGCGAACTTGGGGGCGGAGGAGGTCAACGTNGCNACCTCCCCCATCGCCACGGTGAAGGGCAGCGACCACATGCACTTGCAGTAGATCGCCTGGGGCGGCTTGATCATCATCCCCCCGCCGCTGACGTGGTCAACATAGCAGTTCGAGCGGCTGTGCCAGAAGGTATAGATACCCTCGTCGTTCTGAAGATCCTTGTAGCCGAAGCCCTTATTGCGTCCGAAGAGCAGGTTGCCGCTGGCGGAGAAGACCCCGCATTGCTTGTCAAAGCGGCACCACGCCCAGTCCGCCTCCTGCCCGGTGATGGGGTGGAGGCGTGTTTTCTTTTTCCCGGTTCGCAAGTCATAGGCCCATGGTTCGGCATGGATGGTATCGCCGACGATCACCGGCCGGGTGCGATGGTTGGTGAACTTATACCAGAGAAGGTCGCCTGTCTTGCCATCGTAGGCCGTGAGCGCGCGAACCTTGTAGCCGCCACCGTTCCAGACCCCCCAGCCCTTGTCGGCCCGGCTGGCCGAGCCGATCACGAAGATGCCGTTTCGAGCGTAGACATCGAGGAAGACNTAGGGGTTGTAGTGACGCTTGCCGCCGAAGCCGGCCGAGCGCATCCACTTGCCGCCGCAATTGCTGATATCNACNCCGGTNCGGTAGAGNATCTTCCCNGTCTTCGCNTCGACCGNCGTCANCTGCTGGATATCNCGNTCCTTCACCTGGCNCTCNAACTCCTTGAGNAGCTCNGGNGNCTGGGTCTGGAAATAGNNCCTCATCTGNGAGATCGCGTTNGCNCGCATCTCNNCGNNCACCTTTCCCCCNANCNNNAAGATCAGGCCATCNCTCATCGCNATGNTGCCGCNGACCCTNTCNTCNTCCTTNNCNTTNGGNCCNCCNAGCTGCCAGCGNACATTNCCNTTNCCGGNNTCCATCTCGGTGGCGAAGAGNCCNTTGGCNGCCGCCCCGTAGATNGTCTTNTCATCCTGCGCCACCGCGAACCAGCCCCANTCGACATCCTTNCCNAANGGNGTCAGGAAGGATTTCTCGTGCTTGCCGGTAAGCAGGTTGATCTGCAGGAGCACCTTGCCGTAGCGCGCGTAGACATGCGTATCGCTGGCGCCGAGGTCGGCGCCGATATTGGCCGCATCGAGCTTCCACAGGTGACGCCCGGTGTACTGGTCACAGCCCTGGAGCGAGTTCGGCTCCGGCACGACGAGGATACCGTTCTTGATGAGCGACGTATGCTTTCCCGGCACCTTGATGGTCGGGGTTCCGTACCAGAGCACTCCCAGTGGCGCCTTCAGGACCAGGTCCTGGCTGCAGCTGGTATTGCCGGCGTCTCCGTGCATCTGGGTCCAGCCGCCGCCATTTTCAAGCGGCGGGCGCAGCCGCCGGGCCCACTGGCCGCCGTTGGAAACAACCGTCCAGCCCTCCTGGCCGGTCACGCCGGCCCAGTCCTCCAGGTCCCTCCGCTCGTGGGCGCCGCCCATCATCGCGACCCCGCGGATGGGCTTGAGCAGACGAGACCAGTCCCCGGTATCCTTCGGCAGGGCCCCGCCCGGGACCGCGGCCTCCGAGACGATGAGATCGGCGAAGAAGGAAGGATAGGGCAGCTTCTCGCCCTGGGGGCGAAGCCAGCTGGAGATCCGCCGTACGTTCAGCCCCGCCTGCGCGTACATCCGGCGAGCCTTCATCATGGCCTCCCCGTCATCGAATACGGCGCAGATCTCGAGATTCGTTCTCCGGGCGAGCTCCAGGGGCAGCTGGCCATCCTTACAGTCCAGGACGAGGCCGTAGCCATCCTTGATGCCGCTCTCCTTGACGATCGCATCGGCCGCGGCGGCCATGCTGCCATCGAGGCCGGCGGGTTTCTCCTCGACCTTCTCAACGATATCCCCAAGCTCACCGCCTTGAGCCGAGAAGGCGTAGATCGTGCCGCTGCGGGTACCGACAAAGAGCCTGCCGTTGGCGACGACCAGCTGGTTGGCGCGCTCGGGGACATCGAAGGACCAGAGCAGCTTCCCATCCTTGTAGTTGCGGGCGTAGATGCCCGAACCGACTCCTTTCTTCGGATCCGAATCAAAGGCCGTATGGAAGAGAACGTCCCCAGCCATGGCGACCGTCGCGTGGTCCGGGTCGTAGCGGAAGATGACCGGGTAGCCGTAGCCCGCCTTCATGCGCGTCCCGACGCCCGAATCATAATCGGTCCAGCGGCCGGGAGTCTCGGCGCTCCAGACGCCCTTGCGGTTCAGATGCTCATTCTCGGTCGCCCAGGCGGTCGAGCCCGCGTACCTCACCCCGTCCCGCTCCACCCCGAAGAGGGGCCAGAAGATGCGGGTCCAGGGGCTGTTGGAATCGATCTTCGGCGCCTCGGGATCCTCCGGATTGGGCCAGTGGGTAAAAAACCCGTCTGAGCGCCGAAAAGACGTAGGCGCGCCATAGGGCATGTTGGAATAGCCGCGAAAATCCTTCGGAACCCAGATCTGGGTCTGGGTAACCATGAGATGCCCTCCGGGCGCCAGGCTGGACTGGCCGCCGTCTTCGGACTGGGTATCGTTGCGCCACTTGAGCTTGCCGGTGTTCGCATCGAGGGTATAGACGTAGGTTCCCTCGTGCGGAAAGACCCCGGCGGAAAAATACGCCTCGCCCTTGTCGACCAGNACATCGGTACGNACCGGCCAGACCGAGATCATCTTTCCATAGGAAAGAAANNGNCGGNTNGCCGGCGCNGCCTGGAACTTCCAGATCAGCNTGCCNGTNTTCGCCTCGAGGCAATAGGCCCANCCATCCTCGCTGCCGAAGTAGAGCTTGCCCTCCCAGAACATCGGCGTGCGGTAGATCCCCGCTCCGGCGAAGTACTCCCAGTTCTTCTTCGCCGTGGCCGCGTCCATCGAGACCACTCGACCCTCCACCGAGCTGGTGAAGTAGACGCTGTCGCCGGCTGAGATGATCGGCAGGGTGTATTTGCTGCACTCGGGAAAACCGGCGCGAGTCGGATCNCGTGTCGGCACCGGCGCGTCCTTCGACTGGCGGGACTTGAAAGCCCAGAGCTGCTTGAGGGGCAGCCGCAGCTTCTCCGGAGTGATCGCCCTGCGAAGCCTGTCCCGGCGATAGGTCGGCCAGTCGGCCGCAGAAAGGGATACCGTAAGGAAGAGCGGTACAAGAACGAAGAACGCGCGGATTCGGTTCATATCGCCTCTCCTGGCGGAAGATGGAGCAAAAAGCCTATAGAGGTGATTGCCTCTACCGCGCAGTCTATTCGCGGGCGGCCCTTCTGACCAGAAAAAGAGAAACTCCCAGGCTCGTTTCCCGCCGGCATCCTACTCGTCTTCGTTGCCTGGGGCCTCCGGCGGAATGGCTATGGGAGGAATGGCTATATCGATCTCGGTGGAAATATCTCCCAGGCCGATCACCTTGCTGGATTCGATGTGAAGCTGAACCGACGGGGCTCCATCATCACCCACCTCGACGTGGTGGAACACCCCCATTCCNCCGCCAAGTCCGCGCTCGTCCTCCGGAAGATCCAGGTAGGTCCGAGCCTGGTCCTGTTCGAGAAACTGCACGAACTCGTTGTCCAGCCGCTCACCGAGGTTTTTTCTCTGCTGCTCCATGTTCTTCACATGCGCCGCGATCTGCTCAGGATTCTCAAGCTCCCAGAAGGGCCTGCCCTCCGGCCCCTTGCGCAGAAGCTCGGCCTCCTTGCCGTAATGCTGAAGGAGCTCATGGTATTTCTCCTTCTGCCCATCGCCGAGGTCAAGCTTCCCGGCCAGCGAGTTAACCTGGAAGTTGTGCCTCCCATAGGGCCCCCTGAACATGGCCCTCCGCTCCGCCTGCCTCTGGCGCTGGAGCGTCTTCTGGGAATTGCGATCGTCCTCGATGATCCCCGTGACGTACTGGCGGATATCCTCCTCGCCACCTTTCAATTCCAGGAGAGCGGCCNGGCGCTCCCCGGTGGAGGCTGCCGGCGCGGCCAAAGATTTTTCGGCCGGTTTTTCCCCGGCCTCGGCTCCCGCAGGAGGCTCGGCCCTGGCCGCTACAGCCGGCGTGGATGGCATTTCACCCCGGGGAAGCTCCTCCACTGTCACGCTCAGGCTCTCCAGGCGGGCCTGGATACTGTCGAGCCGCCGGACAAGCTCCCGAATTCCGGATTCATCCCCCGCGGCGGGCACCTGCTCCACCTCGTTGATCGAATTGTAGACCAGGCAGGTCAGTACCGAGAAGAAGACCGACAACGCGACAGCCAATACCGTATATGCTTTCATGAGGGACACCCTCTCCTGGACCATTTTTAGTAGCTGAGTAAAGAATAACAACCGCAAGGCCCTCAATAAAGCGGGGAATTCAGGTCCTCTCAACCAGGCCACAACTGCTTTCCTTGCTTTGAAGGTCGGGGAGATTTAAAGTACTCACCTCNATGAACAGAAGATCNCCCAACAAGAGAAACAGCGTAAAAAAAATGAGCGCTCATCTTTCCCCAGACCTCCCCAGGAAGCCCTGTAAGACAGGACNCTGCGGGTTGTTCATTACAGTTCTCCTGTTTTTTTGCATCACCGCCACCTTCGGCTGCCGGGGAGTCGAGCACCACCAGAAGGGGCGCTTCTCCAGCGCTATCATGAGCTTCGACCCGGACGGCTCTGAAATTCACTTCCATCAGAAGACCTATTACTCCCGCGAGGGGAGCGCCGGTGGAATTGGAGCGGCCGCCGGTGGAGGCTGCGGATGCTACTGAGAAAGCTCCCACTCCCTTTTCTCATCGCGATCCTGGCCTGCATCGCGGCCCTCCTGCCGAAGACCGCCTCCGCCTGGCAAGAGCGCACCGCCGAAGAAACCCTCAAGGAAAGCGAACGATCCTTTTCAAANGAGGCCGGCCATGGCTCGGTCACCTTCGGCCTGAACTACTACCAGAACGACGACAACGGTGATGGAAACCCATTCCTCGATGAGGCTCTGACGGACATCGAGCCCGTGATCATCTTTGACTACAACGTCACGGATCGGTTTTCCATCAACGGCGACCTCTCCTACGACTACGTTTCAAGCGCATCGCTCAAGCGCCTGGACGGCCTGGGACACCAATCCGGAGCTACCGGGGATTACTACTATGGCGCAAACCTCGGCGGAGCCTACAAGCTGAATCCGGATCTGCGAATCGGCGGCAGCCTCAGCTTCAGCACCGAGTACGACTATGACTCGATCGGACTCGGCAGTTTCGTCGCCCGGGACCTCAACAACAAGAACACGACACTGAAACTGAACCTGAACGCTTTCCAGGACAGCATCGACGTCATCCGCTGGAACGGCNTNGCANNGNGTACGCTNGGACGNCCTCGAAAGCTCCGAGGNGTNTGAGACCGATGACCGNACGACCNTGAGNCTCACNGGCAACTGGTACCAGATCATCACCCCCNCGACTCATTCGGAGCTGGGCATCTCAGCTACCCACCAATCAGGTTTCCTCGAGACAGCCTATAACTTTGTCGTAATGGAATACGATGACCCTGACCATGATCCCCCGTCACGCACCCTTGGTCCCGATTCGTTCCACCCACTGGCTCGTGACGACGACCTTCTCGACCTCGACGAGGACATTACTGGACAAATCTACTCTGAAGAGCTACCGGACACTCGAACCCGAGGCTCCATCTTCGGCCGGGTGCGTACCAGCCTCAGCCCGGCAACCGCNGTCGAACTGGGTGGGCGCCTTTACGCCGACTCCTGGGGAATCTCCAGCGTCACCATCGAACCGAGGCTCTACCAATGGCTCATCGAGGACAAGCTGAGCGCCCGGTTGCGCTACCGCTTCTACGCCCAGACGGCCGCCGATGATTACTCGGCTCATTTTGAAATGGCAGATCCACCGACTTTCAGGACACAGGATTCCGATCTCGGTGACTTCACCGCCAACGGGGCGGGAATCAAGTTCTCCTGGTACGTCTCTGAAACGCTGCGATTCGATGTTTCCGGCGACTATATCCTTAGAAGCGATGGTATCGACCAGGTCCTCGGCGGCGCCGGGTTCAACTGGGCTTTCTGATCCAAGACCAGTTGGAGTAAAATATGAACATGAAACGACTGATCTTCCTCCTGTTGATCCTGTGCCCGGGCTGCGGCGGAAACACTCCCGAGGAGCGGAGCGTCCGTGATTCCAACCCGGCTCTCAAAACCCCGGCCGGGTTGAAATTCCAGGATATGGCGGGCAAATCCCATGATGTAGACACTCTCCTGAGACAGGGGCAATCGGTAGCGCTCATCTTCTGGCAGACCTGGTGCAAACCCTGCCTGAGAGAGATGCCCGACCTGGTCAAGGCCAACCGCCGGCATTCCCCCCGGATCCGCTTCTACGGCATCATCTCCGGCCCTGACAAAGACGTAGATGAAGCCAAGGTGAAAAAAATCGTTGCGCGCCTCGGCGTAGGCTATCCCCAGGTACGTGACCGCGACCTGCGGCTCTCGCGGGGCTTCGAGGTTGGGGGGACCCCGACGATCATCATCCTGGGCCCTGGAGGTTCGATCCTTTACCGGGGACACCGGCCTCCCGATAATTGGAACGCTTTCGCGAAACAGGACGGCTGAAAACGCTCTCCGAAACCGGCTCATTCCTCCAGAGGAACCCCACGAGATGATCAAGACGCGCATCCTGAGCGGTACCGTGGCGCTATTGTCCCTGGCCGGATTCTCCGGATGCCGTCCGGCGCCGGAATCCGCGAACACTGAGCCTGCCGAGAGCATCCCGGTCCTGCGCTCACGCCAGGACGGCGTCATGGGTACGCGGCTGAAGATCACCGTCATCGGTGACGACCCCGCCCTCCTCGACCGTGCCATGGCGGCCGCTGCCGGCGAGATCAAGCGGGTGGAAGATCTCATGACCGACTGGAGGGCTTCAGAGCTCACCAGCCTGAATGAATCTGCCGGCAAGGGTTCCCGGAAGGTTCCGCGGGAGCTCGCAGCGATCATCTCACGCGGCATCGAACTTCACCGCCTGACCGACAGTGCCTTTGACATCACCTTCGCCGCCGCCGGAAAGCTGTGGAACTTCAAGACTCCGCCGAAAAGCCTTCCCGACCCCGGGAAAATCAAGGCTGCCCTCCGGCATGTCAATGCCGACGCGGTTAAGGTCTCGGCAGCCGACAATACAGTAGAACTTCCCGCCGGCATGAAGCTCGGGCTCGGCGGCATCGCCAAGGGCTATGGCGTCGACCGGGCCATGAAGATCCTGAGGGACCACGGCATCCGCAACGCGATCGTCGACGCCGGGGGCGACATGAAAATCCTCGGACTGGAATTCGGCAAACCGTGGAAGATCGCCATCAAACACCCCCGGCGAAAAGGCAGCGCGCTGGCGGTTCTCAACCTGACCAATACCTGCCTGGTCACCTCGGGCGATTACGAGAGATTCTTCGAGTTCGAAGGGAAACACTACCATCACATCATCGACCCGCGCACGGGCTACCCGGCACGCGGCTGCATGAGCGCCTCGGTGGTGGCCCCCAACGCGGAATACGCCGACGCCCTCGCCACATCGATGTGCGTCCTCGGCCCCGGAAAAGGCCTGGAACTCATCGAGCGCCTGCCGAAGATCGAGGCTGTCCTCGTCGGCATGGATGGGAAGGTTCACGTTTCTTCCGGGCTGCGCGGGCAGGTACCCGCCGATGGCAGCGAACCTGCAAGTGAATAACTGATCTGAAAGCTGGTGAAACCGTGTCACGGAAACCCGATTCCCGATTCAGCCTGAGACTGATTTCACTCTCCGGCCTTATCGAGGGGCTCGCGGCTGGAACCATCTTCATCTCGCTTCCTTACTCGGTAGGCACGCTGCCGGCAGCTGACGCCTTTTCGAATTGGACGGAGACCGAACGCATCGGGCTCCTGATCTCGGCCTTCGGCATGGCGATGTTCCTCGGCCAGATCCTGGCCGGCCGAATGGCTCGCAGTATGGCACCGCGGCGCTCGCTGGCGGTCATCGGGCTGGCCGTCTGCGCGGTTGGCACAGGTGGCCTGGTCCTTGCCGCGAACTTCCTGCACCTTGTGCTTCTGCGAATCATCCAGGGCTTCGCCCTGGCGCTGGTCATTCCCACCACCGCGAGCCTGCTGACGGCATATTCAGGGCCCAGTTCGCGCGGAGAGGCCCTGGGCTTCTTCAGCTCCGCGAAAACCCTGGGACTCGCTCTCGGCCCGTTGGCGGGCGGAGTCCTGATCGGCTACTTCGGCCGGGACAACCTGGGAGCTGTCTACGGCCTCGGGGCCGGCGCCATCCTCCTGGCCTGCATCCCTTTTTTCTTTCTTTCCTCCCCCGATCCCACCCTGCTTCCAGATCCCGACTCCCGGGGACCGGACGCCGCAGCGCGGCCGGATCGACTCCCGGGGGGCTCTCCATTGTTCAACCCGGGTCTCGCCCTCGGAGCCTTCGTCTCGGCAAGTTGCGCTACCTGCTTACCCGTATTCCAGAACGAATTCGCCGACCGGCTGGAGCTGGGCGCCTTCGGGATCGCGATAGCCCTCAGCTCCATGCTTCTCACCCGTTTTCTCATCAGCTGGCCCGTCGGTCGTGCCGCCGACCGCATCGATGAACACAACCTCATCTACGCGGGACTGGCGCTGCTGGCGGGCTCGACTTTACTGCTGGGTCAGGCCGGCTCCTTCCCGGTTCTCCTGCTGGCACGAATCATCATGGGAATCGGCATGGCCCTGTTTTCGGTTCCTGCCCTGCGAATCGTTTCGGGCGACCCGGAAAGCCGCGATCATACCTTCAGGATCTCCCTGCTGACGGCGGCCTTCTCCTGCGGGGTGGGAATCGGCCCCCTGCTGACAGGCCTCTGCGCTGCCAGGCTTGGATTTACAGCTCCGTTCATCTCCTGGTCCCTGCTCTCCCTCGCCACGGCCGGTTTTATCTTCATTTCGAAGCCGCGACGAAAAACGGGGAATTCCAGCGGGGGAAACCCTCCTGGTGGAAATTCGAATGACGAGGAACTGCCCGAACCAGTCTCCGCCGGCCGGGAGACAACCGGCTGAGGGTGTGGGACTTTGACTACCGCTGCTGTACCATGGGTACCGCCTGGAACCCTACTCTCGAGGATCTGCATTCACGATGAACCCTCAATTCCCCGCCTGCCTGCGGATCGCAGTGTTCCTTACACTTGCGGTCGCGCTCCCGGCCGCCGCCGCGGACGGGCTGCCCAACATCGTCTTCATCCTCGCCGATGACCTCGGCTACGGCGACATCAGGAGCTTTGGAAAAGAGCGCTGCCGGATCGAGACACCCCACTTCGACCGCCTCGCCAGAGAAGGAGTGCGCTTCACCAACGCCCACGCCGCGGCCTCGGTCTGCGTCCCCTCGAGGATGGCGATCCTGACCGGACGCTACCCTTTCCGCTTCGGACGCGGCGCCAACGGCGGCCCCTGGGGTTTCATCGGCCTGCAATTGAAGAAGAGCCAGTTCACCATAGCCCGCATGCTGCAGGGCGCCGGCTACCGGACCGCCTGCATCGGCAAATGGCATCTCGGAACCGCCATGCCGACGAAGGACGGCAAGGTGCAGGGACTGACCAACGTCGACTATACGAAGCCGCTGCTGGTGGGACCGAACGACTACGGCTTCGACGAGAGCTTCATCCTGCCCGGCTCGCTCGACATGTATCCCTACGTCTTTGTGCGCAACCACCAATTCGTCGGCAAGGTGACGGCGAAGAAAGGCTGGAGCGCCTTCAACCGGGTGGGGCCGGCGGCCGAAGACTTCGAGGACTGGAAGGTGCTCGACACCTTCGCCGGCGAGGCGGAGAAGTTCATCGCGAAAGAGGCCGGCGGCAAGCGGCCGTTCTTTCTCTACCTGGCGCTGACGGCGCCGCACACTCCGACCTCCCCCAGCCCGCCATTCGAAGGCAAGAGCAAGCTCGGCATCTACGGCGACTTCGTGATGGAGGTCGACGCGGTGGTCGGCAGGGTGCTCGCGGCGCTCGACAAGAGCGGCGCGGCGAAGAACACCCTGGTGATCGCGGCCTCGGACCACGGCCCGGCCCTCTACGCCGGCCGCAAGAAGAAGGCGACCTACGCCCAGCTCAAGGAACTGGAAAAGGACGGCCACTACTCGAGCGGCCCCTACCGGGGCTACAAGTTCTCGGTCTACGAGGGCGGCTTCCGCATCCCCTGCGTCGCCCGCTGGCCGGGTGTCGTCTCCCCCGGAGGCGGCTGCGATGCGCTCATCGGACTGCAGGATCTCCTCGCCACCTCGGCCGAGATCACCGGCACCGGGCTGAAACCCGCCGAGGCGCCCGACTCGGTCAGCTTCCTCCCCCTGCTGCGCGATCCGGCTGCGAAGGGCGCCCGGGAGAACCTGGTCGTCCAGGGCGCCCCGGCGGTAGCCTTTCACTCAGGCCCCTGGAAGCTGGCACTCTGCCCCGGCAGCGGCTGCAGCGGACGCTACGGCAACTCCCCCCCACGGGAGGAAGCCTGGAAAAAAGCGCTCGCGGACTACGGCAAGACGCCCGCCAACCGCAAAGATCTCGAGAAGGCCCCCTTCGTCCAGCTCTTCCGGCTCGACA
>NZOA01000064.1 GCA_002695115.1 Planctomycetota bacterium
AGCAGGGTGAAGTTCTCGCGGTCTTCTTTGCGGGTGCGATTCGAGGCGAGCCCGCCGCTGACGGGGTACTCCCAGTCGATGTCGACGCCGTCGAAGCCGTAGCGGGTCATGAAGTCGACGCAGGAGGCGGCGAAGCGTCTCCTTGAGTCCTCGCTCACGGCGGCATCGGAAAACCTGCCGGACCAGGTCCATCCGCCGACGGAGATCAGCGTCTTGACGTGCGGATGGCGCTCCTTGAGCGTGAGCAGGGCGTTGAAGTTTCCCCGCAGCGGATCATCCCAGGAGTCGCCCGGGTAGGGCTTCTCGATGTCGGCCCAGCGGTCACCCAGGGCGATCTCTCCGTTTGCGATGTTGGCGAAGGCGTAGTTGATGTGGGTCAGCTTCTGCGCCTGGATATCGGTGACGAAGTAATTGCGCGCGTAGATGCTCCAGGCCGTGTAGTAGGCCACGATGCGCCTGCCCTCTNGCGCCTCAGCCTGCATCCCCGGCGCGCTCAGGGTANACAGTACGATCGCGGTGAGTAGAAAAGACCTCATTGCCATCCCCCCCGANNAAAAAATCCAATCCCCAGCTTGAAAAAAGGTCTGCCCGTTGCCGGACCGGCGAAAGCCCGTCCAACGCGCTGTCAATTCAACCGTCTACAGGGCGCCGTAGCAAGCTGTCTCTGCCTGAAAACAGTCGCNCCGGGGAGCGACGGAAAACTTCATTTCTTGCGGGTTTTCAGTTCTTGACGCCCGAAAAAACCATCCTTAGCATTGGTTTGTGGGAGCCGGATAAGGGGCATGTAAGTTTCCGGCTGACCCGTCGGGCAGATAAGTGGGCTGAGAGGGCTGGCATCCCCGCGCCGCCTGGCCCATGTTGTTGGGAGGGCAGGAAAGATGGTACGGAAAATCTGTATCCGTTTAGTTGTCAGTATTTGCTGTGTGCTGGTATCGGGGCAGGCCTGGAGCCAGTGCGAGGACCAGTTTCCCCTGAGCAATACGGAGGGGGCCGGCACGGTCATGTGCCCCTGCTTCGTGGCGGGGGAGGAGGCCGGCGTCGTGCTCGATGTTCCGGCCGAGGAGTATCCGATCGAGATCATCCGGATCGGGATCGCCTGGGGCTCGGTGCTCGGAGATACGCCGAATATTCTCCAGTCGGCTCTGCACGTCTATGAGAACGGCCTGCCAAATCCCGGTGAGAGGTTGACGACCCTCGAGGGACCAGCCTTCGTCGACGGCTTCATCAACGAGTTTGATCTCGAGGAGCAGGGCGGAGTCCGGGTCGAGTCGGGACCCTTCACTGTGACCATGGAGTTCATGGACGCGAACGCGGAGATGCTCACAGCGGCGTCCATGGTTCACGATGGCGATGGCTGCCAGCCGGGCAAGAACGTCGTCAAGGCGATCCCNGGGGGCTGGAGCGATGCCTGCGCCCTCGGCCTCAGCGGCGACTGGGTCATGCACGTGATCTACCGTTCGGCCGATTGCGGTGGCGAGGAGCCGGGGGGAGGCAAGGAGCCGGCGGCGACGATGTTCCTGCGCGGCGATGACAACGGGGATGGAAACGTCGATCTCTCNGATCCCATCTTCAGCCTGACCCACCAGTTCGCGGGCGGACCGGCGGCCGGCTGCATGGAATCGATGGATTCCAACGATGATGGCCAGCTCAACATTACGGACTCGATCTTCACCTTGACCCATCTCTTTGCGGGCGGCCCGGGACTCCCGGCGCCCTATCCAGATTGCGGGTCGGTGACGGGGAGGGCGAATCTCGGCTGCGAGACGCCGCCAGGATCCTGTAATTGAATTTTGAGCGCCTCTTGGCGCGGTCCGCCGGGCGGCTTCAGATCGCCCGGAGGATTTCAGAAGCGGGGGGCCCCCGGCTGCGTGCCGGGGGCTTTTTTCCTCGTCTGCCGCCTGGGCTGAACGACGGGCGGTCTCAGGAGGGGGGCTGGATGCCCCTCAGCACGAGGTGCTCCTCCAGCACCCTCCGGAATTCCTCGATGTCGACGTCCCGCTCGCAGCATACCAGCATGAGGTTGCCGTCGTTGCGGAAGTTGCCGTCCCATTCGACGACCTCCTCGTCGCTCCACTCCCCGCGGTAGCCCGCCAGGTGTTCGTCGGAGCGTTTTGCGAGGTAGGCGCGCAGGCTGACGTCGGTCTCATCTAGAGGCTCGCCGCCGGGTGAGGTCTCGTAGTCGATGTCGTTTTCGGGTTCAGTCATAACGGGCGCTCTCCGCCAGGTTTCAATAACCGCAGGTCTCATTATGCACATCCCGGCTCCATTGCACCCGCCCTGGCTTGCCTTTGCCGTGGCAGCTCTCGCAATAAGCCCCGGGTGAAAGCCTGCGGTGTTTGCGGGTGGATCCCGGATGGACCCGGTGGCAGTCGAGGCAGCCGAGCGCGCCGGGCATCGCGCTCGAGACGTCTCGTATGCTCTCGAGGATATGTTGATCTGTTTTCGAGGCGCTCCGCAGCGCCCCGGGCGAGGTGTCGATCTCGAAGTCGACGAAGAGATCTCCTCCAGCGATGAAATTGTTCGGGAAGGGGAGCTTCGTCGAGCGCGAGCGGCCTCCCCGGGCATGGCATTGGGCGCAGGCCGAGCTGAGAATTCGGGCGCTGTCGGAGCGGCTGGCGGCGAGAAAGACCCGCTTCGGATCGTTGGCATGTGAGCGGTCGACATCGCCGTGGCAGGCGTAGCAGTCGATAGAGATGTCCATGAAGCGCAGCGCGGATGAGTCGAAACCCGTCGCATGGCAGCCGGCGCACTCCCTGGAGAATTGTTTGGAATTCCAGCGGCGCTCTCCAGCTTCAACAAGCGCCCCTTCGCCTTTGGCTCCACTCGGTGTCCAGGCCGTCGAGAGCAGGTCGAGCCGGCCATACTCTCCTTTTCGAAGGAAGCGGGTCAGGCGCTCGCCACCAAGGAGAAGATCCACGTTCACGAGTTCTTTGTCCGCGCTCGAGGCGAGGGCCAGCAGGGCCGGGTCGCCGGCGGCGGCCTCGCGGACGGTGGAGCGGTGGGCGTTGTTTTGCCAGGAGACGCCCACCTTGTCGCGGTGGCAGAACAGGCACTCATCGCCGCTCATGTACTCGGGGATGGAGGCGACAGGCTCTCCCCCGGACGGGGACGGCTTGCCCTCCTTTGACCGGCAGCCGCTCGACACGGCAAGAACGGCGAGCGCCAGGAGCGCCGCTCGGAGTTCAGACATCCGCGCGGACCCACCCGTAGGCGGCGTTCTCGCTTCCTCCTCCTCCATCGAGGTAGGCGGTCTTGATCTTCTCGAGCGCGTCGCGCTTGATGCCCTTGCGCTTCTCCTTGACGTCGACGTCGTAGATCTTCGCGGCGTTGAGTCCGAAGATCTTCGCCTTGTCTTCCTTCGTGATCTTCTTGTAGCCGAACTTCTCGCACATCTCATCGGAGATCTGGAAGCGCTTGAAGGCGTCGATGACCCATTGCGGCGAACCCCACCAGAGGCAGTCGGTTCCCCAGATTACGTGGTCGGCGCCGTAGTGCTTGATGTTGCGGCCCATGAGATGCATGCACATCTCGGGGTGGACGATCGCCAGGGTGCCGAAGGCGGAGCCGATCTCGCAGTAGACGTTGTCGAGCTTCGGGTTGCGCTTCTTGATGTCCATGAGGTCGGAGTGCCACGAGAAGTCTCCGGTCTTCGGGTCGAACCACTTGTCCGATTTGAACTGCGGCTCCCAGGGGCCGTGCTTGATCGCCGAGTGGTAGGCGATGAAGGTCAGGTCCGGGTGATCCCTGGCCGCCTTCTCGAGGTCGCCGGGGTGGGCGAAGTGCCCGAGCCTCCGCGACTGCGAGGCGTAGCCCTTGTGGATGCTGTAGACCTTCATGCCCAGCTTGCTGGATTTTTCGTAGAACGGGTAGGTGAGCTTCTCGTCATCGAGGCGGAAGCCGTTGCCGGAGCGTCCCGGGTCTGTGTGGCAGTACCACTTCCAGGAGTCGATGCCGTAGGTCTTCAGCTCGCGCTCCATCTGCTCGAAGAGGGCGTTCTGATCGGGCTTGTTGGTCTTGCGATCCCAATAGTGGTTGGGAGCGCAATTGCCCTGGCACAGCGAACGCTGCGAGGCGGCCATCTTGTTGATGTCGCCCTTGCGCTCGGACATCAGCCAGCTCGGCAGCAGGCCGCCGCCGCGCGCTCTGCGAACGAGCTTCTTGCCGTCCTTGCCGCGGTCGTATTCCTTGCCGGGAACGCCTGAGATCACGCACATCTGGGTCTCGGAGTCGAAGAAGATCTCCTTGACGAAATTCGCGAAGCTATAGGAGTCCTTGTCGTTCTTCAGGTCGAAGCCCATATTGCGCATGAAAGCGGAGCCGCGGGCGCCGAAGGGCTTGCCGTCGGTGAAGTGGGTCTGCACGTCCATGATGAAGTACTCGCCCTTGGGGAGCTTCTCATCGCTGGCGGCCTTCTCTACCGTCTCATCCTCCTCGACGAGCCAGTTGTTGCCGTAGACCTGGTTGCTGGCGAGGAAGGCGACCGCCATGCCCATCGAGCTCTGCATGAAGGAGCGGCGGTCCATGCCGAGCTTCTTCGCCTTCTCCCCGGCCATCGCGGTGATGCGGGCCTCGACCTCGGCCTGCTGGGGGTTCTGAGGACGTGGGATGAACTCCTCGTTGGAGACGACCTGGGTGGGAATGGGGGAGACAACGCCCTTTTTCAGGTCACGTTCCCATTTTGGAATCCACATGCTGGGCGCTCCTTGTGAGGTTGTTTGTTTTTTCAGCCAGCCGAGGGCACCATTGTCGCCGGGGGAGAGAATTCATCAATTACTTAGTGCCGGCGGGTGTCTGCTTCGCAGCCCCGGCGGGTCTGCGCCTTCGGGCCTCCTCGACGAAGGCGCGGATCAGGGCGAGCTGCAGCTCGTCGTTCACCGTCATCTCCGGGTGCCATTGGACGGCGAGGGTCCACTCGTCCTGGAACTCGGAGATCTCGACCGCCTCGACGGTACCCTCCGGCGAGCGGGCCACCGCCCGTACGCCCTCACCGAGGCGGCCGACGGCCTGGCGGTGGTAGCTCTTGACGTTCTCGATCCTGCCCGGGCGCATGAGCTTCGAGAGCAGGCTCCCTTTCTCGATCTCGATCGGATGTCCCTTGATGCCGAAGTGGATTTCCTTGAGCTCCTTGTCGGAGTCGAGGTCGATGAGCTCTCCTCCGAAGGCCACGTTGAGGATCTGCGCGCCTCGGCAGATGCCGAGGATTGGAATCTTCTTTACGCGAGCCTCCCTGATGAGGGCGATTTCGAAGTCGTCACGTTTGCGGTTCACGAGCTCCGCTACACCCGGGTCGCCGCCATAGAGCTCGGGATCGACGTCGCCGCCTCCCGACAATAGCAGGGCCTCCATGCCATCGAGCCTCTTCCTGATCTCGGCCGGCTCGAGGGCTCCGGGCTCTTCGGGGACCTCCAGCTTGATAAGCCGCCCGCCCGCGCGGCTGAAGATCTGGTCGTAGGTCAGGGCGGTGAATCCCAGCCTCGCGATCCAGCCATCGTCGGGCGTCATGGCGATCCTCGGGGCATCTTCGGGCAGCGATGCGTTCCACAGGCGCAGTCCCCCCCAGAATATGAGGTAGGCGGCAACGCCTGCCGTCAGCAGGATGAAGACAAGCAGCAGGAATCGTCGTTTCCGGCGCGGAGAGGAGCGGCCGTCTTCGTTCATGAATCTTCTTCGCTCTCTTCGGCTGCCGTGGGCGGTCCGCTCTCGGAGGTCAGCAGCTCCATGTTGATCTTGCCGTGCTTGAGGAAGACGACGAGTGGATAGAGCGCTCCGAGCATCGGCTTGGGGTCATCGGATGAGAACAGGTCGTTGACCGTGCTCTTGTGTACCTTGAAGAGGTCCTGCACCGTCTCTGCGCGGCCCTTGACGTCGACGAAGTCCTTGAGGCCGCCGAAGAGCTGGCGCAGGCCCTCGCGCCTGGAGCCCTCGCTGAACTCCTCTCGCGCGCCCTTCCAGGCATCCTTCAGGTTGTCGCTGTGGGTCGAGCTCTTCGAGATCTCCTGCAGGGTGGCGAGCAGCCCGACGAGCGGAGCCTCGGTCTTGACGTCGTAGCTCACGTCGTCGGGAGAGTCGACCCGGCCGTCGACCGCCAGGCGGTAGAGAAGCCAGGGATAGTCCCAGCCCGACTCGACCGCCTGGGTGAGGCCGCCCCAGAAGCGCGGGTTGACCTCGATGAGCCAGGGGTCGTCATCGGGCTCGCCGGTCCAGCGGAAGTCGATCTCGGCGACGCCGTGCCAGCCCTTCGGGCCGAGCAGGGCCTCGCACACCGACTCCATCTTCTCGGCCTTGACCGTCTCGCGCACCACCCCGGCTCCCTTGTCGGCGGGGAACTGGCGGATGTTGCGGTAGGTCATGCAGGCGATGAGCTTGCCCCGGTCAAAGAGCGTGGTGACGCAATAGTCGTCGCCGGGAACGCCCTGTTGGACGATGGGGTAGTCCTCCGGGGCGAGGCCGTAGTCATCTACGAGGCTCTTGAAGTAGGCGATGAGCTCTTCGCGGGTGTCGACCTTGGCGATGCCGACACCCGCGGCCGACTCCCGCAGCTTGACGAAGGCCGGCAGGTCGATCTCATCAGCGCGGCTCTCGAGCTCCTCGATGCTCGCCGGGAAGATTGTCGGCGGGGCGCAGAGGCCGTTGTCCTGGGCGTAGGCGGCGAGGGTGCCCTTATTGTGTACCTCCTCGATCTGCTCGATGGAGGGGAGCGGCACCCGGATATGGGGCTCGAAACGCTCGCGGTGCTTCGCGATGAGGTAGGTCTCCTTGTGGATCGGCATCAGCACGTAGGGTGTGTCGGGATCATCGGGCTTGTGCCTGGCGATCTCGCTCTCGAGCTTGTCGAGGAACTCATCGGGGCTCTTCGAGCAGTCCGGGTAGGTAAAGGTGCCTGTCGAGTATTTCGAGAAGGAGGCCGGGGTCAGGGCGACCTCGTCGGCGGTGATGACCTCCACCCCGCGCCGCCCCAGGCTGCGGGTGGCCGCCAGCGACTGCCAGCCGCGCGCGTAGGTCACGATGACCCTTCCTGTCTGCTCAGTAGCCATTCCTGGTTTCTCCGTCCCGGGTATTACGGAGCCATACTAATCACAGTGCGGGGAGGGGACAACAGCAAATCGATGCCCGCCCACGGGCATGGTTCAGGCGAAGAGCTTCCCGAGCGGCTTGCCCTGGTCGGTAAGCGGGACCGGGCGATCGCCGGCGTAGAGGTCGCTGGCGGGGTCGATCCCGACGGCGTTGTAGACGGTGGCGAAGAGGTCGGGTATGGAGATGGGCTCCGTGAGGATCTTCCGGCCCAGCTCATCGCTCTGGCCGACGACCTGGCCGGATTTCAGGCCGCCCCCGGCGAGAACGAGGCTGAAGGTCTTCGACTGGTGGCCGCGTCCGCCCCGTCCGTCAAACCCTGGCGGCCTGCCGAACTCGGTCGAGATCAGGATCAGGGTCTTCTCCAGCATCGAGCGTTTCTCGAGGTCCGTGATCAGGGTCGAGAAGGCCTTGTCGAGTTCGCGGATGAGGATGTGCTGGTTGCGCTGGCCCTCGTTGTGGGTGTCCCAGCCGGTGCCGTTGATGAAGTTCAGGTTGTGGGCCACCTCGATGAAGCGCACGCCGCGCTCGACGAGCCGCCGGGCCAGCAGGCAGCGCTGCCCGAATTCCGAGCCGTAGGACTCGCGCAGGCTGGCGGGCTCCTTGTCGAGCGCGAAGGCTCCCATGAACTCCGGCCCGGCCAGGCGCAGGCCGGCGATGCCGGCATCGCTGTAGTCGCGCACTGCGGCGTCGCCGCGGCGGCGCTCGAGGTAGGATTTCCGCAGCCGTCCGAGGAGAGCTTCACGGCGGCCCTGGCGCAGGGTGGAGATCGAAGGATTGCGTCGCAGGCCGGCGGGGCCGGTCTCGGTATCGGTCAGGTAGATGAAGCCGTGCTTTGCCCCGAGGAAGCCCGGTCCCCGGGTCAGGTTGGGGTAGCCCATCAGCACGTAGGGTGGAATCGCTTCGGCCGGTTTTCCCAGCTTGTGGGCGACGACCGATCCCATCGATGGGTAGACCACCGTACCGCTGGTGGGGCGCCCGGTGTGCATCCTGTTGACCGCCGCGGCGTGCTCGTCGATGACCTCGTGATGGACCGAGCGCAGCAGTACGGCGCGGTCGAGGAGGGGCGCGCTTCGATGCAGGTGCTCGCAGACCCCGGCGCCGTCGATCGCCGTCGGGATGGAATTGTAGGCCGATCCCGCTACTTTCTTTTTCGGATCGCCGCGGCGCTTGGGGTCCCAGGTGTCGATCTGACTGGCGCCGCCGCCAAGCCAGAGCATGATGACGTGTTCGGCCTTGCCCCGGGGGATGGGCGTCTTTTCCGCGCACAGCGCCGGCTGGCCGGGGAGCGAAGCTCCGAGGGCGCCCAGGGCTCCGGTGGCGAGAAAATCACGCCGCGAAGTCACGCCCGCGTGTTTACGTCCCGTTTCAGGCATGGCAGGTTTTTTCATGGCAGGAAGATGAATTCGGGTGAATTGAACAGGGCCCAGAGCATGTCCTCGTACCTCTCGCGCCAACCGGCTTCGAGGCGCTTCGTCGGCGGATCGCCCGCCCGGGCGAGGCGCTCCATCTCGAGCTTGATCCTGGTGGCCTCCACCGACAGGTGGTTCGACCAGGAGACGGCGTGGCGCCTCCTGGCTTTACGGCCGCCAGGGTCTCCACCGCTGGCGGCGATTCTCTTTTCGTAACCTTCGGCGAGGAGCCCGGTGAAAATATTCAGCTCTTCTGCGGACGGCTGCCTCGAGAGGACCGACAGGAACGTCTCCTGGACCAGGCGAGGCAGCGGCTTCTCCTCGAGGCAGAGGGCCGTGAGGGCGCTGTCGTCCGAGAGCGTCGCGGCACGGTGGCCGATGATGCCGTTGGCGAGCGTCAGGGGCTGCAGGGCGTTGGGCTCGTGGTCGCGGACCGTGAGCGGCGACTGCCGGGTTTCGCGCCAGCCGAAGGTCCTGAGCAGGTCGATGACGCTCTGGGCCACGGGCTTGGCGAGCGCCGGGCGGTCGCGCTCGTTGGAGAGCGAGGCGAACTCCCAGGCGCGCGCCGGGGTGCCGAGATTGAGGAAGGTGTCGATCGGTCGGCGGCCATCGATGTCGAAGTTCATCTCTTCGCTTCCGATCGNCTTNCCGGTTACCCGNAAGAGCGAGTCGACCAGNTGCTCGGCGNTCATGCGCCGCCTGGCGGGCCCGGCGAAGAGNCGCCTGGNNGGGGGCTGGAGCCTGCGTTCATCAGNGGCGGCCTCGCGTCCGTAGGCGCTTGAATTGAGGACCAGGCGGGCGACGGCCTTGAGGTCGTAGTCGTTGNGGANAAGCTCGCGCGCCAGCCAGTCNAGCAGGGCNGGGTGCGATGCCTCGGCCTTGTTCCAGTCGTCCACCGGCTCCACCAGGCCGTGCCCCATGTAGCGTTTCCACAGGCGGTTGACGATGACCCGGGCGAAGCGGGTGTTTTCACCCGAGGTNATCACCGCCGCCAGCCGCTCGCGGGTGTCGNCGGCCGAGCGCAGGATGTTTTCNGGCACCTCCCGGGGAGCGATGGCCGTGAAGGGCCAGGCGGGCTTCACCTTCGAGCCGGGCGCCAGGGTCACCTCGACGATCATCTCTTCGAGCTCTTTTTTGCTGCGGGGGACGCTGCTGGTTTTCGGCACCTGGAGTGCGCCGCGCTTCAGCATGGCGGCGAGGCTGAAGAGNTCCTTCTGCTTGTAGGGNTGGTAGGGNGCNTCGTGGCAGCGNGCGCATTTGAGNTCCACGNCGAGGAACGCGGTGGAGAGGATGTGGGCCTTGGCGGCCATTGGAACGTCGTTCTGNGAGGCCATGGNGAANCCGGCGGGGGCGCCGCCGTGCTTGCTGCCCCGCATGAGGACCAGCTCGGTGACCAGGCGGTCGAAGGCGAGACCGTCGAGGAAGGCCTCGCGCAGCCACCAGCGGAAGGGACCCGTATTGTTGAGCTTGGGCTTGAGGATGCCGGGATTCTCGGCAAGCACGTCCTGCCAGTAGGGTACCCAGTGGTCGGCCCAGTCTTCTGATGCGAGCATGCGTTCGACCCAGCGCGCGCGGCGGTCTTCGCCCGGCGTGGAGAAGAAGGCGTTGACCTCTTGCAGGCTCGGGACGACGCCCCTGACATCGAGGCTGAGTCTTCTCAGGAAGCCCGCATCGTCGAGCAGCGGCGCCGGCTCGATGCCGGCCTTATCGAGCTTCGCCNCGATGAAACGGTCGATGGCGTTGGAGACCGCCACGGCGGGAGAAACTTCGGGAAGGTCCGGGGGAGGCGTCTTCGACAGGAGTTCTCGCGCTATNCGGTGGCGTTTTTCCCAATAGGNATCCTCGCTGCGGCGGGCGTGGCGGCGGTTGCGGTTATCGAGGGCGCCGATTCGCTGGCGGGCTTTCGCCTCGGAAGCGAGCCAGGATTCCAGGGTGAAGGGCGTCGCCTCAGTTTGCCGGTTTTCGCCCGCCGGGCTGAGGATCTTGAAAGCGCCCTCGCCGCTGGAGAAGGCGACGACCAGCTCGCCAAGCTCGGAGCGCAGGCCCTTGCCGCCGATGACCGCCTCGAGGAGGATGTCATGCGATCCGCCCTTCAATTCCAGTTTCACGAGCTTCTCGGAGTGACCCGGCGGCAGCGGTGGATTGTCCGGATGCAGAGGAGCCCGGGTTTCCGGGACATCCTCGTGGCCATCGGCGTTGCGGGTCCGGAAGCGGGTCTCGGCGGCCAGCTTTCCATCTACGAACAGGCGGGCTGAATTGAACGNGNGCAGGAGGATGCGGCATTCTCCNGCGGGCAGGACCGCGCGTCCCCGGGCGCGCAGGAGAAACGGGTTAGAGCGATCGTTGATGAGTCCCGTGGCGGAGTACTTTTTCGGCAGGNGGCGNAACGCGAAGGCGGGTTCTTCGTACTCCTCAGCCACCTTGCCGGCCTTTTCGGCTTTCCAGGAGCGCTTGTCGTCGATTCCCTCGATCAACTCGACAAGCACCCGGCCTTCCATGCGGGCAGCGGGTACAGGCGGATCGTCAGCCCGTAGCGCCACCCCTTGCGCCAGGAGGAGAATCAAGATGACTGGCAGCGCTCGCGGCATGAAAAACTCCGGCAGGTGGAGGAATCCGAGGACGGCGCCCATTGTACCGATTCTCCNNGGGGCGGGCGAGGAAAGTTGAAGATTCGCTCACTCGCCGCCNCTNCGGNACCCTGGGGGTGANGCGGCTGCGGAGGATGAANATTCGGCGTTTNCGCCTCAGAGCAGGCCGGGGATCGGGTGGCCGTCGGTGATGAGNCCGCTGACGGTGGAGGGGACGTCGGTGCGCAGGCGCATCGCGGTGGTGTCGAAGAGGGTGTGCATGACGGTGGCGAGCAGGTTCTCCGGGCCGTAGGCCTCGGTGGCCGGGTGGGCGCANTGGCTGTCGGANCGTCCGATGACCTGTCCCATGTTCAGGCCGCCGCCGGCGAAGCACAGCGAGGTCATGTTGCCGTAGTGGTCGCGTCCGCCCCTGCCGTTGATCTTGGGCGAGCGGCCCATCTCGCCGGTGATCACGAGCAGGATCTTNTCGCTCAGGCCGCGNTCCTCGANGTCTTCGAGGAAGGCNGNGACNGCGTGGTCGACCTGGTTGCCGAGCGGCTTCATNCCGNTGAGGCGCGGCAGGCTGTTGTTGTTTCCGTGCATGTCCCANCCCGCGTCNGCNACCGTGACGAANCCNCAGCCGGCCTCGCAGAGCCTGCGNGCCATCANCAGCTGNNGGCCGAGCAGGTTCGATGAGCGGTACATGTCGTTGTAGCGGTTGAGCACCTTCATGTCGAAGAGCTTGCTGGTGTCGTAGCGCTCGATGGTCTTCGGGTCTTCCTTCGAGAGGTCGAAGGCGTTGCCGACGCCGCGAAGAAGGATGTCGTAGGCCTGCCCGCGGTAGCGGTCGATNCCGTCGAGCTTGCCGCTCTCTTCAACGTTTCTGCGCCAGCCATCGAGAGCCGAGAGCAGATTGCGGCGGCTCGAGAAACGGGACTGGGGCAGCCGTAATTCCATGTTTTCCCTGGCGGCTCCGCCGCCGACCGGGTTGAAGGCCGCGTAGGTGCTGCCGAGAGANCCGGCGCTCGTCAGGCCCGGTAGCGCGTTCTTCTCGAAGTTGCCGCGCAGCTTGAGGTCCTGTTTGATGGCCTCGGGAAGTATCAGGGTGTTCGAAGGGATCCCGGTGTTCGGGTTGCTGGTGCCAGCGGCCCTGGCGTAGAGGGCGCTCATGGTCGCCTTCAGGGGATTGCGCGCGCTCACCACGTCCTGGTAGGTGTGGCCGCCGTTTTTCGACTGGTAGGAGCGGACGATTGCCAGGCGATCGGCGAGTTTTCCCAGCTTCGGGAAGGTACCTCCGAAGGTGATGCCGGGCAGCTTTGTAGGCACCTCGCCCGTTGTCGAGCGAATCTCCANGGGGGCCTCCATCTTCGGGTCGAAGAATTCTATGTGAGAGGGGCCGCCCTGCAGGAAGAGGAGGACGACGGAGACGTCTCGCACGGAGCCGCCGGCCGTGGCGACCTCGTCCCTGGCCCGCAGCAGGTCGGGGAGAGTCAGCCCTCCGAGCCCGAGGGCGCCGATGCGGAGAACCTCTCTGCGGCTGAGCCCCGCACAGCTTTTATGAATACTCGGGTCTGTGAGGTTNAGCATCCGGATTCTCCAGNGGTCCTGCGAAGCAGTAAGCGAAGCGGGTTCTTTTCTCTCGATGTGTGACAGGCTTTGCCGGGTATTCCGGCGGCTTGTCTCGCCGACAACAATTTAAAAGCAGGGCTGGGGCTTGTACAGTTTTATGTTCCCCTCCTCTCTGAAACGGCCTGATTCGGCAGCTTTTTCAAGCGGGCATCTTATCCGTGGGGCTTGGTCTGCGGNCCTTCTCAGGCTACGATAACCGGCGGCGACAGCCCTGTCGCTTTTTCCCGAGCTGAAACTAAAGAGAGAAAGGTAGCAGGATGAATACACGAGTATTGCTTGCCGCGTTGATGGCTTCCCTTGTTTTCTCTGTTTGCGCGCCTGCGCGCTCGGACGTCAAGTTGCCCAGCGTCTTTGGCAGCCACATGGTGCTGCAGCGNGANATGCCAGTGCCGGTCTGGGGCTGGGCTGAGCCCGGTGAGGAGATCACGTTGCGCTTTGGCAGCATGAAGAAAACCACCAAGGCGGACGAGCAGGGCAATTGGCGTGTAGTTCTCAAGAAGCTCAAGGCCTCTAAGAAGCGGGGCAAGCAGATGGAGATCACTGGGAAAAACAGCAGCATCGTCCTGCAGAATATTCTCATCGGCGACGTCTGGGTCGGCTCCGGCCAGTCGAATATGGAGTGGTCCGTGAGTGGTTCGCGAAAAGGCGGCGACATGATTCGCACGGCGAAGTATCCCGCCATCCGCCTGTTTCTCATTCCCAAGGTGCAGAAAGGCGCACCGGACAGGAACGTGAACGCCTCCTGGAAGGTCTGTACTCCGCAGACCGTACCGAGCTTCTCAGCGGTGCTCTATTATTTCGGGCTGAAGCTGCAGACCGATCTCAAGGTCCCGATGGGCCTGATCGCCTCATCATGGGGCGGCTCCCGCATCGAGCCCTGGACGGTTCACGCCAACAGCAATGCCGGCGGCGGGATGTACAACGGCATGATCGCCCCGATCGTTCCCTTCGCCATCAAGGGCGCCATCTGGTACCAGGGCGAGTCGAACGTCGGCAACGGCTTGGGCTACCACGACCTGAAGAAGAACCTGGTCGAGGGCTGGAGGAGAGTCTGGAAACAGGAGCTGCCTTTTTACTATGTCCAGATCGCTCCGTGGTCAGGTTATGGCGGCGGACAGCTTCCGGCGCTCTGGGAGGGACAGACCAAGAGCCTGACGATCCCGGATACCGGCATGGCGGTGATCACCGACCTGGTCGACAACGTCGGGGACATTCATCCTCGGATGAAGCTGGAGGTCGGTCGGCGGCTCGCTCTCTGGGCGCTGGCGCGAACCTACGGCAAGAAGAAGGTCGTCTTCTCCGGGCCGCTCTACAAGTCGATGGAGGTGGAGGGGAACAGGATTCGGCTTCACTTCGCGCACACCGCCGGGAAGCTCGGTTCCCGGGATGGAAAACCCCTGAGCGAGTTCCAGATCGCCGGCAGTGACGGCCAATTTTACCCGGCCAAGGCCCTGATTGACAAAGAGACCGTGCTGGTGAGCGCGGCTGAGGTCCAGTCGCCCACCCAGGTGCGTTTCGGCTGGCACAAACTCGCCAACCCCAACCTGCTCAACAAGGCGATGCTGCCCGCCTCGCCTTTCAAGACGGATAATTGGAGCGGCGGCACCGCCGAGGAGCATGTTTCCTCCGTGCCCGGGAACTCCTCCAGCGGCAAAACAACCAGCGGTAAATGAACGGATAGGCAGGTGTCTTTGCCGAGGTGAAGCTGCCGCCGCGCTACCGCTCCGGGTTGGCCTTGCCCGGCGTCGGCTTCAGGGACCGGCCCTTGCCCTCCCCATCCTTCGCGCGTCCGAAGGAGCGGTCGTTTTCCTGGGCGGAGAATTTCAGCTCGTCGAGTATGGCGTTCTGCCCTTTGTCCCTGTCGACCAGGAGGATCGTTTCGCCATCCCGGTTGAGCCGGAAGCCGGCGTGGAGTCCTTCAGCTTCGGCGTCTCCGTCGAGCCAGATGACCAGGTAGCCGCCGGCGTCGATGGAGGTGCCCACCGGGAACTTCCATTTGCGGGGGTTGTTGAGGGAGTCGCTGAGGTAGAGGCCGGAGAGATCGACGGCCTTCGAGGAGCTGTTGTAGAGCTCGACCCAGTCNTCATATTCGCCCTCGGAGTCCTTATTGGTCTTCTCATTGGCTGCCAGGAACTCGTTGATGCGAACAGGGAAGCCGCNTCTNCGGGTAGCCTGGACCCTGTAGCGCAGCGGGGCGCCTTCAGCCCTGCGGGGCTCGAAGGTCGTGGTGCCGGTGGTGGTGGNGGAGCGGGCCTCGACGTAGTAGCGAACCAGGGTGCCGGCGGGATAGGCTGGGATGCTGGCGATCCAGGCGCCGCCAGACTTCTTCATCGCGGAGGGTTCGAAAGCGCCGAACTTGCCCGTGGCGTGGTAGAGCAGGACCTTTGCGGGTTTCTCGCCTTTGCCAATTCGGGCACTTACCTTCACCGTCGACCCGGCGGCGGGTTCGGTGGAGCTCGCCTTTAAACCGCTGATGGATGGGGNCGGCTTCAAAAGCGCCGGGTGCTTCAGCAGGTAGCTGCGGCGCCCGGTGATGAAGCTCTTGATGCCCGTCACCGGCCGCCGGCCGCCGGTGTAATTTCCATCCACTCCCTGCTCGTAGGCTTCCGTTGGGTAGAGCTTGGTGGTGTCCTTGGCGATCTCGTTGCCGAGCACGGAACGGTAGCCCTTTACCACCGGGCCCAGGATTTTCCAGTCGAGTGATTCATCGAGAATCGTTTTTACGTGGGCGAGGTAGCGGGCCTTCAGGCTGGGCGCGGAGAGCAGCTTGCTGATCAGGGGGCGCTCCCTGGAGTTTTCGAATTCGAGGGGGCTCTGGGAGAACTGCGAGCTGTCACGGTTGGCGTCTTGCGGCGGGGGGGTGGGGGGCCTGCGCTCTTCGGGGCGCCTGGCGTCGTCCCCTCCGAGCCTCGGTGGTCGTCCGAAGGGACCCGATGGTCTACGGCCTCCGGCTCCGGCGTCGCCCGGGCGTCGGCCCCTGCCGCGCCGGCTTCCNCCGGGACCNCCNCCTCCTCCATGNNGGCCGAAGGTCTCGTTGCTGTCGTAGGGCATCAGGTTGATGCGTCCGCCGGGGTCCTGGTACATGAGGAAGTCGCTTCCCCGGCTCACGTAGCCGTCGCCGTCCATAAGGAGGTTATCGATGGCTATGAACCAGAGGGCGCGGTCGATGTTGAGCACCTTGCCGAGGACCTCCTCTACCCGGTCGGCGGGAGTCTCCTCGAGAAGCTTGCTCAGCTCGAGGATCTCGTTCCAGGAGGCTTCGGGCGCCTCGGTGGTCTTCAGGTGGATGTAGGACTTGTAGTCATCGAGGTTCTCTCCGAAATAGCGCAGGCCCGGCGCACGCTGGGGATTGGCCGGGACCTTCCAGCGGATGCCGCCCTTGGTGTCGTACCAGTCCGACAGGAAGTCCTTATTGTACTGCTGGATATTGAGGTAGATTCCCCAGCTCACCCCGTTGATGACCAGCTTGACGTAATTGGCCTTCGAGGTCGGCAGGTACCTGCCCGCGACATGGTCAAAGAGCACGTGGCGCAGGAAGGAAGGATCGGCNTGTGAATTCAACAGGTTGAGGGTCTTGTAGCCGTAGAGTCCATCGTGGCCGCCGTACTCCATCCTGATGTTGAAGGAGCGCTTCTGCCCTGCCGATACCCCGAAGAAGGAGGAGTTCCCCCTGAACTGGATACCGACTCCCTCGTAGGTCTTCCCGTCGACGGTCATGTCGATGGGCATCTCCACATCGGTCCTGTAAAAGTCCGCCAGCTCCGTCTCCCAGTCAGCTCCGGAAAATTCGATGAAGATCGTCCTCAGNACGGAGGTGTCGTAGAGGGATTTGCCGGGGTAGTTCTTCACATCGGCCGGGCTGAGCTTCTCGGGAGCTCCCTGGTCCCGGTCGCGGGGTTCCCCGCCGCCGCCGGGGCGGCGGCCGCGTCTGCTGCGGCCGCGGCTGCCCTGTTCCTTCACGTACACGCGGGCCCTGGCGCGTTCTTCGTCGTTGAGTTTCCCATCTCCGTCCTTGTCGAATTGAGCCACGACCTCGAGATCCTGCCTGCCGGGCCCGCCGCCGCGTCCGCCGGCCGCTCCACCCGGAGGCTGGNCGNNGCGGCCGCCTTCGGGGCGATCGCCTCCTGGGCGCTCCTGCAGAGACTGGAGAATGAAATCACGCATCTTCTCGCGTTCGGCATCGTTCAGCGCGCCGTCGCCATCGGCGTCAAAACGCTTGAGCATGTCCTCGCGGTTGAACGGATCCTCCCGGCGGCCCCGCTCGCCCTGTGAAAAGGNCGGCTGGGCNGGGNAGANCGTGAGGATAAAGAGAAAAGTGAAAACGCGCTGNCTGGTCCNGGTCATGCTTCCGCCTGGTTCTGGAAAAAGAGGGAGTTCTGTTCAGACTTGCGAAGAGAGCTTCGCGCTCGGCGGCGCCTCTTCTCAAACCGGGTATTATACAGTAACCCCGGNAGTGAGGGCAGGTTGCAAAGGGACTTTNGNTTTCTTTATTCACTCCCGGAGCGCCGTGGCACTTTCGAACGTGGAGAAAACTTGACCCGGTTTACTCCCTGTGCGAAACCTTCCCTGCGGATTGAGCGCAGAGGCGCGGTCTCAGCGGTGGTGCGGGACCCGTAACCGAAACTATCAGGAGAGAGGAAGAGATCATGAACCTGCTCACCAGGCAGTGCGTTGTCGAGTTCATCGGCACCTTTTCGCTGACCTTCATCGGCGCCGGGGCGATCATCGCCACCGGCGGAGAGAATCTTGTCGCTATAGCCTTCGCGCACGGACTGGCGCTGTCGATGGCGGTCTACGCCTCCGGGCACATCTCCGGCGGGCACATCAACCCGGCCGTGACCATCGGCATGCTGGTGACCGGCAAAATCAAGCCGCCCGCTGCGGCGGCCTATATCGTGGTTCAGCTCCTGGGAGCTACGCTGGCGGCCTGCATTCTCAGTTCCTGCCTGCCGGAAGATATGGTGGCGAAGGTCAAGCTGGGCGCGACGCTGGGAAGCCTGAGCACGCCCGAAAATATCGTTAAGGTCATTGTCATTGAAGCGATTCTCACCTTCCTGCTGGTAACGACAATTTTCGCTGTCGCCGTCGACAGCCGGGGCCCGAAGAATATCTACGGCTTCGCCATCGGCCTGACGGTCTGCTTCGATATTCTCTGTGCCGGGGCCTTCACCGGCGCCAGCATGAACCCGGCCCGCTCCTTCGGGCCGGCCCTCATCGGCGGCCATTGGGACATTCACTACTGCTACTGGATCGGGCCGATCGTCGGCGGCGCGCTGGCCGCGCTGGTCTACGACCGGGTCGTCATCGGCAAGGATGCCGCTGGCGGTGACGATGCCGGGGGCGGTGAAGAGAGTTGAGAGCCGGGCCCCGGTAATCCGCAAGACCCTTCGCCAGCTCCGAGCCATCGCTTGCAAGGTGAATCAGCGGCGACCCGGTTTTTTCAGGAGTAAAAGGCTGCGGGGAGAGGAGCGGTTCAGGCCTCGGCCTGCTCTTCGCTCCTGGAGTCTTCCCACGCCTTCAGGACGTGGTCGACGATCTCGCTGACGCCTTCGCCGTGCTTGACCCTGGCGAGGATGAAGGGACCATCGCCGCGCATCCTGGAGCTGTCGCGCTCCATGACCGAGAGATCGGCTCCAATCGCCTCGGCCAGGTCGGTCTTGTTGATGACCAGGAGGTCGGACTGGGTTATTCCAGGGCCGCCTTTTCGGGGGATCTTGTCTCCACCGGAGACGTCGATGACATAGATCGTGTA
>NZOA01000065.1 GCA_002695115.1 Planctomycetota bacterium
GACGAAGATCGAGCCGGCCTTGAGAAACATTCCCATGTTGAGGATTCCCGACAGCGCCAGGATGAGTCCTCCGAGGATGCGCACGCCGCGGCCGAAGCGTCGCTCGTAGAATTCGGGGATGGTCATGACCCCCATCCTGCGAAGCGGCACGACGATGAAGCCGCTCCAGCCGACCACCAGGCAGACGATGCCGGCGCAGACGGCGATGTGGAAGGCCGCGAAGCCGCCGGTGAAACCCTTCTGGGCAGCGAACATCACCGTCACCAGGCCCAGCTCGGTGCCGATCATGGTGGCGATCCCCAGGTGCGACTTCAACGAGCGTCCCGCCACGACGAAATCGCTCATGTTTCTGACGTAGCGCCGGCTCCAGACGCCGATGGCTGCCGAGCCCAGCAGGTAGAGGATCACGATGGCCCAGTCGAGATTCGCGAACTGGCTCAATAGATATCTCCGGGCTTGGTGGGGTGGGGGAAGTCAGTCGAATTCTGTAAGCGGTATGATCATGTACCGCGGAGCGTCCTGGTGCAAGGGTGAGCCATCGACACCCCCTCCGCTGCCCGTGGGGTTTCACGCGGGCGAATAAAAAAACCGGGCCCGTCTCCTCGTGGAGACGGGCCCGGTTGCTGTTTTCCAGCGAACCCGGGGCCGCTGCTTAGAGCTCGTAGCCTTTGCGATACTCGTAATGGATGAACTTGTTCGCCTCGGGCGAGTTGGTCGACTTGAGATTGGGACCGTCCCANTCGATCTTGCCGTCGACCTTCATGGCNAGGTTNCCCAGCAGGATGGTCTCGGTNAGCANCGCGGCGTAGTCGAAGTTCGACATCGCCGGCTTGCCGCCCTTNCAGGCNNTGATCCATTCCTGGGCATGGCCCGGGGAGCGGNNGATCCANGNNGTCGGCGCCTTGTANNCNTTTNNGAACTCNTCGGGGNAGAGNNNCCAGCCNCTGCCGTANTCATTNGGCGAGTACATCATTCCCTTGTCGCCGATCATGAGNGAGCCGGAATTCGATGGCTTGATGGGCTGCCCCCTGAAGGTCGCCGCAGGAGGCGTGTTGTAGGTCTTCCGGCCGCCCTTGATAGTCCAGCCGTCGTACCAGAAGAACTTCAGCGCCGGCAAGGTCTTGCCGGTCTTGGCGCTCTTGCGAGCCGGGAAGTCGAAGCGGATCTTCGAATAGGTCGGGTAGGTGATCTCGTTGTTGCCGACCATCTCTTCCCTTTGAATGGCAACGGGGTGCTCTAATTCACAGGCCATGAAGGCCAGGTTGGCGGTATGGCAGGCCATGTCTCCGAGCGCTCCCGTTCCGAAGTCCCAGAAGCCTCTCCAGACGAAGGGGAGGTACCGTCCGCTGTAGTCACGGTCGGCGGCCGGGCCGAGCCAGCTGCTCCAGTCGATGTGGCCGGGGACCTTTTCCGATTTCGGTACGGAAGGGATCGCCTTGGAGCCCTGGGGCCAGACCGGGCGGTTGGTCCAGACGTGGATCTCGGTCACGTTGCCGATCCCGCCGGACTGGACGACCTCGACTCCCTTGCGCAGTCCGCTGGTGGACGTGCCCTGGTTGCCCATCTGGGTGGCGACCTTGTGCTTCCTGGCGGCCTCGCGCAGGGTGCGGGCCTCGAAGACCGTCTTCGTGAGGGGCTTCTGCACGAAGGCGTGCTTGCCCTGGCGGATGGCGCCCATCGCCGCGGGGGCGTGGTTGTGATCAGGTGTCGAGACCGTCACCGCGTCGATGTCTTTGCGTTCGAGCATCTTGCGATAGTCGGTGTATTTCTCGGCCTTCTTGGCGGTCCTGCTGCCGGCCTGGTTGAGCCGGTTCTTATCGGTATCGCAGATCGCGACGATGTTCTCGCCACGGCAGGCGCCCATATCACTGGCGCCCTTTCCACCAACGCCGACGCAGGCGACGTTGAGTTTTTCGGCCGGCGAACGCGGGGAACCGATAACGGTATTCCCAATCCACATCCCCACTCCAGCCATCGAGCTGTTGCGGAGAAATTCACGACGTGATGCGTTTCGTCTCACGTGCAACCTCCTTCTGTACGTTCCTCAGTTTCGGGTTAACGGGCGTCGAATCCGAATCATGGTGTATTTGACGAAGAAAAGACGCCGGATCTTCAAACCAGACAAGCCACCAAGATAAGCATTTTGGGCGGGAAATGCCAACAAAGACATCGCCGCCGGGAGCTGTGATCGCGCGTTCAGATGATCTCGGTGATGGGCTGGCGCCCATCATCTACGAGGTAGTGGGGGCGGCCGTTGTAGTCACGTACCGTCGCGGTGCTCACGTCGATTCCGAGGTTGTGGTAGATGGTCGCGAGGACCTCCTGGAAGTGGACGGGGCGGTCCTTAGCCTCGGCCGCGTTGCGGTCTGTCGAGCCGATGACCTGGCCTGTTCGGAGTCCGCCGCCGGCCAGCAGGGCGCAGGAGACCTGCGGCCAGTGGTCGCGGCCGCCCTTCTTGTTGATCTTCGGCGTGCGTCCGAACTCGCCCCAGACCACCACGGTCACGTCCTTGTCGAGGCCGCGCTCATGGAGATCATCGATGAGCGCCGCTACGCCCCGGTCGAGGTCGGGCACGTTCTCCCGGCAGCGGGCGAAGTTGGCGCCGTGGAAGTCCCAGAAGCTGAAGCTGAGGGTGACGCAGCGTACGCCGGCCTCGACGAGGCGTCTCGCCATGAGGAATTGTTCCATCAGCCTGGGCGCGGCATCTCCCTGCACCTTGGCGGTGCCCTTACCGTAGCTCTCGCGCACCTTCGGGTCTTCCTTGTCGAGGTCGAGCGCTCCGGCGATCCTGCTGGAGGTGAGTACGCCGAGGGCCTGGCGCGTGAAGGCGTCGACGCCCTCCATCATGCCGCTGGCATCTGTGTCCCGGCGGAACCGGTCAAAGGCGCCCAGCAGCCTGCTGCGGTCGCCGAGTCGTTCGAGGCTGATCCCGTTGAGCACCAGGTCTGCCTTGCCGTCACCGGAGGGGCGGAAGGGGGCGTGGGCGACGCCGAGGAAGCCGGGGTAGCCGTTGTTGTAGGGCGTGTGCTTCATGACCGGTGAGAGGCTGACGAAGGGCGGCACGGAGGGGCGGGTGGCTCCCTCGATGCTGGAAACCGTCGAGCCGAACTCTGGCCAGCCGCCCTGCGGCGGATTCCTGGTGGTTCTTCCCGTCATGCATTGGTGTGCCCAGTGAGCTCCGGTGGCGCCGACGATGCTCCGGATCGTCACGAGCTTGTCGGCGCGCGCGGCGAGCTTCGGCATCAGCTCGCCGAACTGGATCCCGGATACGCTGGTGGCGATTGGTTTGAACTCGCTGCGGATCCCGCTGGGGGCGTCCGGCTTGAGATCGACCATATCCTGGTGCGGCGGGCCGCCGGGCAGGTAGATCATGATGACCGATTTATGAGCGCCCGGCTTTTGCGGCGATTTTTCCTGGGCCGCTAGAATTCCCGGGAGGCTGAGACCCCCCATCGCCAGGCCGCCGATCTGGAGGAAGGACCTTCTTCTGATCCCGTCGCAGAAGCGTTCGGAACTTCCCGATATTCTGAGCATCAGCAGCTCTCCAGTCGGAGTCTTGCGGATTGATCAAGGCGCCGCAGTTTCAGTCTATATCTTTAATATAGGCGGGGTTGCGGAACGCATCAAGATTTCGATGGGACCGGGAGGGTGCAGGGCTGAGGGGCTCAAAGTCGAGTCGCGCCGCGGGTTTTTCAGTGTCTCGGGAGGAAGGGGGCGGACGGTTTTTTTCCGATTTTCTTCGGGTGAGCCAGGTCTTGCCGTTTCTGCAGGGTGCTATACCCGATCCACCGGAGAGGTTAGAGTATCTGTTCTGAAATAATGATCTGAGCGGGACCGCGAAGAGGTCCTTTTTACCGGGAGGAACAGTGATATGCAGCGTAGAGATTTTATCAGGAGTACCGTGGCGGCGGCTTCCCTTGGCGGGTTGCTTGGTGCTGATGGGAGCATTGCGAACGCGCAGCCCGTCGCGGCGCCGGGAGCTTCCCGGATCGCGGACCGTGTCGATGGTTCAGGGCTGCAGCTGAGCCTCGCGGCCTACTCTTTCCGCCGCGAGCTCTCGGGCGAGAAGCCCGTGATGACGCTCGAGAGGTTCGTTGATTATTGCGCCGAGCAGGACCTCCAGGCTACGGAGTTGACCGAGTATTATTTTCGCGACAAGTCGCCCGGCTACATCTGCGCCCTGCGCCGCCGCGCCTACGTCAACGGCCTGGCGATCTCCGGATCCCCCCTCGGCAACGACTTCTGCCATCCCCCGGGGCCCACGCGCGACAAGCAGCTGGCCCACGTCAAGGCCTGGATCGATGTGGTCGCCCTGCTGGGTTCCCAGACGATCCGTGTTTTCGCCGGAAGGGCGAAGAAGGGCAGCAGCGAGAAGGAGGCTCGCAAGCTGGCGATCGAGGGCCTCAAGGAGGTCAGCGAGTACGCCGGCGCCAGGGGCGTCCTGCTGGCGATCGAGAACCACGGGGGCATCACCTCTACCGCCAAGCAGCTCCTCGCCCTGGTCAAGGGGGTGGATTCACCCTGGCTGGGCGTGAATCTGGACACCGGAAATTTCCACACGGATGTCTACGCCAGCATCGAGAAGGCGGCGCCCTACGCCGTCGCCGTGCAGGTCAAGGCGGAGGTCCGCGAAGGAAAGAAGCCTGCCGAGGAGGCTGACTTCAGGCGCATCGCAGGCATTCTCAAGGCCGCCGGCTACAGGGGCTACGTGGCGCTGGAGTACGAGGCAAAGGAGGACCCGCTGAAGGCGGTCCCCCGCTACCTCGACAAGCTGCGCGAGGCGCTGGCTTGAGCGGCAGTCGACGCTGTCTTCCGCCGGTTCTCATGGCGCTGGGCATCCTGGCGCTCTTCGCGGGCCGGGCACGGGCTTTCGAGAAGGCCGGGATCCTTGATGGCGTCGACTTCCGCTTTATCTGCGCCGACTGGGCCCTGCTGAAGGAGAAGATCAACGCCCTGGTCATTCTCTCCCGGCCGCCTGGGGCTCCGGGGGGGAAGAAAACGGTTCGGCTGGCGCTCGATTTTCCCGCCGATGCTTTCAAGGCAGCGGCCGGTCCGGCCGGCATGCGGGCCAGCCTCGGGATCGAGCCGGGGGAGACGAAGCGCTTCGCCTTCAAGGGTCTGCTGGCGCTCGATAAGGTCGATCCCGGCAAGCATCCTTTTAAGCTGAGCATATCGGTTGGGGAGGGGGTCCCAGAGGTCTCTCGTTTCGAGGTGGAAACCATCAGGGGGCCACTGGTGCCCAGGGGGCTCCTCTCCATCCTGGTGCCAGCCTTGCTGTCACTGTTGGCAATCCCGGCCTTCGTCCTCTTTCTGCGTCGCAGGGGCGAGCCCGGTGGCTGGCGGATCGTGAAGGATGCGGAGATTGACGAGCCCGAAGAGGCCTGGTGGGAAATGGAAGAACCCGCCGGTGAGCCGGAGGGGGAGGGAAGGCCATGAAGCCGTGGAGCGCGAAGCTGCCGCCGCTTTCGGGGCGCGCACTGACGGGGATTGGCGCGGGAGCCCTGGTCGGCTCTTTTTATATCGGCACCGGCGACATCGCCATCGCCACCAAGATGGGGGCCCTCTTCGGCATGGACATGTGGTGGACGTTCTTCGTGCTCGGCCTGGCGGGCTGGACGCTGATGGACATGTCGACGCGATACTACCTGCGGTTCGGACGCACACCGTTGTCGATCTTTAAGGAGGTCCACCCGGTCTTCTCGATCTACCTCTTTGTCACCGTGGTCGTCACCACGACCATCGGCGCCTATTCGCAGTGGAATACCTGCGCCCACGTGCTGGGCACCCTCAACCCCGGCATCCCGACGGAGGTCGGTGGCACCCTGGCGGCCCTGGCGGCGACCGCGCTGCTGCTCCTGGGAGTCTACCGCAGGATCGAGCTGTTCTTTGTCCTGGCGCTCATCGTGCTGATCGGTCTCTTTGCCGCCGCGGCGGCCGCTGCCGGCGCGCCCTGGTCGGAAGCTCCCGCCGGCCTGCTTCCCGGCATCCCGGAATCGTCGCGGCAGGAATGGNNCGGCCTGATCCAGCAGAACGCCGGCAGCCNGATCAANGCCTGGCTCATCCTGATCTATCCCTACACGATGATCGAGAAGGGGTGGCGCTCATCGAAGCCGCTCGGCCAGGCTCGCATCCTGCAGCGCTCGCGCTGGGATTACGGTGTCGGCATCGCGGCAGCCGGNATCGTCGCCCTGCCGGTCATGGCGGCGGCCGCGGCCGTGGCGCGCCCCTTCGGAATCGTGCCGGAAAACGGCACCGAGCTCGCGGCCCTGCTGGAGCCGCTGGCTGGAGGCTCCGCTCGCCTGCTCTTCCTGGTCGGTTTCTTTATCGCCGCCTGGACCGCCGGTATCGGCTGGATGGTCTGCGGCGCCTACGCCATGCTCGACCTCGGCAATATGAAGGTGCGCATGGAGTCACGCTCCTTTCGCCAGGCTGTCCTGGTCTTCGTCGTCGCCTCCGCCAGTCTGCTCTTTCTGCGTATCAACCCGGTCTACGGCATCCGGATCTTCACGGTGCTGCTGGCGGTGGTCTTCCCGGTCGTGGCGCTGGTGATGGTCTGGCGCATCAGCCGCCCGGACATGGGCTATTTCCGCTGGTCGACGGGCAGCGTGCGGGGAGTCGTGGTCATCGCGCTCGATGTCTTTGCGCTGCTGGTGAGCCTCTTCGTCGGCTGGGGCATCATGAGCCGGTTTTTCTGATTGCCTCACATGGGCCGAAGAAGCGGGCGCCGGCCCCGTGGTTACGAGGAGGCGCCCGCCTTTTCAGCCGAGAATACGGAATCAATTACAGACAGGAGACGGACGGTCGCAGCCGATGCCGTCATCGGTCGGGTCCCCTGCGCATTCCTCGCTCGAGTAGCCCGGGCTCAGAGGCGAAGGTTCCGCCGGCGCCGCGCCGCCTGAGAACAGCCAGCTGAAGATGATGATCGCGTCGGTGATCTCGATGCTGCCGGTGTCGTTGGTGTCGGTCGCATCGAGGCAGGCNGGGGCCGNNCCGCCGGAGAAAAGGTAGAGAAGCGGGATGACTCCATCGGTGAGGTTGATGCTGCCGTCGGAGTTGGCATCGCCGCGTACGAAGGTCGGCCCGGCCGGCTCCTGGCAATTCGCAGCCGCAGTGCAGTCGGTATCGTTACAATCGGCGGCGCCGTCCTTGTCGTCATCGATGCCGTTGTCGCAGATCTCAGCCGGCACCACCTGGCAATTCGCGGCGGCGGCGCAGTCGGTATCGGTGCAGTCGGTGCGCCCGTCCCGGTCGTCATCGATGCCGTTGTCACAGATCTCATCCGGTACCGGCACCAGGCCATCGGGCAGGATCTCGATGGCCGAGACCAGGGCATCGCCGTTGACGCCGCCGGGACATTCAGGCTCGAGGCAGGGCAGCAGGGCGATCTGCAGGATGCCATCGACGACCTCGACGCCCTCGATGGAGTTTCCGCTCACCCCGGTTATGAAGTCCTGGTGGATATCGTCGATGACCAGGTCGCCCTGGATCTCGGCCTTGAAGTGCCGGTTGGCGCAGCAGCACTCGATGAAATAGAGGTTGACGGTATAGGTGCCGTCGGGTACCGGGAACTCCATGACCCAGTCGATGCCATCTCCTCCCACATCCCAGCGGATGCTCTGGAGCACCTCGGCGATCGCCGGGTCCTCGGTGTCGAAGCCGAGCTCCTCCATGCCCAGCCAGTCTGCCGCGCACCAGTTTGACACGACCTGGGCGCCGCCGAGGGAATTGGCGCGGATCCCCAGCTCGTCGGCGTTGAGGCCCGGATCGCCGAGCCAGGTGCGGCCCTCGTCGTCGGTTACCGTTCGTCCACCGGCGTTGATGCGCAGGGGGACGTCGAAGGGCAGCGAGGTATCGATGAGGGTACAGATCAGCGGCTCGCAGGGTTGCTGGCCGGCGCCGAGAACCGTCTCGATCGCATAGACCGTGGCGCGGCTTTCGGGCATGTCTTCGAAGCTGGTCTCGTCGGCCGGGAGCTCGAGCAGGAGCTCGTCGTTTCGGTAGACGTTGTAGCCCAGCGCCTCGACACAGGCCGGCGGATCCCAGGAGACCGCTATGGAGCTCGGTCCGGGCTCCTCTTCGTAGACCTGCACCTCGGCGAGGCTCAGGTAGGCCCCCGGCATCGAGACGCGCACGAACTGGCCCGATGCGGCGACGTCTTCGAGCGTGAAGCTCGGCAGGCTCTGGGCGTCGAGGCCGACCTCCTCGAAGGTCACGTTGCGATCGGCGTCGTAGAGCGTGATGGTAAAATCGACCAGTCGCTCGGAGCAGCAGTCGAGGCGGTTCCAGAGCACGATCGAGCCGATATCGTAGGTGTCGAGCAGATCGACCTCCCACCATGACGGGGATCCTGGATTATCGGTGTGGGTGACGGAGCCGCCTCCCCACTGGCCGTTGGTGTTGCCA
>NZOA01000066.1 GCA_002695115.1 Planctomycetota bacterium
CGCAGGCCGGGAGGCTCTATTCCACAGTGCTCAGTATTCTTTGCCTCGAGGTCTATTACCGATACGCCCCTCTGTCGGATGATTAAGCGCCACAGCAACCCGCCAAGGAGATCCTGGCTCATGAATGGAATTGTTCGCACCTGTGGTTTTGTCGTCTGCCTGCTGGCAACTGGGCTCCTGGTGGCCGATGACTGGCCCCAGTGGAGGGGAGTCGAGCGCGATGGGGTCTGGAGAGAGACAGGTATCGTAAAGGAGCTGCCCAAGAAGCTTTCCTTCCTCTGGAGGGCTCCTGTGGGGATGGGTTACGCCGGACCGGCCGTTGCCGCGGGGAGGGTCTACCTGATGGACCGGGTCCTCGGCGATGGAGAGAAAAATCCTGCCAACCCCTTCAGCAAGCGGCAGGTCGGCGGCAGCGAGCGGATTCTGTGCCTCGATGCAGCGAATGGGAAGCTTCTCTGGAAGCATAGCTATCCTGCGAAATACACGGTCAGTTATCCATACGGCCCCAGGACGACACCGGCTGTATCCGGTGGCAAGGTCTATTGCCTGGGGGCTATGGGAGATCTCTTCTGCATGGACGCGGGAACCGGGAAGATGCTCTGGTCGAAGCAGTGCGCCCAGGAGTTTAAGGCAGAGATCAATACCTGGGGATTCAGTGCCGCGCCCCTGGTGGATGGAAAGAAACTGATCATGCTTGTCGGGGGAAAGCCGGGAGCCTGTGTAGTTGCCTTTGATAAGGACACTGGCAAAGAGCTCTGGAGAGCTCTGGAAGATGATGACCCGGGCTATGCCCCCCCGGTGATTTTCAATGCCGGAGGTAAGCGCCAGCTCATCATCTGGACGCCGACGAAGCTTGCTTCTCTCGATCCCGAAAGCGGCAGGGAATACTGGAGGCAGGCGTTCAAGGTCCAGTCCGGCCTGTCGATTCCCACACCGATCTACGATCCCGGGACCCGGAAACTCCTGGTCACCTCTTTTTACAATGGTTCGCTCATGATGGGGCTCGATCCGAAGAAGCCGGGCGCAAACCTCCTGTGGAAGGGANCAAGNGNCAGCGAGTTACCTANGAANACAGATGGCNTGCACTCGATCATGTGNACACCGGTTTTNNAGGGNGGNCATATCTATGGAGTNGGAAGCTACGGGGAGCTTCGCTGCCTGGATGCTTCATCGGGTAAGCGAATCTGGGCGACGACCGAGGCCACGGGAGCGGATCGCTGGTGGAACGCGTTTATCATTCGCCACGAAGACCGCTACTTCATCCCCAACGAACAGGGCGACCTGATCATCGCGAACCTGTCGCCGGGAGGCTATAAGGAACTGAGCCGGGCCCGGCTCATCGAGCCGACCCGCCCGGTACGCCGCCGCAAGGTGGTCTGGTCGCATCCGGCCTTTGCGCTGAAATGCATCTTTGCACGTAACGACAAGGAGCTGGTCTGNGCAAGCCTGGCTGCAGCCGGGAAATAAGGCTCAGCTCTTCTTGCCGAACAGGCGCCTGAAGAGCTTCTTGAGGGGGTCGTAGAAGCGGTCGGCGACCCGTTCCTTGAGCGGGATGATCGCGTTGTCGGTGATCGTGATGTGCTCGGGGCAGACGTGGGTGCAGCACTTGGTGATGTTGCAGAAGCCGATGCCGTGGGCGTCTTTGAGATCTTCGAGCCGGTCCTCGGTGTCGAGGGGATGCATGTCGAGCGCCGCGGTATAGACCAGGAAGCGCGGTCCAATGAACTCCTCGGTCTTCTGATGGTCGCGCAGCACGTGGCAGACATCCTGGCAGAGGAAGCACTCGATGCATTTGCGGAATTCCTGCACCCTGTCGACGTCTTCCTGCGCCATCCGCCAGGTCCCGTCCTCGGCATCCGGCGGGCGCGGGTTGAACTTCTTGATCGTCTTTTTGACCTCGAAGTTCCAGCTGACATCGGTCACCAGGTCCTTCATGGTGGGGAAGGCCTTGATGGGCTCGATGGTGATGGGCTTGTCGATATCGATGGTGTCCATCCTGGTCATGCACAGGAGGCGCGGCATCCCGTTGACCTCGGCCGAGCAGGAGCCGCATTTTCCGGCCTTGCAGTTCCAGCGCACCGCCAGGTCGTTGGCCAACTCGGCCTGGATCTGGTGAACCGCGTCCAGGACCACCATGCCCTCGGTGATCTCCGTATCGTAGTCCTTGAAGTCGCCGCCCTCGGCATCTCCCCGCCAGATCTTGAAGGTCGCGGTGGTCATTATCTGTTCTCCTCGATGATCGCCTGGAGCTCGGCCGGGATGTCCATGACGGGTTCCCTGCTGACCTCCATCGTGCCGTCACTTCCTTTTTTAACCACCAGGGAGGTCTTGCCCCATTCTTCATCCTTGTCCGGGTAGTCCTCGCGGAAGTGGGCTCCCCGGCTCTCCTGTCGCCGGGCGGCGGCTCGGGCTACCGCCTCGCTGACGGTCAGCAGGTTGTGCAGATCGAGAGCCGTATGCCAGCCCGGATTGTATTCACGATTCCCGGGGGCCGCGGCCTGGTCCGCTCGCTGCTTGAGCGAGGCGATCTTCTCAACGGCCTGATCCATCTCTTCCTGGGTACGGACGATGCCGACAAGCTCCTGCATCGTGTCCTGGAGATCGTATTGGATCTGGTAGGGGCTCTCCCCGCCGCCCTCGGTGTCCTGCCGCTCGATTGGGGCCAGCGCCCATTGGATCGTATCGGCGATGGCGGAATCATGGACACCTGTCGCGCCATTTTCTTTGGCGAATTCCGCGGCGTATTCGCCGGCTCTCTTACCAAAGACCAGCAGGTCGGAGAGGGAGTTGCCGCCGAGACGGTTGGCGCCGTGCATTCCGCCGGCGCATTCTCCGGCAGCGAACAGGCCCTGCACTGTGGACATCTGGGTGTCGCCGTCGACACGAATTCCGCCCATCGCGTAGTGAGTGGTCGGACCGACCTCCATGGGCTCCTCGGTGATGTCGAGGTTGGCCAGCTCCTTGAACTGGTGGTACATGCTCGGCAGCTTGCGCTTGATGTGCTCAGGGGCGTTGGAAAGTTTTTCCCTGATCCAGGCGATATCGAGGAAGACGCCACCGTGGGGGCTGCCGCGGCCTTCCCGGATCTCGCGGATGATGCAGCGGGCGACGTGGTCGCGGGTGAGCAGCTCCGGCGGTCTTCGGGCTTCCTTGTCTCCCTGGGTGTAAATCCACCCCTCTTCCGGGTTGTCGGCGGTCTGGTTTTTATAGAGGTCCGGGATGTCGTCAAACATGAAGCGGTTGCCCTCGGAGTTGCGCAGCACTCCGCCCTCTCCTCTGACTCCCTCGGTGACGAGGATACCGCGCACGCTCGGAGGCCAGACCATGCCGGTGGGGTGAAACTGCAGGTACTCCATGTCGATCAGGTCGGCGCCCGCATCGTAGGCGAGGGAATGGCCGTCCCCGGTGTATTCCCAGCTGTTGCTGGTGATCTTGTAGGCACGTCCGTAGCCTCCTGTGGCCAGCACGATGGCCCTGGCCTTGAAGAGGCGGAATTTACCTTTCTCGCGATCGTAGCCGAAGGCGGCCGTCACCCGGTCGCCATCCTTGAGCAGGCGGATGATGGTGCACTCCATGTGCACATCGATACCCTGGTGGATCCCGTGGTCCTGGAGGGTGCGGATCATCTCCAGGCCCGTGCGATCGCCGACGTGAGCGAGGCGGGGGTATTTGTGTCCACCGAAGTTTCGCTGCAGGATCTTCTGGTCGTCGGTTCGGTCAAATACAGCTCCCCAGGCCTCGAGCTCGTGGACCCGCTCAGGGGCCTCCTGCGCGTGGAGCTCGGCCATGCGGTAGTTGTTGACGTATTGTCCGCCACGCATGGTGTCGGCGAAGTGGGTCTTCCAGTCATCTCGGTCGTCCACGTTTGACAGGGCCGCGGCGATGCCGCCCTCGGCCATCACGGTGTGGGCCTTGCCCAGCAGCGATTTGCAGACCAGGCCGACGCTGAGCCCCGTGGCGGATGCTTCGATGGAGGCTCGCAGCCCGGCTCCACCGGCTCCGATCACGAGGACATCGTATTCAAAGGTTTTGTAGGAATCCATCAGAGCACCCGGAAATCAATCTTGTCGGCGAGGAAGCGAACGTAGACGTCGGTAAAACCGACCCAGAAGAGACTGCACCAGGCCCAGAGCATATGGCGCTTGTTGAGGCCGGAGACGCAGCTGTAGCACTTGTGGCGCAGAGGAGCCTTTGAGATGTGGTTCATGAAACCGCCGACAAGATGACGCAGGGAGTGACAGCCGAGCGTGTAGCCCCCGAGGAAGACGACGTTGAGGCTCAGGACGATGGTCCCAAACCCGATGCCGAAGCTCTCTTCGCCAGCCGCGTTCGTGAACCACATGGCCCGCCAGGCATCGTAGGACAGGAAGAAGAGGAAGCCGATCGCTACGTAGAGGAAGTAGCGATGGACGTTCTGGATGATGAGAGGCAGGGAGTTTTCGCCGAGATATTTTTTTCTTGGTTCACCGACGGCGCAGGACGGCGGGTCGGCCCAGAAGGCCTTGTAATAGGCGCCGCGGTAATAATAGCAGGTCAGCCTGAAACCCGCGGGGGCCCACAGGATGAGGAAAGCGGGGGAAAAGGGAAGAAAGCCCGGCCACCAGGAGGGCTGGGTGCCGAAGAGGGCATGACCGGATTTTTGTCCCGCAACATCGAAGAGGACAGGTGAATAAAACGGTGAGAGGTAGTCAGCTCCATTCCCATTGAAGAAGTAGTCCGATGCCTGGAAGGCCGCCCAGGTTGAGTAGCCGACGAAGGCCGACAGGCCGAGGAAGGTCAGTACCGGTGTGATCCACCAATTGTCATTCCTGGAGGTTACTCCGAAACCGCGCCGGGTCGCGGGCGCTGTGGTGGTGGGCATCGAGTTCTCGCGGGCTCTATTCTACAGGTTTCCGAAACACCGTCGCTGAGCGGACGGTCGCTCAGGAACGGGGAGTTTCGCTTAAGCCTGTGGATAGTTCAAGTTACTAGATTTGAAAACTACGGGGCTTTTTCCGCGCCGGGATTTTTCAGGGTGAGCGTCGTCACCAGCAGCAGGATGGCCGCCACGCCACAACCCTCGAAGGCCGTGTCGTAGGAGCCGGTGAGTTTTTCGCTCTGGGCGAAGAGCCAGGGGCCCAGCGCGCTCGCTCCGGTCATGGTCATCATGTTGATGCTCGAGATCTTTCCAAGGTGCTTACGGCCGAAAAAACGGGGCCAGATCACCACCAGGAGCATGGAGAAGAGGCCTCCGGAGGTCCCCACACAGAGGATGGTCAGTGTCTGACCAGGCAATGAGTCCAGCCGGGTCATCGCCCAGCAGGCCGTCACCAGTGCGCCCATGAGGGCCAGGAAGAGCAGCCGGATCTTGACCCTGTCACTCGACCAGCCTCCCAGGATGTTCGCGAGGATGCTGACCGGGGCCATGAAGAGGAATAGGTTGAGGGTGTCGTTTTCCGCCAACCCCGCTTTTTTTCCGATGTCGACTATATGGAAGGTGAGCCCGGTGAGGGTCAGCCCCCAGAGGGCGAGGCTGATATTGGGGATCCAGAACGCGCGGGTACGCAGCGCCTCGCCCAGGGTGGCGCTTCTTTCTCCGTACTCGTCTTCCTGTGCCGGTCTTTCCCTTGGTGGCGAGCTCCTCCCATCCATCCTCAGCCCGCATTCTTCCGGGTTGTCTCTGTAGAAGAGCCAGCCGATGAGCAGAAGAGCCAGGTTGGAGACGCCTAGCCATTTCCAGGTTCCGCTCCACCCTAGTCCGAGATCGGAAATCATCCAGGAGAGAAAGCGCGGCGCGGCGGCGAAGGAGGCTGATACGAAGATGCCGCTGATGCCCGAGGCGAGTCCCCGCCGCCGGCTGAACCATTTTCCCAGCATGGCGCGGGAAACCATGGTGAGGACTCCCTGGCCCCAGAACCTGACTAGGAGGAAGCCGCCGGAGAGGACCAGGAAGGCGACCTGGACCTGTCCCGCCTCGGTTCGGGGGGAGCCTGAATACTCCATGATGCCGGAGATGACCTCCCGGGTGGAGCCGAGGCACCAGAGAGTCAGCCCCAGGCAGGGACTGGCTATCACGATCATCCTGCGAGCCCCAAATTTATCGAAAAAGAAACCGGCCACAGGCAGGAGCAGAGCGCTGGCGATGGTGCCGACGAGGTAGGCCAGGGCGAGGTCGTCTCGATCGAGAGCTATCGTGGTTTCGCTGATGAGATGGTCAGTGAATACACTCACCCCCATCGTCTGCCCCGGGATGCTCATGATGGTTCCGAGTGTCGAGACGGAGACGATGATCCACCCGTAGAAGAAGGGGTAGCTCTTCGGGGGCGGGATGAGATGGGGGGGGAACTTCATCCGGATCCGGCGGAGGCTGTTGGTTGTAGGGGGAAGTATTTGTATCCCAATAGCTTAGGGTGCTCGGTCAGGGAAAGGGCTGGCGGCACCCGCATGGTAAATCGACAATCGAGATTCTGCGGACTCAAAAATGGAAGGTCGGCCTGAATACCGTGGTTTACCCGGCAGCGGTCTGTTGGCATTGGGACTCCCTTTCCGGTTTTTATGCTGAAAAGTCAATGTAGACTAGTAAAAGTTTGGTATATAGTACTTCTAGTTGGCATAGCCTAACTGAAACCCTGAGACGAACTGAAAAGTAGCCGATATGTTCTGGGATTACTCATTAACCGATCTTCTTGAAAAAGGCGGCTTTGTCATGTGGCCGCTCTTGTGCTGCTCGGTGGGAGCGCTGGCGTTGGTGCTCGATCGTGGCATCACCCATTTTCGCCTGCGCCTCAACTTTCGAAAATTTGTCGGGGGATTGGAACGGCTGGTCAAGGACGGGAAACTGTCCGAGGCGTTGAACCTCTGTCGTTCGAGTCGGAGTCCTGTGGCGCGAACATCGGAAGCGTACCTTGCCAACCTGCGTTCGGGAGATGAGCTTCGCTCGACCATCATCGAACGCGAAGGGGGACTGGCGCTTGAGGATGCCGAGAAGAGGCTTCGTGGCCTGGCGGCCATAGCCCAGGTATCGACTCTCATTGGGCTCCTCGGGACGGTGATAGGCCTGGTCTCGGCTTTCCACCAGATAGAGATCAGTGGCGGCCAGGTGCAGCCGGGGGATCTGGCGAAGGGCATCTGGGCGGCTCTGCTCACCACGGTATTCGGTCTCTGCATCGCGATCCCCTCTTTTCTGATCCTGCAGATTTTTGAGAGCCGTGTTGAACGGATGGCGCGGAGAATGGGTTATGTCGTCGCCTATCTTGATCAGTGGATGGGAAAGAAGACGGCCTCGGTCATCCATCGCAGGAAAGAAACAGCCCAGGAGCCGGTGGGCAGTGGGGCGGAGTAGCGGTATATGATCTTCCGGCGCAAGAAACGCAAAGCTTCGATTCTCGATATGAGCCCCCTCATCGATTGCGTTCTGCAGCTGCTGATTTTCTTCATGTTGAGTTCGACCTTCGCCAGTCCCAAGGTGCAGATCGACCTGCCGGAGTCTTCAATCTCAGAGGGCTCCACGCAGAATGATTCCATCGTGGTGACGGCTGGTCTCGATGGGAGCCTGTTTGTCAACCAGGCCGGCGCTACGCTCGATACCCTGGAGCAGCTCCTGCGGACCGAGTTGGCAAGGTCGAAGTCCGGGCGGGTCGTGTTCCGTGGCGACAAGGGCACCACCTATGGTGTCTTCTCCAGGGTTATGGAGGTGGCTCGGCGCGCCGGAGCCAGGAAGTTCGACCTGGCGCAGTCGCCCGGTGGGGACAGGAGGGTGTCCGATGGAGAATAAGGGCTTCCCCGTTCTTGTCGTTGTCTCCGTGGTTTTTCACGCAGTGGTTCTCTTTGGCTGGACAGCCCCGGTTTTTACCCCTCCAGTAGTGGATCTGGTCGGTGGAGAAATGAGTGTGGCCCTCGCTTTTATCCCGGAGCGGGTTGAGCTTGAAGAGGAACCCGTCGAGGCGCCCATGGAGATAGTCGAGGAGTCCGTAGATGTAGTCGAGGAACTCGTAGAGGTGGTCGAGGCGCCCGTAGAGGTAGCCGAGGAACTCGTAGAGGTAGTCGAGGAGCCCGTAGAGCTTCCGGTCATAGAGCCGGTGAAAGAGATTGTCGAAAAGCCGGCAGAAGAACCAGTCAAAGAGCCGGTGGAGGAGGCTGTCGAGGAACCCGCCGTGCCGGTCCCGGCTGTGGTGGAGGAGGCGGAGCCGGTTGAGGTCCAGCCTGCGGCGGCAACCGTGGCGAGTGTCGGGGTTCGCATCGATCCCCGTCCCCGCGAGTTGATGAACAGGCCGCCTGTTTATCCCAGCCAATTGGGCAGGCGACTTCACAACGAAGCGGTTCTGCTCGAGGTTGAAGTTCTTTCCGATGGCAGCGTCGGTGGCGTGCGTGTAGAGAAGGGCTGCCGTTATTCGGCGGCCAATAAGGCGGTCTTGAAGGCTGTACGGAGATGGAAATACCATCCCGCGAAGCTCGATGGAGTACCGGTTCGGGTCCTTCACAAGGAGCGCTTTGTCTTCGAATACCGCCCGGGGCGAAGGGGAAGTTTCGCGCGCGACTGAGCGATGATTGTTTTGCCGGGAAGTTGAAAGGGCCGAGCCGCGATAGCCGGGCGTCGCGGTGACTTGGTGGACTTCTCCCCCGGTGGGCGGTTAAGTTGTGGGTTTGAGAATGAATTGGTTCACGACATTGGAGATAGGAAACATGACGAAGAAAACCCTGCTTCTTTCATTTGCGGTTATTTGCATGGTGGTCGGGATGGTTGCCTTCCGCTCGGTCTACCTGGGCGCAGAGGCGCAGGAGGGGCCGAATTGGCATAAGGGCCTTCCGAAGCAGTACAAGTCGAAATGGCTTGTTCATGACCTGAAACGTCCGAAGCCGATGGTTGTCAGCCAGGCTGGTCCGGTCGGTTCCGCTCCCTCCGATGCTGTCGTGCTCTTTGACGGTAAGGACCTGTCGAAGTGGAGCAAGGGCAATGGTAAGCCCGCCGCCTGGACGGTGAAGGATGGCTACGCCGAGCTCAACAATTCCGGGAACATCAGGACGAAGCAGGAATTCGGCGATTGCCAGTTCCATATCGAATGGAGCGCGCCGGCCAAGCCCCGGGGTGTTTCACAGGTCCGCGGCAATAGCGGGATCTACTTCATGGGCCTCTACGAGGTTCAGATCATGGACTCCTACGACAACGCCACCTACGCGGACGGCTCCGCGGCGTCGATTTACGGTCAGCATCCGCCGCTGGTGAACGCCTCGCGAAAGCCGGGTGAGTGGCAGGTCTACGATATNGTCTTTCGCAAGCCGCGTTTCAATGAAGGCAAGATGTCCGAGCCCGGGCGCTTTACCGTTTTTCATAACGGTGTCCTGGTTCAGCACAATGCCGAGAGCTTTGGGGAGACGGTCTGGAGGCGGCTGGCGAAGTACAGGAAAACCCCCGAGAAGGGGCCCATCTCGATCCAGGATCACGGTGACCGGCAGAAGGTGCGTTACAGGAATATCTGGCTTCGGGAATTGGATCTTTCCGGCTCAGACTGAGCTGCTGGATTCCGGTCAGGGAAAATCAGAGGCGAGCAGGTGCCGAGGGGCTGGTCGCGGACTTACTCTGAGCCAAGGGCAATCTCCAGGCCGATATAGGCGAAGAGCGGCTGGCCGGAGCGGGGGCCGTGCGGGTGCCTTGTTACGAGGTAGTCGTCATCTAGCGCGTTCTGCACTCCTGCGAAGATGGTGACTCCATCGCCGGCTCGGTAGCGTGCTGAGATGTCCAGGAGGAAGTAGCTCTCGGTCTTTCCAAATCGAGAGTCAGGCGTTCCCGCGCCGTCAACAAGGTCGGCTGTATTGCTGGCGGAAGAGAACATCTCATCCATGTAGGCGCCATTGATGTAGAAGCCGAACTTCCCCTGCTCCAATCCCGTACCGATGTTGAAGGCCAGGTCAGGGATGTAGGGGACCTTGTTGCCCTTTATTCCGCCGGAAAAGATAGATTCGGCATCCGTGGAGTCGGAGTCGTTGCTCAGGGTCGCATCTGTCAGGGTGAGAGCCGCGAACCAGGGGTTGGTGAAGGGGAGCTTGAAGAACCTGGATCCATCGGCTTCTACCGAGAGCTCGATACCCGTGGCGCGGGCTTCTCCAACGTTCTCGGTGTTTCCAGTCCCGGTGCCGCCGATATTGTCGATGACGAGCAGGTCATCAAAGTCGGTCAGGAAGAAGGTGGCATCGGCGGCCCAGAGCCCTGTCTTTTCGCGGTAGCGCGGGCCGATCTCAAAGCCGAGGCTCGTCTCTTCTTTCAGGTCGCCCCGGATCGCCGAGCGGGGGCCGGGGACCGAGTAGCCCTGGTGAATACCGCCGAAGAAGCTGAGCTGTTCGGTGTAGTCCCAGGTCGCTCCGATGCCGCCGGCGAGAAGGTCCAGGCCTCCATCTCCTTCGGCCGGGCCGGCCTGCCAGTAGTGCTGGTCAACTGTTTCCCAGCGGATTCCGGGAGTAACGGATAGCTTGTCAGTGACCTCGATCTCATTCTCGGCATAGAGCGCGAGGGCTTTGCTGCCCTGGTCCCGGTCGCCGGCATCTCCTGGAGTCCCGGGATCTCTGCCAATAATTGTTCCATTGGCATCCTGGGTGAAGATCTCGTCGGTCTGGAAACGCCTGGCATTGTCCACGTGATAGCGGATGCCGACATTCGCATGATTCTCTCGGCCCAGGAGCTCGTGGTCGTATGCGACAGCGCTGTCGATTCCGTAGGATCTGTAATTGCGATTGTTGTGGCGGACACGCAGGGCGCCAGCCGCCTCGCCGCGAAGTACGTCGAGGTGGGCTCCGCCTCCGGCGAGGGCCTGGCTGATGCTCCTGGAGTCTCCGTTGGAATCCCTGACGTCATGGAGCTTGAACCAGTCGCGATGGAACCTGTTGTAGTAGATGGTGGTCGTGACAAGTGTGGTGTCTGAGATCTCGTAAAAGTGCCTCAGGTAGCTCCTTGAGTGCTCAGAATTCATCTGGTCGAATCGGCCTCCCGCGTAACGTCGGTAAGGGTCAGCCGCGTAGTCTTCCTCGGTGAGCCCGGTGTAGCCCTCGTTGCCCTGGAAGTCGGTGTAGCCGAGCTTCAACTCGAAGCGGCTGTAGCGGTTGGTTATAGGCTCCCAGGCGAGCTTCAGCATGGGCTCGGTTTTTGAGAAGCCGGTATCGTCTCCATTGCGGAAGTCCGGCGTTGTGTCGATCTGCTTGAAGCCGTCGCTGTTGCGGATATACCCCTCAAGCAAGACGCCGATTCGTCCCCATCTTTCGGATTCGAAGGTGTCGCCGATGTAGGCGTGGGTACGCTGCTCATTGTTCGAGCCGTAGAGAGTCTTGAGATAGGAGCTCCTGGATCCCGGTATTTCCGTGGATCGGTAGTTGATCACGCCTCCTGTGGTGTGGGGGCCATAGCGTGTCTGGCTGGATCCCATCAGCACCTCGATCGCGCTCATGCGGCCGAGGGTCGGGCTGTAGTAGGCGGATGGGGCCGAGTAGGCGGCAGGAGCGGTCAGGACTCCATCTTCCATCAGGGTGACCTTGGCGCTGCGAGTTGTGTCGACACCCCTGAGGCTGATGTTCGGGAAGAAGCCGTAGCCATCTTCGGGGCGGAGGTAGACGCCGGGAACCTGTCGCAGGGCCTGGTTGGCATCATCATAGGCGTGACGGGCCAGATCGTCGCTGGTGAGGACAGCTCCGGAGCCGGGCAGGTCGATGATGTCATCGGCTGTGCCGATGACCAGGGTGGTGCTGACTCTTTTTTCAGCCTTATTCTGTTGCTCGTCCCTGTCCCGTTTTGTTACCGCCGGATCATCATCCTGCCAGGCCTCGATCCCGGACAGGCTGAAGAGCAGGATGCCGGCCGTGGCGAGAGCCAGGGTTGATGGACGTATTCGGGAAGGTTTCTTCGGGGACATTGCGGTTCCTCCAGTTGATTCATGTAGGCCAAACTTCTTATCGATAGGCCAAACTACTAACCATAGTACCCAAACTAATGTTTGGCATACCATACCAACGGAGGCATAGCTGTCAACCCCCGCTGCAGGGTTTTTTTCTGTGGGCGACGGGTTGCTTTATGGCGGGAGCTTGATAACTTTAGGCGGGATTATGGTGATAGACATCCTGCTTTTAATCATAGGGCTCGCCTTTCTCTATTTCGGCGGCGATTGGCTAGTCAATGGCTCCGTGACCGTTGCGAAGCGACTGAAGATCTCTCCCCTGGTGGTGGGCCTCTCGGTGGTGGCCTTCGGCACCAGCGCCCCGGAGCTTTTCGTTAATATCCGAGCCGCTTCTGATGGACACGGAGCGATTTCCTTTGGCAACATCTTCGGCTCGAATATCGCCAACATCGCCCTGATTCTCGCCCTCTGCGCGATACTCAGGCCGCTTGACGTTCACAAGCAGCTGGTGCGAAAGACGATTCCCATGCTGCTTGCCTTCACCGGGCTGACCATTTTCATGGCTCTCGATCCGGTCCGGGAAGAACATCAAGTCGCGGCGATTGACGCGATGGATGGAACGATACTCCTGGTCCTCTTTGGCTGTTTTCTCTATCTCGTTGTTCTCAGCTCCCGCAGTGAGAAAAAGAAATTCCTGCTGCCGGGGCAGGTCGAAGAGGTCTACGATTTCGCGGGTGACTATTCCGTCAGGACCTCCCTGTTGATAATTCTTGGCAGTGTGGTCGGGCTGTGTACCGGGGCCGAGCTCACGGTCCGTTCAGCCATCGCGCTGGCGCAGTCCGCCGGGATTCCCGAAGAGGTCTTCGGCCTGGTTGTCATAGCCTTCGGGACGAGCCTGCCTGAGTTGGCTGTGGGATTGCTCGCCACATCGAAGGGTCACGTGGATCTGGCTGTGGGCAACGTGGTGGGGTCCAATATTTTCAACCTGCTTCTCATCATGGGTGCGACCTCGATCATCGACAATATTCCCTTGCCGGAGGACGGGCTGCAGGACCTGATCGTCATGGGTTGGCTCGCGGCGCTCCTCTATCTGACCGCCCTCACTCAGAGACGCATTTCAAAGACGGAGGGTTGGGTGCTTCTCGTTGTTTACCTGTCTTATATCGGCTGGCGGTTCTTTGCCTCTGTCGCCGCGGCGTGAAGGGTGGGAGCTCCCTGCGCAGGCCCGTTAAACACTGTAGAGTTGCCCCGATCCTTGCGGTATAATCAGTGGGAGGAGTCGGGGAGTAACAGGGCTGTTTGTTTGCAGCGTCGGAACAGGAAATGCCTGGGCAGAGTTGGCGCGTTGATGAGGGCCCCTGTGGCCGGAGGAGTTGTCCCGGCTTCAGCAGTTCAGTTTTATGATCCCTCGGTGGAATAAAGCTGGCCGATAGGCTGGCGGGTTCTTCCCGAGCTCCGGGCGGGTTTCACTGCCTGATTTCAGTGAGATGGCCGATCACTTTGCGGCGGCGGAGGACCGGAAAATTTTCAGGTAAGGCAAACGGTTTGAGCGAAAACGAAGCTGTAACCTATCTTGGTTTTTTCGAGCCCGATGGGGTAAGGGGAGGGACCCTGCGTTCCGCGGAAAAGGACCTCCTGGCGCCCTTCCCGGCCCCGGTCATCCCCTCTAGCCTGGTGAGAGAGTTGAGGCTGGATGGCGGTGAGTTCATCGAGGTGCTCATCGAGAATCCTGACCCACACCACAAGGTGGTGCTGCAGTCTCTCAAGGCGATTACCTCAATCGATGGACGGGATCTCGACGATCATCATGATTTTTCCAGGTTTGATGAGCTTCCCCGTTTTGATGCCTACGAGCGGTTGACCCTGTCTGTCGAGGGGGGGCCGCTGGCTATGAGGATTGTAGATCTCTTTGCTCCCCTGGGGGTTGGCCAGCACGGGCTGATCGTCGCTGAGCCGGGGGCGGGGAAGAGCGTTTTCATCCAGCAGACGGCCAACGCCCTCGCTGAGTTACATCCCGACACCGAGGTCATGATCCTGCTCCTGGGAGAGAGGCCGGAGGAGGTGACCAATATGGAGAGGAGTATTCCCGGCGGAGTCATCTCCTCCAGCAGCTACAGGGATGACTCCAGCCATGTCAGGACGGCTGAGCTCTCGCTGATGCGGGCCAGGCGGCTGGTCGAAGCCGGAAAGGACGTGTTCGTGCTCATCGATTCAGTGACCGAGTTGGCCCAGGCCTACAATTCGGAGGTGAGGGACCCCCATCGTGTTATTGACGATGTTCTCAATCCTGTAGCCATCGACAGGACCCAGGAGCTCCTCCAGTCCGCCGTCGACGTGGAGGGGGGCGGCTCACTGACGATTCTCGGATCGGTGGCTGCGGGGACGGGAAGTGAGCTTGATGACCTGGTCTTCGAGGCCCTTCGTGGCAAAGGCGGTATGGAGGTCTTCCTGTCCGCCGAGCTCGCGGGATTGAAGATCTCGCCGGCCATCGACATCGGGCGATCCGTCGGCTGCCAGGGGCTTCTGCACTCCGAGGAGCTGGGGGTCGCCGAAGATTTCAGGAAGAAGCTCGCCAGGGGACCCCTGGAAAAAGAGATGCCGGCATTGCATAAGGTGATGCGGCAGTACGAGTCTAACGGGGAATTGCTCGAGGCGACGAGCTGAGCCGGAAGCAGCCCCCTTCCGGACGCGCCTTGCGCATCCATGCCCCAGGGCCTAGACTGTGGCCCACCCGACGGGGCCAGTCTGTTAACTTCGTTTACCAGAGAGGAAAAGAAGGATGATTCGTTCTCTTCGTACCCTGCTCCTGCTCGTCTTGGCGGTGCTGTTCCTTTCGTCATCGGCCGACGCGGCCGACAAGCTTCGCCTGCTGATCATCGATGGACAGAACAACCACAATTGGAGAGTCATGACTCCGCCGATGAAGGCCAAGCTGGAGTCGACAGGTCGATTTGTGGTTGAGGTCGCGACCACCCCCGGTGGAAAAGGAGCAAAGGAAGATTGGGACAAATTCCGTCCGGACTTTTCAAAATTCGATGTAGTTCTCAGCAATTACAACGGCCAGTCCTGGCCCGAGCCGGTCAACAAGGGGCTCGAGAAATTCGTCAGCGGCGGCGGGGGCCTGGTGATTATCCACGCGGCCAACAACTCTTTCGGCGGCTGGAAGGAGTACAACAAGATGATCGCGCTTGGCTGGAGGAACAATAAATACGGGGACCGCCTGACAGTCGATGACTCGGGGAAGCCCGTCATTACCCCGGCTGGGAAGGGCCCCGGGGCCGGTCATGGCCGCCAGCACGCCTTCGAGATCGTGGTACGCGACAGCGAGCATCCTGTCATGAAGGGCATGCCGAAGAAATGGATGCACGCCAGGGACGAGCTGTACCACGGTCAGCGCGGACCGGCTAAGCTGCATCTGCTCGCGACGGCCTGGTCCGACAAGAAGACCGGCGGCACGGGCGCTCACGAGCCCATGATCTGGTTTGTGCCCTACGGCAAGGGGCGCGTATTCACCACCGTCATGGGGCATGTTACCCCGACGGATTCGATACGTTGCGTGGGATTCCAGACGGTCATGTGTCGGGGTTCGGAATGGGCCGCCACCGGGAAGGTTAGCATTCCCATCCCGGATGATTTCCCCACCGACAAGGTGAAGCTCGCTCCCTGAAGCACGACGGAAGAAGCTTCCTCTCAGGCCGGATCCTGGTGGATGGCCTGCATGCAGGGGTCTTCGTAGAGCTTCTGGAAAACGTTCCACCAGTCCTCGCTGGAGCGGGAGGCGATGAAAGCCGCCTCGGCGGTGTCCGGGTCGGGGTGGTGCCGAGAAAATTTGATTCCGAATTTGCGCATGAGTTTCCGGGTTTTGCTCTCACAGTGAACCCGGCGGCAGAGCTTGAAGTGTTCCTTCAGAACAGTTCCCTGTTCCCGGAGGCTTGGTGGCCGGGGCTTTTTTCCTTCCAGCAGGAGCAGGGCCTGGCGGAAGATCCAGGGGTTCCCGATGGAGCCCCTGGCAACGGAGACGCCCGCGACTCCAGTGCGTGAGATCATCTCGAAGATCGATTCGGCGGTGAAGATGTCGCCCGAGCCCATGATCCTGAAGGCGGGGTAGCGCCTGGTCAACTCAGCGAGAAAGCTCCACCTCGAGGGGCCGTCGTATTTCTGGCGCACGGTACGCCCGTGGACGGTCGCCGCGAAGAATCCCTGTTCAATCGTTTCTTCCAGGATGCGGTAGAAGAGAGCCTCGGATTNCTTTCCATCGTCGAATCCACGCCGGAGCTTGATCGTCAGTGGGACGTGGCCATCAACCGCCTGTCTTACCTCACGGATGATGGCCAATGCCTCCCGCGGGTCGGCAAGAAGATGGCCGCCCCGGGCATCTCCGCGAAGCCTTTTTACCGGGCAGGCCATGTTGAGATCGATCACGTCATAGCCTAAGTCCAGCAGTACCTTCGCGGCTCGGGCCATTTCGCGTGGATCCGATCCCATGAGCTGTCCGGCGATCGGATGGTCCTCAGGGTCAAGCTCCGCCGCCTTCAGTCCCTTGCCGCCATTGACCAGGAATTTGTCGGCCATCGCCTCTGTTACGCAATAGGGACTGCCGTGGCGGCGCGAGATGATGCGCATGGCTGTATCAGAATAGCCCTGCAGTCCAGCCTGGAAGAAGGGTCGATCTTCGAGCCAGCTGAAGGCGGGGGGAAGTTCCCGTTCCGGGGGAGAGGAGTCCCCTGGGGGGCTCGCGGGTATCGTTCGGTCGCGGTTTTGGTCCGCTGTCATGGCCGGGATGCCGGGCGGCGTGGCTTGTCGAGAATTTCTTCCAGGGCGCCTATGGCGGCGGCCGCGAGGCTTTTCGAATTGCAGTGTTCGGAGTTTGACATGACCACCACACCCATTCGTTTCCCGGGGAAAATCACCATCCGCGTGCGGGTTTTTTCCTGCCCGCCGCTGTGAGCGACCNGCAGCTCTTTGCCCGTGCCGTTGATGTTGAATCCGTAGCCGTAGGTCGTTGATTTTGAGTTCTTCAGTTTTTGCGGGGTCCACATCAGCCTCTCGGTTTCGGGCTTGACGAGCTTGCCGTTGATGAGACCTTTCGCGAAGAGAGCGAGGTCATCGATGTTCGAGATGAAACCTCCGCCGCCGAGCTTCCAGCTGACATCGGTATTGGTGGAGGGGACCACCTTCTTGTTCTTTTTGCGGTAGCCAACGGCCCTGTGAGGGATGTTCTTCCACTGGTAGTCGGGCTGCAGGGTGGTCATGCCCAGCGGCCGGGTGATTCGCTTTTCAACCTGGGAGGCGAACTTCTCCCTGCCGGCCCTCTCGATTACGGCGCTCAGGAGAATATAGCCGTGAGTCGTATAGGAGAATTTTTCTCCGGGCTGGTTGACGAGGGGAGACTCCCTGAAGGTGTCGAGGGCGAGCACGACACTCTCAAAGGGATGGGGGACATCGTATTGGCGCCTGGTGTGAATCACCTCCCCGTTGGAGTAATGCACGATGCCTCCCTGGTGGCAGAGCAGGTCCCGGGGGGAGATGAGAGCCTTCTTGTCGGGGAATTCCGGGGTATAGCTTCGCACGTCCCTGCTGAGGTCAAGGAGGTCCTTTTCGTAGAGCTGCATGGCGGTCACGGAGGTCAGGCATTTCGATATCGATGCCCAGCGAAAGAGGGTCTTGCGGGTGACGGGAATTTTATTCTCTCGGTCCGCGAGACCGTAACCTCTCAGGTAGGCTACCTCTCCGTCCACGATGACTCCCAGGGCCGCTCCCACCAGCGATTGTTTCTGCAGTTCGCCTTCCAGGATCCCGTCGAGCCGTTCGGTCGCCACCTTGTCCAGGTCGGCGGCTGGAAGCAGGGCCGTGAGCAGGCATAGCGCCGAGACCAGGGGGGCGAGAAGCAATTTCCTGGCGTGAAAGGTCTGTGGGGGTGGCGTGTCCATTTTCCGGTTCTTTCGTGTTCAGGCGATGAGCTTGTCGAAGACCTGGCCGCTGACGTCGGTCAGGCGGAAATCCCGGCCCTTGAAACGGTAGGTGAGATTCTCATGGTCGAAGCCGAAAAGATGAAGGAGGGTGGCGTGGAAATCGTTGATGTGCATTCGGTCTTCGACAGCGTGCCAGCCGACATCGTCCGTCTTCCCGAGGACCTGGCCTCCCCGGATTCCTCCTCCCGCCATGAAGATGCTGAAGCTGAAGGGATGGTGGTCACGCCCGGTATTGGCCGAGCGCCCGCCCCGGTTCTCTCCAAGGGGAGTCCTGCCGAATTCCGAGCCCCAGACCACCAGGGTTTCATCCAGCAGCCCGCGTTGCTTGAGATCCTTGATGAGCGCGGCAACCGGCTGGTCCGCCATGGTGGCGTTGAACCGGAGCTCCTTCTCGAGGTTGCTGTGGTGATCCCAGGAGGCGTGGTAGAGGTTCACGAAGCGGACGCCGCGTTCAACCATACGGCGGGCCAGGAGGCAGTTCGTCGAGAAGCTCGAGAAGACGTTTTTCCCGCCGCCGCGGCCGGCGTTGGGGAGATCTTTTCGACCGACCCCGTACAGCTCCAGGGTTTCCTTGCTTTCGTCACGAAGATCGACAAGCTCCGGGGCCGATTTCTGCATGCGGAAGGCCAGCTCGTAGGAGGCGATGCGGCTCTGGATCTCCGGGTCGAGGGTTTCGAGGTANCTGCGGCTGTTGAGATCCCTCAGCGCGTCGAGGCTGGCGCGCTGGAGGCCGGTTCCCACCCCGGGGGGATTGTCGAGGTTGAGGATGGGCTCGCCCTTGCCGCGGAAGAGAACGCCCGCGTAGGTAGAGGGCAGGAAACCGCTGGTCCAGTTTGATGTGCCGCCGCTGGAGCCCCGGCCCGCGGTGAGTACGACGTACCCGGGCAGGTTTTTCGACTCCGAGCCGAGCCCGTAGTTCAGCCATGAGCCGACACTCGGGCTTCCGAACCGGGGGACCCCGGTATTCATCATCAGCTGCCCGGGATGATGGTTGAACTGTTCGGAGTAGATGGATCGCACCAGCGCGATGTCGTCGGCGCAGGTGCCGATGTGCGGAAGAAAATCGGAGAGCTCCATGCCGCATTGCCCGTGGCGGGAGAACTNGCGGGGACTCCTCATCAGCACCGCCGTCTTCTTCTTGATGAAGGCGAAGCGTACATCTTTTGTCAGGGATTCCGGCAGCGGTTTGCCGTGGAGCTCGTCGAGTTTGGGCTTGGGGTCGAAGAGGTCCATCTGGCTGGGGGCGCCCGCCATGAACAGGAAGATGCAGTTCTTCGCCTTGGGAGCGAAGTGAGGCGGCTTTGGCGCCAGGGGGGTGAGGCCGCTGGTGTCCGCGGCTCCCAGCAGGNCCTGGCCCTGGAGCATATGGGCCAGGGCCAGNGTTCCCAGGCCGCTTGCGGAGGTGGCCAGGAAGTTCCTGCGAGTTCTCGCTATGGAATCTGCCAAGTTGACGGTTTTCATGAATCGAGCTCGCTTTGGGAGATGCAGGGACCTCTTTCAACCCATCGGACCACAGGGGGAATATTCTGTCCAGAAAATGAGNCNCAAATGCCCGCCANNNCCATCACTCTTTCCCNCGGCGCAGAGGGGCCTTGCCGAAACCAGGCCAGATCCTGAGCAGNCCGGGCACCCCCCGCAGGATGATTGTGCAGGCACAGACAAGCCAGATCCGGCGCAGGCAGTCCGGGCTCGCGGGATCGATGAAATGCAGTCCGACGAGGCCTGCCGCCGTGGCCNCCACCACGGTGTTTCGCATGAAGCCATAGTCGCCGGTTCCCCAGTGAACNCCATCTGTGGCGAAACACAGTGCNTTGAGAGGCTGGCATATGGANCTGATGAGCCAGGCNCCNGCGATCAGGTGCGCCGCATCCGCTGGGACCAGCAGCCTGACAGCCGGTTCCTCGATGAGCAGGAGCAGGAGCGCCAGGGCGAATCCGCTTCCTACGCTCCAGAAGATGGTATGGGCGGCGGCTTTTCTCGCCTGGGCTCGATCATCCTGTCCGATGAAGTAGGCGACCAGGCTCTGGCCGACCACGGCATAGGCATCTAGCAGCAGCGCCGTGAAAAACCACAATTGGCGTACGACCTGGTGGGCGGCGGCTGCCTGGTCGCCTGACTGGGTCGCCTTGCGGGTAGCCAGGGCGAGAAAGAAGGTCAGCGAGCCGGTACGGATGAACATATCGCGCCCCGTTGCCAGCAGGTACTTCAGGGTTGGACGATGGAGACAGAGGTGAAACCCGACCTTTTTTCGCAGCGCGGTGACGGCCCAGGCGAGGCCGAGCCACTGGCTGATCACGCTGGCCCAGGCGGCTCCGGCGACACCCATTTCAGGAAAGGGGCCGAGACCGAAGATCATCAGTGGGTCGAGAATGATGTTGAGAGCGTTGATCCCGATCGAGATATAGAGCGGGGTGCGCATGTCCTGGACGCCGCGCAGGGCGCCGAAGGCGGCGAAGCCGACGAGGACCGCCGGCGCTCCAAACAGCCGGATGCGCATGTACTCGACCGCCGTCTCTCTTAGCTCGCCTGTTGCCCCCATCGCCTCGGAGATCACTCCCAGGAAGGGCAGCAGCACCACCATCAGGAGGCTCAGCAGTCCCGCCATGACCAGCGCGGTTCCGACTCGCCGCCGCAGGAGGTCCTTGTCGCCTTCTCCCTGCGCGCCGGCGGCCAGGGTCTGGATTCCCACCCCAATGAAGCCCAGGACCCAGAAGGCGCCTGAGAGGATGGACGTGGCGATCCCCAGCGCGGCGAGAGGAGTCGATCCGAGCCTGGCGAGGAAGCAGGTATCCGCCAGTGAGGTCAGCGGCTCGGCGATGGCCGTACCGAGTACCGGCAGGGTCATCACCAGGACCGTGCGGGCCGGCTTATCGAGGAATGAGTGCTTGTGTTCTTTCAAGGGGCGCTCAGGTTATCTGCTCTTCGGGCGGCAGGCAAACCTATCTGCTCGTTGTCCCGCTGGACACCCTGGAAATTGATCCCTGCCGTGGTCTGTCTATAATAGAACTCGCCGGAAACGTTCGTGCTAGCCGCTTGTCTTTGAAGCTCGTTCACAGAGCTTCCCGAACCCGTCAGTGCCCTTGCGGGCAGGTGAGTATGTCGATGCGAAATCAATTTCTCCTCTTGAGCTGCGCGGCCGTGTTCGGCTGCCTCCTGGCGGGAAGTGGTTCGCTCCTGTGCGCGGCCGAGCACCCTGTAGATTTTTCCAATGACGTGATGGCGGTGCTCTCGAAGGCCGGCTGCAACCAGGGCACCTGCCACGGCAATCGTTTCGGCAAGGGGGGCTTCAAGCTCTCGCTCCGGGGGCAGGATCCCGCCACCGACTTCCAGACGATTACGCGTGGTCTTGGGGGGCGCCGTGTGGACAGGGTCGATCCGGGCAAGAGCCTCATACTCCTGAAACCCTCCGCTGAGATTCCCCACGAGGGGGGGCGGCGTTTCAGCGCCGGGGAGGTTCCTTTTCAGATCCTCCGAGACTGGATCGAGGAAGGCCTGCCGGGGCCGGATCCCGGCTCCCCGAAGCTGCTGCGGTTGGAGACCAGTCCCGGAGGAGGGGAACTCGAGGTTCTTGTCGAGCCCGCCTTCGAGTTGAGGATCCGGGTTTACGCCGAGTTCTCCGATGGGACAAGGAGGGACGTGAGCGAGCTTGCCGTCTACGAGAGCACCGACGCGGCAGCGGCGGTCTCATCCCAGGGGGTCGCCAGGAGGGTCTCTTTCGGGGAGGCCACGATCCTGGTCCGGTATCTCGAGCTCCAGGTTCCCGTGAGGGTAGCCTTTGTTCCGGCGATGGAGGGCTACGAGTGGAGAGGACACCAGGAGAAGAACTTTATCGACAAGGCCATCTTCGGAAAGCTCAGGCTGCTGCGGATGAATCCCTCAGAGATCTGTGATGACACGGTCTTCCTGCGGCGCGCGACCCTCGATCTTGCGGGGCGTCTTCCCACCTCGACTGAGGCGAGGGAGTTCACCTTCGATGAGGGTGAAGCCAAACGGGCTCGTAAAATCGACGAGCTGCTCGCGACGGCTGAGTTCGCCGATTTCTGGGCGCTCAAGTGGGGGGATCTCCTGCGCAACGAGGAGAAGGTCCTCGACCGCAAGGGAGTCCAGTCCTTTCAGCGCTGGCTGCGAGACAGCATCGCCCGGGGGAAGCCACTCGACGTCTTTGCCCGGGAGATTCTTACCGCCCGCGGCAGCACCTACAGAAATCCCCCGGCGAACTATCTCCGGGCCAATAGGGATGTTCTCGAGCGCGCCGAAAATACCGCGCAGGTATTTCTCGGCGTCCGGCTCGCCTGCGCCAAATGTCATAACCATCCTTTCGAGCGCTGGACCCAGGACGATTATTACGGCTGGGCGGCGCTGTTTTCCAGGGTCCGGTACAAGGTGTATGAAAACAAGCGTCGGGATGGCCTCGATAAGAACGCCTTCATCGGTGAGCAAATCGTCTGGATGGCGCGCGATGGATCTCTGAAGGATCCCCGGGATGGAAGGGATGTCACTCCCCGGCTGCTCGGCACGGACGATGGGATCCCCACGAAAGAAGATGATCCCATGAAATTTCTCGCCGAGTGGGTGGTGAGTCCGAAGAACCCGTTCTTCGCGAGATCTCTCGTAAACCGGATCTGGTTCAACCTCATGGGTACGGGGCTCGTCGAGCCGGTCGATGATTTTCGCGTCACGAATCCGCCTAGCCACCCCGGGCTGCTGGAGCGGCTTGCCCGGGAGCTGGAGCGAAGCGCCTTCGATCTCAGGGGGCTTATCCGGCTGGTCATGAATTCGAGCGCCTACCAGCTGAGCTCCATTCCGCTGCCATCGAATGAGCATGCCGAAACCGGCTTTGCGAGGACTTATCCACGGCGTCTCGATGCGGAGCAATTGGTGGATGCTCTCGCGCAGGTGCTCGGGACGCGTCCCGCCTTCAACGGTTATCCGCGCGGGATCCGGGCGGTACAGATTCCCGGCACCAACGCGATCCTGCCCCGGTACAAAAAACCCAGCAGCGCGGATGTGTTTCTCAAGCTCTTCGGCAAACCCGATCGCCAGCTGACCTGTGAGTGTGAGCGGATGTCCCAGACCCATCTCGCCCAGGCGTTCCACCTGGTGAGCGGTCCCATGCTTCACGAGATGATCTCCAGCGGAGAAAATCGGCTCGAAAACCTGGCGAACTCGGGTATGAGCGATGCGAAAATGGTGGCTGAGCTTTACTGGAGCGCGCTTGGGCGGCCGCCTGTTGAAGCCGAGGCCGTTTCCGCCGGGGCCCTCTTCTCCTCAGCCGGAGCGAAGCGCGCGGCGCTGGAGGATCTCGCCTGGGCGCTGGTCAATTCCAAGGAGTTCCTGCTGCGCAGGTAGATGCCTGAAATGAATCGCAACGATCCGAAAACAGGTTCTTTACAGGGCTCGGCGGGGGCCTGCGGAGGGTTCGCGGCAGCGGGCATCAGCCGGCGCAGCATCCTGACTGCTGGTGGGCTGGGAATGTTCGGACTTACCCTTCCGAGTCTGCTGCGGGCAGAGGAGAAGGCTGCTGGGGCAGGTTTGGCCCTGCCGGTGAAGGCGAAGTCGGTCATCTTCCTTTTTCAGTTCGGGGGGCCGAGCCATATAGACACGTTCGACATGAAGCCTGAGGCTCCCGCGGAGATTCGCGGCCCACACAAGGCCATGAAAAGTAATGTTCCAGGCCTCCCGGTCAGCGAGCATCTTCCGCGAATGGCGAAGCAGATGAACAGGATCTCCCTTGTACGCAGCATGCACCACACCATGAAGAACCACAACTCGGCGGCCTATTACGCCCTGACCGGGCATGCTCCGCCCCGGGATGACCAGCGGCTCAGGGATTCGCTCAGCCTCTATCCCGCCTACGGTTCGGTGGTCGACAAGCTGGCTTCGCTGGGGAGTGAGCTGCCGACCTTCGTGTCCTATCCTCACGTGATCCGAGATGGTTCCGTCACTCCGGGGCAGCGGGCGAGCTTCCTGGGCAAGGCCCATGATCCTTTCTTCATCTCAGAGGATCCCAACAGCAAGAATTTCAAGCTGCCCGAGCTGAGCCTGCCTTCCGGTCTCTCCTTTGAGCGCCTGCAGCGAAGAAGAGAGCTGCAGAAGCTCATCGATACGCAGTCCAGGCTGCTTGAGTACTCCTCCGCGGCGAGGGGGCTTGACGACTACTACAAGAAGGCGCTGGCTATGTTGAGCTCCACCCGGGTCAGGGATGCCTTTGATCTCGCCAGGGAGCCGGTTGCTGTTCGTGAGCGCTACGGGCGGCACACCTACGGCCAGGGGTGTCTCCTGGCCCGCCGCCTGGTCGAGTCCGGAGTTCGCTTCGTTACGGTCTATTTCGATGCCACCATCGGGGGAAAGAGCACGACCTCCGGCGGCTGGGACACCCACGGTTTTGACAATACGAGGATGTTCCCGATCATCGAGAAGCGGCACCTGCCGATCACCGAGCAGACTCTGCCGACCCTGCTCGATGATCTCGATGAGAGGGGCCTGCTCGATGATACCCTGGTCGTCTGGATGGGAGAGTTCGGCCGTACCCCGAAGATCAACGCCAATAAGAGCCGGGACCACTGGCCTCAATGCTATTCGGCGCTGCTGGCCGGAGGTGGAGTCAAGGGTGGCTACGTCTATGGAGCCTCCGACTCGACGGGCGCCTATCCAAGCCGCGATCCTGTCAGGCCTGACGATCTTGCCGCGACCATTTTCCACCTCATGGGGATCGATCCTTCGACGGAGGTCTACGATACCCAGGACAGGCCGCTGGTGATCGCCGAGGGAGATCCGATCACCGACCTCATTGCCTGAGGGCCCGGATGGGCTTTTCAAAGGGAGCGCAGCTTGGTAACCTGCCCTGCCCAGCGATCAAGCGCAGGCGAGTTGTTTTTCCGGAGCGATACCATGGCGAAAGAATGGAATTTCAAGCAGGAGCTGGTGGCGGTCTTCGGCAAGCCGATCGCGGAAAACCCCACCCAGTACATGATCGAGAAGGCCTTTGCCCATCATGGCCTTGACTGGCGCTACCTCTCGCTCGAGGTTGAGCCCGAGGATCTCGCCGATGCCGTTACGGGCATGCGCGCGATGAACTTTCGTGGCGGCAATTGCACGATTCCTCACAAGGTCGCCGTCATCGAACATCTCGACAGGCTGGGAGAGTCGGCGGCGATGATGGGGGCGGTCAACTGCATCGTGTGCGAGGGAGACGAACTGGTCGGCGAGAATACCGACGGTAAGGGTTTTGTCCAGTCGGTAAGGGAGGTCACGGACCCCGCGGGCAAGAAGGTCGTGATTCTTGGCGCGGGCGGCGCCGCCAGGGCTATCGGGGTGGAGATGGGGCTGGCGGGCGCCGTNAGCTTCACCATCGTCAACAGGACGGCTGAGCGGGGNCAGGAGCTGGCNGATCTGCTNGTAGACAAGGTTGGCGTTGTGGCTTCGTTCGTGCCCTGGGAGGGGGATTTCTCCGTTCCGGCTGGAACCGACATCGTCGTCAACGCGACCTCCATAGGTCTCTTTCCCGATGTAGACGCGCGGGTATCCCTGGATATCGATACGCTCGAGCCTTCGATGGTCGTGGCTGACGTCATTCCCAATCCGCCCAGGACACGCCTGGTGCGAGACGCGACCGAGCGCGGCTGCACGGTCCTCGACGGGCTCGGCATGCTGGTGAACCAGGGGGTTGTCGGGTTCAGGTACTGGACAGGTGTAGAGCCTGATCCCGAGGTCATGAGAGAAGCCCTCCAGGAGGTCTTTGGAGAATGATTTTTCGATTTGGCGGCCTGCTGGCTGAAGGAGAGGCCTGATGAGATGTTCACTTCCCGGTGTGGTGAGACTTTGCGTTCTTGCCGTGAGCCTTGCGGCGGCCGGCTGTTCGATGATCCGCGTGAAGGATTTTTCCCTCGAAGAGTACGTCAATCTTCGCGATGGCAGCTACTCATGGGATGTGCTCGAGTCCGGCAGCGGGGTTGGCTATCACCATCATCTTCTCAGGCTGGTGTCGCAGACCTGGCGCACGGAGCGGGAGGTGGACCGCACACTCTGGACCCACTGGCTCTCGATCGTGATTCCCGACTCCGNCAAGGAGGCGGCAGGGCGGGGTGAATCTTCGAAGGCTCTCCTCATCATCTCCGGCGGCAGTAATAAGGGTAAGGCGCCGGCTGGCGCCGAGGAGAAGGCCGTGGAGATGGCTGTGGGCTCGGGGGCAGTCGTTGCGACCCTCGGCATGGTGCCTAACCAGCCGCTTGGTTTCGCCCCCGAGTTTCGCGGACGCTACGAGGATGACCTGGTCGCCCATACCTGGAACCTGTACCTGGAGACGGGTGACCGGACCTGGCTGGCGCGCTGGCCGATGGTGAAGAGCGCCGTTCGGGCGATGGACGCTGTGGAGGAATTCCTCGGCTCGACGGCCGCCGAGTCCCTGGAGAAGCCGCTGGATATCAGCGGGTTTGTTGTGGCTGGGGGCAGCAAGCGAGGCTGGACCNCCTGGCTTACCGGCGCCACGGATCCCCGGGTCTCGGCAATCATCCCCATCGTGATCGACGTGGTGAACGTGATCCCATCCATGGACCATCACTACGCGGCCTACGGCTTCTGGGCTCCCGCTGTTCGCGATTACGAGGAGCAGGGCATCATGGCGCGGAAGAACGAGGGAACCTACAGGGACCTCATCAGGCTGGTCGACCCCTACTACCATCTCGACCGCCTGCGGATGCCCAAGTACATCGTTAACTCAGCAGGAGATCAGTTTTTTCTGCCCGACTCCTCCCGGTTCTATTTCGACGAGCTCCAGGGNGAGAAATACCTGCGCTACATTCCAAATACCGATCACTCCCTTTCAGGATCCGATGTGACCGAGAGTATAACCGCCTACACCGGGCTGATCGCCGGAGGGATTCCGAGACCGGAATTTTCCTGGAAGTTCGANGATGANGGCTCGATCCGGGTTTCAGCCGTGGATCGTCCCGNNGAGNTNCGGCTCTGGCNGGCCGCCAATCCCGATGCGCGTGATTTCAGGNTGGTGTCCCTCGGCAANGCATGGGAAAGCCGCCTGCTTGGCGATGAGGGCAACGGGCAGTATCTCGGGCGGGTGCGGCTTCCCGAGAAAGGCTGGATCGCCTTCTTTGTCGAGCTGACCTACGCGCTGGATTCAGGAAAAACAATCAAGTTCACGACTGCGGTCAGGGTGCTTCCGGATACGCTTCCTTATATCGAAAAGCTCAAGGTCTACAGGCAACCGAAGACTCCAGGATCCTGATTTCCGGCAGATAATCGGAGTTTAATTCCATCCTTGGCACACCATTTCTTGAGAAGAAACCTTAGATCCACTAAATTGTAGTAGCATACGAACNGGACCGTGGATTTTTCGTTTNGATGGAGGCNCGGTTTTNNTGGTGGCAAGGAGTTACATGAACAGANCCGAGGGTTACCACATGAGCATCACCAGGCAGTTTCTTTCAGTGTTCAGTTTCTTTTTTTTCGCGGGTTTTCTTTCGTTATCCGCCGATGTTTCGGCAGAGGAAAAGAAGGCCACCGAGTTTACGCCCGAGCAGGTCAGCTTCTTCGAGAAGGAGGTCCAGCCGGTCCTCGAGGAGCGCTGCTTCAANTGNCATGGTGACAAAAAGAAGGTGAAGGGCAGCCTGCGCCTGACCACGCGCGCCAATATCCTCAAGGGCGGGGTCGTCGGTCCCGCCGTCAGCCTCGAGAATCCTGCGAAGAGCCTGATCCTGGAGATGATCAGCTACAAGGACGACGAGCATGAGATGCCCCCGAAGGGGAAGCTGCCACAGGCTGAGATCGANCTGATCACCCGCTGGGTNAAGATGGGGTTGCCCTGGACGCCNGGCGCCNCGGGCGCGACGGCTCATCCGGAAAAGGAAGCCTTTGGCGGCATCACCGAAGAAGATCGGAGCTGGTGGGCTTATAAACCCCTCGCAAAGGTACCCGTTCCNGGGGTGAAGAACAGCAAGTGGGTGAAGAATCCGATCGACGCTTTCATCCTTTCGAGGCTCGAGAAGGAGGGGCTCGAACCGGCGCCGCCGGCGAGCAAGGGCACCCTCATTCGCAGGGCCTACTACAATCTGACAGGGCTGCCGCCGACTCCCGAGGAGGTCAGGGCTTTCGAGGCCGACAAATCTCCTGGAGCCTGGGAGGCCGTGATCGACAGGCTGCTGGAGTCCCGCCACTATGGNGAAAAATGGGGCCGGCACTGGCTTGACCTGGTGCGCTTCGCCGAGACCCATGGCTATGAGCGGGACAACAACAAGCCGAACGCGTGGCGTTACCGTGATTACGTCATCAAGGCCTTCAACGAGGACAAGCCCTACGATCGTTTCGTGATCGAGCAGATCGCCGGCGATGAGCTCGAGGATGCCGACGCGGACAGCATCTCCGCTACGGGGTTTTACCGGCTCGGGATCTGGAACGATGAGCCGGCCGACAGGCTGCTGGCGAAATACGATGTGCTCGATGGAGTGCTCGCCACCACGTCCCAGGTGGTCATGGGAATGACGGTGGGCTGCGCGCGCTGCCACGATCATAAGCGGGATCCGATTCCGCAGGAAGATTACTACCGCCTGCTGGCTTTCTTCCAGGACGTTACCAACATGAACGACCGCATGACGCGCAAGGTCATGGATAACGTCGAGTCGGAGAAGCTCAAGGAGGAGCTGGCACGCAAGGAAGCCCATGAAAACGAGCTCTACAACCAGCTCTTCCGCATCGAAGAGAATTTCAAGCTGGCGCTCATGAAAAAGGATGGCCTCAGGACAGCCACGGGAGTGCGCGTGCCCGACCTGGTCGAGCTGTCCTTCAAGTTCTACCGCGACACCTGGAAGAACCTTCCTGATTTCGACCTGATCAAATATGAGACCGAGGGGAGGCTGGCCGATGGTTTCTTCTCCCTGAAGCCCGCCTCGCGAAAGCATGCCATCGGGCTGGTCTTTGAGGGCAAGCTGAGGGTGCCCGCGGCCGGGAAGTATGTGTTCAAGGTTTCCAGTACGGCCGGTGTCCGTCTTCTCGTCGATGGGGCCAGGGTCTACGAGGCCGATGGGCTTGGTGCCCACTCCGGAGATGCTTCCGTCGACCTGGCGGCCGGTCTGAGGAAGATACGCCTGGAGTATTTCAACGGCTACAAGGAGCCGCTTCTTTCCGTCGTCTGGTCCGGGCCGGGTTTCGAGGAACGGTCCCTGACGCTTACCAAGTCTGAGGGAGCGATCATTGTCGGGGATTCGAGAAAAACCCCCCAGCGCTGGTCCTATACAAGCAAGAAGCCCGCCGATAGCTGGGCGAGACCCGGCTTCAAGGCCAAGGGATGGAAGAAGGGACCCGGCGGCTTCGGAACCCATGGCACCCCCGGAGCGGTGGTGAAGACTGAGTGGAAGACCAGGGATATCTGGCTGCGTAAGGACTTCAGCCTTGACCGGGTACCGGGCACCCTCTTTCTCGACATCTATCACGACGAAGATGCCGAGGTCTATCTCAACGGCGCCCTGGTGAAAAAGCTCTCCGGCCACCGCGGTAATTACATTTCATTCAGCCTGCCCCAGACGGCGGTCCAGGCTCTCGGAGCCGGCCTGAACACCATCGCTGTGCATTGCAGGCAGACCGGGGGAGGGCAGTACATCGATGTGGGCCTGCGGGCCGGCAGCTTCCGGGGTGAGGATGTCACGACGCTGATCAGGAGACGCGGCGAGGAGCTGGTTGGGGCCGCGGACCGGAAGCTCTATGAGGAGCTTCGCAAAAAGCTCCAGGACAGCAAGGCGAGGGGGGTCGTTCAGACCACCAAGTCGACGAGCTACGACACCCTGGCCGTGGCCGAGAAGGGCCGGTCTCCAACCCATATCCTGCTCAGGGGTAACCCTCATCTCCAGGGCAAGAAGGTGGAGCCGGGTTTTCCATCGGTCCTGACCTCGATCGCTCCACAGATTCCCGATCGGCCGTCCAATTCTCCGACCTCCGGCAAGCGAAAGACCCTGGCGGAGTGGATGGTCAGCAAAGACAACCCCACCAGCTCCCGCGCCATAGCTAACCGTATCTGGCAGTTCCATTTCGGACGGGGGATCTGTCCGACGCCCAGCGATTTCGGCAAGCTCGGCCAGTTGCCGACCCATCCGGAGTTGCTCGACTGGCTGGCAATCCAGATGGTCGCCGGCGGCTGGAAGCTCAAGACGTTCCACAAACTCTTGATGACATCGAACGTCTACCTGACGTCCTCACAGGCTGTCGAAAAATCATTACGGGCGGATCCCGCCAACAACCTCTTCTGGCGTTTCAATATGCGACGCCTATCGGCGGAGGAGATTCGCGACTCGATCCTGAAGGTCAATGGGACCATCAACCTCAAGTACCTTGGCGCGAGCTTCTATCCCGAGGTTCCCCAGGCCGTTCTCCAGACCTCTTCCCGGCCAGGCGGTGTCTGGCGGAAGTCATCCCCTGGAGAGCGGAATCGTCGCAGTGTTTACATCTTCATCAAGCGCTCCCTGATACCACCCATGTTGTCGACCCATGACCTGGCGGATACGGACTCCAGCTGCGCCATGCGCTTCACCACGACGGTTCCGACCCAGGCGCTGACCATGCTCAACAGCAAGTTTCTGAATGACCAGGCCGGCGTATTTTCCGGTTATCTTCATGAGGCGGCAGGTGAGGACGTTCGTCAAAAAATCAGGCTGGCGCTCAGCCGTGTTTTCTGCAGAGAACCGCTGAAGGGGGAAATAGACAGTTGCGTCAAATTGGTCAATGAATTCCAGGCAGAGGACAAGTTCAGCGCCGTGCAGGCGTTCAAGTATTTCTGTCTGATGGCTTTGAACCTCAATGAATTTGTATACCTCGACTGAGGAGTGGATCGAAAAATGAAGAAAGCGACAAATAGAGAGAGTGGTGGCGGCCAGTTTTGCGGTCGTACCCGCAGAGAATTCCTCTGGGAGACGGGCGGCGGATTTACCGCGACAGCCCTGGCTGGAATGCTTGGCGACGGCTTTTTCGCCAACCAGTCCCTGGCGGCCGATGGTGCGACCAAGTTTGAGAATCCCCTTTCAGTAAAACAGCCGCACTTCAAGCCCAAGGCGAAGAGCGTGATCTTTCTCTTCATGTATGGAGGCCCCAGCCAGGTCGATACCTTCGACCATAAGCCGAAACTCTATCCTCTCGATGGCAAGACCATCGAGGTCAAGACCTTCGGCCGTGGCGGTCGCAAGAGCAAGGGGCGTGTCGTGGGGCCCAAGTGGAAATTCAAGCGCTATGGTAAATGCGGAAAGATGGTTTCGGACCTCTTTCCTCACCTCGGTACCTGCGTCGATGATATCGGCTTTATTCATTCGATGTACGCCGACTCGCCCCTGCATGGATCGGCTCTCCTGAACATGAACTCCGGGCGTGTTCTCAGCGGCAATCCCTGTATCGGGACCTGGGCAACCTACGGCCTCGGCAGCGAGAACCAGAACCTGCCCGGCTTCGTCGTCATGCTGAGCAAGAAAGGTGGGCCGATCAGCGGCGCCAAGAACTGGACAAGCGGCTATATGCCGGCCTCCTACCAGGGCACGGTTGTCAAGGCAACGGGTACGCCGATCCTCGATCTTGCGCGTCCCGCGGGAATTTCCAAGGAGGCGCAGCGGCGGCTGCTCGATCAGCTCAACCACCTGAACTCTGCTCATTTGGCCCAGCATCAGACCAATTCAAACCTCGCGGCGAGAATCGCCAGCTACGAGCTGGCCTTCAATATGCAGAAGCACGCGCCGGAAGCGGTAGATTTCAACCAGGAGTCCGATGCCACGCGTGCGCTCTACGGGGTCGGCGAAGGTCGTACCGATGATTTCGGTCGTAAATGTCTTCTCGCCAGGCGTCTTGTTGAGCGCGGAGTCCGCTTTATCCAGGTCTACTCAGGCGGCGCCCACAACGATGATAATTGGGATGCTCACGCGGGAATGGAGCGCAACCATACCTTCCATGCAGGCAATACAGACAAGCCGATCGCCGGGTTGATCAAGGATCTCAAGCAGCGCGGTATGCTCGATGAGACCCTGATTGTCTGGGGCGGCGAGTTCGGTCGCCAGCCGACNGCTGAATANGCCAAGGGNACNGGGCGNGACCACAACTCCTACGGNTTCACGATGTTCATGGCGGGNGGNGGCATCAAGGGNGGNGTCAGNGTNGGNAAGACNGATGAGCTNGGAGNNCATGCCATNGAGNATCGNTTCCACGTCAGGAACCTGCACGCGACCATATTGACCCAGATGGGACTCGACCCCAACAAGCTGAGCTTCTTCTACAACGGCCTCAACCAGAGGCTGGTTGGAGTTGAAGGCGCCGAGCCGATTCACCAGCTTATTTCCTGAGAGTCATACTCGGTGNCCGGATNCANGGAAGGCAATACGNTCAGGGCCGACCGCCTCCAGGCTTATGACGTCGCCCGAGGGCTCGCCTTCCTGGGGATGGTGATCGTCAACTACAAGATCCTCCTGGATGGCTAAGGCCCGATGGCCCGGGCTGGCTGATGCGTTTTCTGACTGGTTGAGCGGCATGGGAGAGTGGATACAGGGGGACGCAGTAAAGGCACGATGAGCGGATATAAAGAGACGATTCTCCAATTCGGCGCCGGGAAATTCCTCCGGGCTTTCTTCGATCTCTTCGTGCAGGAGGCGGCTGAGGCGGGCGAGGATCCGGGGAAGGTGGTGGTGGTCCAGTCGACTCCGGGCGCCCGCGCCGGTGANCTCAATGANCGGGGNTGCGCNTACCANGTNCTCCTGCGNGGNATCTCAGGCGGNGAGCGGGTGGANGANGCCAGGCNGGTCGAGAGTATCAGCCGGGCCCTGGTCGCCGATGAGAGCTGGGCTGAGGTTCTNGAGCTGGCGCGTTCGGAAGATCTTCGGGTCGTCGTCTCGAATACGACGGAGAAGGGCTACGAGGTAGATGGCTCCGATGGCTCCACGTCTTCGCCGCCCGCATCTTTTCCGGCTAAGCTCCTCCAGGTGTTGTCGGCGCGCTTTGATGCCGGCCGCGGAGGCCTGACGATCCTCCCCTGTGAGCTCATCGAGCACAACGCCAGCCGTCTTCGGGGGATCGTCCTCGCGCTCGCGGAGCGTTGGCGCCTGCCGCTTGAATTNCTGCGCTGGGTCGCGAAGGAATGCGCCTGGCACGAGAACCTGGTCGACCGGATCGTCACCGGGCGTCCCGAGGGGCATCCCCTGCTCGAGGAGGACCCGCTGGCGCTGGCCTGTGAGCCTTTCGCTCTCTTCGCTATCGAAGCCCGCGACGGCAAGCTGGGGCTCTTCTCCCATCCCGCCATCCGGGCGGTGGATGACGTGACGCCCTACGCCCTGCGCAAGGTGCGTATTCTCAACGGCGCCCACACGGCGCTCGTGGCGAAGGCGCTGCCCGCCGGCTTCGCCACCGTACGGGATGCGGTGGAAGATCCCGCGGTTGGTTCCTGGTTGCGTGGTCTGCTCTTTCAGGAGATAGTACCGACAGTGAAAGAGCGGGTGGAGGACGCCGAAGGCTTCGCCAACGAGGTCCTGGAACGATTCAGGAATCCCTTCGTGGAGCACAGGCTNGAGGACATAGCCCTGCATCACGAGGAGAAGATGCGGCTGCGGCTGCTNCCGACCTGCGAGGAATATGCTGAACAAACCGGAGAGGAACCGGTTATCCTGACGGAACTTCTCAGGAACCCCGGTTGAGTCATGCGACAGTACCTTGACCTGTTGAATCGTATTCTGGATGAAGGCGTCGAGAAGGGCGACCGTACCGGCACCGGCACCACCAGCGTCTTCGGCCACCAGCTGCGCTTCGACCTCGCCCGGGGTTTNCCCCTGCTGACCACGAAGAAGCTCCACCTGCGCTCGATCATTCACGAGCTGNTGTGGTTTCTCAAGGGTGANACGAACACGGCCTACCTCAAGGAGAACGGAGTGGGTATCTGGGATGAGTGGGCCGATGAGGATGGGAACCTGGGGCCGGTATACGGTCACCAGTGGCGCTCCTGGGGGNCGCCTGGAGGCGGGACCATCGACCAGGTCTCGCAGGTGGTCGAGCAGATCCGGGAAAACCCGGATTCTCGCCGCCTGATCGTGAGCGCCTGGAACGTCGGCGAGCTGGAGTCCATGGCGCTTCCTCCCTGCCACCTTCTCTACCAGTTCTACGTTGCCGATGGGCGGCTCTCCTGCCAGCTCTACCAGAGAAGCGCTGATGTNTTCCTGGGGGTTCCCTTCAATATCGCCAGCTACGCGCTGCTGCTGCTCATGGTGGCGCAGGTGAGNGNNCTCNAGCCGGGAGATTTTGTTCATACCTTCGGAGATGTCCACCTCTACTCCAACCATATCGAGCAGGCGAGGTTGCAGCTGTCACGGGAGCCGAGGGAGCTGCCGACCATGAAGCTGAACCGTGAGGTGGATGACATTTTCTCCTTCAGGTTCGAAGATTTCGTACTCGAAGACTACGATCCCCATCCGCACATCAAGGCGCCGGTCGCCGTATGAAGCTGTCCTGCATCTGGGCCATGTCCGAGAACCACGTCATCGGGCGGGATGGAGAGCTCCCCTGGCGTCTCTCCGCGGATCTTCAGAGATTCAAGGCCTTGACCATGGGGCATCACATCATCATGGGACGAAAGACCTGGGAGTCGATCGGACGGCCCCTGCCCGGGCGACAGAGCGTTGTGNTGACCCGTGACCCCGGCTACCGCGCGGAGGGTTGCCTGGTGGTTCAGTCTCTCGATGCGGCCCTGGAGACCGCCGCAGGAGATGACGAGGCCTTCGTCATCGGCGGGGCATCCATCTACGCCCTCGCTCTCACTTCGGCCAGTCGTCTCTACGTGACCGCGGTACACGCGGAGGTGGAGGGAGACGTCGAGTTGCCGCCGGATGTGCTCGATGGTTTTCGGCTTGCCGGTGAAGAATCTCATGAGCCGGATGAGAAAAACCAGTATGCTTACAGCTTCCGGGTTTATGAGAGAGAAGCTGATTAGCTTCTCCATTTCTGGAGTTCCCGCTGGAGCTCTGAGAGAGAGGCAGCTGTGATGGCCAGAGAGAGGACTCTAAAGTGGTTCTGAAAGACAAGAGAATCGTCGTCACCGGGGGAGGGACGGGCATCGGCAGGGGGGTGGCTTTGGCCTTCGCCTCGGAGGGAGGCCGTGTGGCAATCTGCGGCCGACGGGAGGAGCCGCTANAGGAGACCGCGGCTCTCTNNACGGGTGAGCCGGCGATCCTTTCGAAAACCTGNGATGTCGCGGACCGTGAAAGCACGGGCGAGTTCTTCTCCTGGGCCCTGGAGACCCTGGGGGGAATCGACGTCATCGTCATCAATGCCGGGATCAACATCCGCGAGCGCTCCATGGCCGAGACCACCCCGGAGGACTGGGACCGCGTATTGGCGGTCAATGCCACGGGCCCCTTCAACTGCATGTACGAGGTGTTGCCGGGTATGCGGGAGCGCCGGGATGGTGTGATCATCAACATCTGCTCAACCGCGGGCAAACGGCCGATTCCCCTGGGGGGAATCGCCTACGGCGCCTCCAAGTTCGCCCAGCGGGCGCTGGGCATCGGCGCGGGCTACGAGGAGGGCGACAATGGCATCCGCATCACCAACATCTATCCNGGCGAGGTGGACACGCCCATCCTCGACAACCGCCCCCAGCAGGTCAGCGACGAGCACAAGGCCCGTATTCTCCAGCCCGAAGACGTGGCCGCCATGGTGGTGGCGGTGGCGAAGCTGCCTCCGCGGGCATCGGTTCCCGAGCTTATCGTCAAGCCGACCATCCAGCCCTACGCCTGAGGCCCTCCGCTACCTGAGGCTCTTGAGGAAGGCGATGATGTGGGGGAAGTCCTCGTCCCCGATATTCTTGTCCAGCCCCTGGGGCATCAGGGACAGCGGTGTCGGCTCCATGCGGACAATGCTGGAGCGGGCGATGGTGGTCTCCTCCAACCGTGCGTTCCGGAGGGTAACCGTGTCGGCGGTTTCATGATGGATGATGCCGGTCAGGGGAAGCCCCTTTCGAGTGATGATGGTGTAGGTCTCGTAGCTGTTGACGATGGTCGAGCTCGGGTAGATGGTCGATTCGAGGAGATCGCGCCAGGTGCGGATCTGTCCGATCCGCGAGAGGTTGGGGCCAATGTCGCCGCCGCGTTCGCCGATCTTGTGGCAGGTTGAGCAGGCTGATTTCTTTCCGAAGAACAGCTCCCGGCCCTTTTCTATGCTCGCGTCTTCTTTCCGGGCGAGAAAGCTCTGGATCCGCTGGGCCTTCTCACGGTCGTTTTCGACCATTTTCTCGAGCAGGGAGGCNGCCTTCCCGCGGACGNTCGGGGGATANCCCTGGAGGACTCTCTCGAGACGCCCGGGNGCCAGCGCGGTGAGCCCCTTCGAGCTTCGCAGCGAGGTCAGCAGCTTGTTGCCGAGCTGTTCGATCGCGGGGCTCTTTCCCACTGTTCGCGAGGCCAGGCTGAAGCCGTTGAAGGCGCCCTGGTTCTCTTTGCGGTCATTGAGAGCGGCTGTCCAGGAGACNTTGAGCTTCCCATCTGCAAGGGGCCGCAGGTTNCTGAAGGAAGCGTGTGAGNNNCCCTCGGTAAAGACATCNCTGTCGGTTGCCATGCCGGCAATGTTCTTTTTCCNAATTCCNCCTGAGTGTTGAANCCNCACCTCGGCGCCCTGTCTCTTCTCCCCCAGCGGCTCCCAGGTGCCGTAGAAGACCAGGTCGAAGGTCCCGGCTGGGTCCAGCCCGCCGAGTTCAAAGCCCGTTACGTATTCCTGGTGGCTGCCGCCACCGCTGGTTCTGCCGTTAAATACGAAGTCAACGAGCAGGGGNTTGGTCCTTCCCCTGGCNAATCCCGTGAGGCCGGCCCCGGTGGGATTGCCGACGGTGAGCCGAGCTACGATGTTTCCCCGTGAGTCGACGACCTCGTTCAGCCTGGCTCCGGAGAGTGGGTTCCAGGAGTTCCAGACCGCCTGGTCCCCGGCCGGGTCGTTCTTCGCCGCCGCTTTTCCACGATGGGTTCCTGAAACACGCCCGCTCGCGGCATCCTTCACGTCTACGTCCACGTTTACATAGAAGCCCATCCCGGGACGCTCGAAGGCGCTCACCAGCAGTGGCAACTCCAGGGGGCCGCATTGAGGCAGCCGCTCAGCGAGCCTGCTTAGCTGCCCTGTGCTGAGCGCCGCATCCGAGAGAGCCCGCGAGGCCTGCAGCNGCAGCGAGGGCTGGCTCTCCGGGCTGACCTGGGAGAGCAGCAGCGCGAAAGACCCNTCGTCGAGCTTTCCCCTGTCNCGGGNGATGGAGGCAAGGGCNGAGACNCTGAGGTCGAGCGAAAGCCCGGGAGCTGCCGCCAGCTTGAGCAGCCGGGCTCGAAAGCCTGTCTCGCCGACGGCCCGAAGGGTGGAGATGGCCTGTCCCTGGAGAGCTTCGTTGTCGCGATCGAGCACCTCTCTGAAGCCCTTAGCCCATTCCGCCGGCAGTCCTGTGCTGCCGGAGCGGGCGATCGCTTCGAGGAGNGATGCGAGCTTCGGAGCCGGGCTGGCCTCATCCTCNAGATGCCGNGCCACAACGATCCTCACCCCGGGATCCGTGATGAATGCCTTGATAGCNCCCCTGAGCATGGCGCGGTAGCTGGGATCNGGATTCTTNATTTTCAGCCAATTATCGANCNGGCTCGCGATGTTCTTNGCCCAGTCCGGATGNCGNCCGGCTANCTCGAGGGCNGCTCTCTTGAGGGCGGNNTCTTCGGTGTCAAGCAGGGGAAGNACCTGCTTGAAGGCGAGCCTGGCGCCCATTCGATCGAGGGCGACAAGGCTCAGGCGTCGCACGAGCGAGGAGCGGCTGGAGAGACCGGCGAGGGTTCCGTCCGCGTCGGCGATGTCGATGAGCGCGTAGCAGAGGGCGTGGTCGAGGTAATCGTCTGAGCTTGTCTCCATTGANTGGAGAATCGNCTGGACCGCNNTGGGGCNGCCGATCTTTCCCAGGGCCTCGGCCGCGACACGNCGNGTGCNTNGNGCTCCATCTTTAACGATTCGGCAGAGGGCTTCGATCGCGGCCGCATCGCGAAGCTCTCCAAGGCTGCGCGACGCGGCCTGGCGGACGCCCTGGTCGCTGTCACCGAGCGCGGCCCGCAGGGCCGAGCGGGCTTTTTCACCACCTGTCCTCGAGAGGGCCCATATGGCTCTCACCCTGGCCTCGGGACTCCCACTCTTTTCGAGAAAGGCGACGAGGGCGGGCTCCGTCCCTTTTCCCCTGCTCACGAGCGTCTCCCTGGCGCGGTCGCGGAGCCTGGGGCGCTGGTCGGCGAGGAGNGCTGTGAGATCTTCATGGGAGCTGAGCTTCCAGTTGATCTTCTCTCCCAGGGGATCGGAGGTCTTCGCTCCATCCTTGCGCCGGATCCTGTAGATGGCTCCAAGGAGCTGAGGCTTGGCGAGCTTGGATGTGGGGCACCCCCAGCTGAGCCAGCCACCGGTGTCGATCACCAGGAGACTTCCGTCATGGTCTTCCATTACGTCTGTCGGGTGGAAGTCGATGCTCGGGGAGCGGAGAAAGACCTCGTCCCCGGCGCCAAAGGTCGAGCCGGATGGGATGAGGGTGCTGCGGTGAACCGCGTGGGTATTGAAGTGGCAACTGAAAAAGTCGTCGCGGTATTCCTTGCCGAGATGTTGTCCCCTGTACCTCAGGAGCCCGGCCGGCGCCACCTGTCCCCAGCGAACCACGGTGCCGAGCCGGTAGCCGGTTCGTTTCAGGCTCGCGGAGCCTTCCCGGGTGGANCCGTAATCCTTCGGTCCGTACTGCCCACCGTGAACCCAGTGGGAGAGCGAGTCGTGCCGNCCGCCNACGCTGTCGAAGATGGCGCAGGTGCCGAGCATGTCGCCCCGGGGAGTGAAGGCGATCTCCACCGGGTTGATTCCCGCGTGGCAGACAACCCGGATGTCCGACCCATCGAGCCGGCAGGAGAAGACGCCGGCCGAGGTNCCCTTCGCGGCGTGGACTCCATCGGTGCCGACGAGGTCATAACCGAAGATGCCGCCGGTAAAGTAGAGCAGCCCGTTCGGCCCAAGCCACGGTCCGTGCTGGTTGGCNCGGCCATCGAATTCCATATAGCCCAGGATCTTGTCGCGGCGGTCCGCCACTCCGTCGCCATCGGTGTCTTCCAGGCGCCAGAGGTAGGGNGAGGAGATGATGTAGAGCGCCCCCTGGTGCCAGAGGGCGCCCTCNGGCATGACCATNTTGTCGGCGAAGATGGTGCTCTTGTCGTAGATNCCATCGCGGTCGGTGTCCTCGAGCATCCTNACAAAACGCGGCCGCTGCTTCAGCAGCTCGNCTTTCTGCAGGTTCTGGCCNTCGCTTTCGGAGATGAACATGCGTCCCNGCGGATCTATGGTCGCCAGCATCGGGTGCTTGACGAGGGGCGGGGCNGCGACGAGCTCGATGGTGAATTTTTCATCGATGATGANCTCGGGCTGTTTGAATTCATTCTCCGCGGAGCCGNCATTCGGGGCGAANAGCAGGAGCAGCAGGATGATGGTGCGTGGTTTCATGGCGTGGGCTGGGAGCTATTGGGAGAGAGTTTTGAAATCAGAGGAGCTGGGTTCCTGGAAAACCCTGAGCCCGAACTCAGGCAGCTTTGCCAGGAGATGGTCGAATATGTCCGCCTGGATTCCCTCATAGTTCGCCCAGGCGGTGTCGTTGCTGAAACAATAGATCTCGATCGGCAGCCCCTGGGGGCCCGGCTGAAGCTGGCGCACCAGCATCGTCATTCCTTCCTGGTGGAGGCTCTCATTGTTCCTGAGGTATTGAATGATATAGGCCCTGAGGGTGCCCAGGTTGGTAAGCCTCCTGGGATCCCAGACCAGGTCGTCGCCCGGATCGTTTTCCTTATTGTGGCTGTCGAGCTCCTGTATTTTCGATTCCATGTATTCCTTCAGGGGGGCGAATTTCGCGAAGCTCGCAATCTCGTCCTCCTCCAGGAAACGGATCGTCGACATGTCGATGCTCAGGGAGCGCTTGATCCTGCGTCCGCCCGACTCAGACATTCCCCGCCAGTTCCTGAACGGCTTCTGGATGAGCTGGGCTGTCGGCACCGTGGCGATGGTCTTATCCCAGTTCTGGATCTTGACGGTGTGGAGCGCCACATCGATGACATCTCCGTCAACCCCGGTGCCGGGGATCTCTATCCAGTCTCCAACCCGAACCATGTCGTTCTGGGTAAGCTGAACCGAGGCTACCAGGGACAGGATGGTGTCCTTGAAGACGAGGAGGAGGACGGCGGTCATGGCGCCGAGGCCGGTTACGAAGTAGCCGATGCTCTGCCCTGTAAGAATTGCGATGATGATGACCGCGCCGAAGGCGAAGACCAGGAGCTTGAGGATCTGGAGATAGCCCTTCAGGGGGCGCTGGCGGGAGATGTCGAAGGTCTGGTAGACCGAGTTGAAGGCGTTGATCGACGAGCTGACAGCCAGGGCGAGGAGCAGGACAATGATCACCTCGTTGATTCTCTCCAGGGGCGCCCACCAGGTGTTGCTGAGGTCATCGCTTCTGAATACTTCCGGCAGGTAGCCGGCGAGGCTCTCGGGGACATAGTCTGTTCCGGAGAGCAGGAGGTAGATCATCAGGAAGGGAGCCAGCAGGCAGACCCTGTGGAGAAGCTGGGGATCGAGCAGCATGTCATCGAAGCGGTTTTTGCTTCTGGTGACCCAGCCACGAACGAGGGGGAGGATGATGATGCGCAGGATGAAATACGAGAGAATGGCGGCGGCAAGAAGAACAGCGATGCCGATGGCCTGGTCCCGGCCAGATGGGGTCTCTGCGGTTGTCGTCTGGGCAAGAAAGATAAGTTTCGAGTTCATCGCTGTGGTCCTGGGAAAGTAATCCGAGAGAATCCGACATAATGCCCTCAGTGGGGCTCAGGAGCCAAGCAGAAGTTCTCTCAGGGCGTCAAGTTCTTCCCGCAGGGCGGTATTACCGGGCTCCGCCCTGCTGAGCCTTCCGAGGTAGTGGAGCCGGGGGATGATGAGCTGGGGATCGGTAGTGTGCAGGAGGAGGAAGCGTAGCGCGTCCCGGGAGGAGGGGTTCTTCGCCAGCAGGAGCCTGGCCAGGTCGGTGGCGCGGGATGGGTCGGTTTGCCTGGTATTTTCAAGCGCCGCCTCGAGGGGCTTCTCGGCTGTGCCCCAATCACAGGCGGCCAGGCGCAGGAGGGCCTCCTTTCCGGGCCCATCATTCAGTTCGCCGAGGGCGCTGGCGCGCTCCCGGAGCTTCAGCTGGAGTTCTCGGGGCGGCGGCTCCAGTGGCTCCAGGTATTTTCGCGCTTCAGCCAGGAGCCCTCGCCTGAGAAAGAAACGCGCTCTGTGCAGGTTGACCATCGGCGAGTCGGGCGAGAGGCTCGCGGCTCTCTGCTGGTTTCGCAAGGCACCGGAAAAATCACCGAGGGTCTCCCTGGCAGAGGCCCTTGCGAGCCACGCCTCGGCCGCCTTACCGGCGGCGAGCAGGTGATGGTCTCGCGAGGACGGGTCGGCGGCGTTCTTGAGGGCCTTGAAATAGCCCAGCAGCCAGGCGGACCCCCTCACCTGGCGCGGCCCGCCGATTTCCAGGAGACAGCGCGATGCCTGGTAGCAGGCCGGCTCCAGGGTCGGTTCGGCTGCGAGGGAGTCGATGAGGTGAGCCAGCGCCTCGCGCGGCTTGCCGGCTTTTCGCAATGCCACGGCCAGCTCGAAGCGGGCCTCTTTTTCGAGGGCTTTCAGCTCGAGCCCCCGTCGAAGAGATGTGATGGAGCCTTGGTATTCACCTCGTCGAAGCTGGACCAGGCCGCGGTAGTAAATCGTTCTGGGGTCATCCGGGCTCTTGTCGAGCAGGACCTCCAGGTGGGGTAGTGCCGCCTCGTGGTCACGGGTACGAAGAGCGATGGAAACCGCGACCTGGCGCAGCTGGGGGCTGTCGTCGAGCTTCAGCGCGCGCGCGATCGTTTCGGTGGCGAGGGTGTGGGCCTGCTGGTAGGAGCAGAGCCTGGCGACCTGGGCCAGGAGCGCCGCCTTGCGCCGGCCGGCCGGCGAGACCGAATCGAGCAGGCTCCGGAGAGTTTTTTCACAGGAGGGGTAGTCCCCCAACTCGAAGAGGCATCTCGCTCGCAACTCGACCAGGTGTTCTCGCCGATCTCCAGGGGCGGCTCCAGGGCTCGATAGCAGGATGTCGACCCGTCGCAGGGCCCTGTCGAAACGTCCGGCCGCCAGGGCGGTCGCCAGCTCTTCATCGGGAACGCCGGGGGAAGCGCAGGCGATCCAGACGCAGGTCAGCTTCATTAATGTGAGCACTCTTATTGTCCTGATGCTCGTCTTGGGGAATAATTCACTGCTCGGTATTTTCCACCATCAACCACCCAGGCTACAAGTGCCGCTCCAGAGGTCTTTTATCAACAGAGCCGGTTTGTCGCCCTGTTTTCTCTTCGGCCTCGCCTTCTTCGCGGGTGTCGGTGAGCGGGGAGTCGCGCAGGACCCGCGTTTCGTCGATGTCACGCAGCGCTCGGGAATCGATTTTACGCACAGCTGCGGCTCGGCGGAGAAGAACTGGATCTTCGAGGTCAATGGCGGCGGGGTGGCGCTCTTTGACTGCGACCAGGATGGGGATCTCGACGTCTATTTCGTCAATTCTCCGGGCGGCAAGGACGCCGAGGAGGCCGCAAAGCCGGTAAACGCCCTGTATCGAAACGATGGGGGCTGGCGTTTCAGCGATATCACTGCCAGCTCGGGAACCGGGGATCCAGGCTGGGGCAGCGGCGTCGCGGTTGCAGATATAGACAATGATGGTCTCCTGGACCTCTACGTTACCAATCGTGGCCCCAACGTTCTCTATCGCAATCTTGGCGGAGGTCGCTTCAAGCGGCTCGATGGATCGGGAGCGGACGTCCCGGTGTGGAGCACGAGCGCCAGCTTCGCGGATTTCGATGCTGACGGGCTGGTCGATCTCTACGTTGCCAACTATCTTCGTATCGATGTCGCCAGGCGGCGGCCCAGGGGCTGCGAGTACAAGGGGCTCTCCATCTTCTGCGGCCCCGGGGGGCTGGAGGCTGAGGCGGATGTCCTGCTGAAGAACCAGGGCGGTGGAAAGTTTCGCGACGTGAGCCGTGAGTGGGGGATCGACAAGGTTCCTGCGAGCTATGGCCTCGGCACCCTGGTGGTCGATGTCGGAAGGGACGGGCGTCCTGATATCATCGTGGCCAACGATACGAGGGCGAACTTCTGCTTTCTGAACAATTCAGGGAAGGGCTTCGAGGAGGCGGCTCTCTTCCTGGGGCTGGCGTACAACGATTACGGTATTGCGCAGGCGGGTATGGGACTCGCCTCCGGGGATGTCTTCTCACGGGGAGTTGAAGCCGTTTTCATGACCCATTTCGAGGATGATACGAACACCCTGTACCTTCCCGGCTCTGATGGTCTCTACGACGAGGGGACCTTTCCCGCCGGGCTTGGCAGCACGAGCTATCGCTACCTCGGCTGGGGAACCTTTTTTTTCGATGCGGAGGGAGATGGAGATCTTGATCTCTTTGTCGCCAATGGGCATGTGGCCCCCCAGGTAGACAGCCTGCGGTCCACGATCGGCTACAGACAGAAAAACCAGCTTTTCCTGAACGGGGGACGGGGAGTTTTCAGCGACGGATCCCGCTTCCTTCCCGGAGGCAAAGGGACCCTGCATTCATCGAGGGGAGCGGCGTACGGAGATCTCGATGGAGATGGGGATCCCGACATCGTCGTCAGCAATATTGATGACAAGCCCACGGTGCTTGAAAACCGTTGTTCCGGAAGGTGGCTCGAGGTGAGGTTGCGGGGAAAGAAGGTCAACCGGGCGGCTGTCGGCGCGCGCGTGTCGGTGCTTTGCGGTGGAAAGCGGCAGGAGCGAACGATCCAGAGCGGCATGAGCTGGGCTTCTCAATGTGAGTTGTCAGCCCGCTTCGGTCTCATCGAGGGGGCGACACTCGAAGAGATCCAGGTTGCCTGGCCCGGCGGTGCGACGGAGGTATTCGAGAAGCCCGCGGTCCGCTCGGTGATCAAGCTGGTTGAAGGAAGCGGGAAGAGGGTGAAGTGAGAGCGTTGCTGGAGGGTTTCAGCGGCGCCGGCGATCGTCCCTGAGGGCCCAGCTGGCGTAGTCCCGAACCCGCTTGTTGGGATCCTTGGTGAGCTGCTGAAAGACGCTCTTGGCTTCCGCCTTGGCGAAATAGGTCAGGCTGCGGATCGCCTCGGTGCGTTTGTTCTGGTCTTCCGATTCGATCGCCTGGGCCGAAAGCCTCTTGAATTCGGCGTTGAAGGGTTCGTTGTCTCCCAGCATTTTCAGGGAGCGGACCAGGGTATAGCGATTGTCTCCCGGGTCCTCGTTGTAGATCTTTCGCAAGGCCGGCGCGGCGTTTTTCGCACCGATTTCGGCAAGTGACCAGATCGCTTCACTGCGAACTCGGCCATTTTTGTCGTCCAGGCTGGCTACCAGGGCTTCGCTTGCCCCTGCGAATTTTACCTTGCCGATGGCATCCGCGGCGTAGGCCCTTGTTTCAGGATCCTCGGAATCCAGGAAGCCGGCAAGCTGGGGACCGGCATCGCTGGCTCCCAGTCGTCCAAGGCTGTTGATGGCCTCTCGCCTAACCTTCGCGGATGAATCGTCGAGCATGTTCATGAGAAGAGGGATCGATTCCTTGCTGTCGATATCGGCAAGGGAGTCAATGCTCCACCAGCGTACATCCTCGCTGGGGTCGTTCATCATATCCTGGATGGCCGCAAGCGCCTGCGGGTCAGACCTGGCCAACTCTTCCAGGGCCTTGACTCCTTCCGCTCTCAGCTTGGCGCTGTCCGAGTCAAGGTAGCGGAAGCCGCGCTGGATGGGATCCGACTCGAGTGCCTCGATCCTGGTTTGCAGGCCGCTGATGCGGATAGCCAGGCTGTTCTCTGGATCGTCCGTTTCGGCCCCTTCTTCTTCGACGATCTCTTCCTCGGTATCGAGAGCGACCGGCCCGGGTTTTTCCACGTCCGAGTCGTCTTCGAAGGGAATGGCCGAGGTTTTTTCCACTCTTTCCAGTTGGGCCTCCAGCCGGGCGAGCTTTCCTTCGAATTGCTGGAGATCAAAGTTCAATTCGGAACCAGGGGTCGTTTCCGAGGGGCCGCCGACGCTCAACAGGATACTGAAAATAGCGAAGATCATCGCGGTGACAGCAAATGCGAGGCTGACGGTTTGCTTGGCCATAGAATCTTCTCCGATCTGCTGCAAGTTCTAATGTGTCGCAGGTTGGAGCCCCGGCACATGACCATAGGACGGGGAAATGTTCCCGGGAGACTCCGCTGAATTCTTCCTTCAGCAATATCCTGCCCCTGTTGACCTCAGAGTGCAAGAACCGGATTTTTAACAGGATTGTCGTTCTTATCGCGGGGTCATGGAAACCTGTACGAATAGTCCGCATATTTGGCCGTAAAGTGGACATCGCTTCGGCTTTTTCCCCGGACGAGCTTAAATCCTCTGCCGACAGTGGTGGCTTCAGGCCGTACCTGCCTGTATTAGCAGCCTGGTGGAGAGCCAGTCGATGAAACAGGATTATCGGGAAAAGAGTGAAGCAGCTATTTTTTGCGACCAAGATGGTTATGAAGGTGTTTCATTCAACTGCAGAGGGTAGACTGCTGTCTGTCCATATCGTAAGAGAAAGATGAGGGTTCTTCTGGCCTGGAGGGATCTTCAAGAGCAAGGAATAGGAAGGGGTTTTGTGTGTTTATTTCAGAATTGAAACGCCTCATGCTGTTGATGGCGTTGGCGTTGTTTGTTGGGGCAATTTCTTCCGGCACAATCTACGCGCAGGAAGAGGCCGAGGGGGGCGAGGAAGCAGTTGAAGACGCTGAAGATAATCAAAGACTAGGACTCAGAGTCAGTCTTACAAGACTGGCACCGCCTGCAGCGGCCGAAGAGGAAGCTCCGGCTGAAGAAGTCGCCGATGCCGATGCTGGCGAGGGCGATGGAGACGCCGCAGGTGCGGACGAAGGTGATGATGCAGGTGCGGACGAAGGTGACGATGCCGACGAAGGCGACGATGCCGACGAAGGCGACCGGCGTGGCCGCGGTGACCGTGAGCGTGGAGAGCGGCCTGATCGTGGAGAGGGTCCGGAGCGCGGTGGCCGTCCCGATGGTCCCAGTGGGCTGGTCATTCTGACTGCTGTTGGTGATATTTCTCAGCAAGCGGTGGTTACCGTCAATGGACTCGAGGCGGAAGCCGTTTACCAGGTTGTAACTGGAGAAGATGGCGCCTCGCTCGGAAGTATTACCACCCGTGCTTCCGGAAGCGGCACCTTGCAGTTGAGCTCGGCCCGTGAAGATGATGTCGATGTAGATTCGCTTGCGGGTTCTGACCTCAGTGTCGTCGATGGAGAAGGTAATGTCGCTCTTGCGGCCACCTTGAACCCGCTGGGCGGAATCGCCCGGGTCGCCGACCGTGGCCGCGGTAATGACCGTGGGCGTGGCGACATGGGACGCGGCGATGCTCGTGGGCGTGGAAATGATCGTCCCGATCCAAGAGACCGTGGCGGCGATCGTCCCGATCCGAGAGATCGTGGCGGAGATCGTCCCGATCCGAGAGATCGTGACGGAGATCGTCCTGATCCGAGAGATCGTGACGGAGATCGTCCCGATCCGAGAGATCGTGGCGGAGATC